>JBCDLC010000010.1:0-79155 GCA_038745855.1 Pseudomonadota bacterium | reverse complement strand
GAGGGCGAGCAGGATCAGCACGCGTCTGATCCAGGATTCGAGCATCGCGATGCCGGCCTTCAGGCGTGCGGCCGCGGCCCGCGTGAGGAAGTCGGGCGCGAGATGGAGGTCATCGCGGCCGATCACGCGGGTATAAAGCTGCTCGCCAAAGGGGCGGAGCTCTTCGATGGTGTCGGTGATGTTCGACATTTGAGGGGAGCTTATCACGGGCATAGATCCGTCGGATAAGCCGCGGGTTTTTGCAACGATTACAGGGCGCGGGGCGTGGATAGGGGCGAAGTTATCCTACACCCGGGTCGGTCACGGGTGGGGGGCGGCTAGGGCGATTGCGGTGGATCTGGGGCGTGGCGAATGAGACCGGATAGGAGCGCCATCATCGCATCGGTCCCCTGTGCGATGGCGGCTTCACGGTCGTTGGCATGGGCGATCTCGAGGGAGGCCTCGCAACAGGCGCCGAAGATCAGAATGGCCAAGGGTCTGATGGGCCCGGCCACAAGGACGCCAGACCTTTGCAGGGTTTCAAGCGCCGCTTCGATGAAGCCGACCGTGTGCTTGTGCTCGACGGCCCGCCAAGCCTGACTGCCCAGGACCGATGGGGCATCTTCAAGGACGATCTGGCGGTAGGCCGGGGTGCTGGCCGCCTCGAAAAACGCCCCCAGAAGCGATGGAACATCGGCCAAGGTGAGGGGCTGCCCGGAAGCTGCGGAAGCCTTGTCTTGACCTGAAGGGGCGTTTTTGGCGGCAAGGGTTGCCACCAGGTCCTCCACAAGGCGCTCGGCGGTGGCGCCGAGAAGACCTGATTTTCCCGCGGGGAAATGGTGATAGAGCGCGCCCCGCGTGACCCCGGCAGCCGCGACGATGTTTGCCGCCGAGACCGCGCCATAGCCTTTGCGTGCGAACAATTCGGTGGCGGCCTCGATCAGGCGTTCGCGGGTCGCGGCCGCCTGGGCGTTCCGGGTTTGCGGTGGCGGTTCCGTCATTGGTGGTTCCGTCATGGGCTTCGACTGGTGCGGTTCACATACATTGCGTATGTGAGATTTATTTGACATACACTCTGTATGTAAGGCTGGTCTCTGGGGGATGTTTGGTGGGAATGCGGGAACACTTTGATGTGGCGATCACCGGTCGCGGACCGCCGATCCTCTTCCTGCACGGATGGCCATTTCATCGGGCAACCTTTCGACACATCGTTGCTTTCCTGGAACAGGATTTCACGTGTTTCAATTTCAATGCCCTCGGCATGGCGCACGATGGCTGGATACCGGATGGGGCGGGCATGGACTTCGCCGACCATGCCCGGCGGGTGATCGCGTTTGCCGATGCATTCGAGCTGCCTGCGTTTCATATTGTGGCCCATGACACGGGCGGCACCGTGGCGCGACTTGTGGCGGCGCACCGCCCGGACCGGGTGGAGAAACTGGTGCTTCTGAACACGGAGATCCCCGGTCACCGGCCGCCGTTCATTCCGGCCTACCAGCGGCTGTTCGGCCATCGCTGGGCCCATCGCTGGAATGGGGCGGTGTTCAGGGGGCTGGCGCGGTCTCGTTTCTATCGCCGATCGGCGCTGGGGTATGGGGGCTGTTTCCATGACAAGGCGTTGATCGAGGGGGACTTCAAGGCGCTGTTCGTTGATCATTTCATCGATCACCCGCAGCGGTTTGAGGGGATGCGGCGCTATCTTGTGGGCCTCGATTTCTCGGTGATCGACCGGTTGGGTGAGGTGCACGGTGCGGTCCGGTGCCCGGTTCAGTTCATCTGGGGCGCCAATGATGTGACGTTTCCCATGGCGCTTGGTCGCGAGATGGCGGCGTCCATGCCCACGTGCGCGGGCTTTGCCGCCGTGGAGGCGTCGTGTTTCCTGCCCCATGAGGAGCGCGCGGCGACGGTTGCAAGGCACGCGGCGCGGTTTCTGGCTTGAGCGGTGATGGTCTGTGGGTGGGGGCGCGGGTTTCGGTGCGTCAAAGCCAGATGAAGGGCAGCGACAGGGCGGCGGCGCCGATGACGGCTATGGGAAGCCCTGCGAGGAAGCCGCGAAAGTGGAAGGCGAGGTTGTCGTGGTGGCGCATGTGTTCAGCGCCTTCGAGCTGGACCCACGGCGGGCGCCACCAGACCGTCACAATCCAGTCGAGCACGATGAGGTCAAAGAGGTTGAACACCTGCATGACCGTCCAGATCACGATGAACGCGCCGAGATAGGAGAAATCCTGGACCGGGTGATGCCACAGGGCAAAGCCCAGGGGCGCGAGTACCATGGTGCCCGTGACGGGGATCGCCCAGAGGCGCATCTGGCGGATCTCATCGGCCGTCTTGGGCGGCACGAGGGCCTGCATCTCCTGGGGGTAGTCGTGGAGCCACAGCCGGGGGTTTGCGCGGTATGAGAGGATAATCATCGCCCCGATCACTGCCGCATAGGAGAGGCCGAAGACCAAGGTGTTGAAGACCATCTGGTGGGCCTCCCCGGGTGCGGAGCGCTGCGAACGGGCGTCAGGGCAGGCGTTGGGCGCCCTCTCGGCGGACGTCGGCGAGGGTGGGATAGCCGTTGACGGCCATGAGGAGGTCCGCTTCGGCAAGGATGCAGCGCAGGACGTGGGCAGCGCCTTCCGCCCCTCCGAGGGCGAGGCCGTAGGTGTAGGGGCGGCCGACGCCCACGGCGGTGGCGCCGAGTGCGATGGCCTTGATCATGTCAGAGCCCGAGCGGATGCCGGAATCAAAGAGGACGGGCGTGTCTCCCGCGCCCTCGACGACGCCGGGCAGCATGTCGATGGCTGCAATGCCGCCATTGGCCTGGCGGCCGCCATGGTTGGAGCAGTAGATGGCGTCGATGCCGAGGTCTGCCGCACGGCGGGCGTCATCGGCATGGCAGATGCCCTTGAGCACGATGGGCAGCTTCGTGGCCGAGCGGAGCCAGGGGATGTGATCCCAGGTGAGGACTTCGCCGAAGACGGCGGCAAAGGCCATGATCGCGGCGGCGCGGTCTTCCTCGGGCGGGGCGGCCAGGAGGCTGCGGAAGACCGGGTCGCAGAAATAGTTCTCGAGGACATGGCCGCGGAGCTGGGGGAAGTTGGCGGTGGTGAGGTCGCGGGGGCGCCAGCCGGTGACCCAGGTGTCGAGCGTGACGACCAGGGCCTTGTAGCCGGCGTTTTCGGCACGGGAGATGAGGCTTTCGGCGAATTCGCGATTCTTGGGGGTGTAGAGCTGGAACCAGGCGGGGACATCGCCGCAATGGGTGATGACCTCTTCAAGGGGATCGTTGGAGAGGGTCGAGGCGGTGAAGGGTACCCCGGAGAGGGCAGAGGCCTTGGCGGCGGCGATATCGCCGTGGCTGTCCTGGGTGCACATGCCGTTGACGCCGATTGGGGCCATGAAGGCGGGGCTGGGCAGGGTGTCTCCGAAGAGGGTGGTGGTGAGGTCGCGCGTGGTGCAGTCGACGAGCATGCGGGGGACCATGCCCCAATGGGCGAAAGCAGCGGCATTCTGGTCCTGGGTCAGCTCGTCGCCGCAGCCGCCCTGGACGTAGCTGAGGACGTGGGGCGGCATGGCGGCGGTGGCTTGTTCGACGAGGTCCTTGAAGCCGACAGGGTATTTCGGGATCACGCCCTGGAGCCCGGCATTGTAGATCTCGTTCTGGAAGCTGCCGTAATTGGGGCTGGTGACATTGGAACCCGTGACGGGCGGTCTTGTTTCGGTATCGGGCATGGGGCGGCTCCTCTGGGCGGGCGTTTCGCGCGATGGGTTTCCTCAGCCTGGCAGCTTAGGGGCTTTGGGCGGCGGAAGGGAAGGGGGTGCCCTCTCCTGGGGGGCGTAAATCGGCCTTCCGCGCGGCGCGTAAATCAGGTAGCGGATGGCGCCTGTTCGAAAGGCCCTGGACCGACCCATGCCCATCGCCACCGAAGCCGGACGCCGGCGCACCTTCGCGATCATTTCCCACCCCGATGCCGGGAAAACGACGCTGACGGAAAATCTGCTCCTGGCGGCGGGGGCGATCCGGCTGGCGGGGGAGGTTGCCGCACGGGGACAGCGGCGGCGGACAACGTCTGACTGGATGAAGATCGAGCGGGACCGGGGGATCTCGGTGTCGGCCTCGGTGATGACGTATGAATACAAGGACCTCGTATTTAACCTGCTGGACACGCCGGGGCACGAAGACTTCTCGGAGGACACCTACCGGACGCTGACGGCGGCCGACAGCGCGGTGATGGTGCTGGACGCGGCGAAGGGGATCGAGCCGCAGACGCTGAAGCTGTTCGAGGTGTGCCGGATGCGGGACATCCCGATCACGACGTTCATCAACAAGATGGACCGGGAGGCGCTAGATCCGCTGGAGCTGCTGGACGACGTGTCGGACAAGCTGCAGCTCGATTGTGCGCCGCTCTACTGGCCAGCGGCGAGCGGGAACCGGTTTGCGGGCATGCTGGACCTGCGCCGCGACGAATTCTGCGTCTTCGAGAAGCGCACCGCGGAAGAAGGCGTGAAGGTGGGCGCGGCCGACCGGGTCGCCATGGATGGGAATTCGGTGGCGTCGGTGATGGATGCGGGCGTGCTGGAGGAGCTGCGCGAGGGGGCGGAGCTGGCGCGGGAAGCGATGCCGGATATCGACCGGGAGGCGTATCTCGGGGGGCATATGACGCCGGTTGTCTATGGCTCGGCGCTCCGGCATTTCGGGGTGGCCGAATTGCTCGACACACTGGCGGAGTTTGCGCCGGGGCCGCGCGTGCAGACCGCTGAGAAGGCCGGGGCGGAGACAGAGGTGAGCGCGGGCGACAAGGAAGTGTCGGGCTTTGTGTTCAAGATCCAGGCGAACATGGACCCGAACCATCGCGACCGGGTGGCGTTCTTCCGCATGTGCTCGGGCGAATTCAAGCGTGGGATGCGGCTCAAGGTGGCGGGCGGCAAGGCGATCAATGTGCACAATCCGCTGATGTTCCTGGCCCAGGACCGGGAGATCACCGAGACCGCCTATGGGGGCGATGTGATCGGCATCCCGAACCATGGCCAGCTCCGGGTGGGCGACAGCCTGTCGGAAAGCGGGACGGTGGTGTTTGCGGGGATCCCGAACTTTGCGCCGGAGATCCTGCGGCGGGCGCGGGTGAAGGATCCGATGAAGCAGAAGCACCTCAAGAAGGCGCTGGAGAGCCTTGCGGAAGAGGGCGTGACCCAGCTCTTCCGGCCGGCCATCGGGTCTGACATGATTGTGGGGGCTGTGGGACAGCTCCAGATCGAGGTGATGCGCGAGCGGGTGGCGGCGGAATATGGCCTCGACGTGGATTTCGAGACCGCGCCCTACAATGTGGCGCGGTGGATCGCCTGTGAGGATGGCGCGGTGCTGGAAGCGTTCCTCGATAAGAACAAGTCTGTCACCGGAACCGATCTTGATGGCGCGCCGGTGTACCTTGCGAAGAATGCCTGGGATGTGGGCTATGCCCAGGAGAAGAACCCTGACATCCGCTTCACTGCAACGCGGGAACGGACGGCGTGAGCGGCTGGAGGGTGGGGTGGATCTTCTGCCGTTATGTATGTTGAGTTTATTAAAGGTCCAAAACGTCGAAACTGTTTCTCATGCGCTGAATTAATATAAGTAGGAGCTTGGAAATATAAGAATGTATACACTCAATGATATTCTTAAGCAGGTAAGAACCGCTTCGGTCAAGAACCCACTGATAACGAGTTTGCGGCTGGAGTGGAATCGGCACGCCGTTTACGCTGCTGAACACTCCATTATTGACGATATCTTTGACTTGCTTTCAGAGGTGAGAAATTTGAAAGTTCGGAATTGGTTGTATGGTCTTTGGTACGACGCTTCTGTACGCTCCGAAAATGGGTTTTGGGATGGTAAGGTTCCAGATATTTCGATCTTTCAACGGCTTCGGGACCGTGTTGACGCTGAATCTATCTCAGTCGAAGGCATGGCCTATCATATTATTGCAAAAGCAAGCATGCAATATATCGAGGGAGATTGGTATTCTGCGAATACGCTGTATAGAAAAGCGGCTGCACTCCACAACGCTAACCATTCAAGTCTCATTGGCCAGGCTATTGGCGCCCATACTGTTTCATCGATGCAGGACTACCTGAGAGCGCAATCAGGACAAGAAACACCATCTTGGCTCTCGGAGATTTTATGGGTTTCGGAACCAAAGAGTGATGATCCTCTCTACTTCGTGGGATGCGACTCTGTGTACTTTGCAGCGTTTGCGGCGGATTTGTGCAAGAGTATCGATCAGGTGGAAAGCCTCAAAAATATACACTTTCATGTGTCAAATCCGATAGATGAAATCTATACTATACATAAAAAGATTGTTTCAGATCATAGCGGCGTAGATGTCTCTCTGTCGGTCGGAAACTTTGATGTGCAGGACGAGAAGGCAGCGCATACTTGTATTCGATTTTGGCGTTTGCCAGAGATATTGAGAAGATTAGATCGGCCTGTAATCATAGTGGATGCTGATGGAATTTTAAAGGAGCCTGTGCTGTCAAATATTGTCGCCGATAGGCGTTGTGTTGCTGGTGTCAACCTCGGGTTTAGGAGATTTGTAAATTATCCTAATGTTCATCCATGGCGAGGTGTCAGTGCAAATTGCCTTTTCATTAAGCCGCAGGCATTAGACTTCAGTATTGGTCTAGCGAAGATATTAAACTATTCATTTGATCGTAGCGGTGCTAACCACTGGTGGATTGATCAAAATGCTCTCGGCACTGCCTATAAAATGAGGACGAAATTTACGAATCTCACATCAATTGATGTTGGCGCGTATGCAGCTCGTGGACTTGCCCTTTTCGAAGCGAAGGGCGAAAAGCTGAGGGCTGCGAAGGAGTCTATTGGCCTTAGCATTTAGGAAACATGACTGTCCAATTCCGATGATGAAGGGTCGCTGCGCTTTCATCAATTGGTGGCACGTCGAGAATATTGCATGCCGCTGGTAATTCTTGTCCTGACCGCCGCGATCAGCCTTGTCAGCCTGGTGCAGTTTCTGGTTCCGCCGGGTGTGGAAGACCAGATGTTTGCGGTGGGGGCTGTGGCCGGTGGGCCGGGATTTCAGGGGGTGTACCGGCCCTGGGGAGATCTTGCGCCGTATCTGCTGCATGTGTTCCTGCATGGCGGGATGATCCACCTCGCGATGAACGTGGCGGCTCTGTTGTCGTTCGGCTCGGCTGTGGCGCTGGATTTGGGGCGGGGATGGCGCGGGGGTCTGCTTTTCCTGGCTTTCTTCGCGCTGTGCGCCGCTGGCGGGGCGGGTTTGCAGGTTTTCTGGTTTGATCGGGCCGGCGAGAATGGGATCGCCATTGGCGCATCATCGGCGATTTCGGGGCTGCTGCCCGCCTTCGGCTACAGCCGGGGCGGGATTGGCGGTGCGCTGCGGGCGAGCGCGCCCTGGCTGCTGATCAATGTGGTGTTTCTTGCCCTTGGCGGGGTCTTTTCCCTGCCGATTGCGTGGGCCGCCCATATCGGTGGCCTGCTGGCAGGTTTGAGCTTTCCGTTGTTTCGAGCTTTGGCCCGGGCGTGAAGGTGATGGGGGCACCGCCTGCTTTCACACTTTCGCCGAGGAACGGGAATACTTTGGTGTTCAGGGGGCGCTCGGGGTGCCGGCCGGGGTGGCGTCGCCTATTGGGCGAGCACGCTTCACCCGCGGTGCGTTCCGCCGGTGGACGAAAACGCCTGATCCGGCGCGCTGTTTCGCAAATCGCCGGAGCAAGTTGCGGGGCTGTGGGAAATTCCATTCGGAAAGAGGGTGCAATGCGCCCGAAGGCACTGTAAGTCTCCCGCAAAGAAAGCGGATGTGGCGGAATTGGTAGACGCACTGGTTTTAGGTACCAGCGCCGCAAGGCGTGGGGGTTCGAGTCCCTCCATCCGCACCAACTGAGTCCCTAAATTCCTAAACGAAATCAGCGATATAAACCGCATTTCTCTGGCGATTTCTGCGCATTTCTCAGTTCTGTGCCACAAATTGCGCTCATTTTGTGCCACAAGGGGTGACGGATCGAACCCGCGACAAGGACCGACACCTGCGCCAAAGGGCCGGCCGTTGGCGCTGCTATCGGCGGGTACCAAAGCGTTTTTCCGGTTTCGATGATCGTGGAATGATCAGGATGGCACTCGGCACATCGTCGCTTGAGACGGCCCGCCTCCGCCGTGACGAACTCGCCGACGCCGATGACGCGTTCTGGGCCAGCATGTCCCTGGCCCTCGCGAGCAATGAGGGCGATACTCAGAGCCTGCGGTCGCTCGCGCACCAACGGTACAAGGCGGCCCGGGCGGCGGCCTTGGTCTGCGGTTTCCGGTACCGCCCCGTGGCCCAATTGATCGCCGAGCATCAGATCGAAGATGTCGTTCGGCGGTTAGTTGCGCTCAATGGACAAAACGCCTCCGTCATGGACGAACGACCCGATCAGGTCGAAGCACTCCTGGGCGGGGTCGAAGAGCCAAAGGTCACCGTCAGCGAAGCGCTGGAGATCTATTTCGATGAGATCGCCATCGACGACCAGTACGGCAAATCCGAAGCCCAAGCGTACCAGTGGCGGAAGGTAAAGCGTCTCTCGATCAGCTATTTCATCGAACAGATCGGGGACCTGGCGCTCACAGACATCACAAGAGACCATGCGCTGGCCTATCACCGTTTCTGGTCAGACCGTGTCCGGGGCTCGTCCGGAACAAAGCCCGTCAAACCGAACACCGCGAACCGTCATATCGGCAACATCCGCCTGCTCTACGCCGCCTACTTCAAGCACATCGGCGAGGAGACGCGGCAGAACCCTTTCAGGAACCTGTTCTTCAAGGCAAAGACCCGATCAGAGGTGCCCGCCTTCCCTGACGACTGGGTGCAGGCCCGCATTCTCGCCCCGGGCGCGCTCATCGGGCTCCGCGCCGAACTTCAACTCATCACCTACCTGCTCATCGAGACAGGTTGCCGGCCGAGCGAGATCATCAATCTGCGGGCAGAGGACATACTTCTCGATGGCGATGTGCCCTACATCTCGATTGCCCCGCGCCAAAGCCGAGAGATCAAGACCGAGGCGTCTATCCGGGACATACCGCTGGTGGGGGTGGCGCTGGAGGCAGCAAGGCGGTCGCCCGGGGGCTTTCCCCACTATCACGATCGGGGTGAGCTGTTCTCGGCCAACATGATGAAGGCATTTCGTGCCCGGAAACTCTTTCCGACCGAAGCGCATGTCATCTACTCGTTCCGGCACGCCTTCGAGAAAAGGATGCAGGAGGCGAACATTGATTATGGGCTGAGGTGCCTTCTGATGGGCCACCGGAACACCAGGCCGAGCTTTGGCGATGGCGGGTCAATGGCCTATCGCCGGGATGAGCTCCTGAAGATCGTTCATCCCTACGACGCCGAAGTGTTCCGGCGGATCGATAGCGCCTTTCCGGATCGGGCACCGGTGGCCGGCAGTGCTAGCTGAGCTGCTGTTCCGGCCATGTCCGACTTCTCACTAAGGCACTTGTCCAGCCGGGCCCGGCGCTCGGCGCGCCTGGCGCATTCGGCATCCACCATCTCGAAGATGGGCCAGTACTTGTCGCCCATCTTCAGGACGACTTCGGCGGCGATGCGCCGGGCGATCTCCAATTCCTCGTCGGTGACCATGGTGATGCGGTTGCCGTGTAGGGGCTGGTGGTTCAGCGCTTCCAGACCATGACGCCGGTGCCGTCTTCGCTGTTGGCAAAGAACGCGGCGCGTACGGGTTCTGCGAAGCTCGGATCGTCGAGCTTCATGGCGACATAAGGCCTGCCGCCATCCTTGCTTTCCTGGTTCCAGCCCGCCCCAAGTCCGGTGCCACCGGCATAGAGGCGATAGTCCGGCGCGCCGTCCGACGCTTTATCGCGATTGGGTACAAGCTGGGCTTTGACGTTGATCGTCATGGTGCGGATGGTTCCGGTGAAGGCGCCGTCATTTTCGCTAAACGTGCCGATCGTTGCCATTTTCAAACTCCTTCTGTGGCTTGGCGTGGAGGGCCTTTCGGGCCCGTTTGAACCTGGCGTCCGAGGCCAGGAACTTCTCGATCATGGCGGGGATGAGCGCTTCGGGTTTTTCGTCCGCGCCATAGGTTTGGCGATAGATGTCGGCATAGTCGCTGAGCGCGGCCGCCAGATCGGGATCGATCGACAGCGTCATGCGAACGGGTGTGCGGTCGGGCAGTTGGTCTAGGCGCAGGGCCATGGGGGTCTCTCCGATCAATGGGGTCTCAGGATCAGGTCGCGGGTGACGACCACGCGGACGGGCCAGCCGGGCCTGATGGTGATGGTGGGCTGGATGCCGAGATTTCGATCGACCACGCGCTGGCCAGCCTGGTTGACGGTGTCGCCAACGCCGCGGCGCACGGCGCGCTCGATCTCGTCCTCGCCGCCTGCGCCGAGCTCGGCGCCGATGCCGAGGATTGTGGCAAGGCCTGCGGCTGCAAACACCCGGTCCCAATGGTGATCGACGCGGTCAGCGAGCCCCGCAGAGCCTTGTGCGTCAGCGCCCAGCGCTGAGATCACGATAGAGGATCCATCCGGGAAGATGATCCTATCCAAGCTGATGAGCGCGCGGTCCTGTCCGAACGAAACCTCGGACTGGTAGCGCCCGATAAGGCGCGATCCCTGGGGGATAAGAACGTACTGGCCGGATACCGTGTCATAGACCGGCTGGGTCACCTGGGCGACGATGGTTCCGGGAAGGTCAGAGTTGATCCCCGTGACCAGCGAGGCTGGGATCAGCGTGCCGGCCATGACCTGGAACGGCGAAGCCGGATCCTCGACTTGGTGGGGGTTGTATATGTCGCTGCCCGCGCCCTCGCTTGCGAAGGTGTCCATTCACGTTTGAAGTGCAACGGCTTCAGCGAGGTAGGCTTCCATGGGTGTCTGGAAGTCAAGGCAGGCACGGGGCGTTGTCAGCCACGGTCTGACCGCCTGTTTCTGACTGAAGCTGGAAGAAGACCGGCGCGCAGGCGGCTTCTTCTTCAAGGGCCGCGGCGCGCATGCGGCGGGCACGGGCGGCCTCGGTCACCGGGCTCGGCCGGAAATCATCCTCGAACCGGGTGACATATTCTGGCTCGATCCCAAGCTCGCGTTCGGCCTTGAGTATGGTGGAGCCGAGATCGCCAGCCAGAGGCGGCCCGAGCCGGGCTACCCGCTCTTTGACCGGCATGACCTCACCGTAGCTCGCCGGAAGGTCTGAGAGCCCATCCGGTGTCCGTGTATTGGTCGTGTTGTAAAGCTCCTGGCCAACCATGCCGCCGGCCTTTGGTGGCGCGAGGGCAATGCTCGCTGCGGCGAAGAGCAAGAGCGTTCCGACACTGGCGCCAGCAAGGAGGACCTTTCGCTTGACCCGTGTCACAGGCCTCGGGCTTGAGCGGATCTGCAATCGCTCGGCGGTTTCATCGAAGGGGATGGGATCGGCCATGGCCCTCAGCCTCCGAACAAGGCAGCGATGGGATTGCGCCGCTCGGTCTCTTTAGTGATGCGCACCACGGTCTGGCCTCGCTCACCCATGCGCAGTTCTGCCGCCCGGAAGAGCCGGTCGACGACATAGTAGTTCGAGCGGACGCGGTAGTTCACGAGCTCTGCGTCTCCATCCTCGCCCAGAACGAAGAGGGGCGGCATGTCAGTGGTCGCAATGCTCTCCGGCATTTGGATGAAGACCTGCCGGCCGTCGTCGAAGACGCGGACCGGTTTCCAGTCCGGATTATCGCCGGTGAGGCGGTAGTCGAAATCGAGGCCCTCCAGTGTCAGGCCTTCGCCGATGGTTCGCACCTCGCGCGAAATCGCTCGCCCGTTGCGGGCGGAAAGTTCGGCAAGCTCATCGGCCGGGTAGCGCCAGGAGAGGGCCGCCATATAGCCGCCATCCACGCTTTCCAGTTCCAGGTGATAGGTACGCCGGTCGGTGGCGATCATGAGATTGGTGCGAATGCCCGGCGTGATCGGCTTGACGAGCACATGGGAGCGGGCCGTGGGCCCGGAACCGGATATCGTATCACCGACCACCCAGCGCACCGTGTCACCAGCTGAGACCGAGACCAGTTCCTCGCCTGGCTGCAAGGCGATGTCGGTCACCTGGCCGGGGCTCGCATAGAGCCGGTAAAGCGCGCCTTTGGTGTAGGGGTAGACCTGGATGGCGTTCACATAGCCATCGACCGAGGGCTCGATCAGCGCGCCCTGGCGGCCCTGAGCGATGGTCTCGGCGGGGTCTGACGTGGTCGCCACGGCCCGCGCCACACGGCGCGCATCGCTGCTGGTTCCGACCGGCATCATCTGCCCGGGTAGTGGCAGTGGGCGGACGGTTTCGACGATCTCGACGGGCCGCGCCTCATCTTGCGCGATGGGCACGGCGGCCACGAAAGCGCCCGGATCAATCGGCTCGGACGGACCTTCAAGAGAGGCGCAGGCGGTCACCAGGGTAAGGGCGGAAGCGGAAAGGATGAGGCGGATCATTGACGGTCTCCTCTGTCGAGATCCTGGCCCCAGTTCAGGGAGTGGACATAGAGGCCGAGGGGATTGGCGCGGAGGGTTTCCGCATCGGTGGGGGTCTGGGTGACGATGCAGAAGAGGCCGGTAAAGCGCTCCGTCTTCATCTGCGCGCCGTTCTCATAGGTCTTCTCGGTCCAGCGGGCCTGGAAGCTGTCGTCAGACACGCGCACCACGCTCACCACATCGACGGTGCGGGACTTGCGGCCCACATCGGCGAAGGGGTCATTGGCGGCGGCGTATTCGCTGAGCGTGGTCGCGGCCTGGGATGTCACGAAATCATAGGCGTGCAGCCAGTTCTCGCGCACGACGACCGGGTCGGTCGAAAGCCCGCGCACATGGCTGATGAAATTGGCGAGATGGTGGGCAATCTGGGCATCGCTCGCCACATAGCGCTCGGTCGCGGGGCCGACCGCGCGCGCCGCACCGGTCTCGTCGATCTCGACCACATAGGGCGTCACCGTGGACTGCATCGAGCGCCAGACAAGCGCGCTGGAGGTCAGGAAGCAGAGCCCCAGGCAGCCAAGGGCCATGAGCCGCCAGTTCTTCGCCTGGACGCGGGCGGAGCCGATGCGGTCGTCCCAGACCTGCCCCGCCTTCTGATATGGCGTTTCGGGAAACGGGCTCCCGCCATAGCTGCTGGCTGAGCGGTTGAACGCCATGGCTCAGTCCTCCTTGTCTCTGAGTGTGGGGTTGGCGCCGGCAGACCCGCGGTCGCCGTCACGGATGGAGTGGGCCGCCGTCTGTCCAGCCTGGCCCATGCGTTTCTGGGTCTGGAACCGGCGCGCCCAATCGGGGCTGCTGGAACTGGCTGGGACCGATCCTTCGCCGCCGGCGCCGGACCCGCCCGTCGCGCGCCAGGCCGATTGGCTGCCGCGCTGCTAGGCATCGCGTACAGCATTACCGGGTTTGGACATGGCGTCGCGGATGCTATCGCCGCCGGCGTGGACGACACCGGCCCGGCCTGCGCCAACCGACGAAGCGCCCGTGGCACCGGACGCGACGGATCCCATGGCGTAGGATGTGCGCGCTGGGCCCGCGACGGACGCACCAGCCTGGGCGCGCTCATTGGGCAGGAAGATCCGGGTCGGGCAGCTTTCCACGAGCGCCGGGGCAATCGATGAGTTTGCGATATCGGCAAGCGACTGGGTCGCGAACACGACCGAGACGTTTTTCTTGCGCAATGTCTTGAGCCATTCGCGGATGCGGGCGGCGAACATCGGGTCATCGAGGAACAGCCAGGCCTCATCAAGGATGAGCAGTGTGGGTCGGCCATCGAACCGGTCTTCCAGCCGGTGGAAGAGATAGGTGATGACGGGCGCGACGGCCGCGCCGGCATGCATCAGTTCTTCCATCTCGAAACACACCGTGTCGGCGAGCTGGAGGCTTTCATTGTCGGCATCCAGAAAACGTCCGTGCGGGCCTTCAAGCGTGAAGGGATGCAGCGCGGCCTTCAAATCCTCGTGCTGGGCCATGAGCGAGCGGCCGGTCAGGGTGCGCTCGGCTTCGGGCGCTGAACCGAGCGCCAGGATGGCGGCCCAGAGCGCTTCCTTGAGGTCCGGCGTCAGCGCCAGCTCCTGGCCGCTGCAAAGCCCTGCCAGCCAGTCTGCGGCGAAACTTGCGCCGTGCTCGGTATCGATGTCGCGCAGCGGCTGCAGGCTCGGCCGGCGCGCACCGCCAAGATCGAGATGCGCCCCGCCCATGGCGAGGGTCGCCGCGCCGGCTGAGCGGCCCTTGTCGGAAATGAAGACTTGTGCGCCCTCATAGCGCTGCCATTGCCTGGCGAGCAGTGACAGCAGGACGGACTTGCCCGCGCCCGTCGGTCCGACCACGAGCGTGTGGCCCACATCGCCGATATGGAGATTGAGGCGGAAGGGCGTCGTGCCATTGGTCTGGGCCTGGATGAGCGCGGGCCCGCCCAGATGCCGGTTGTCGGCCTCGCCCGGCCAGACCGCAGACAGCGGCACCAGATGGGCGAGGTTCAGCGTGTTGAGGATGGGTTGGCGGACATTGGCGTAGACATGGCCCGGCAGTGAGCCAAGCCAGGCATCGACGGCATTGAGGCTCTCGCGAATGGCGGTGAAGCCCCGGCCATTGATGATGCGCTCGGCGATCCGGATGTGCTCGTCCACCACCCGCCGGTCGGGATCGGTGACGGTAATCGTCGTCGTGACATAGCCATAGGAGACAAGGTCCGAGCCAAGCTCCTGGAGCGCCTCGTCGGCATCGGCGGCCTTGTTGTCGGCGTCATTGTCAACGAGAGCCGCCTGTTCATTGAACATGGTCTCACGCAGGACCGCGCCGATGGATTTGCGCTTGGCGAACCAGTGACGGCGTTTCTTGCAGAGGAGCTTTTCCGCCTCGGCTTTGTCCATACTGATGAACCGCGTGCACCAGCGATACCCAAATCCCTGGCGGTTCAGCTCATCCAGCATGCCCGGCAAGGTAGATGATGGAAATCCGAGCAGGGTCAGCGTGCGCAGATGCGCCTCGCCGATCATGGGTTCCAGTCCGCCAGCGAAGGGCTCATCGGCGAGGATGGCGTCGAGGAACACCGGCAGGTCCGGCGTCACCACGCGGTGGCGTTTGGTCGAGACACAATCATGGAGATAGGTGAGCGTCTCATCGTCAGTGAGCTCGGCAATCTCATCAAGGCAGGTGCCGATCAGGTCGAACACGCGTGCGGCATGCTGCTGGAAGGTATCCAGGCGCTGGCGCCAGGTCGCCGCTTCGCTGGTCTCGGCTCGCTCGATGAGCGCCCGCTCCGCTCGTCCGGTCACATCGGCCGGCGGGAGCCACAGGAGCGTCAGATAATAGTGGCTCTCGAAACGTGCGCCGGCTTCTTCGGCCTGGAGGCCCCGCTCCTGATCGACAAGCCAGGAGGCCGCATTGGGGAAGTCCGACACCGGATAGTTCACGGCGGGCGAACGCGCGGCCTCGAAGAAGAGCGCCCAGCCAGACCCAAATCGGCGCAGCACATTGTTGACCCGCGCCATCACCGAGACGAGCTCTTCCTCCGTGGAGCTTTCCAGATCCGGCCCGCGATAGCGGAAGGTGGTCTGGAAGCTGCCATCCTTGTTGAGCACCACGCCCGGGGCGACGAGGCAGGCCCAGGGCAGATAATCGGCCAGCAAGGTCGGGGTCTCGGAAAACTCGCGAAGGTTTAGCATGAGAGATGCTCCTTGTGGCGGGTGGAACGGGACAGGACGGCCATGAAATCCGGATCGGTGCGCGCGACGAACACCGCCAGCGAATGCCCGAGCACCCAGAGAAGGAGACCCGGTATCCAGAGGCGAAGCCCGAGGGCGAGCGCTGCGGCCAACGTCCCAATGGCGATGGCAGCCGAGCGCGGCGCGCCTGCCATCAGGATGGGCTCAGTGAGCGAGCGGTGCAGCGGGATTTCATAGCCGTCGGTCGCCATCAGACGAGTGCCCCACCGCCAAAGCTGAAGAAGGTGACGAAGAAGCTTGTGGCCGCAAACGCGATCGACAGGCCGAACACGATCTGGATGAGCTTGCGCATCCCGCCGGAGGTTTCGCCGAAGGCTAGCGTCAGTCCGGTCAGTGTGATGATGATCACCGCCACGATCCGGGCGACCGGGCCTTCGATGGATTGCAGGATGGAATCGAGCGGGCCTTCCCAGGGCATGCCCGAGCCTGCGGCATAGGCCGGTGCGGCAAGTGCGGCACCGATAGCGAGGCAGATACCCGCTTGGACCGTGCGATTTATCGCCTTGGGTTGAAGGAAAAACGTCATTTGGGATCTCCATTGTTGACGAGGGAAAGTGAGGGCTGGGCGAGCGGCTCGGTCACGTAGTCGCCGCCGTCGAAACCCGTGACGCGGAGTGCCTCTTCGACGCGGCGCTGGCCGCCCGCGCGGCTCATGAACACGATGACGTCGATGGCCTCGGCGATGAGGCCGAAGGGCGGCCGACTGGTGGCTTCCAGTGTGAGCTGTTCGAGCCGGGACAGCGCGCCGAGCGCAGAATTGGCATGCAGGGTCGTGATCCCGCCGGGATGGCCGGTGTTCCAGGCCTTGAGCAGGTCCAGCGCTTCAGCGCCTCTCACTTCGCCGACCACGATCCGGTCGGGCCTGAGGCGAAGCGTCGAGCGCACCAGGTCCTGGAGCGAAACGCTGCCCCGATGGGTACGCAGCTGCACGACATTGGGGGCGGCGCACCGAAGCTCGCGGGTGTCTTCGAGAATGACGACACGGTCGGACTGGAACGCCGCTTCAGCGAGAAGCGCATTGGTGAAGGTGGTCTTCCCCGATGATGTGCCGCCAGCAATCAGGATGTTCGCGCGGGCTGCAATTGAGTCTCTTAGTGCTTGCGCGAGCGCCGGTGCCAGCGCGCCCTGATCGACATAGTCACCGAGTTCGAGGGGCGTCGTTGCGGGCTTGCGGATCGAGAAACACGGCGCGGTTCAGACAGGTGGGAGAAGTACTTCAAACCGCTCGCCGCTGCCGGGGAGTTCAGCAGAAACGATGGGGGAATTGCGGTTCGCGGCCTCTCCCATCCCGGAGGCGACCAGGCGGATGACCCGCTCCCGGTCGGAAGGTGCAAGTTGATGATCCGAGAGAACAACCCCGACACCGGCCTTCTCGATCCAGACCGACCCGTCCGGGTTGGCCATGATCTCGATCGTGTCGGATGCCGCCAGGGCCTCGCGCACCACGGGGCAGAAGGCCGAAGGGCGCATGGCGGTGCGCCTTGCGTCGGTTTCCTGATGTGGTGTGCCCCCAGACATGGACGTGCTCCTGAAGTGATCTTCGATGGAGCAAATGTCTGGTTTTATTGGGGAATGCGGGAGTCAGAAACGTGGGAGAAGTGAAGATGAGTGAGGAGCTCTGCGGAGAAGATGTCGACTAGCTTGGAAGCTTGTTTCTGCTAAGGGCGCAAAACCAGACATAGCGATTAGTCAGTATCGGTGACCACGTTTGGCCCTTTTCTGTCGTCCGGTTGGCCACTGCTGAATGTCGCAAAGCGCTCAAACACAGCAGCTTACCATGTCAGGTGAGAGACCGTTTGAAAACGGACAGGACAACCGAGACCGCCCGCATCGAGTTTGTATCATCCTTATGGCAGAGTGGTGAAGCGTATTAAGGAGCTATGAAATGAAGCAATTCATTATGCCAATACTCATGGCCGCGGCATTGTTGGCAGGGTGTGCAAGCACACCAGATGTTCCGTCTGTTGGGGATGAAATTCGGACAAGCGGGTTTGGTAATCTTGGCGAAGATTGGGACAAAGCAGATAAGCGCGTCATCGCAGTGCAGCGAGCGGTTCATGCTTCTAATGAGCGCATTGAGCGCGGTGAGAAATTAATACCGCAGGCGAATAAAAATCTGCGCCGCGGTGAAGACCAGGTTGAACGCGGACAGCGTGAGTTACGCGATGCTGAGAGGGCACTGACGGCGGCACAACAAGAGAAGACCCGCGTCGAGACCCGGTTCCGCGCCATTGCGACTGCAAATGAAGCTGCAACTCCTAGTGAGGAATAATGAAGTCTCCATGGATGTGGCTCGCAGTCATTTTGGGAATTTTACTCATCATATCCGCATTTCAGAATATGGCGGAAGTCAGTATCTCATTTCTGGGGTTTGAATTTACAACACGCCGGTTTCTTCTGATCGGCGCGTCCGTCGGTGTTGGCTTCATGCTCGGAAAAACCGTTCGTATTCGACGAAAACAATAGGACCCGATTGAGAGAGGTGTGAGTTCGACTGATAGACGGCTTTAATTTGCTCAAAGTCAGACACTCGCTTTGGGTCCTTCGATCGGCTCAAGTGCATCCAACCTAGTGTTTAGTAGAGCGTCGGACCCCATTCGGCGACTGCTCTCGAGCTGAGTGTCGCTCGTCAGTCTCGTTCGGGCAGAATGAACAAATTGCCTGATCATTCCCAACTGCCGCCGAGGGCAAGATTCAATGCCACGAACTCGGAAAGCTGACTGCGCTGGACAGTGACCAGCGCGCTGTCGGCATTCAGCACTCTGTTCTGGATGGCGAGCACGTCAATCAAATCCGTCTCTCCTTCTTCATAACGCAGATTGGCGAGCCTTAAGGCCTCGCGCGCTTCCGATGCGGCGATGTTGAGCTCAGCCTCACGGTGGCGGAGCACGACGGACTGATCGAGGGCCCCTTCCACATCGGAAAATGCGTTGAGTGCGGTCTGGGCATAGGTCGCAACGGCGGCTTCCACGTCTGCTTCGGCCAGGTCCACCTGGCTGTCCAGACGACCGCCATCGATGACCGGAGCGAGCAGGCTCGAGGCTGCGGTCCAGGCGATATTGGTGGGATCAAGAATGTTGGTCAGATCATTGGATGATCCGCCGAGGCTGCCTGTCAGGTTGAGTGACGGGAGCTTGGCGGCCTTCGCCTCGTCCACGCTTTTGATCGCTGAGGCGATCCGGCGTTCCGCAGCGATAATGTCGGGCCGGCGCTCCAGCACATCAGATGGGATACCGGCTGGCGGAGGTGCAGGGACGGCAGGCAAATCGTTACGGACTGTGAGGTCTGCACCCGGATAGCGCCCCAGCAATATTTCCAGCGCCCTCAAGGCATCGCGTTTGGCACCTTGAAGCTCTTCCACACCGTCTCGCGCGCTGGCGAGATCAGACTTGGAGAGCGCCACATCCTGGGCGTTGCCGATCCCGTTGTCGAAACGGATGGTGACGATCCTATCGATCTCGGCGAGTGCTTCGACCTGGGACTGCACCACCGCCAATTGCCGGTCTGCTTCAATGGCGAGGAAATAGGTATCCGCCACCGCTGCGGCGATGGAGTACTGGGAGAAGAGAAAGTCGGCCTCGGCCGCCTCCAGCCCGCGGACTGCGGCTTGCCGTCCGGATCGCAGCCTGCCCCAGAGGTCCACTTCCCAGCTGGCCTGGGCGCCGAGGTTCAGACCTGAAGTGTCGCCTCCATCGAGCACGCCGGCATTCGAACTGCCGCCGGTGATCGCGACTTGGGGTGAGAGCGCGGCCCCAGCAACGCCAGCCAGCGCACGGGCACTTTCCACATTTGCAGCTGCAGCGGCGAGGTCGTTATTGTTTTCCTGGGCTTCGGCCACGAGGGCCGAGAGAACGGGGTCATCGAAGGCCGCTATCCAGCCAACCGGTTCGCCGACGATTTCCTGCTCTAAGGCAGACCAGTCCTGGGGAAGTTCGGGCAAAGACGCCGTTGCTCGCTCACTAGCGGCTTCTGTCCCTGTCGCCACTGTCGCGCATCCCACCAGCAGCGGAGCCATGACACTGATCTGAACGCATCGCATGAAGATTGGCATTTCAGGTGGCCTCCTGTGGAGCATTCCTGGCTGTTTCCGAGGACGAGATTCCAAAATAGACGGCATAGATGACGGGCAGAACGACCAGCGTAATCAGGGTCGCGAAGCTCAGACCAAAGGCGATCACGACCGCCATGGACGCAAAGAAGATATCCGCAAAAAGCGGGATCACGCCGAGCACAGTCGTCAAAGCGCCCATCATGACCGGACGCACCCGGCTTGCAGCGGAATCCACCACGGCATCGAAGCGTGGTTTGCCCTCCTTGATCTCCAGATCCATCTGATCGACGAGGACGATGGCGTTCTTGATCAGCAGGCCCACGAGGGAGAGAATTCCTAGAATGGCCATGAATTCGAGCGTCGTATTGGTGGCGAGCAAACCGATCGCCACACCGACCACGGCAAGCGGGACGATGGTCCAGATCGCCAGGGGCTGGCGAAATCCGTTGAACAGGAAGATGAGCACGAGAACGATGGCCAGAATGGCCACGGGGAAGGTTCCGGCGAGTTGTTCATTGGCTTCGGTGCTGGCGCCGATCTCCCCATCCCAGCGCAGGCTGTAGCCCTCCGGCAGGTCGATGGCTTCGATTTGCGGCTGGACACGTGCCATCACCGATGATGCGAGAACGCCGGAGATAGGGTCAGCCTGGGCCTTGATCGTCCAGACCCGGTCTTCGCGCCTCAATTGCCCGTCTCGCCAGATAATGTCCGGGTCTTGTAGTACTTCGGAAACCGGTACCGTTCTGCCAGTTCGACTGCTGAGCACCTGGATACCTGCGCCGGAGGAGATGTCGACCCGTTCGCTTTCCGGGGCCCGGGAGATGATGGGAATGAGGTCATCGCCCTCGCGGTAGACGCCGATTGTTGTGCCCGAGAAGACCGATTGCAGGGCGCTGCTCAAGTCTTCCAGCGACACACCAACCCGTCGGCCACGCTCGGCATCGTATTTCGGGGCGATGACTGGAATTTCCTGCCGCCAGTCGGTCTTCACACCTGTGGTGTCCGCATCAGCGTAGAGCAGCTTCAAGGCCTCATTTGCCAGACGTCGCAATTCCCTTGGGTCAGGACCCTGGAAGACCGCTTCGATCTTGGAGCCCTGGCTGGGGCCGAGCTGGAACCGCCAGACCTTGGACTGGGCGGCTGGAAACTGCTGGTTTAGATAGGACTGAAGTTCGGGAAGTAAGGTGTCGATCCGCTCCAATTCGTTGACGCGGACGAGGATCTGCCCAAACGCGCCGTTCGGATCGTCAGGTTGGTAGATCAGCATGTAACGCAGGCCGCCGGAGCCGGTGACCGAGTGGACCCGACCTATGCCCTCGAGCCCCAGAATGTGGTTTTCGATCTCACGGATATCTGCGGCCGTGGTCTCAATCGCTGCGCCTTCGGGTAGCCAGTAGTCGACTGCGATCTGCGGTGTTGTGGAGGACGGGAAGAAGCCCATGTTCACGAACTGGAACCCGTAGATTGCTGCACAGAAGATGACGACTGAAGCGGCGATCGCGAGCCACCTCAACTGCAGCACACCGCGCATGAAACCCTTGTAAAGACGCGTCATACGCCCTTCGCCGCCCGATTGGCTCTCACCGTCCTTGGCCTCCTTGAACAGGAGGTCGGCAAACATGGGTGCAAGCGTGATCGCGAAGATCCAGCTGAACAGGAGCGAGATCAGGACCACCCAGAATAGGTGGCCCGCGTACTCTCCCGTATCCCCCGGTGCGAAACCGATGGGCGCGAAGGCCACGATGCCGATGATCGTTCCGCCGAGCAGGGCCCATTTCGTCTTGTCGACGATGTCGCGCGCCACATCGATTTTCCTGCGGCCCTGCTGGACGCCCACGAGGATCCCTTCGGTGACCACAATCGCGTTGTCCACCAGCATGCCGAGAGCAATGATCAGGGCGCCGAGGGATATGCGGTGCAGGGGAATGCCGGTCAGATTCATCACCGCCAGCGTCGCGGCGATTGTCACGAGCAGCACGGCGCCGATGATGATCGCCGAACGAAGACCCATGAAAATCAGCAGCGTGACAAGCACAATGGCGAGAGCGGCCACGACGTTCCAGGCAAAGCTGGTGACGGACTCGTTCACCGCATCGCCCTGATGATAAAACTCATTAACTTCGATGCCTATGGGACGCTCGCCGATCGTTTCCTCGATCTTGTCGCGGATGGCGTCGCCGATCTTGCCTGCATTCGCTCCGGTGACGTTCGAGATGCCAAGGCCAATGGCCGGCTCCCCGTCATATCGAACGAAATTGAAGGCCGGTTCCACATAGCCCCGGCTCACCGTGGCCACGTCGCGCAGGTAGATCAGGTCGCCGCTATCAGCCGTGCTGACCACAGTGTTCTCGATGGCGGCAACGGAATCGATGTTGCCCGTCGGGCGGATCACAATGCGCTGACCGTCGAGTAGCACCTTGCCGGATGAGGTGACAGAGTTTTGCTCGGCCAGGTCGCCAAAGATGTTGGAGATTGAGACGCCAAGCGCCGCGGTTCGATCCCGGGCGATCTCCACATAGATGGCTTCAGTCTGGGCGCCGCTGAGCTCGACCTTTGCGACTCCATCGACAGTGAGCAGGTCGGTTCGAAGAGCCTCGGCGTAATCCTCCAACTCTGTTATCGTGAACCCCGGTCCAGTGACGAGGTAATAGAGACCGAACACATCGCCATAATCATCATTCACGACCGGAGCACCGGCACCGGGTGGCAACTTGGACTGGGCGTCTCTCACGCGGTTGCGGAGCTTGGAATAAACAGCCTGAAGCTCGGACGGCGAGCCGGAAAATTCGTGTTTGATATCAACACTGATGATCGACAAGCCATCGGAGTTGGTGGACCGGATCTCATCGACCTCCTGCATGCCCTGGAGTTCGGTCTCGATCTTGTCGCTGACCTCATTGGCCACCTCGGCCGGTGTTGCGCCGGGATATTCGGTGATGACCTGGGCCACGCGGATGAGGAATTCAGGATCCTCGAAGCGCGGCATATTCTGATAGGCGAGGCTTCCTGCGGCGATGGACAGGATCACAACCATCCAGCTGATGAGGCGGTTCTTGATGGCGTAGACAGCGGGGTTCATGGCGTGCCCCCCTAATTCTCGTAAGCGCGGATTTCTGCACCCTCGGTCAGGTAAGCGCCTCCCGCGCCGACGATCACTTCGCCGGGCTCCAGCCCTTCTCTTATCCAGACACTTTCATCAATGCCTGGGGCCACATCCACGTCCCGGCGAGACACCGTCATGGTGTCCATGTCCACCACCCAAACATAGGTATCGCCAGCCTCGGAAAGGATCGCGCTGATTGGAACTGGTACGCCCCCAGTCTCCAACGTCGAGCCCATACTCGACCGGAAACGCCCCGACAGGATTCCCGTCATGCCCGGGAGGATCACGAGTTCAGGCGGCGGGGTGAACGCAAATCGGGCTTCAAAGGTCTGGGTGGTGGCGTCGGCCACTGACGCAGATTCCACAAAGTTTGCCTCGAGCCGAACACCTGGAGCGGCATCCAGCTCAAGGAACTGGTCGATGGGCTCCAGCTGCTCGATGTTGATGACGAGGGAAGCTGGCACCTGCACGACGGCCTCGGCGTCGCCAGCGCTTTGCAGGGTCAGAACGGGCTGGGACGGGGAAATATTTTCAAATGACTCCACATGAATGTCGGCGACAAGGCCAGAGAAGGGTGCCCGGATGATTGTGTCGTCCAGCTGCTTAAGGGCGCTGTCCAGCGACGCCTGGGCCACATCCCTCTGGCTGCGCCGCTGTTCAAAGACGCTCCGCGCTATAGCGTTTTCGGCAATGAGCCTCTCGGCGCGTTGGTACTCGGCGAGCGCATTGTCAAAAGTCGCCTGGGCACTTGCCACATTGTTGCGATAGTCGCGTTGGTCGAGCCTGGCGAGCACCTGTCCCTGCGTCACCTCCAATCCTTCGCTGATCTCCAACTCCTGGAGCAGGCCACCGACCTGGAAGGTGAGGATGGAGTTGTCAGCAGCGCCTACGATTGCGGGCAGCCTGATCTGGCGTTCGCGGTCGGTGTCAGAAACGTTGATCAGCTTGGCTGGCCTCACCACCGGTTCGCGCTCGACTTCGGCTGTTCCACCACACGCCGCTAGCAGCAGCCATCCAGCGCCGACAGTGACCGACATCCGCATTGAACTCCCCCCGATCCATCGACGTGTTGTGCTTCGCGGAAAACCGACGCTGCGTCGGTTTTGACAATCGCCTGTGAGGAGCAATTGTCAACTCCATGGTCTATTGTCATGGTCGTGGAAGTCATTTCGGGAATCAAAAAGCGCTTCGGGTAGGGCAATGAAGCATCAAGGTCCTCCATCTGTTGCCCTCTCGCGCAAGGGAGCGAATACGCGTGCCTCTCTTCTCGATGCGGCGTTTACGCTTATCGCAGAGCGTGGAATTCACGGAGTGACCGTTGCACAAGTCTGCGGCGCAACAGGCCTGAAGCGCAGTTCGTTCTACACCCACTTTAAGGATCTGGATGATCTGATATCGGCGCTCTCCAAAAGGATTTTGGATGATTTCGGTCGCGGAAGTAACATTGGCGACATCGAAAAACACCACAGTTTGTTAAAATCCCGTATCGACTTTGTTTTTGCAGAAACCGAGCGCACACCCGCCTTAGGTAACGTCATCCATGAGCTGGTATTTTCTGATTTCAAGAGATTCGAAGCGGTGTTGGAACGCGTGCTTGGAGATGTCAAACACGATGTCCAACGAGGCGTATTCTCAATAGAAGTCGATGAAGCGCCGGCTTTCGCACATATGATCACGGCGACCACTGTTTCACTTTTTAAGACTTCCAAGTCACATTGGGGCACTCAATTGAACGGTCACGAGACGATTAATTTGCTACTTTCTGCAGGCGGTCTGAAAAAAACTCTGGATTTACGAGATTGATTTCAGAAGATACGGGTCCAGCCCCATTATCCCAGCCCAGCTATGAATCAAGCGAACGGTAAGAAACCGCTAAACCCTGCCGTTCGTTGTCATTACGGCTAACGACGGGTTAGAAACTATTTCTGCTATTGGTGATGGTCAGGGCAAGGGCCTTAAAATGCCCAACGGCATCGAATATTCGTATTGCCTGCCTTGGGCGCAGAAGGATACGCAAGCAATCTGGCCTGGCAGCTGCATCGACGTGTGACCGACTGGCAATCGACGGACGACTTCATGCCATTCGACGCAGCAACCGGGAAATGGTTTCCGTGAAACCGTAGCAAGCTGGGTGGCAAGAAAGCGCCTCTCAAGCCGCAAGAAGTCGAGGCTATACGGGTTTGTCTTGAGACCCGTCTAAGGCGACGGGCCTTAAGCAGAAGCTTTTCAGAACACGTAGGCTACCGTCAAACGGAAGCGCTGTGGCGCGCCTGGCTCAACCCAGACATCAGCGAAGGAATTCGTGTAGAAGGTCTCGTCGAAAAGGTTGTCTACGTCTAGTCGCACGGAAATGCTTTCGATTGGCTCGATTTCACCGAACAACCTGACGGTGGTGTAGTCGGGAAGGGTGAAATCTGATCCCACAAAGCCATTACGCTCGCCGACAAACAAGACGCCGCCGCCTAACCGTACGGGCATCGCACCCAGGGAGAAATCCTTGGCGGCCTGGACGTTGAACTGGTGCTCAGGGGTGTTGATGAGTGGGTCGCCCGGATTGATGGTAAAGCCGAACCCATCGGCGTCTGCGAAGCTGTTGAGGAATTCCGCATCGGTATAGGCGTAGGACGCCCAAAGGCTGAAACCACTGTCGAAGTCTAGGTTGGCGTCCAATTCGAGCCCGGTGCTTTCTGCCTTGCCCGCGGGGATGGAGAAAAAGCCTACAGCTGTCGCCTCGGGCCGGTCATCGTTGACGAGGAAATTACTCTGCTCGACCTGGAAAACGGTGGCCCCAACGCTGCCATCGATCGAATTCGAGAACTCTGCCAAATCTGCCTTGAAACCAACTTCGGCTGACTCGGTTATGTTGGGATTAAACTGGTTGCCCTGGAAATCCTGGCCCGTCTGTTGCCGGTAACCCTCACCATACGAGGCATAGAGGCTGAGCCCGTCATTGACTCTGTAAACCACCCCGAATTGGGGAGAGACCCGATCATCTGCAGAGGTGATGGTTGAAATTGGGTCGGCAAGGCGGTTTGTAAGATCCTGCTCGAAATCATCGAAACGGAGGCCAATCCGGATCTGGAGCTGATCAGTAAGGTCAATTTGGTCCTGAATATAGATGCCGTAACCGCTGAGCAGTTCGTTCCGGTTCGTGTTCGGGCCAGCCTCAGGATTTAAGTTGATGCCGTATACGGGGTTAAGCGTGTCGAGTAAGAGATTGTCGGCAATCTGTTGCGGTGTTGGGTTCGCAAGATCACCGTCTGCCGGAAAGCTCGAGCGGAAGCGATCAATCACAAGTGTGTTGTCGAACTCGTCGTAGTCGGCGCCAACGATGAGGCGGTGACGCAGCACACCTGTATTGAACTCGCCGGCGAATTCCCCCCGGATAACAAGGTAATCTGATTCAAAATCACGGGAGCGGAAGAAGCGCGAAATCGTCCGCCCGTCTTGGAGGAAGGTCTGGCTGAATGAGTTTTCGAAGGCGTCGCCTTGGAGACTGGTTTCGCGATAGCCGAGACCGCCAAGAAAGCTCCAGTTTTCGTTGAAGAGATGTTGCAGTTCGAATTGGTGGCCGACCACTTCGGTTTCGATCGGCACGTTCTCGCCGGTGAAGACCCTGCGAGGAGAAAAGCCGAAATCCTCTGAGAATACCACGCCCCGATCAAAGGGAATGTCCTGGGTCGAGTACTCCAATTCATAGGTCAGGTTGGTGGCGTCGGTAATGTTCCACGACGCAGAAGGATAAAAGCCTAGCTTCTCAGTCTCCGCACCCTCTCGGAAGCTCTCCGCGTCCTCGTAAAAGCCGACAAGGCGGAAACCGAATGTCTCATTAGCATCCGCAACACTCTGGAAGTCGCCCTCGACCCGGACCTGGTTCCAACTTCCAATCGTGCCGCGAACATACCCGCCGGTTTCGAAATTGGGCCGCTTGGTGACGAGGTTGACAGTGCCGCCAGGTTCGCCGCGACCGAATAATGCCGAGCGGGGACCCTTGAGCACCTCGACGGACTCGATACCCACCAGGTCTCGCGGGCCACCAAAGCCACGCCCGGCGTTAAATCCGTTCACGAGAAAGCCGCTCGGCAGGTTGATGTCGCCAGAGAAACCACGAATGGAGAAGGCGTTCCAAAGGCCACCGAAATTGTTCTGGCGGGCTACCGATGCCGAGAGATCAAGGGCGTCGTTCAGATTAAGCGCCCCGGTGTCAGCAAGCAGCTCAATGTCGATAGTCTGGTCCGCTGCAGGCGTTTCCAGCACGTCAAAATTCCCCCGGTACGCACGGCGATCGCCGACAACAAATATGGTTTGTTCGACCCGTTCTGCGTCGACATCTTGTGCCACCGCTGGAGCACCGCCGAACACAATTGCACCTACAGTTGCAGTGAGGCCTGCCGCAAGAACACCATTCAATTTACCCATTTCCCACTCCGCTGATTTTGCTATACGCGACGTCTTCCCCCGCTGGTTTTATGTTATAATATCACGTTCAGCAATTGCAGGTGCGGTGTTCTTGAGGACTTGTTGAAAAGGTGAGTTCATACGGCCACAGTCTAGCGAATTTGCAGCCAATGCGGCTTGCCTTTGTGAGGGTTGAAAATTGAGTTCGGTTTTGGAGGCGCGGTCTTTGACAGTGAAACGTTCGGGGCAGACAGCGCTGAACGATGTCTCTTTTAGTGTGGCGGCAGGTGAGGTGTTTGCGCTTCTCGGCGGCAATGGTGCTGGCAAGTCGACCACACTGCTCACGTTCCTCGGCTTCCTGTCACCTAGCGCTGGGACGGCGGAAGTGCGGGGGGCCGATGTCCAGAGAAATTTGAATGCTGCACGCCAATCGGCCGCCTATCTCCCCGAGGCCGCGACGCTCTACGAGCACCTCAATGCCCGCGAAAACCTTAGCTACTTCCTGTCGCTGGCGAAGGTGAAAGCCAGTGATGCAGAGATCGACGCAGCGCTCGACCGGGTTTCTCTTCAAGCCGACGCAAGGGACAAGCGACTGGCCACCTTTTCGAAAGGTATGCGACAGAAAGTGGCGATCGCCCTCGCGTTGCTCCGTGACACGCCAATATTGCTTCTCGATGAGCCGACGTCGGGTCTGGACCCCCTTGCCATTGATGAGTTCAATGGCCTGGTCAGGTCGCTGGCCGATGAGGGACGGACGATATTGATGGTGACCCATGACGTTTACGGTGCCTGTCAGGTCGCCGATCGCATTGGCCTGTTGAGGAAGGGCGAGCTTGTTGGGACCTTTGACAGGCCAGAAGCGGGGCGGATTGATACCGATGCTGTTCATGCCGCCTTTGCCGATCGGACAGCTGCATGAGTAGGGTCTGGTCTGTTGCTGTTGCTGAATGGCAGCTCTGGTTACGTTCGAAAGTTGCGACAGTCGCATTTGGTGTGATTGCAGCGCTGCTCGCCATCGCTAGCCTCTCTACTGCGGCGCATATGTCCGAGGAACGCCATGCGCGAACCCATCAGCAACAACAGGCTGAGGAGACTTTTCTCGCCCAGCCTGCTCGCCACCCACACCGCATGGTCCACTATGGCCATTATGTCTTCCGCACGCCGCCACCTCTTTCGATCATCGATCCGGGTGTCGATGCTGTCACCGGGCAGTCCATCTTTTTGGAAGGTCATCGCCAGAACACCGCGATGTTTGCCGACATCCGGGCAAGCGCAAGCCTGGGTGGCTTCCCGTCGCTGTCGCCGGCATTCGTGTATCAGGTGCTCACGCCGCTTCTTTTGATCGCGCTGGGCCACGCGGTTTTCGTTCGTGAGAGAGAGGCGGGTACACTGAGTCCTCTTCTCGCCCAAGGCGTTTCAGGACATACGCTTTTCGTAGGCAAGGTCTTGGCGCTTGCGGCCCTGAGCGTCGCCATTCTCTTACCGATCGCCGTGCTGGCCTTTGTTGGGCTTGTGGGTGGAGAGGCTATTGCGACAAGTCTCGCACTCGTGGGCATCAATGCGCTCTACCTACTTGTTTGGTCTGCAGTGATCGCTCTCGTCTCTGCGGTGGTGAAAACGCGTAGTCTGGCGCTCGGGCTTTTGGTCTTCATCTGGCTCGCCTGGGTGCTCGTCATCCCGCGCATCGCTGTGGCAACGACGAGCGCAGCCCTGCCCGTGACCGGCAAGATCGAAAGCGACTTTCAGATGTATGCTGACATGCGAGAATTGGGTGACGGGCATAATGCAGCCGACCCGGCCTTTGCTGAACTCCGAAACAATCTCCTCGCAGAATACGATGTGGCAAGCGTTGAGGAACTCCCCATCAACTTCCGCGGTGTCGTTGCCCAAGCGTCGGAGCAGGACCTGACCACACTTATGAATCAGTACGCCGAACGCCGCATGGCCGCTGAGGCCGAGCAGACACGACGTGCGTCGGCCTTTGGTTGGCTCTCCCCAACCATGGCCTTGGGAACAGGATCCCGTACTCTGGCGGGTGTGGATCTATTGACCCACCACCGCTTCCTTCGCGAGGCTGAAATAGTGCGCTACGATTTCGTGCAGGGTCTGAACCAAGTGCACATAGACGAGCTTTCGTACGCGGACGACGTCAACCGAAGCGCCAGTGAGGCCGCCTCCCGGCAAGCCCAAGTATCGCCGGAGAATTGGGCGGTTCTGTCAGCCTTCCAATTTGAACCCGCACCCCCGCGCGACCGTATCGGCGATGCGGTTTCGCCAATCGCCAAGCTGCTCTTATGGCTGATGGGACTTTTGGCCGTCGGACTCGGCGTGGCGCGGAGGCTGGCCCCTTGAGCGGGCTATTTCGGGAGCTTTGGTTTCTCTGGAAAGACCGCGCAGCGAAGGTCTGGCTCGCCATTGCCTTTCTCGCGGCCAGCATCTCGGTCTTCCTCGGACTTGCTGAGGTGTCTTCCCAACGCGATACGATAGATCGCCTTCTCGAAGCCGACCAGATCGAACGCGAAGCCGTGGCGGCCGCGCACTCAGATTGGGGCAGCGCCGCTTACTATACCTTTCACCTCACCTATGATCCCCCGTCGAATTTCGCGTTTGCATCGCTTGGGCAGCGTGACATTTCTCCGTGGAAGCACCGCATCCGAATGCTCGCCCTCGAAGGGCAGATCCACGAGTCAGACGCCGCCAATCCAGAATTCGCCCTGATTGGACGCTTTGATTTCGCATTCGTCGCCGCGATGATCGCGCCGCTTTTCCTCATCCTGCTGCTGCATGATCTGAGGGCCAGCGAACGCGTAGGCGGCCGTTACGAATTGCTGAGTTCCACTTCGTCCGAGGCGTCAGGCCCTTGGATGAGCCGCGCATCGTGGCGTGTCTCCATGCTGGCCATCGCTACGCTTATTCCCCTATGGACCGGGGCCGTGATCGGGGACTCCGCTTCCAGCGCAGTCCTGATTGCCAGCTTTGCCCTCATTCTGCACCTTTGCTTCTGGTGGGCGCTCGCAGCTTGGATCAACGCGCAAGCGTGGACTTCGACTGTAAACCTCACCGCCCTGATCGGCGCATGGCTCGCACTCGCCGTTGTCGCGCCTCTTGCCATCAAGTCCGGGATCGATGCCGCCATACCCGTGCCAGACGGTGGCGACATTATGCTGACGCAAAGGGAGGCCGTGAACGACGCCTGGGACCTGCCGAAAGACGCGACGATGGGCCCTTTTCTTGAGCGTCATCCGGAACTCGTCGAATACGGAGAAATCGCTGCCACCTTCGAGTGGAAATGGTACTATGCTTTCCAACAGGTGGGAGACCAAATCGCCGAACCGCTATCGTACGCCTACCGCGATGGAAAAGCGCGTCGCGACAACCTCGCCTCGGTCCTTTCTTGGCTGTCACCGCCTTCAAAGGTCGAGCGCGTCTTGCAAAGCGTTGCAGGAACCGACGCGCGCGCTGCAGCTGCCTATGAAGCCCGTGTCCGCGCTTACCACGCTGCCCTTCGGGATTACTATTACTCAAACCTCTTCCCGGAGCACCCCTTCACCTCCGAAGCCATCGCCAAGCGCCCAGACTTCCAAGCCACCTCAGAAAGCTAAGCCAGACCGGCCGGCTTCCACACAAGGTGCACAGGCAGACCAAAGGAATTCGGCTTGTCCGCTGCAAAGTGCTTCATCGGGATGACAGCTCATGAAAAATATCATGCCATTCGATGCTTTCGAGCTATTCAAAATGTTCTCAGGCTTTCAGCGCCTGAGTGAAACTAGCTCATCCTAACACCAGGAACGAACTCGCCTTTCCCCGCCAACTCCGCTGTTAGATGGACGCGCTTGCGCCGGGTTGCGCCTGTCTTGGCAAGCTTAATCCAGCGAAGGGTGAACCGTTGAGCGGATGGTGGAAACTCTGCGAACGTTTCTGCCGATGATGGCCATTGATTGAACGCCTCAACGAGATCAGGCGGACAGATCAGCGCGTCCACATCATCCATGAAGTTCCAAAGCCCCGATGCCTTTGCGTCCTCGATTGACTTGAAGCCTGCCGGAGCCATGCGGTTCTGTTTGATGAGCCGAGCTGCACGGTCCTTGTAGGACTTGGCCCAGTGCTGGGTTTTACGCGGGCTGATCAGCTGCATGGTGCGCGTGTCGTCGAGCTTTCGCCGGATCCCATCAATCCAACCGAACGAAATCAGTTCGTCGAGAACAGCGTCTCGGGAAACGTACCTGTCCTTGTCAGTTGATTTGAACGTCACCAGCCAAACACTCTCGGCCTGGCCTTGATTTATCTCAAGCCAGTCTCTGAGCGCGGCTGCAGAGGAGACCTCCACCATCGCGAACTTGTCCGTGTCGATGCCTTTGCCCGTCAAACTGAGACAACATCGATGAATTGCTGGCAAGTCAGGGCCGTTTCACTGACCCGATCCACTGCGGCGCCCGATTTGAACTCGTCTGCGGTGAGGTCGATCCGCACCATCATACTCTTGAGCTTGAGTTCATCGGCATGCGGATGGTCGCTGTGTTCGCTGTAGCCACGCGGCGTGGATTTGAGACTGTCGTCTCTCACCAGGTCCAAACCTGTAGATTGGACTTCAGTCAAGATTGCTCTGAACCGTTCGGGCTTTTCGAGGATCTTGTCCCGGATCGGGCCGAGCGCGGCAGGTCTCAGATTGTATCTTCCGAAAGCAGCGAAGCCCCCATTATGCTGGAGCTGAAGATAGACAAACCCTCCACTCTCGCGCTTCTCTCCGCCGGGCGTGAGCATGCCGGAAACATTGGTCTTGTAGGGTGATTTATCCCTGGAGAAGCGGACATCCCGGTTCATGCGAAACATGGTCTTCTTGCCGCCAGTGAAGTTCATGCCGCGGTCCTGGAGCCGATGGGAGATCGCCTCCAGGGTTGCCGCAAAGGGATCGAGCAGAACTTGCTCGAATTCATCTTTATAGGCCTTGAACCAGTCGCGGTCATTGTTCACCGCAAGCTCCGAAAGGAGTTGGAACGATCGGTCAGAGAAATCGGTCATTGTATCCTCAGAAATAGCGTGTGAAGCGAATGAGCAGACTGTCGTCAGCCTCGAGGGCGGCGATGAAAGGGTCATCTTCGGATGCGAAGACGCGGGCCTCGATTTCCAGAAGCATCGTATCGCCAATCCGGCGTTGAAACTCAGCTGAAGCAAACACTCCACCTGTCTGATCGTCGACGATGGCTCCCGCCAGAAACTCGGTATCCTGAATGTCGTTCAAAGTGACACGCGTGCCCAAGAAAACATCGTTCTCAAAGAGTGTGTTCGGCAGAAGAGACGGGTCGCGATCATCATAGAGATATTCCCCGATCACACCCACATCCCAGCCGGATCCAGACACGTCGAAGAAGGTGTATTCGAAGCCGCCCACGGCGCTGACAAAGGTCTCGCCCAGCATATCAGCCACGACAGCTTCCCCTTTCAGCAGCCACGCGTCTGATGTCCATTGAACATCCAATCCAGCCTGGGTGAGTTCGGGGTAGAAGGGCTCAAGCTCGCCGGAGAGCGGATTGAAGTCCAATCGAGGGTTCCGGCTTGTGCCGTAGAATCCGTGTAGACTGAGATCGAACCCTCCGAACCGGTTGGTATAGCGAAGCGCCAGATCACCAGCCCATTCCTCCCCGCCGCGCTCATAGCGCGCAACATCATTACTGGTGATCGGTTCAGTGCGCAGCCTTCCGTCTGCTCCAGGGAACAAACGCTCCCGAAAAACGGGCAAGTAGTAGGCCTCCAGCGTGCCAAAGTCGCCACGTCTCGTGACCCGGATCATGGGCTGGCCAAGCTTTTCGCCCTCATCAGCGTCTTCTACGGTGTCAAACTGGTTGATCACATCAACCACATTCCGGCTTTCCGCCACGCCCCAGAAGACTTGGCTGATGCCCACCAAAACATCCCAATCCCTATCGATCTCATGGGAGATGCTGGCCTCGCGGATATCGATATAGGTGCGCTCATCATCCTGGCTGTCGATACGAATGAAGGGTTCAAACAGGATCCGTGTGTCTCGGGTCTCGCTGGTCCAGCGGCCATCGCCTGTGAGGATCAATGCGCCCTGGACAGTTTCGAATTGTCCGGGGAACTGGGGATCATCCGGGAAGAGCCGGACTTCGACACGAACCGCAGTTCGGAAATCAAAGCCATTCGCTGCGGCTTGGCCTGCACCGAAGAGCGCGGCCCCGATCGCGAGGTGAAGTAATCTGGACATGTCGTCTAGAGCCGTTCTAGCGCTTCGGGTTCGAAGTCTCTCTCATCGAGATCCACACCAAAATCATAGTCCTCAAACGCCAGGACCGTGGACTTGCCCGTGATGTGGTTGATCATGGTCTGGCGATGGGGGCGCCAAAAGGCGTCCTCATAGAGGCGATAGTCGGTCAGCTCGAGGGTCTTGAGCGCCTGTCCGCCCCGGTCGAAGAAGACGAATTTCCGCGCCTGGAAGACTTCGGTGTCGAAATAGCAGTGGATCTTGGAATAGCCCGAGCGCTCATAGGCCGGGATACACTCCAGCTTGTCGAGCTCCATCGCCTCGCCGCCAATCTCTTCGGCGACGGTGCCCAAGTAGGTGTATTCATACTTGCCAAGCTCGGCGCCGGCGATGTCTTCAAACGCAAACTCCGAGCCAACGAAAGGCCCAGACTTGTTGGACGAAGAGATGCGCTTGGTGCGCCGCAGGGCGGGCAGGTAGAGCCACTGATTGTCGTTCTTCAGCACGCGGGAATGGGTCAGCAGGGCGGTGCCTTCCACATCGCGGGGCGAGAAGAACACGGTGACCGACCGGTCGCCATTGCCTTCACCTTCCTTCTCGCGCGTGTCTATGCGCAGGTCCCGGGTCGTGGATCGGCCGCTGGGGTCAGACAGCGTCATGGTGAGCCGGGCAGTGGAGGTGCCAAAGCCGGCGTCCGACAGGTCATTGCGCTCGGCGATGGCGAAGCCCTTCTCCTGGGGCGTCTCGGAGAGAGCCGGCGCGGTGAGCGAAATCAGCGCGATGGCGGTCAGGGTGGATTTGAAGGCTGACATGGGATGTCTCCTCTCTTGGCTGAATGTTTGGGATTATTCGACTGCGACGGCTTTGGGCTCTGAGCCGATGGGCTCAGCGTCCTCGCCCCGTTTTCCGAAGGTCAGGAATAGGCTCGGCAGGAGCAGGAAGTTGATCAGCATGGCGAAGATCACTGCCAGCGCCGTCAGAAGGCCGAGGTCTGCGTTGAGCTTGAAGGTAGAGGTCACCAGCACGGCAAAGCCCGCCGCGAGGATCACCGTGGTGACGAAGATCGCCGCACCCGCGGTACGGAAAGCGTAGCGCACGGAGTTCTCGATGCTCTGGCCATCATCCCGGCGTGCCCGCAGGTATTTCGACAGGAAGTGCACCGTAAAATCGACCACCAGGCCAACGGCCACGGCGCCCACAGCCGCGACCGAAAAGCCCACCGTGCTGACAAGCACCGCCCAGACCCCGAAAGTCGTCAGGATCGGCAGGGCGTTGGGCAGGATCGAGATCGCGCCGACCGCAAGCGACCGGAACGAGATCGCAAGGATCACGAAGATCGCGATGATCAGGTAAAGCGCGCCTTCGAACATAGCCTCGATGTTGCGCTCGGCCACGAACGAGAAGAGTACTTTGGAGCCTGTGGCGGTGTAGCCGAACCCATTGCCATTCTCCGCCCACCAGGCCTTGGCATCGGTCAGGAACGACTTGGTCTCCTCGGTCGAGATGTCCTTCATGGTCGCCGTGACGCGGGTCGACTGGCGATCAATGTCCACCCGATCATTGAGGTCGAGGCCGTAGGGCAGCGACAGCTCGTAGACGAGGAGGTATTGACTCGCCAGCGTCTGGTCATCGGGTATCTGGTAGAACGCCGGATCATCGGCGTTCAGGTTGCGGTTCACCCGCTTCATGATGTCGGAGATCGAAGAAACATGGGCCACATCGGCGTCCCGGGTGCGCAGCCATTCGGCGAAGGCGTCCACAGTCTGCAGGAAGTCAGGGTCCACCACCGCGCCGGGCGTGCCGGGGTCGAGCACGAACTCCACCTGGTCAGAGCCGAAATAGGGGTCAGCGGCATCGATCGCCTGGCGGAACTCTAGCGACTTGTCGAAGTACCCAGACCACTGGTCGTTCAGTTTCATGGTCGGGATCATCGCTGTCGCCGCGAGGCAGAAGACCAGCGTTCCAGCAAGCACTTGCTTGGGACGTGCGATGACGAATTCGGCTACACGGTCGGTCAGCTCGACGCGGTCCACGCCCTCTTTTCCGCCCTTGAACTTCAGCGGCAGCGCCGAGAGCAGCGCGGGCAGGAAGGTCACCGACAAGATCCAGGCCGCAAAGATGCCCGCCGCCGACATGTTGCCGAGGTGGTGGAAGGGCGGGCTGTCGGAGAAGTTGAGCGTCAGGAAGCCGACAATCGTGGTGACCGAGGTGATCATGATCGGCGTGAAGTTGAGGCCCGTGGAGGCGACAATCGCTTCGCGCTTGGCCATCCCGTCATGCATCTTGGTGTGGATGCCGGAGATCAAATGGATCGCATCGGCCACGGCGATGGTGAGGATGATCGTCGGTGCAGATAGCGAGATCGGCGTCAGTTCCACGCCCGTCCAGCCGCCAATACCAACGCCCACCAGCGTGGACAGCGCGATCACTGTGAGGCTTGCAAACACCGAGCTGATCGAGCGCAGCGCGATAAACATCACCACCAGGATGAAGGCATAGACGAGCGGGATCAGCGTGGAGCTGTCCCGCACGCCCGCTTCTTCAAAGGCCGCGCTGAGGCTCACCACGCCGGTGATATGGATCTCATTATCCGGGAAGGCTTCGAGCACTTCGGCCCGTATCTCGCGCGCTTTCGCCGCCACCGTGGAGGCTGCCGATTGCACGTCGCCGGGGATCTGCACCACAGCGTTGACGATGGTCGCCTCGCCGTTGCGGGAGACCACAAAACCGTTCACCAGCGGCTCGGTCGTGGCGACCTGCTCGATATAATCGATCCGCTCCGGCGAGAGCTCATCGGTGCTCCAGAGCAGGTCTTCGACGATGAGGTCGTTCTCCTCGCCCACCGTGTTCTGGAAGTTCGTCAGACTATCAACGCGGCTCACATAGGGCAGTGTCCAAGAGAGCTCCGTGAGCTGGTGCACCGCGCGCAGCGTATCTTCGGTGTAGATGTCGCCATCGGCAGGGATCAGGACGAAGGCCACATTGTCGGGCTTTCCAAAGGTGCCCTGGGCCTGCTCATTGGCGATGAAGTCCGGATTGTCAGCGCCGAAGAAGACCCGGTAGTCGCCAGCAAACTTCAGCGTGGATGCGCCATAAGATGTGGCCACAACAATCAGAATGGTCAGTGGGATCATGACCCACCGCCATCTGATGCTCCATTCTGCGGCGCTGCGCCCCAAGGCATCGCGCCCGCCCTTGTCCAACATTCTCCGCTCCATAAGTGAATGATACGATTTAGTATTTATAATACGAACTCGTATCTGTGGCGAATGAGAGATCTGGCAAGAGCACTATGGAAAAACTCATCAATCTCGGTGATATGACCTGTATGGACGAAGAAAAGACGGACGCAGGACACAAGCGCGCCAGCCTAAGCGAGGAGCGTATCATCGCGGCAGCGCGCAAGCTGTTCATTGAACAGGGTTTTTCTGCGGTGTCGGGCGATGAGCTTTGCAAGGAAGCGAGAGTTTCAAAGACCACGCTCTACAAGTATTTTGGAGATATGACCGGCGTTCTGGCCGCCGTCGTGGCCAATGAGGGCGAAGTCTTTGACCTCACCGTTGATACCGAACCTGACAGTGAAGCAGCTTTTTGGGAGGCCATCGAGGGCTATGGAACCCGGTTACTCAAGCTCCTAAACCGCCCTTTCTGTATCCGTCTCGACCGCATGCTCCACGAGGAAGCCCGGGAGAACAAAGCCCTGGCCGAGGCATTCTATGAGAACGCCTATGGAAAAGGGCATCGAGACATGACGGCTCTGATTGCGCATGGTCTTCAGCTTGGCTTCATCTCGCGCAAAGAGACCGCCGAGGATCTCGCAGACCATCTGATCAGCATGTGGGAGGGGCTCCGCTTCATCCGCGCGCGCCTCGGCCTCACCAACAGACCGTTCGAAGACCCCGAAGAGTGGGCCAAATACTGCGTAGAGACCCTTTTTGGCCGTTAGGTGCGCAAAAGCTACGGTTAGAAATCGCTAGTCCCTGAGTCTGCGATTGCCCTTTGAATCTGACTCTCATTCGGACTGTTCTTCGACCACCGTATCGAAATGCTCTGCCCCACCGGTTTTGTTCGTCCGGCGGTTTTCACGTAGCGGCGTTCATGTCGCTACTTCTCCACAGTGGGGCGGTATCAACGCCGCGGGCAAGCTGGTTTGTGGCGCAGGTGGCCGGTAGCCCATAGAAGATTGTGGGCGAGCGGAATTGTAGTGCCGCCGCCAGGTTTCAATCAGGATCTTAGCCTCTCTGAGGTCAAAGAAGATTTCCCTCGCCAGCAACTCGTCCCTGAGCTTGGAGTTGAAGCTCTCGCAGTAACCATTTTCCCATGGGCCACCCGGTTCGATATCAAGCGTCTTCACGCCGATCCGCCCCAGCCAGTCTCGCAAGGCGGTGGCAATGAACTCGGGACCGTTGTCAGATCGGATATGCTCCGGCGGGCCATGCTCAAGGAACAACTCACCGAGCGTGTCGAGCACGTCGCGTGAGTTGAACTTGCGCTCGACGCGGATCGCAAGGCATTCGCGCGTGAACTCGTCGATGACGCACAGCATGCGGAACCTTCCCGTCATGTGTGCGATCCTGGACGAAGTCATACGACCAGACATGGCCCTTGTGGGCCGGCCTGAGCCGTACACAGGAGCCAACCGCCAGCGATAACCGGCCATGCTTGGGTTGTCTCGATGGGACTTTCAGCCCTTCACGCTAACAGATGCGATAGACACGCTTCTCGTTCACATGCCAGCCGTCTCGTCTCAGCAGAGCTGTGATGCGACGATAGCCATACCGGCCGAACCGTTCGGCAAGGTGAATGATGGCCGCTGTCAGCATATCCTCATCCTGGCGTGGCACGCGCGGCTTGCGCTGGGTGGAACGGTGCTGGCCGATCACGCGGCAGGCCCGGCTCTCGGTTGCGCCGAGTGTCTCCACCACATGATCGACCGCCTCTCGCATGCGTGAAGGGATTAGAACTTTCCCTTGATGACTTCCTGAAGGATCTAGTTGTCGAGGGTAAAATCGGAGATCGTCTTGCGCAGCCGCGCATTCTCTTTCTCGATCTCCTTCATCCGTTCGGCCTTGCCAACCTGCAGCCCGCCATACTCCTTGCGCCACCGATAGTATGTCTGCTCCGTCACACCGATCGAGCGCACTGCCTGTCCTGTCGTCTCACCGCGAGCAGGGCGCACCTCCACCTCCCGCAGCTTCGCAATAATCTCTTCAGGCGTTGATCTCTTGCCCATGTCTCAGCTCCATATCTGAAGCCGGAACTAACTCAAATAATGGACCACTTTCTGGGAGGCAGACCAACTTGGTTTTACTGATTCTTTGAGAAGAAGTTCTGGAGCGGGCGATGAGATTCGAACTCACGACCCCAACCTTGGCAAGGTTGTGCTCTACCCCTGAGCTACGCCCGCGTCCTTCCGGTGGGTCGAGGCCAGAGGCCTACCGGAGCCGATCTTTATGCCCATGGTTATGGAGATGGCAAGGGGTTTTTGGAGGGCGGTCAACCGAACGGGGCCACGGCCTCACGCAAGGTGGCGGATGGGCTTCCTTTTCTGGGCTGTCGTCATTGCTGGCTATGCCGCGCGGCCGGCCAGCAGGTACAAAGGCTCCACCAGCATGCTCTCGCATTCGGACGGCCCCTTCGCGACCCTCCCTGATACGCGAGATCGGAGCACCAATGGCGGTCGCCCAAGCGCGATGCTTCGAGGCAACGGAAATAAGGGCGAGCGCGATCGACGGATCATCCCGCAAGGTTCGTCGTCCCTGCGCTCGCTCGCCCCTTCATGGCGATGTACGCAGAGCAGCCATAGATGACCGCACGGCCGTCCTGTGACGCTTTTCGCATGGCAAGACGGTCAGCGGCCCATTCAGCGGTTATCAAGCGCGCTGTTCATCATGGCCGACAGGATGGATGGGAGAACTTCGGGCAGATCCTCGGCGATAAGCCCCGGGCCGAGGCGGAGCCCTGCTTCGCCGTGTAGCCAGACACCGGCCAATGCCGCGGGCAGGGCGTCCATACCCTGGGCGAGGAGCCCACCGATAAAGCCGGCCAGTACATCGCCCGAGCCGGCGGTCGCCAGATAGGGGCTGGCGTGCTCATTGGTATAAACGGCGCCCCCCGGTGCCGCGATGATCGTGGTGGCACTTTTCAGAACCACGACCGATCCCGTCGTGTCCGCGGCCGCCTTGGTTGCGTCCGTGTGCAAGGGGTAGCGTTCGACAAGGCCAGGGAACAATCGCCGGAATTCGCCAGGATGGGGGGTCAGGACGCAGCGGCTGTGAAGCTCCCTGAACAGGGATTTCTGGCTGTTCTCGAAGACCGTCAGACCATCGGCGTCGAGGACTGTGGGACGGCGTACCCTCAGCATGCCCAGCACGTTTTCACGGGTTTTCGCGTTCACGCCCGCAGCGGGACCGATGACGCTGGCGGTTGCATCCAGAACCTGCCCAACCAGGTCATTCGTATCCTGGAAGCCGCGCACCATGATCGCCGTCACCTGCGCGGCATTGATCAACACGGCGTCCGGCGGAGAGAGCAGGGTGACCAGGCCCGCCCCGATGCGAAGCCCGCCCCGGGCCGCTAGCCGTGCCGCGCCGGTCTGCGACGCGCCACCCGTGATGCACACAAGGTGGCCACGTGAGTGTTTGTGGCTGTCATTGCCGGGCCGGGGCAGGGCATCCAGCCAGAGACCAGGCCCGTTGTCTTCGGTAGAGACGGCACTTGCCGCCCCCTCCGCTGGCAGAAACTCACTCATACCAGCCCTATAGGACGGCCATGCCCGCCCGGTCGAGAAAAAAGGCTTCGAAAATCCCGTCAGGCTATGCTGCTGCCGCGCGTATGGTCTCCAAGCACCGGCCTCAGGCGGGTGCCATCAGGGCCTCTGCATCCATCAGCTGTCTGATCTCTGCCAGGGCTTTCCGGTATGCGACGGGCTTTGCGATGCCGAGCCGCGCACGGGCCGCATCGAGGGGCTCTTCCATCAGGGCGAGGATATCCTGTTCGACAATCTTGCACGCGGAGGCGCCATTCTCCCGGCCTTCGCGATAGCACGCCATGACATCGATGTGGCGGGGCAGCGACTTCCGGATCTGCCGGCAGCCCATGAATGCGATGAAGATCACACCGCGGCCGCCGCCGGCCTGGCCGTGGGTAAAGGCCAGGAGGCTGGCCTCGCCAAGCGCGTCCCTGCCATAGCCGGACAGGACGTGGAAAAGGTCGTGGGTGTCTCGCTTCCGGTTCCCGAACCACTCCACCAGGTCGTCATATCTCTTGCTATGAAACTTGTCGGACTCGGCGACGAGCCCTTCGGCGGAGAGGCCTTCCGCCTCCATGAAGCGGATGTACGCGCGCCCTACCGTGCCCTCGGGCAAGTCCCTGATCCAGTCGTGGTTGTCGAGCAGCGGCGCCAGAGCGCGGCGTTCCTCGATTCGGGCGCGCCCATTTTCCGTGGCACGAAACGCCTCAAGCTCCTTGAGCAGGTGATCGCCATTCAGGGCTTCAATGATGTGGAACACCTGCTCGGTGTCTTCCTTGTTATTGATGAGCTTCTGCATGCGCGACAGGGCCGTGAACGGTTTGAGACGCGGCTTCGGACGCTCTGGATGAACCAATGGAATTAAGGCCATGGGGCGCTCCTCGTGCTGCGTGTCAAAACCTATCTCAACACACTACCACCAATGCCATTTCCAAACAATGACGCTGGCGTCATCTTTTTTTGCTCAACAATTGACCACCAGCGCCTATCCGGTGGGCGGGATTGCGCTCCGGCCCGGTTGCCTGCGTAAGCCGGTGGCGGGGGGCGCAGGCCCGGCCTAGGACACCGGAAATGAAATGCGGGAGGCCCCAGTGAAAAAGATCGAAGCCGTCGTGAAACCCTTCAAACTCGATGACGTGAAGGAGGCTTTGCATGAGGTGGGGTTACAGGGGATGACGGTGGTCGAGGCCAAGGGCTTTGGTCGCCAGCGTGGCCATACCGAGCTTTACCGCGGCGCGGAGTACGTCGTCGATTTTCTGCCAAAGCTCAAGATTGAGGTTGTCGTCGGAGATGATACGGTCGATGCCGCAATCGAAGCGATTTCCAGAGCCGCGCAGACGGGAAAAATCGGCGATGGGAAGATTTTCGTGTCCGATGTCGCAGAAGCGGTTCGGATCAGAACGGGGGAACGGGGGCAGCAGGCTCTCTGACAGGCGCTGGGTACAGGCCAAGTTTCCACACAACCGAACACCAATCAGTCCTTGAGGAGGGATGATCCATGTCAGACGACATTCTGAAAATGATCCAGGAAAAAGACGTAGAGTACGTGGACCTCCGGTTCACCGATCCACGCGGGAAGATGCAGCACGTCACGTTCCACAAGAACATGGTCGATGCTGATTTCTTCGAAGATGGCCAGATGTTCGATGGGTCATCGGTTGCCGGTTGGAAGGCCATCAACGAGTCCGACATGAACCTGGCGCCAGATCTCGCCACCGCCCATGTCGATCCGTTCTACCAGCAGACAACCCTCGCCATCATGTGCGATATTCTCGATCCGATCACGGGCCAGGCCTACAACCGCGACCCGCGGACCACGGCGAAAAAGGCCGAAGCCTACCTCCAGTCCACCGGTATCGGCACAACGGCATTCTTCGGGCCGGAAGCCGAGTTCTTCGTCTTCGACGACGTGAAATGGTCCACCGACGCCCACAAGACCGGCTACAGCTTCGACAGCACAGAGCTGCCCGCAAACACCGACAAGGAGTATGAAGTCGGCAACATGGGCCACCGGCCGGGGCCGAAGGGCGGTTATTTCCCCGTGCCGCCCGTCGACAGCGAGCAGGACATGCGCTCGGAAATGCTCACCGTGATGGATGAGATCGGCCTCGAGCCTGAGAAACATCACCACGAGGTGGCCCCGGCCCAGCACGAACTGGGAATGAAGTTCGCAACGCTGGTGACCATGGCGGACAATCTGCAGCTCTATAAGTACGTCATCCACAACGTGGCGGCGTCCTACGGCAAGACCGCCACGTTCATGCCCAAGCCCTATTTCAACGACAATGGGTCCGGCATGCACGTCCACCAGTCCATCTGGAACGGGGACACGCCGCTCTTTGCCGGCGACCGGTATGCCGGTCTCAGCGACACGTGCCTCCATTATATCGGCGGCATCATCAAGCATGCGCGCGCCCTGAACGCGCTGACCAACGCCTCCACCAACTCCTACAAACGGCTGGTGCCCGGCTTCGAAGCGCCCGTCATGCTCGCATACTCCGCGCGCAACCGGTCGGCATCCATCCGGATCCCGTTTGGCTCCAGCCCGAAGGCCAAGCGGATCGAGTGCCGGTTCCCGGACCCGACAGCCAACCCCTACCTGGCCTTTGCCGGGCTGCTCATGGCAGGCCTCGACGGCATCGAGAACAAGATCGATCCCGGCGAAGCCATGGACAAGGACCTCTACGATCTGCCCCCGGCAGAGGCGAATGCGATCCCGCAGGTTTGCGGTTCGCTCCGTGCCGCCCTCGAAGCGCTCGATGGCGACCGGGAGTTCCTCAAGAAGGGCGGCGTCATGGATGACGACCAGATCGACGCCTACATCGAACTCAAGATGGAAGAGGTGATGACCCTTGAGCTTCACCCGCACCCCGTCGAGTTCGACATGTACTACAAGGTCTAGGGGACCCGCCGGCCAAATTGGGCCGTGCCAGACCCCCGCGCGAGACCACCTTTGACCGGCCCCGCCCCAAGCGTCTCCTCCTCCGCCCGGGAGGAGAGGCGAGGGGGCGGGGTCGTCGCCCTGACAGCGCGCCGACCGCTCGCGCACAACCCAGGGGCTCTCAACACTCCCAATCAAAACTTATCCCACACTTATTTCGCCTAGCGCCCTGTAATCGTTGAAGTCCCCCTAAACTTATCCTCCCCCCTTGGCGGCAGTGGTATACTCCCCCTCAAATGTCGAACATCACCGACACCATCGAAGAGCTGCGCCCCTTCGGCGAGCAGCTATACACCCGCGTGATCGGCCGAGATGATCTCCATCTCGCGCCCGACTTCCTCACGCGCGCTGCGGCCGCACGCCTCAAGGCTGGCATCGCCATGCTCGAGTCCTGGATCCGCCGCGTCCTGATCCTCCTCGCCCTCGAGATCGAGCCCACCCTCTCACACGACGACCACCCCCACATCCGCTACTATCGGGAGCGCAAACTCAGCCCACCCAAGCAGTCCCTCCGCGTCTTCCCCAGCGGCGCCCCCTTCGACCGCACTCGCATCGAAGCCCTCAAGGCCGCCGCGAGAGCCAAATCGCAAACCTACTCCGGCCACACCCAGCCAAGCGGTCCCATAGACGCCGCCCCCCTCCTAAACCGTCTCGCGGCCCTGAAAGCCCTGATCGACGACCCGGCCGCCCGAGCGCGCCGCCTGGCCTACCACCTGTCCCGCCGCCGCCCCGGCCTCCTCAGAGCACCGCCCTACCGCGGCCCCCACAGCGGCCAACAATTCGGCACCGAACCCGGCGCGCTTCATGATAGTTTCGCCGTAGCAATCCTCGAACAAAGCCGAGCGAGACCTCCACCCCTGGGCCGAGCCCCCAACAACAGCCCCAGAATCCGCCAGCTCTAACCCGCGCGCGGAAACGCGGACGGCTGCCCGAAACTCACGGAAAGGAGAAATGCCGCTGGGTGTTCAGTCTGCGAAGACGCCGATCACCGGCACATGGTCCGATGGTTTCGTCAGGCCCCGCGCCTTTCTATAGACTTCAACGCTCTGCAGCCGGTCTGCCGCTTCCGGTGAGCACAATAGATGGTCGATCCGGATGCCATGATCCTTCGCCCAGGCCCCGGCCTGGTAATCCCAGAACGTGTACTGGTGGCCGCGGCCGTCCATCACGTCGAATGCCTCGGTCAGGCCAAGCCATTGCAGCCTCCGGAATGCCGCCCGGGTCTGGGGCCGGGCCAGGGCATCCTCGTTCCAGACGCTGATATCCCAGCAATCCTCGTCCCGTGGAATGCAATTGTAATCGCCGGCCAGAACGAAAGGCTCCTCGGTCGCCAGCAGCGCTTCAGCCCGGGCATGCAGCCGCTCCATCCATGCCAGCTTGTAGTCGTATTTCGGCCCCGGCGCCGGGTTGCCATTGGGCAGGTAAAGTCCGCCCACGCGGATCGGCCGTTCGCCCATCACCGTCGCTTCGATATAGCGGGCCTGGTCATCGGTCTCATCCGCGCTTCCATCCGTGGACGGAAGTCCGGTCTGTATGTCCTCCAGGGCCAGTTTGGAGAGGATGGCGACACCATTGTAGCTCTTTTGTCCGTGTACGGCGCAAGTCCAGCCCAGGTCTTCCAGCTCAAGAAAAGGAAACGCATCATCCTCGCATTTGATTTCCTGAAGGCACACCACGTCGCAAGCGATCCCTTCCAGGACTTCCAGCACCGTGGGCATCCGCGCCTTGATCGAATTCACATTCCAAGTGGCAATACGCATGCCCGCTGGGTTAGGCGCCTATATCGGTTTTGGCTAGCCCGCAGCGAAAGCCGAACCGGGTTTGCCCCAAACACCAGTGCGGTGGACGAAGACTCCATCAGCCGCTACCCGGTAGGAGCAATGCACACGCTTATTCCCCTCGCCCAGAAAGTCGCCGACGCCTTGGTTGCGCGGGGCGAGACGATCGGCGTTTCCGAATCCAGTGCGGGCGGTTTGATCTCCGCGGCCCTGCTCGCCATCCCCGGCGCCTCCGCCTACTATCGCGGCGGCGGTGTCATCTATGCCGGCGCTGCGTTCAAGGGTCTGATGCAGCTCACCAAAGACGACGTCCAAGGCATGCGCTCGTCGACCGAGCCCTATGCCGCGCTCATGGCCCGAACGATCCGCGACAGGCTTCGCGCCGATTGGGGGCTCTGCGAAACGGGCGCGGCTGGCCCTGGCGGAAACCCCTATGGAGACCCATCTGGTCATACCTGTCTGGCCATGGCGGGCGCAGATGGACATGTCGTGACAAAGACGCTGGAAACCGGTCTCGACGATCGCGCGGCGAACATGGAGCGGTTTGCAGAGGCCGCGCTTACGCACGCCCTCAGTATTTTGTCAGCACCCTGATCAACCCATGGTCAGCCTGGTCCTCACCCATTGATCCGCTTCATCCGCGACCGGTGCCGCTCTGCATTGTCGACATAGTGCACTGCGCTCATTTTCAGCACCTGGGCTTGGGCTTCCGAGATGTCCTTAACGACCTTTCCCGGCGCGCCCATCACCAGCGAATTGTCGGGGATCTCTTTCCGCTCCGGAATCAGCGCATGGGCACCGATGATGCAGTTCTTTCCGATCACGGCGTGGTTCAACACTGTCGCTCCAATACCGATCAAGGAGCCGTCCCCGATCGTGCAGCCGTGCAGCATGGCCATATGCCCAACGGTCACATTCTCGCCAATCGTGCAGGGCGCGCCGAGGTCGGTGTGGATCACGGTGCCGTCCTGAATGTTCGATCGGGCCCCAACGATGATGGGATCATTATCACCCCTCAAAACGGCATTGTACCAGATATTGGACCCTTCCCTCAGGATCACGCGGCCCAACACAGTCGCATTCTCCGCGACCCAGTAATTGCCGTCCGCCGGTACTTCGGGCGCAATGCCCTCGAACTCGAAAAGCGCCATGCCGTCTCTCCCACGTCTATTGCCGTCCGGACAGCCCGTTGTTTTTGCTGCACCGTCGCATTTTTCACCGGGGGTCAAGCGGCCCGTAACCGCTCATTAACCCGTTTATCTCCTAATAACCCTGTGAGAGGTGAACGAAAGGGCTGGCGCTTGAAGCTCCATCTTTCGGAATTGGACGCAAACCGTGTCGCCATGCCGCCAGGCTTGGATTCGTCATCCGCTTCCTCTCGCACATCCAGTGTACCGCCGGCCGCCCTGCTTTCCGCACGGCGGCTTTTTTGTGCCCTCAATCGGGAGTGACTCATGGGTAAACGCAACGCTGCCAAGCGCCTCAAAACCGCCGCCGAGTTCGATACGGCCGTGTTCTTCGAGGATAGCGCAAAGAAGAACCGCGCTGAGCTTTATGCGATCGATGGCGGCTGGCATCCGGACGATTCCCAACGCGGCCCAAAGCAGAAATCCGTCCCCCGCGAACAGAAGTACCAGAAGACCGTCAAACCCAGATCCGAAAATCAGGCGGCTCTCTTGAAGGCGCTGGACTCCAAACCGCTCGTGGCCGCCGTGGGACCGGCCGGCACTGGAAAGACCTATCTCGCGATCACGAAAGCCGTCGAAGCCCTACAAGCGGGCCGGGTTGGCCGCATCGTCTTGTCTCGCCCGGCGGTTGAAGCCGGTGAGCAAATCGGTTTCCTGCCGGGCGCGATGGAAGACAAGCTCGCGCCCTATCTCCGGCCACTCTACGACGCCCTGTCCGATCGGTTGTCTCCTGCCCAACTCAAACACATGATGAACGAGGGCCTCATCGAAATCGCCCCGATCGGTTTCATGCGCGGTCGCACATTGAACAACGCCTTTGTCGTGATCGATGAAGCGCAAAACTGTACCTACGCCCAGCTCAAGATGCTGCTCACGCGGCTAGGCTGGCACTCGACGATGGTTATCACTGGCGATCCCAACCAGTCAGACCTGCTGCCCGATGTTTCCGGCCTTGGTCCGATCGCGGACAAGCTGGAGAAGATGGAGAATGTCGGCGTGGTCCGCCTGGAGGGTGAAGATGTGGTCCGCCATCCGCTGGTCGCAGAAATGCTCGATATTCTCTGAGTTGCGCTACAGGCTGATCCGCTTTTCGCTATCAGCGGGCGCACGTTGGGTCTTCTGCCGGGCATGGCGCGGAGGGAGGCATAAGATCCCCGCGAAAATGGCTGCCACAGCCATGTAGAGGGGTGCGTGAAGTGGATAGTCCACGATCGAGTGGAGGATAACAACAAGGATCGAAAGGCTGGCAGCGCGGCGTATCCGCCCCTCATTATTGGCCTTGCCAGCCCAAGCCCCCGCTGCGAGCACGCCCCAGAACAGAACTCCGGCCCCCACGAGCAAGGCGCCCACAACGCCCAGTTCGATCACGGCCTGCAGGTACTCGTTATGTGCAGCATTCATATACCGGTTGGTGATCATCCCCTCGGTTTCATAGAGCGGGTAGACATATTCGAACGTTCCCAGGCCTGTGCCGAAGGGAAGATGGTCGCGGGCGATGACAAGGCCTTGCTTCCAGACTTCTGGTCGCGATGCAGGTGACCCCTCTTCCGCGAGCAGTTGGCGTGGATCGAGGCCGGCATAGACCATGGTGGCAACACCGATCGCCAGGGCACAGAACAGGATCGGCAAGACTATGTGCAGAGAGTCCTTCATGCGCTTGGGAAAGGCCAAAAGGATGCAAAGCGGGATGATACCCGCCAGGAGGCCGAACCCAGCATTCGATTGCGCGGCAAAAATGCCGACTGCGAGCAGCAAGAAAAGTCCGACAGTGATAATGAACAGTCCGATCTGCCCATCGGCGCTTCCGATTTCCCGCCGTTTCTCCAACACGAGGGCCAGCGAAAGCGGCATCACCATGACAAGGAAACTTGCCTGGTGGTTCGGGTTCGAGAACAGGCCCGGGGCGCCAGATGTGCGGCCGTAGAGATACAAGGGAGAGCCGGCACCGGTCAGCAGTTGGCACAAGGCAAGGGTGGCACTGGCTGCACCAAGCACGATCACAAACCAGCAGACGACCTCGATCGTGTAGGTCCATCGGGCCGTTGCAATGGCAATGAAGAGAGCAATTGCCGGAAGCAAAGCGAGAACGGCCGCCAGCGTTTCCCCCGGTGCAAGCGAAAGCGGCATGCCGCCGGGTTCAAGACCGAGCAGAGGCTGCGCTGCTTGCACAAGCCCGCGTGGCGTCTCCGCAGGCCAGTTCACGTTGAACGGGAGGGTCGCCTGAAAAAGTGCATAAAGCCCCATCAGACCCGCCAGCCCAAGCAAGACAACGCCCTTCCGGCTGATCGCAACGGGCCGTCGCCGCATAACCATCCACAATAGCAGGGGCATGGTGGCGAGCTGGATCCAACCATGTTGCGCGACGCCGTAGATGCTTGATCCGCCAAGGAGTGCTGAAACCGCGAGCACGATGGCCAAAAGCATGACATCCGTGCGATTTGCACCGAACTGCCGGATGGGGCGAGGAACAAAACCCAGCACGCTCACGACGCGTCCTGTTCTACGGAAGACAACGTGAATCCCAAAACCTTCAAACGGGAGGTCGCTGGATACCCGCCTGGAAACGCCCTCAAGGTAAGCGCGGCATATGCGCAACCGGTCGATTGGTCATGCACAAACTGATTTATCGCTTGGCCGCCATTGATCGCCTCGGGCTCGAATGTCCATTCGCCGATCCTGGGCCCAGTCTTTTCTCCATCAATGCAGTGAATGCGGATTCCGAAGGTCGCCGCCTCGGGATCAAGCACACCCTCGAATCGCGTCTCGAGCTGGTATGCGCCGGTTGTAAGCGGGAAAACCTGACGGGCCATGAGAATACTGCCCCGGCCGAAATACGAGATGTCGAGGCCGCCTGTCTCCGAAAGCTCGGCATATCGATCATTCACGCGCCAGTTGAACGGCGGAGACCCCGCCAAGCCTGAGAAGCTAGGATCAAACGGGATGGTAATCGCGACATCGCTCGGTAGAGACGTCAGAAAGGTGAGATAGGCCGCATCCATATCCCCTTCTGAAATCATGCGCTTGAGCAGCACATCGATGCGCTCTGGCAGGTGTTCGAACAACCTTTGGACGAAAGCCCTGTCGGCGGTTGTTTGGGACAAGTCGAGCACCACACGCTCTTTCCAAGGCGGGTCAAGCGCGACGGCTCTTTCGAGTGCCGGCGCGGCAGTGGGGTTCTGGCCAAGGCCGACAAGCGCGGTATGATAGATATTCCGTCCAGTCGGATCGATCCGGTACAGAAGCGTGATCTGCGCCATGGCCTCGTCGTAGGCGCCGCGTGCCAGCAATTGGTTGACCACATGCATCCGGGCCGCCCGGTTCCGAGGTTGGAAAGAGAGCGCGGTCAAGGCCGCCCGATTGGCGGTCATCTCGTCGCCGTCGGCAGCGCCTTCGAACTGTAGCAGCGTGTAGGGCAGGGGATCGAGGGGATGGACGCTGGCCAATGTCCGGCCCCGCTCCATGGTCTGGCCGCGCTGGGCACCTGTTTCTCGATCCTCGCCGGCGGAATGCAGCAGTGTTTCAACCTGGTGGCGCACAGGTACGAATTGACCGGAGATCGCAAACAACCGGTCCGGCGCAACCAGGCGCCCAGCGATCAGCGCACCCAAACACAGGATCAGCAAGGCTGCGATGCCCCTCAAGACCACGCTGATTATCACGCTTTACGGCTCCCGCTTTCGGCCGCTCTGTCGCGAGTGGCGCGCTTTTCCGTGCCGCTTTTCTATTCGACCGATGGAAGGCTCTTCAATAGCGGCCTCGTCTCGGAAACCGATTTCCACAATCAGCAGCAGATTGAGAAAGCCTACCTACGCCTTCTAGGTGTGCGCCAAACGATAGACGCTCTCTATTTCAGGCGTCGCGTCAGGGGTTTCGACCCTGCCTTCCTTCACAAGCTGTATCATGTGACCCAGCACCGAGTAGCCTGCGGCCGCGTGCAACTTCTGGTCGACACCAGCGTACATGATGGCCACCATGTCGGCGATCTTCGTGTGGCCCTTCCCAAGCAGATCTAGAATGGCTGCTTCGCGCTGCCGCCGATGTTCTGTATAAGCTTCGATGAAGCCGTGCACGTCGTCATCCACGGGTGGACCGTGTGTTGGCCAAAGGATATCAAAATTGCGGCGCTGGATCTTGTCGAGGCTCTCCAGATAGTCGCCCATATCGCCATCGGGCGGGGACACCACCGTGGTGGACCATCCCATGATATGGTCGCCAGAGAGGCAGGCGTTCTCTTCCTTCAAATCGAGGCAGATGTGGTTCGCCGTGTGTCCTGGCGTCTCGATGACTTCGAGGGTCCAGCCCGGTCCGGATATGACATCGCCGTCCTTAACGACCACGTCGGGCCTGAAGGACAAATCATCGGCAGAGCCCAATTCGCCTTTCGCGGTCGGGATTGCATCGCCTCGCGCGTAAGTCTTGCAGCCCGCCCAATCGGCGAGCGGTTGCGCCAGGGGAGAATGGTCTGAGTGACCGTGGGAGACGATGACATGGGTCACTTTCTCCCCAGCCAACTCCGCTTTCAAGGCCTCGAAATGATCATCCAGCATGGGGCCCGGATCGATCACCGCGACCTCGCCTTGGCCGATGATGTAGACGCCTGTGCCTGTAAAGGTGAAGGGCCCTGGATTCTTTGCGATCACGCGCCGGATAAGGGGACTCACCTGATCGACGCGGCCATATTCGAAATCGAATTCGCGGCGATACGGAATTCCCTTGAAGGCGGGCTTCTGGACAGGATCCTGGGAGACCCTTTTGGCAACAGAGAGTGGTGCGGACATCTCGGTGGTCTTTTGCCTCTTGGTTGTGAAGGCCGTCGCAAACGCTTTGGCCATCCTGCGGGTTGCCCGTAACTTGCCACCCAAAGGCAGCGCTAAAGGCGGACCCATATCGGTCTTGTTCGCGTCAACGATAAAGATCTTCCCCGATCCTCGGTCCCTTAGGACGTCAACACCGCCCCAGTCCAGACCAAGCGCCCGGGCGAAGGCCGTGATCACGTCAATTTCATCGGCTGTAAAAATCGCCGTCGGCTGATCAAGCAGCACTTCGGTGTTTTCATTCAGGAAACGGCGCTCCAGGGGACGGCGCTTCCTGAATGCGATGGCCGGCTTTCCGCCGACGATGCAGCAGCGGAGATCTTCCACCAAGCCGCCAGCAATCTCGTTGTCGACCAAACGCTGGTAAGCCTTGCCGGCGCGCGCCGACATCGGCCCTTCGATGACCCGCCCGTCGTGGGCGGCATTCATTTCGGATTTCTCGACCATGGGCCCGCGGTGGGTCTCCGGATCGACGGACAGATCGTAGCCTGCCACCCGGGCGAAGGTCTTTGCCACATGGCTCTTGGAAACGTCCTGGCAGGAGAAGTTGACGAGCCGCGCGCCCGGTTTGATAGCCGGCGCCGCATTACGCGTGGTTGTGCTGTCATCAAACTGGAATACAATATCAGCTTTGCTGGGATCATCGATTAGCTTTGCCCCGGCGACATGGGTTACCGGCCAGATGAAGTACCAGGGCCGCGGCTTATCGGGATAGAACGCAATGGTCGGCCGTTTGTGACCGGTGACACGCCGCCATGTGCGCCAAGACTGGGTGAGCACATAGAAGAAGGAAAACCAGGCAAAGAAATCGTGTGCCAGGCTCCAGCGGACCGGCACAGTATGGCCGGTTTTCTTGATGAGAAATGCCCCATCGACATACTTGAAGTCAGAGGTCCAGAAACGATTGGACATTGGCACTCCTCGGCGTAGGCGAGCCTGGCGCTTTCGCCACCAGCCTGCTTTCCGCATCAATCCCGACTATATGGCCAAACTTTGTCGGCAGTGAACAAACGCTAACATATGAATTTCCAGGTCTCCGCTACAGAAGTGGCGCTAAGCTGGAGAGATCGTAACCCGCCCCAGCCGCCGCATCGACAATTTCACTCGCCGTACCCTGTCCCGCATGGACGAGCGCCCAAGCGGTAATGGATCGGGTCCCGGTTCGGCAGTAGGCGAGAATAGGGGTCGGTGCCTCCGCTAGGATAGCCGACGTTCGCTCCACGATCTCGGGGGTCGGAGCGCCAGAGAAGGGCAGGGCTACGAAGGTTAATCCATGGGCTTCGGCCTGCGCTCGGATTGGGCCCATGCGGGGCTGCTCCACACCGCCCTCACCATCTGGGCGATTGGCGACGATTGTTTTGAAGCCTGCAGAGGCCACGGCTGCGACGTCCTCCGGGGTTATCTGGGGCGCGACCGCAAAATCATCGGTGACGGTTCGAATATCGGCCATGGGCGTCTCGGCCTCCTGAACGGGTGTTGCAAGCCATTGACATGGCTGCCAATGCAGAAAAGCTAAGAGATAAGCTCAGCCCTGCCAACGGGCCTCCAGTCAGAAAACAGTGAAGGCGAGTTGACCAGTCGTGAGCCCATTCCAGCGGATCCTTGCGCGCGTACCCGTCTGGTACACGCTTCGCCGCCTTCTTATTGCTGTCCCGACACTGCTTGTCATTATCACTGTGGCATTTTTCATGATGCGCGCCGCGCCAGGGGGGCCTTTCTCTGCGGAGAGGAAGCTACCCGTGGAAACAGAAAGGGCGATCGCCGCTAAATACGGCTTGGATAAGCCCCTCCATGAGCAGTATCTGTCCTATCTTGGGGACGTCGCTCGCGCAGATTTCGGACCGTCGTTCAAGACCAAGGACAAAACGGTGATGGAGATCATCGCCGACGGTTTGCCCATCAGCCTGACCATCGGCGCGCTTTCCATGTTGCTGGCGCTTGTGGCTGGAACAGCCATGGGTGTCTTTGCCGGGCTTAGACAGAATACGGCAGGTGACTACTCGGTCATGGGCTTTGCGATGGCGGGGATTTCGATCCCAACCTTCGTTACCGGGCCTCTCCTGATCCTGTTTCTGGCCCTCGGCGTCGGTTGGTTTTCTGCGGGCGGGCTTGGTTTCCCGCCCCGCATGAACCTTCACACGCTCACCCTTCCAGTCATTACCCTCGCCCTCCCGCAGATCGCCATCATCTCGAGGCTCATGCGCGCCTCCACCATTGAAGCCATGCGCTCGAACCATATCCGAACCGCGCGCAGCAAGGGGCTGGGAGAGTGGCAGGTCATCCGGCGCCATGCCCTGCCCGTGGCGATCCTGCCGCTTGTTTCCTATGCCGGACCTGCGACGGCCGGCGTGATGACTGGATCGGTCGTTGTAGAGCGCATTTTCACGCTGCCAGGAATGGGCGACTATTTCGTGCGCGGCGCGATCGAGAGGGACTACACACTCGTGATGGGTGCGATCATCGTCTACTCGGCCCTGATCATCCTCTTCAACCTGATTGCCGACATCCTCTACGCGCTGCTTGATCCGAAGGTGAGCTATAGCTGATGCTCGACTTGACTGATCCCGAGCGTGTTCAAAAGCCGGTAGAACAGGCCATCCTGGCAGGGCGTTCGCTATGGGACGATGCCCGCGCCAGGCTGCTGCGCAACCGCGCCGCCGTCGCATCCATGTTCGTTCTTGGTGCCCTCGTGCTCGTGGCTGCGCTTGGCCCAACGGTCTGGGTGCACGACCATCTCGCCCAGTCGAACCGTATAAAGATCCCGCCCACGTTGGAGAATTGGCACATCCTGGGCACCGACTATCTCGGTCGCGATGCGTTTGCCAGGCTCCTGATTGCGCTCAGGATTTCCTTGCTCGTGGGGGTCGTGGCGACGTTTGTGAGCCTCGTCATCGGCGTCACCTGGGGCGCGACAGCCGGTTTTATCGGCGGGCGGACGGATAATATCATGATGCGGGTGGTCGACGTGCTGTACGCGCTGCCCTTCATTTTCTTCGTCATCCTCCTGGTGACCGTGTTCGGCCGGAACATTCTTCTGATCTTTGCGGCGATCGGCGCCATTGAGTGGTTGACCATGGCTCGGATCACGCGAGGGCAAACCCTGGCAATCAAGTCCAAGGAGTTCATCGAGGCGGCGCGTGCCGCCGGCGTTTCGAGGGCAGCCATGATCCGGCGGCATATCATCCCCAATGTGATCGGTCCGGTCGCGGTTTACGTGACACTCACCATCCCGGTCGTAATCCTGGCCGAGAGCTTTCTCAGCTTCCTGGGGCTTGGCGTCAATGAGCCGTTGACCAGCCTTGGCGTGCTGATCTCGCAGGGGGCGACCGAAATGCGGGACCGGCCGTGGATGTTGGTAGTTCCGGCGGTGACCATGATGGTGACATTGCTGGCTCTCAATTTCCTGGGAGATGGGCTGCGCGACGCCCTTGACCCAAAGGAACGCTGAGCGCTTCGATCGACCTCTGCTTTGCGGAAAACCGAAATCGATTGCCAGCGCGGGCTAATAGACAGGAGCAGGCGCCGACTACTCGGCAGGCGTCATCCAAGCGGCTTCCACGAGATCGACCACGTCGTCCATAATTTCGGTGATCTTGAAATCCTTCGGAGTATAGACCCGCCGCACGCCCATCTGGCGCAGGGCCATTTCGTCTTCTGGCGGGATAATACCGCCCACGACCAGCGGCAGATGGCCAAGACCGGCCTTCCGCATCTCTGCGAGCGTTTCCCGAACAAGGTCGAGATGCGAGCCGGAAAGAATAGACAGTCCGACGATGTGCGCATCCGCATCCTTGGCCTGTTGAACGATATCTTCCGGTGTAAAGCGGATACCTTCATACCGCACGTCGATACCGCAGGCCCGGCCACGGGCTGCGATTTGCTCGGCACCGTTGGAATGGCCGTCGAGACCAGGCTTGCCGAGCACGTAGGTGAGTTGTCGACCCAGCGACTGGGATAGCGCCTCAACCCGGGCTTTTACCGCTTCGATATCTTCAGCGCCGCCGGTTTCGACCACAAGGGCGACGCCGGTTGGGCCGCGATACTCGCCGAAAACGTCGCGCAGCGCGCTGCCCCACTCACCTGTAGTGACACCCGCTTTCGCGCAGGCGATGGATGGCTCCATGATGTTGCCGCCTTCCGCTGCCGCCGCACGCAATTCAGTGAGTGCCATTTCGACACTCGCCCCATCACGCCGGTTCCGCCAAGCCCGAAGGCTTTCGATCTGTTGCCGTTCCACGAGCGGATCGACGGTCTGGATCGCGTCCTCGCCGGCGCTCAGGGGGCTTTCTTCGGTCGTTGTATAGCGGTTGACGCCGACGACGACTTGTTCGCCGGTCTCAATGCCGCGAATGCGTTCAGAATGGGCACCCACTAAGGCACGCTTCATATGGGCGATGGCATCGTCTTGGGAGAGCGTGTCGATTTCCGCGAGTTCCTGCCGCGCGATGGTTCGAAGTTCTTCGGTCTTAGCCTCGATCACATGTGAGCCGTCGAATAGGTCTTCGAATTCGAGAAGATCGGTTTCAAAAGCCAGGATCTGCTGAAGCCGGAGTGACCATTGCTGGTCCCAAGGGCGCGGCAGCCCCATGGCCTCATTCCAGGCAGGGAGCTGGAGTGCGCGGCAGCGTGCGCGTTTCGACAGCGTCACGGCCAGGGCCTCGATCAGGATGCGGTAGACATTGTTTTCAGGCTGCGGCTCGGTCAGGCCGAGACTGTTGACTTGAACGCCGTAGCGGAACCGCAGGGCCTTCGGATCATCCACACCATAGCGATCACGCCCAATCTCTTCCCAGAGATCGACGAATGCGCGCATCTTGCAGAGTTCTGTTACGAAACGGACCCCAGCGTTCACAAAAAAGCTGATACGGCCGAACACGATCGGAAAGTCCTTTTCTGGAACCTGACCGCCGGCCTTTACAGTATCGAGCACGGAGATCGCCGTCGCCAAAGCGTAGGCGAGTTCCTGCTCGGGTGTCGCTCCCGCTTCCTGGAGGTGATACGAGCACACATTCATTGGGTTCCATTTCGGAACTTCGGTGTAGCACCATGCCACCATATCAGCGATCAATCGCATCGATGGTTCCGGGGGAAAGACGTAAGTGCCCCGGGACAGATACTCCTTCACGATATCATTCTGCGTCGTGCCGCGCAGTTTGCCCCGGTCGTCGCCGCGCTCATCGGCGAGGGCGACGTAGAGCGCCAGAAGCCAAGCCGCCGGCGCATTGATCGTCATCGAGGTGTTCATCTCCTCCAGGGGGAGTTGGTCGAAGAGCGTCCGCATATCGCCGAGATGCCCAACCGGGACACCCACTTTACCAACCTCTCCCCGGGCGAGGATGTGGTCGGCGTCGTAGGCGGTTTGTGTCGGCAGATCGAAGGCAATCGACAGGCCGGTTTGTCCTTTGGCCAGGTTGGTTCGGTAGAGCGCGTTCGATTTCTCGGCCGTGGAGTGCCCTGCGTAGGTCCTGAAGATCCAGGGACGGTCGGGCGCGTGTTGAATGTCTTTGTCGGCCAAGGGGATCCTCCGCAGTCTCATATTTTGCGTCGCAACATGGCGCTGTGCTTGGGCGCCGGCAAGGTCTGCAAATCGGAGACCGCCCACGCCTGGATCGCCGGGTATGACCTCAATGGAGGCAGATCTGTTTTCACTCGAGCGCCCATGGCGCAACGGTTTCGACATCGGCGCCCATCTGCGTGTAGTAGTGCCGCTGGATCTGCCGGGTCACTGGGCCTGGCTTTCCCGAGCCGATTGGAACACCGTCGAGGGCCACTAGCGGAGCGATAAGCGCGCCAGCTGACGTCGTGAAACTTTCCCGGGCCGCTCTAACATCGTCTAGCGCAAAGGGCCTCTCTTCGACGCTTGTCCCGATTTCGTTCAAGGCTGATATGGCCGTATTCCGCGTAATCCCGGCGAGGATCGCTGGAGACAGCTGCCGTGTGATGAGTTGGCCGTCTTTGTCTACGATCCAGACGTTTGCTGACGCCGCTTCGGTGACGAAACCGTCTTCGACCATCAGAGCTGTCTGTGCACCCCGCCGCCTGGCCTCCCGGTAGGCGAGAGCCTGTGACAGGAGCTGCGTTGTCTTGAAATCGCGCCGTTTCCATCGCGTATCGTCAACGGAGACGGCAGCGATGCCGTCCCTGGCTTCTTCGCCAATCAGTGATTTCGGCACGGTAAAAAGAACGATGTTTGGCGAAAAGTCCTCAGGCCCGGCGAAATCTCGGCCACCGTAATCACCGGCCGTAACCTGCAAATAGATAAGCCCCTCATCCATGCCGTTTCTCTCAGCCAATTCCAGATGCAGCGTCTCGAGTGCTGCGATGTCTGAGGGGAGCGGGATTTCGAGGCCAGCAAGCGTGCGAACCAGGCGGGCCCCGTGTCCTGACCAATCAACTAGCCCCCCACCATAGACCGCCGTAACTTCATAGGCGGCGTGGCCGAACAGAAACCCCCGGTCGAATGCGGACACCGCCAGTTCGTCTGTGCGAACAAATGCTCCGTTGAGATAGGCAACCACATCGACCTGCATTGTCTCTCCGTAGCTTTCCGTAACTTTGCTGGCCGCTTGGGCCTTGAAAATCCTCGCAATAGGCGACCGAATAGCCTAGCCTTTACTCGTCTTAGCAGTGCTTTCGATCATGTTCGAGCGGTTCGTTGGGCGTTGACGCACGTATTGCAGTGCACAATTATGGCAGGAATGGCACGCTCTGTGCTTCGTCGGCGGCCAATGCTGCAAGGCGCAAACGCGACACGGACACCCGTGAACGCGACCAGTTTGGAGGGTTTCATGGCAGACACCAGCGTTGGGCGGATCCAGAAGGACATCTACGATATTGGCGAGATACCGCCGGAATTCCACGTGCCGAAAATGATGCACGCCTGGGCCATCCGGCGCGAGCGCCACGGTCGTCCCGCAACAGCGATGCAGGTCGAACAAGTGCCCGTTCCCGAAATCGATAGCGACGAAGTGCTCGTGCTCGTCATGGCAGCAGGCGTGAATTATAACGGCGTCTGGGCAGCCCTCGGCGAGCCAATTTCACCCTTCGACGGACACGGCGAGGACTATCACATCGCCGGATCTGATGCGTCGGGCATTGTCTGGGCCGTTGGCCGAAAGGTCACGCGTGTCAAACCCGGCGACGAAGTTGTCATTCACTGCAACCAGGACGATGGCGACGACGAGGAGTGCAATGGCGGCGATCCCATGTTCTCCACATCCCAACGGATCTGGGGCTATGAAACGCCGGATGGCAGCTTTGCGCAGTTCTGCCGGGTGCAGGCGCGCCAGTGTATGCCCCGCCCGAAACACCTGACCTGGGAAGAGTCGGCCTGCTACACGCTGACGCTCGCAACGACCTACCGCATGCTGTTTGGCCACCGGCCGCACATCGTCAAGCCCGGCCAGCACGTGCTCGTGTGGGGCGCATCGGGTGGACTTGGGAGTTTCGCGATCCAGCTCTGCGCTGTCACCGGGGCCCACGCCATCGGTGTGGTATCGTCCGAGGACAAGTTCGATTTCGTATATTCGATGGGCGCCAAGGGCGTTTTGAACCGGAAGGACTTCAACTGCTGGGGTCAATTGCCGAAGGTGAATGGTCCGGAATTTGGCGACTACATGAAAGAGTGCCGAAAGTTTGGGAAGGCGATCTGGGAAATCACCGGCAAGAGAGACGTCGACATCGTCTTTGAACACCCGGGCGAAAGCACAATGCCGGTGTCAGTGTTCGTGGTGAAACGCGGCGGCATGGTGGTCATATGCGCTGGGACGACGGGATTCAACTTAACCATGGATGCCCGTTTCCTCTGGATGCGCCAGAAGCGGGTCCAAGGCTCGCACTTTGCACACCTCAAGCAGGCCTCGGCTGCAAACCAGCTTGTCATCGACCGCAGGATCGATCCCTGCATGTCGGAAGTGATGCCATGGTCCGATATACCGCTCGCGCACGAAAAGATGATGGACAACAAGCATCTGCCCGGAAACATGGCCGTTCTTGTGCAAAGCCCGAAGCCTGGACTGCGAACCGTGGAAGACGTGCTTGAAGTCGGCCCGACCATAAGCTAAACGACCTTGGTCTTTGGGAAGGGATGTGAGGGCTCGCGCTTCGGTGTGGGCCCTCATTTGATTCATGGCCATGGCGAATAGCGCCATCTGACGGATATCGATCGCTGCCGCTTTGAAACATTCCGTGCAAGGAAGTCGCCTGGCGAGGGAAACGGCTTTCCCGTCCGAAAAATGTTACGTAGTCGGAATGAGTTAACCATGGATTGGTCGGTATGCGGCCAAGCTTGAATTGAACAAGGCGTCCAAAAGGAGGGCGTCGCAATGAAGGGAAGATCTGCTTGGCGGATCGGAGGGGTGACGATGAAGAACGTTTCCAAATACCTGCTTGCCACCACAGTATCTGCGGCCATTCTTGGCGGTTTCGCTGTCGCGCAGGAGGTTTCGAATGACGCCTATGTCCGGCCTGACGGAACAAGCACAGAGCGCGTACTGTCAGAAGAAGAGATCGACCGACTGATCGGGCAGACCCGGGACGCCGGCATCGCTGTCGACCGCTCTCGCGCTGAGTTCGAGTATCTCGGCGGCCCGGATGAAGCGGAAGAAACACAAGTGTGCTGCGAGCCCGTCCAAGAGCAGGTGACCGAGGAGTCCCGCGACGAGGTCACGGAAACCTTCTTCGATGCGATCACGACACGGACGATTATTCAGCCCATCGAACGCACCATTATCCAACCCATCGAACGGCAAGTGCTGGAAGCGCGCGAGGAGACGGAAACAGAAGCTGTCACGCGAGAGGAGCAACGGCTCGAAACCATTGTGGAGGCCATTGCTGTTCCGGCGACCGCTGAGAACGTCATCGAGCAGGAAACAGTTCAAAACGAAGAAGAGGTGACTGAAACCTTCGTTGATGTCGTGACACAGCGCGACATCATCCAGCCAATTGAGCGCACGACGATTATCCCGGTCAAACGGCGCATCATCCGGCCACGGACGGAGACCGTGACCGCGGAGACCCGTTTCGAGGAAAACCGGCTCCCTGTGATCATCGAAGAGGACAGCGTCCCGGCAGTCCAGGAGACGATCACCCCGCAGGTGACTGAGAACCGCGTTGAAGAAGTGACCGAGACGGTCATCCCCTACGTGTCTAAACGGGATGTTTTCCAGCCGATCGAACGGACGATTATCCAGCCGATCGAACGCCAGATCCTTCAGGGGCAAACCGAAGAAATCACCCGTGAGGCACGCCTCGAAACCGAGAGACTACCCGTCCGGATCGATGAGGAAGCGGCGCCGCAAGTGGTCGAAAATATCATCGAACAGGTGACAGAGCGCGTCGTATACGAAGTCGAAGACGTCTACATCGATCAGATCACCCGGACGATTATTCAACCCGTTGGCGTGACCAACATCCAACCCATCGAGCGGCGGATCCTGCGTGCGCAATCGGAAACGATTACCAATCCCGTGCAGCTCGAGGAAGTGCGGCTCGACTCGATCCTCGAAGAAGTTGCTGTTCCGGAGACGTTGGTGAATTTCATCCCGCAGATTACCGAGAACCGCGTAGACGAAGTCACCGAAGTGATGGTGCCAGCGGTCACGCAACGGAACATCTACCAGCCAGTGATCCGTACCGTCATCCAGCCGGTGGAAATCCGCCGTATCCGTCCGCAGACGGAGACGATCACGAACACCGTACGGTATGAAACGACCCGCAATGCCCCGCTGGTCATCAATATCGGAACCGGTTGCGACTGCGGTGCCAGCAGCGGTTTCTGACGCCCTGCGCTGAGTTCAAAGATTGGTCGCGGCCTGAGATGAATGGCCGTGACCATTTCAATTAAGGGCCTGTATCTGCCCACTCGTCCCAAGCCGCGATAACAAGAACCCGTTTGTCCAGATCGAGGACAGGCACATCGGTTTCGCTGAAGGGCACCAGCACAGGCTTGCCGCGCTCCGGTGCAATTTCGAGTAGGTCGCCGGCCCCGAAATTCTGCACGGCTTTCACACGCCCAAGGCGGCTGCCGGCGGTGTCGACAGCGATGAGCCCCACGAGGTCATCATGGTAGAATTCATCCTCGTCTGCCGGCGGAAGGGCAGACCGGCGCACGCAAAGCTGAGTGCCTTTCATTGCCTCCCAAGCCTCCCGGGATCGCGTGACCGTCGGCGTTACGACAAAATGCGCCTTCGCCGGGCGATAGGACTTCACCTCAAGCACGGTGACGCCTTCCCGGTCGTGTAGTGGCCCGTAGGCGAACAAGTCGTCAGGATGCTGGGTGAAGCTGATGACCCGCACGTCACCGCGAACGCCATGGGCGCCTGTGATGGCGCCAATCGTCACGAAAGAGTCGTTGGCGTCACCTTGTGCCATAAAGCCATCCAAACCGACCGATCACTGTGCGGCAAACGCTTCTTCGCCAGTTTCCTCATCCGCCTCCACGGGGCGAACCTTGAGGCCAGTAATCTGGTTTCGCATCCGGCGGAGCACGTCGAAGCGGTGGCCATGGAACACAAAGCTCTGCCCGGGCTCAGGGATGGTCTGGGCTTCGTGGATCACAAGCCCCGCCACCGTCACCGCCTCCTCGTCCGGCAGGGTCCATCCCGTGGCTCGGTTGAGATCGCGGATCGTGACCCAGCCGTCCACATTGACGGATTTATCGGGCTGGGGCCTGACCCCCTGGACGACCACATCGTGCTCGTCTCGGATGTCGCCGACGATCTCCTCGAGGATATCTTCCAACGTCACCAGTCCCTGGAGCGCGCCGTACTCATCCACCACCAGAGCAAAGTGGTTTCGCTTTTTCAGAAACTTATCGAGCTGATCCTGCACCGAGGTCGTTTCTGGAATGAACCACGGCGGACGCAGAATATCCTCGATATCAACGGTTTCGAGTTCGCCGCGAAGGGGAGCAATCGCGCGTAGAAGGTCCTTGGCATGGAGAACGCCGATGATCTCTTCCTGGTCGCCTCGATAGAATGGCAGGCGTGTATGGGGGCTCGACAGGGCTTTCATCACGAGATCCCGCGTAGGCAGGTCCGCATCCAGCATGGTGATATTTTTCCGGTGGATCATCACCTCCTCGATCGACATCTCCTTGAGATCGAGCGCGCCCACGAGCCGATTCCGATCCTTGGGGTCTATTCCACCCTCGGCGTGATGCAGATCGAGGACACCGCGGATTTCTTCATCCGACGTCGGCGCGTCGCCCGGGTCCTTGACGCCAAGGATCGCGAGGGTGGTGTTTACGATCGCTTGTATGCCCTTCACGATCCAGCCGACGCCGCGGACCAACCAACCAATCGGACGGGCAACGCTCATCGCCATCTGGTCCGGTCGGGTGATCGCATAGGTCTTCGGCAGGACTTCGGCGAACACTAGAACGAGAATCGTCATCACCGCCGTAGCGATGGCCGTAGCCATTCCGCCGGGGCCAAACAGGCTGATGAACAGGGATGTGGTCAGGGCTGACGCAAGAATATTCACCAGATTGTTGCCAAGCAGGATGGCACCGATCAGGCCTTCCTTGTCGAGGATCAGATGGTTGACGCGCGCGGCGCGCGGATCGCCATCCTTTTCCAAGGCGTGCATCCGCGCCCTCGATGCGGCCGTCAGCGATGTTTCCGAGCCCGAGAAGAAGCCCGACAAAGCCAACAGGAAAACAACGGCGACAATCGTTCCGATAATCATGGTCTAGCCCACCGTGCTCGCATTGATGCCAGTCAGGAAGGCCTCCACGTCGGCGAGGTCCGCATCTGTCTGGATGAAGGCCTTCCCGATCCCGCGCGAAAGGATCAAAGGCACGCGGCCGGCCCTCGCTTTTTTGTCCTGACGCATATGGTGCACCAGGCGATCGGCTGGATAAGGGCCACCGGCAAGCCGCGGCAGAGCGGTTGTAAGGCCTGCCCGCTCGAGTACGTCTGCCGCCCGCTGGGAATGGTTGCCCGGAGCAAGGCCTAAACGCGTTGAGTATTCGAGGGCCAGAACCATGCCGCAGGCAATGGCTTCCCCATGCAGCAGGTTTGGCCTGTAGCTATTCTCTGCTTCGAGGGCGTGACCGAAGGTGTGGCCAAGATTGAGGAGTGCCCGAACCCCGCCCTCCCGCTCATCCTGGGCGACGATCCGCGCCTTGGCTGCGCATGACACTTCAACCGCGCGCGCAATAGCTTCCGGCTTGAGCGACAGGACATCACCGCCCGCACCTTCCAACCATTCAAAGAACTCGAGATCGTCGATTAGACCGTACTTCACGACTTCCGCATACCCGGCCGCGCGCTCGCGATCAGGCAGTGTTGCGAGCGTATCAGTGTCGGCGAGCACCAGGCGCGGCTGGTAGAATGTCCCAACCAGGTTCTTGCCATGGCGCGTGTTGATCGCTGTCTTGCCACCCACGGAACTGTCGACCTGCGCGAGCAGCGTGGTCGGCACCTGCACAAGCGTCATACCCCGCTTCATAAGGGATGCGGCAAGCCCCGCGAGGTCACCGACGACTCCACCGCCGAGCGCAATAAGAAGATCGGAGCGTTCGGCACCGTTCTCGAGAAGCCAGCCTAGAATATCTTCAAGGTGCGAAAACGCTTTCGCAGGTTCCCCCGGGGGTACGGTTAAGGCCTTTGGTTCAAGCCCTGCTTGACGTATGCTGTCTTGCACGGCGGACAGATGGAGGGCGCAGACCGTCTCATCCGTGACGATAAAGACCAAAGGCCGTTTGGCCAACGGTGAGAGCGCCAATCCCAGGGCGCTGATCAAGCCCGGGCCGATGCGAATATCATAGCTGCGTGCACCGAGGCCGACGCGCACGGTTCGGGTGGTGTTTTCTGGCAGGGTCATTGCGGCGTCCATGTCTCCAGGGCGTCGATGATGAGTTGAACCGTATCCCTGTGCGGGCCATCTGCGCTTGTGATTGACAGGTCGGCCTGCGCGTAGATTGGCGAGCGTTCATCCATCAATCGCTCCAGAAAGCGCCGCGGATCCTCGACCCTCAATAGCGGGCGCGTATCGCGTTTCTGGACCCGTTTCCAGAGCGTATCGAGATCTGCGTTCAGCCAGACGGTAACGGCCTGCTCCCGCATGAGTGCACGAGTGTTGGGATCGAGGAATGCGCCGCCCCCGGTCGCCAATACGTGCGGTGTTCCGGCCAGGAGACGTTCGAGGACCCGGCGCTCCCCGCGCCGAAACTCCGGCTCGCCGTGTATCGCGAAGATATCTGAAACCGAGAGGCCCGCTGCTTTCTCGATCTCATCGTCACTGTCGCGGAAGGTTCGGCCCAAGGCATCGGCCAAGCGTTTACCAACCGTCGACTTGCCCGCACCCATCAATCCGACGAGGGCAATGGTTCGATTGGCATAGGGCGCCTCTTTTCTGCCGGGTTTTGCCAGCGAATGTGTGTCTGCGCCCATGGTCTTTCCGCTACCTCTGACTCTGTCCTATATGCTGGTCGCACATCGGGCAACGCTTTCGACAGGGATGGCCAACCCCACCTGTGACCGTAGGGAAACAAACATGCGTAAATGGCTGATCTTTCTCGTAGTTATCGCGGCCGGTATTTTCGGACTGGCGTATTGGCTGGCTGGCAAGGCGGAAGCAAACAAACCCGAGCCCGGCAGGGTCACCCTGGAGATCCGTGATGGTCTTTAGGGCTTGCTTGTTGTCTGCGTCGGTCGCGACCATGCTGCCGCTTTGCGCCCATTCCCAGGTCGAGGTCGGCGGTATCGGCGATGTCGATCCCTTCGGCACCGGCTACCTATCCGGCGACGAAACGGCCATGCCCACCGATATGTGGAAGGCTTCCCGAACAGGCGATCTTTTGTCGCTTATGGAGAAGGTCCGTACCTCCCCGCTGACCCCGGCAGAGCGTTCGCTTCTGCGCCGGGTCGTGCTGTCACCTGCTGCCCGGCCGAGCGGCGAGAACGCCGAACAGGTCCTCGCCCAACGTGCGCGCATTATGTTCGAGATCGGGGAAGCTGAGGCTGCCGCGGACCTTCTCGGCCAGCTTTCCGAGAATCCAACCGGTCTCGATGCGGAAGCCTTGTCGGTCGATTTGCAACTGGCCCTCGGAAACCAGGCCACCGCCTGCAGCCGGGGCGAAGGCCGTGCCCTTGAGGGTGCGTTCTGGGCCAAACTACGCACGGTCTGCGCGCTCCTTGTCGAGGATGCCGCCGGAGCCGAACTCGCAGCGGAAATTGCAGGCGCCCAAGGCGTCGAGGACGACTGGTTCTACAGCGCGGTCTTCGCCGCCACCGCCGGCGATGAAGAAACTCGTCCCGACGCGCGCTACGATACGGGCTTGAATCTCGCCCTTTCGGAAGCGGCCGGTTTAGAGACAGGCGATACCTTCGTGGCGTCCAGTCGGGGCGACCTTTCCGCAGCCATGGCCCGGCGTGAGAGCCTGCCCATCACCCTGCGTGTGCAGGCCGCTGGCATCGCGTCGGAAGCCGCCCTGATTTCAGCAGAGTTCCACCGCGATCTCTTCGCAACCCTGCTTGATCGAGAAGACTACCAGCCCTCCCGGCCGATCGAAGTCGCGCTGGCACCCGGCCGTGTCGTCAACGCTGATAGGAATGAGGTCGATGGGAGCGCGGCTGAGGGTGGTGAAGCGTCTGGAAATGGAAACGAGTCCCCGCCGGATGATAACGCCGACGCGGGAGTGAAATCCGTCGATCCCGCCGTTCGGGCCGACTATTTGGCAAGCGCCATCGCTTCGGCCACCGGAGATGCGGCCCGCTTTGCAGCTGTCTCGAGGCTGCTCGCTGCGGACTTGGAAGCGCTGCAGAAAAGCGCCGCCACTTCTACCCATGCACTGACCTTCGCCCGCGCAGCCATTGCCGCCGGCGATCCGGGTCTGGCGGCGACCTGGCACAGGCTCACCACGATAGAAGGCGCTGCAGAGCCCGATCCTTTCCTTCAGGCCTGGACCGAAGGGCTCATCCTCCTGGCACGCGGCGGTGTGCGGAAGCAGGATGCGGCCCCTGTTGCCGACGCCATCGCCTCGGCCGCAGATACAACAGGCAAACAACGGGCCGCTGCCCAACTCTTTGCAGCCTGGACAGCTTTCGACATTGCAGCCAGCGCCGAGGCCCGTGCGATGATGGCAAGCCTCGATACGCCGCCGCGGGAGATCAATGAGTGGACGCTGGTTTCCATCGGCGCCGCCGCTGAAGCGGATGGTGCGGGTGAAGTGGTGCTCGGCGTCATTGGCCTCACCAGCGGGGATCCCGCCCAGATCGCCCCTCTCGACCTCGTTGTCCTGATAGAAGCGCTCCGCGATATTGAGGCAGGCGACGCGGCGCGCACACTTGCGCTGGAAGCGACGGGGTACTGGAAAAGTCTCCGCTAGGGCTTCCTTAAACGGTCCGGGCGCACCCTGGCGTCCATGAGAGACCAGACCCGTATCGAAGCCTTCCTCGAAGTGATGAGTGTTGAGCGCGGCGCTGCGCTGAACACACTTCTCGCCTATCGCCGCGATCTTGAGGAGGCCTCGGACAGCTTGTCTGGCGGCCTGGTCGAGGCCAGCCGATCCGATATCACCGCGCTCCTGAAGTCCTATGCCGACCGAGGGTTTGCCCCCAGTACATCGGCACGGAAACTCTCAGCCCTTCGGCGCTTTTTCCGGTTCCTGTTCCAGGAAGGCGACCGGACAGGTGACCCGACAGCGGGAATTGATAGTCCCCTGAACCGGCGCGAAGTGCCAGACGTCCTATCGCGCGAAGATGTGAAAAAGCTGATCAGCGCCTGTGGCAGTGATCTGCGCCTGACGTGCCTCGTGGAGCTACTCTACAGTGCCGGTCTACGCGCCAGCGAGCTGGTGGCGCTGCCCGTCGGCGCATTGCCAAGACAGCGACAAGGGGATTGGGAAACCGCATCCATTACGGTGCGCGGCAAAGGGGGGAAAGACAGGCTTTGCCCGCTTGGCCGCCCGGCGCTTGACGCCCTCACGGCATGGCTCGAGGTGCGCGAAGACACGCTTCCTGACGGGGATGCAGGAACGCGGGCGGCCAAATTCGTATTCCCTTCGAGCGGAAAGGCTGGCCACCTCACACGGCGCCGACTGGGACAGATGCTTGATAAGCTTGGCGCTGATGCCGGCCTATCGCCAGGCCGCGTCCACCCGCACGCCTTGCGCCACGCCTACGCGACCCATCTGCTCCAAGGCGGCGCGGACCTGCGAAGTGTGCAGATGCTGTTGGGTCATGCCGATATTTCGACGACCCAGATTTACACCCACGTGCTCACGGACGAATTGGCCGAACTCCTGAACTCCGCCCATCCACTGGCAAAGACAGGCTAGCCGAAATTTGTGACCCGGCGGATGAAATCTGGCGTCGGCGCTGTTTCTTCCATCAATGACGCCTTGATGGGCCTTGCAGGTCCGATGACATCGCCCTGGGCGAAAGGAATGTCGTACTCAAGCAGCTCGACGATGGTTGCTTCGTCTTCGATCCGATCAGCGACCAGCGTTACGCCATAGCGGGAGAAGACCGCAGAAACATCGTCACCGCCAATCCGTGAATTGAGCGCAGACACGGGTCGCGGTCCGTTCGAGTTGCGTAACTGGTCCGCCAGATTGTCACCCTCGACCTTGCAGAAGCGGACCCCCGCGTCCTGCAGCCGTGGCAGGTCCAATGCCACGGTCGGCGCGTTATCGACGGAGAACCGGAAGCCCATTGCGCTGAGCTTGTCCATGTTTTCACGCATCTGACGCGAGCGGGTCTCGAAGTTCTCTGCGGATAATTCGAAGATCACCGCGCCCGAAAGATCGCGGTTCTCCGACATGAAGTCGAGGAAGAAGGGGAACACCTTGTCATCGTCGAGGGATTCCGCCGAGATATTGCAGAAGATCCCGATCCGGCGATCGCGATCGGCCAGTCTGCGTACAATCTGCACACATCGGAAAAGGTTGAGTGTATCAAGGACGCCGAGCATTCTGGCACGGCGGGCCGCATCCATGAATTCGGCGGGCATGATGAGCGAGCCGTCGGTCCGCCGGAGCCGGGACAAACCTTCGTAGAAGGCAACCCTGCGCTGGGGCAGGCTCACGATCGGTTGCAAGTGGAGATCGACCCGCCCTTGTTCGAGCGCTGAACGGACTTCCCGGAGCAGCTTGTCTTGCTCAGGAGCAATGGAGGTGATTTTCCCGTTCTTCTCCGAAGACTGGAAATTCTCCCCTAACCGTTGGATGAGCCCTTCGAGCTGTTTCATCTCTGCCACCAGCGCGTCGCGCCGTTCGGTCAGCTCATGTTTGAGTGTCGTCTCAGCCGCCTCCATCCGGGCATCGGACACTTCCGCACGCTGGTAGAGATCACGCTGGGCATTTTCCACGGCCGCCAGCCGAACCTCATGCTCCTCATTCGAAACGGGCTGAGCAAAGAGGTGGATTTGGCCCATCAGAAGTGTCAGCGCGATGCCAACACCAAGCGCTGGCAGAACTTCCAGACCACCCATCTGATTCGCGGCCATGGCCACGACAATGCCGAGCACAACATAGAGCAGGAACAGAAAATAACGCATCGTTCCCAACACTTTCCGTGGATAAGGCGACGGGAAGGTGCCGACGCGGTGAGCCTTGAAAGAACGTTAGCAAAGACTGAACGCCAACGGTCTTCTACCAAACTTGGGTATAGGAAACTAGGGTCCCCCAGCGGTTACGCCCAGGCGGCTGATCCACAATCCTTCTGCGGGCACACCCCAGGGGTTTTCCATCCGATTGCCCGTCTCACAAGCAATGACGGGATCGGCGCCATCAAAGGGATTTTCGCTCGGCGACGGACAGCCGAGAAGGGCCAGCAACCGCCCTCCATATCGAACGGCATAGTGCGCGTTTCCAAATTTTCCGCCTGTGGCGATGACGTTTAAATCACCCGTATCGAAGACGGTCACCGGCGCTCCGTCCTTTACATCGACCGTAGCAAACAGCGCGGAATCAAATCGGCCGGGGGGCTGGTGCTGCACATATGTCAGCGAGTCCGCCTGCTCCAACGCCTTGTCGAGATAAGCCAGTGCCAACGCCGATCCTTCAGGTCCTGCCACCGGCAGCGGTGAGGTTCTGCCCCCAATCCAAGTGGTGTTCCGTAGGCGCATAAGTCCTTCGAGCCCGGCGCCTTCAAGGGTAATCAGAAAGACCGCATCGGGCTGTCCTACCCCGGCTCGCGCCAATGCGCCCGTGATCCCCTCAGGCGCACCGAATACCAGCGATTTGCCGCCCGCCATCACTAGCGCACACGGCGTCCCGGGCGCAACATCCTGGCAGGGCAGCACAACGAATTCGGACGGCCCTGGCGGCGTTGAAGCCTGCCTTTCTTCGCCGCGCCGGGGCGCTTCTGCGCTTGGCGTCTCAGCCGAGCATGCCGCGACGAGCAGAGCGCCTGCAAGCGCAAACCACCGTATCATCCGTCATCCCCGATCCGCGCTTTCGCGTCTTCTGCCGCGATTTCGTTCTCGATAGCGCCGATCCCATCAACTTCGACGCGCACCCGGTCTCCAACCGACAGAAAGGTTGGCGGATCCATCGCTGCGCCAACACCGGCCGGGGTGCCTGTGAAAATCACATCGCCCGGCTCGAGAGTGAAGGCTGCTGAAAGGTGGGCGATCTGCTCGGGCACAGCGTGAATCATCTGGCCGGCTCGGCCGTTTTGGCGGGGCACGCCGTTCACGAAACTTCGGATGCCCACCTGATCGAGTGGCGGCATTTCATCGGGCGTCACGATCCACGGCCCGAAAGGCGCATGCGTATCGAACCCCTTTCCCATGATCATGGTCGGGCTCGCGCGCTGCCAGTCCCGCACCGAGTAATCACAGCCGCACGTGTACCCCGCGATGATCTCCATCGCCCGGTCCGCCGGTACGTGCCGCCCGCGCTTGCCAATGACCACGACCAGTTCTGCTTCATAGTCCAGTTGATCGGAGACCGCCGGCAAGGCCACAGGATCAAACGGCCCGTTCGCGGCAGTTGCTTGCTTGTTGAACCATTTCTGAACGCCGCCCGCGTCCGCTTTCACGAAACTCACGCTCTCGGCCGCGTGCTCCTGGTAGTTCAGGCCAATCCCCAGGATCTTGCCCGGTCTAAGGATCGGCGCATGTAGTCTCACATCAGCCAACGGCACCGGTTTCCAGGCCTCGCGGGACGCGGCAGTCGCCGCCTCTATCGTTTCCGGCGCACACCCCAGCCAGTGCTCTAACCGCCCGGCGTCACGACCAAGCCCCACGATCGCCGAACCGCCATCGACCAGTACGCCGGGCTGGGGGTCATCGCCTTGGGAAAATGTCAGCAAGCGCATGGTGCGGTCCTCATCCAGGTCCAAGCCCAGCCTGTTATTGCGTGTTGCACCGATGTGGAAGCGTTGAGCCAATTGAGGCGAGCGTCTAAGCCAGCATACAAGGGTCGCGCGACCCCAGTGTAGAGTTTCGAGAAAGGACCCCAGATGGATCTCGGCATTCAATCCCAGGACCTTGCCATCAAGGACCTCTTTGCGCCCGGCCAACGCCTCTCAATGCCGTCCTACCAACGCAGCTATTCCTGGGGCGAACGAGAAGCGACTGCACTCATGCAGGATCTGCAGGACGCCTCCGAACTCGAAGAGTTACACTTCATTGGTGCGATCGTCGTCAATACCAGCGGCCAATTCAACAGCCTCGAAATCGTCGATGGACAGCAGCGCCTCACAACCCTCACCATCCTACTTTGCCTTCTCCGCGATCACGAGCCAGACCCCAATTTCGCCCGGCAGATCCAAGCGCTGATCTATGACGAGCCCGACCCGGAACGGGGTGAGCCGGGCAATTATCGCCTGAATCTCAACCAACTCGACGCAGAATTTTTCCGCCAGCGCATCCAGACGCCGGGTCAGGCCGAACGCCACGACGTTTCAGGTGATGCGCAACTCGTTGGCAGTCAGCACCGCATTGCAGAGGCGGCAAAGGCTCTTGGGTCCCAGGTTTCACGCCTTGATGAAGAAAGCCGCCGGGCCCTGGCCACAACGCTTCTCGACCGTTGCGCGCTTGTTCGGGTCACCGTCGACAATCGCGATCGCGGCTACCAGGTCTACCGTGTCCTCAATACGCGCGGGCGAGATCCCAACGCGCACGACATTATCAAGACCGAACTCTTTGAAGCTGCCCGGTTTGATCGCGAACAAGCCAATGATTATTCGGCGCAATGGGCTGAGTACGAAGCCGTTCTCGGATCGGACTCCCTCGATGATCTGCTTCGACAGATCCGGGCGTTGCATGACCGAAACCCGAAAGGAGACCTTGTCTCCGGATTCAAGCGGTCCGTCCTTGAGAAAGTTAGCCCACGGAACTTCCTCGAAGAACACATGCCGGCCTATGTGTCCGCCTATATGGACCTGAAGACCGGACGTATGGGCGCCCAGGCTGTGGCCCGGGGGATCAATGACTACCTTAATCGGATGCGCGCCATCGACCATTCAGGGTGGAAAGCGCCATCCTTGAAGTTCCTCATGGAACGCGGGGTGGCAGACCCCGCATCGGAGGAGTTCTTCTGGGGCCTCGAACGGCTTGCCTATGTGATCCAGCTTGTTGTCCACAAGCGCGAACAGCGTGACCGCCGCTATCGCCGCGTGATCGATGCGATCGGCGATGACGAAGTTCTTTTCGCACCCGATGGCCCCCTTGCGATCGGCAAGGAGGAGGCCGACAAGGTTCGCGAACGACTGACGGGCCGGTTCGCGACATTCAGCCAACGCCGCGCCATGGCGCTACGTCTGAATGCCGCCGTGGAGGGGGGAACAACCCTGCCGCCTGAAGCCGACGCGACCGTCGAGCATGTCCTTCCTCGCAACCCGCCCGCCAAAAGCCATTGGCTGACCACTTGGTCCGATACGGGTCGGCGCCGGGAACTCTGCGACACACTCGGCAACTTCGTCCTGCTGACCCACCAGCAGAATCAAAGCGCAGACCGGCTGAATTACCGCGAAAAGAAGCGGGTCTATTTCGGTCCCAACGGTGAGAATCCATTCGCGCTCACCCGCGATCTCGTTGACCAGCAAGCCTGGACCGCTGAGATCGTCCGTGAACGCACCCAGATTCTGGCCAGCATTCTCGCCAATCACTGGAAACTGCCTTGAGCGATTCACACGGCCTGGGCCGTTTCAGCCGAAGACGAAGATGCGCTACAGCGCCTTGACGATGTTCTCGACCATCTTTTTCGCGTCGGATAGCAGCATCATCGTGTTGTCTCGGAAGAACAGCTCATTCTGGATACCGGCATAGCCCGACCCCATTGAGCGTTTGACGAAGAGCACTGTCCCGGCATTCTCGACGTCAAGGACCGGCATGCCGTAGATTGGCGAGCTGGTATCGTCCTTGGCGGCTGGGTTGGTGACGTCGTTCGCGCCAATCACGAAGGCGACTTCAGCGCTCCGGAAATCGTTGTTGATATCCTCCAACTCGAACACGTCATCATAGGGCACTTGGGCCTCGGCAAGCAGAACGTTCATGTGCCCAGGCATCCGGCCAGCAACCGGGTGGATCGCATATTTTACTTCGACACCCTCGGCTTTCAGTGTGTCGGCCATTTCCTTGATCGCGTGCTGGGCCTGGGCCACGGCCATGCCGTATCCCGGCACAATGATGACCTTCGACGCGTTCTTCATGATGAAAGCCGCATCCTCTGCGGATCCGCGTTTGTAGGGCCGGTCGACCTGAGCCCCCACAGCAGCGCCGCCGCCATCATCCGCACCAAAGCCCCCAAGGAGCACGTTCGCAAATGAGCGGTTCATCCCCTTGCACATGATGTACGACAAGATGGCACCAGAAGAGCCGACCAGGGTGCCTGTGATGATCAGGCCCAAATTCGACAGTGTGAATCCAAGCGCCGCCGCTGCCCAGCCGGAATATGAGTTCAGCACCGCGATCACCACCGGCATGTCGGCCCCACCGATCGGGATTATCAACGTGATCCCGAGGATCAGCGCGAGGATCACCACGCCCCAAAAGGCGTACTCAGCCGTCCCCTGGCCCATCGCCAATAGGACGATCATCGCTATGACGCCTCCCGCGAGCGCAATGTTCAGGAGGTGCCGCGCTGGTAGAAGGATCGGCGCGCCAGACATGTTCCCGTTCAGCTTGGCGAACGCAACGATGGATCCCGAAACTGTCACTGCGCCCAGCAGGGCGGAAATGCAGATCTCAACGACAGATTGCGCGCTGAGCCGCCCAACGCCATTGCCAAGCGCGAGCCCGAAACTCTCGGGCGCGTAGAATGCTGCACCCGCCACGAGCAGCGAGGCGCCGCCACCGAGCGCGTTGAAGGCGCCAACCAATTGAGGCATGTCGGTCATGGGCGCGCGGTTCGCCAGCCAGCCGCCAACCAGGCCACCAGCCAGCAACGCACCGGCGATCATGGCGATCGTCACCGGCTCCAGATTCTGCGCGATGATCGCAAAGGTCGTCAGCAGGGCGAGCGCCATCCCGGCCATGCCAAGCTTGTTGCCCGACGTCGCGGTTTCCGGGCTCGACAGTCCCCGAATAGACAGAATGAAGAGCACCGCCGAAGCGGCATAGAGCAGCGCAGCGAGATCAGCGGTCATGATTTTTTCCTGTACATGGCCAGCATGCGCCGGGTGACGAGAAAGCCGCCAAAAATGTTGATGGACGCAAAGAACACCGCCGCTGCGCCAAGACCACGCGCGGTCCAGGTCTGCCGGGTCACCTCACCGTCGAGTGAGACAGCCGCTGCGGCGATCACTCCAGCCACCACGACGATGGCCGAGATCGCGTTCGTGACGGACATTAGCGGCGTATGCAGCGCTGGCGTCACCGACCAGACAACATAATATCCGACGAAGATCGCCAGCACGAAAATCACGGCCAGAAACACTGTCGGGCTGGCGGCTGCACTCGTGGACGCCGCAAAGGCTGGGCCGGCGAAGGCCGCCGCAGCGAGGCTGGCAAAGCCAAGGATCGGAAGCCGGATACTCATGCTTTCAACCTTTCATTCACGGTTTCACCGCCGCGTGTCAGCACCATCGCGGTGACGATCTCATCATCGGTATCGAGGTTCAGCGCGCCATCCTCTGCCGTAATCAAGGGCAGAAAAGCGAAGAGGTTTTTCGCATAAAGCGCACTGGCGTCCGCCGGAAGACGCGCGGGCAGGTTCGAGAACCCTGCGATCTTCACCCCGCCCACATCGACGACCTCGTCGGGTTTAGACAGTGGGCAGTTCCCACCTTGCGCAACCGCCATATCGACGATGACAGAGCCGGGCCGCATGGATTTGACCATCTCTTCGGTCACCAGCACCGGGGCAGGTCGACCTGGGATCAGCGCCGTGGTCACGACGATATCCTGCTTGGCGATGTGCTCGGCCGTGAGGTCGGCCTGTTTCTTCTGGTATTCGTCGGACATCTGCTTGGCGTAGCCGCCTGCCGTTTCCGCCGCCTTGAATTCTTCGTCCTCGACGGCGATGAATTTCGCGCCCACCGAAGCCACCTGTTCCTTTGCCGCAGGACGGACATCGGTCGCTGTCACCACGCCGCCTAGCCGGCGAGCAGTCGCGATGGCCTGCAGGCCAGCAACACCCGCGCCCATCACGAACACCTTCGCCGGCGCAATCGTGCCCGCCGCCGTCATCATCATGGGCAGCGCCCTCCCATAGATCTGCGAGCCCTCGATAACGGCCCGGTAGCCCGACAGGTTTGACTGCGAGGACAGGGCATCCATCGACTGCGCCCGCGTGATCCGAGGCGTGAACTCCATCGCCAGCATGGTGAGCGACTTGTCATTAATCGCGGGCAAGACCTCGGCCATGTTCGTCGGATCTAGAAGCCCGATGACTGTCAAGCCAGACGGAAGGGTCTCGATCTCCTGCACCGTCGGTCCCCGAACTTTCAGAAGAACATCAGCACCTGAGACCGCTTCCGCAGGTGTCGTCGCGATGGCCGCGCCGGCATCTGTATAGTCGCGATCGAGGAACCCTGCCTGCTTGCCGGCTGCAGTTTCAATGACGATCGAATGTCCATCGCCCGCAAGCCGCTTCACCGTTTCAGGCGTCGCTGCCACGCGCGTTTCGGCATCAGCCGTCTCTCTCAGAACCGCAAGCTTCATGGTTTGTACCTGGTTGAATGCTGCCCAGCGACGAACGCGCCTCCGGAAAGGGTTTATGCCCAAAGCGCGCGCCGGCAAGGGGCGGAAACGAAAGAGTTTTCCAGAGGGTAGCTGGAAACAATTGAAACCTGTGCAGACAAGCGGCTTGCGCCCCGCCCCCAAGATAGACCCATTCGAGTGGACAGACGGCGATCCCTTGCGCTACCGCAATAGGCAAACACGACTTGGAGGAAACGCATGCAACTCTTCGATCTGACGGGAAAAACAGCCGTCATCACCGGCTCTTCCCGCGGCATCGGCAAGGCCATCGCAGAAGCTTTCGCCGACCACGGCGCCAATGTGACAATCTCCTCCAGAAAGCCCGGACCCTGCCAGGAGGTGGCTGCGGCCATCAACGAGAAACAGGGCCGCGAAGCCGCAATCGCCGTCCCCGCGAGCATTTCATCGAAAGACGAACTGCAAGCCATGGTCGACGCGACCAAGTCTGCTTTTGGCAAGGTCGATATTGTCGTCTGCAATGCGGCTTCCAATCCCTATTATGGCCCGATGGAAGGCATTTCCGACGAGCAGTTCGAGAAAATCCTCTCCAATAACATCATCTCCAATCATTGGCTGGCTCAGATGTGCGCGCCCGAAATGCGCGCGCGAAAAGAAGGGGCGATCATCATCGTCTCATCCATCGGCGGATTGCGCGCATCGCCCGTGATCGGTGCGTACAACATTTCCAAGGCCGCCGACTTCCAACTCGTCCGCAATCTCGCCGCCGAATACGGGCCAGATAATGTGCGCGTGAATGCAATTGCTCCGGGTCTCGTGCGCACCGATTTCGCACGGGCTTTGTGGGAGAACCCAGAAACCCTGAAGCGCGCCACGGCGACAACACCGCTCAAGCGTATAGGTGAGCCCGAGGAACTCGCCGGCATCGCCGTATACCTGGCATCGAAAGCCGGTAGCTTCACGACCGGCCAGATGATGGTTGTGGATGGCGGGCAGACAATTACCTGATGGCTGATCGCTCGCCGACGGAAGAAGGAACGGTCACACCGGCAAGAGACGCGCCGATGCAGGTCGAGGATGCTGGCAACAATCCTGTGTTCCGCATGTTCATCGACGCGATCCAATCCGGATCGTGGGCATCCAAACCCCTGGCGCTCCAGACGCTTGGTATTCAGCCGGAACGCTGGCTGAAGCGGGTTGCACCGGGTCGCCTTGTTTATGAGTGGCCCAATGACGGAGCCCATGACATCCAGCCCGGGCGGGTCTTCGGCGGCTGGGTCGGTGCATTGTCTGACCATGTTGTGTCCATGTGCATGTTCTCCGCTTTGGAAGAGGGGGAGGATTTCACGACCCAGGACCTGCAGATCAAACTCTTCAGGCCGGTCAGCGGCGGCGTCATTCGGATCGAAGCGGAAGTCGTCAATCGCTCCAGGAGCACCGGCTATGTGGAAGCCCGCTGGCTGCTGGAGAACGGCAAACTTGCGGTCAAAGTCCTGGCATGGAAAGCCATTCGCAAGCCTGAAACCTTGGCGCCGCGAGCCTGATGGACGCTGCCGCCATACCGGCCACGACCGTGGAGTGAGAGCCCCGTGACGATCACAGTCTATCCCGTCATCATGGCCGGCGGTTCGGGCACACGGCTCTGGCCCCTTTCGACCGCCGGTAATCCGAAACAGTTCCAGCGCCTCCTCGGTGATCGGTCGCTGTTCCAGCAAACCCTTGCGCGGGTCATAGGCCGTTCCGGCCCGATCACTTTCGCCCTGCCCAGCGTGATTGGCGGCGCTGGCCATGCAAATCTGATCGCAGAGCAGCTCGCGGAGATCGATGTTACGCCCCATCGGGTGCTGCTCGAACCTTTTGGACGAAACACGACCGCCGTTGCCGCGATGGCCGCTGATTTGGCCGAGGACCCAGAGTCCCTTGTCCTGCTGCTGCCTTCCGACCATCACATGGCCGACCCTTCGGCCTTCAGAGCAGCCATCGCTGGTGCAGCGCCTGCAACCCTGGAGCGCGGACTCATCACCACGTTTGGCATCGAGCCGACCCATCCCGAAACCGGATATGGCTACATTCGGCGGGGCGGAGCGATTGATGGGTCCCTCTCGGTTTGCGACGCGTTTGTGGAAAAGCCTGATCTTGAAACCGCCATCCGTTATCTCGCCGATGGCAACTATGCCTGGAATGGCGGGATCTTCCTTTTCTCCCCAAAAACCATGGGCGAGGAGCTTGCTGCCCATGCACCGGAAATCCGCTCTATCACCGGCCGAGCCCTGGAGCATGGGGCAGACACACCATCCGGGGCGCGCATTCTCGACCCTGGTATCTTTGAAACCTGCCCTTCCGTTTCCATCGACTACACCGTCATGGAGAAAACCACCCGGGCTGCCGTTTACGGACCGCTCCGCTGCGGGTGGAGCGATATTGGCTCCTGGAGCGCCCTTTCCGACCTCGACCCGGTATCCGAGCGTGGCGATGTCGTCGCCATCGATACCAGTGATTGCTATTTGCGCAGCGAGGATGGCACCCTTTTAACCGCAATTGGCCTTGAGGGCCTTGTTGTCATTGCCAGCGGCAACACGGTGCTCGTTGCGCCGAAATCCCGCGTCCAGGACGTGAAAACAATCGTCGAACGCCTGAAAAAAGATGGCCGCGACGATGCAATTTGAAGCGCCATAACCATCGACTGAGAGGACACGGATGAAGCCGGCAATCCTATCGTTCAGCATCCTTTTCACTGCGGCTTGCACAACCGTGCGAGAGGCCTTGCCGCCGCCAGAATATTCGCCGCCCGAGGGCGCAGAGGCGGCGATTTCCGACATCATGGACGAATATAACGCGGCCAGCGTCGGGATCGGTATCATTCGCGACCGAACATTGGTCTGGACGGGCTATTATGGCGAGCAATCGCCAGGGGTCCCGGTAACGTCCGAAACCGTGTTCAATACCGCATCGGTCAACAAGTCGATCACGGCGGAGACAGCCCTTCGCCTTGTCAGTCGCGGCGTAATCGACCTCGATGAGCCGATCTCGGCCCATTACATCCACCCGGATATCGCCGCCGATCCCCGGCATGAAAAACTCACGCCGCGTATTCTGCTCACCCACCAGGCCGGCTTTCGGAATTGGCCGTTCGAGTACGAGGACGGAAAGCTCGCCTTCATCGACGAACCTGGAAATGGCGCCTACAACTATTCCGGTATCGGGTTCCGTATCTTCGCCCATTTCCTCGAGGCCAAACTCGGCCAGCCCTTCCCTGACATCGTCCGCGAGACCGTCTTCGATCCGATCGGAATGGATACGGCGACCAACAGTCACGACGTTGCGAAGACCAGTGCAAATATCGTCACGCCGGTCGATGCCGAAGGCGCTTTCCTCACCGATTACACCCTAGAAACCGATTATTGGAGCGCCGCCGACGACCTGTTCGTTTCCGTGGAAGACCATGCTGCGTTCCTGATTGCGACGATGGACAATGCGGCGGTCAGCGACACAGCCGCTGCCGAGCGGACCGAGCTTCAGACATCGCTCACAGACCATGCGATCTGGGGCTGCGGGGCAGATGCGGTGGATCCATGTCCGGACCCCTATGGCCACGGCATCGGCTGGTTCCTCTTCGGCTATGACGATGGCCTCGCGGTCCACCACGGCGGCAACGACCGCAGCGAAGGCGCCATCGGCTACTACAACCCCGAAACCGGCAATGGCGGGGTGATTTTCGTCAATAGCGCCAGGGGCGTCGAAGCCTGGCCCAAGATCGCCGACGTGGTGGAACCGGATCTCCAGATCCAGGACGTCTTCCACGACATCATCCGCAAGTTCCTTTAGGTTGCTGACGTCGCTTTATGCTTTGATCCCCCACTGGGCTTCGCGCTTTCGCGCTTCGCTACGCGATGGATCCGGTTCAGGACTGTGGGGCTTTCTGAATTTCTCACATCGGGCGCGTAGCTTGTTTATTTCGCTCGCGGCAGTTTGGCTTGCGCCAAACGCCTCCGCGGGGGCGGCGCAGTTGCGCCGGCGGCCGGTCGGCCTTGCGACGCTGGGCGTCGATACGGAGCGCTGATTTTGAGCTGTGCTCTGGTTCCGCGCAGATGCGGGGTCAGGACTTTGGTTTTGGCTCCGGTTCGTGAGGGTTTCTGCTTTCCGTGAGTAGCGGGCAGCCGCCCGCGTTTCCGCGCGCGGG
>JBCDLC010000009.1:0-81545 GCA_038745855.1 Pseudomonadota bacterium | reverse complement strand
GCGTAGCTCTTCGATGGTGTCGGTGATGTTCGACATTTGAGGGGGAGCTTATCACGGGGGCAGATCGGTCGGATAAGCGCCGGGTTTTTGCAACGTTTACAGGGCGCGGGGCGTGGATAGGGGAGAAGTTATCCTACACCTGGAGGCGTCTTGAGGCTGGCGGTTCGGCGCAGTGGTTGAGACTGGGACAGGCCCAGAGCCTTCAGCGCCACTGCCGTGGCCTTGTCCGCCTGGATTTGATCCCCCGGATCAAATCCCCTGCTCACGCAGACCGGCTCCCAAGTCCATCGCGTAGGGAGCGAAGCGACCCCAGCGGGAGATCCAAGCATAATGACCCTTCAGAGGGGAAGCCTCAGGGTGGCGCGGAGGCCGCCAAGGGGGCTGCGGTCGAGGCGGACATCGCCGCCATGGGCGCGGGCGGTGTCGCGCGCGAGGGCGAGGCCGAGGCCGGACCCTGCAATATTTTGGTTGCGTGCGGGATCGATGCGGGAGAAGGGGCGGAAGGCGTCTTCATACTGGTCAGGATCGAGGCCGGGGCCGTCATCATCGACGATGATCTCGGCGAACTTGGCGCCCGTGCTGAGGGATACCTCGACGGCGTCGCCATACTGGACGGCATTGGTAAGGAGGTTGGAGACCGCGCGCTTCAAGGCGACGGGGCGTGCCTCGATCCGGACCGGGTCGGGAGGATGGAGACGGACAGCGCCATGGTGGTGGCTGGCGGCGTCGCGGAGAAGACCGTCGAGGGAGAGGGTTTCGGCGCCCTCTGTCTCTTCCTGGCGGGCGAAGGCGAGGTATTCATCGAGCATGGCCTCCATCTCGCTGAGGTCGCGGCGGGCGGCGGTGTTGTCTTCGGTGGCCTCCATCATCGCGAGCTGGAGCTTGAGCCGGGTGAGCGGGGTGCGGAGATCATGACTAACGCCGGCGAGCATGGCGGTGCGTTGTTCGGCAAAGGCCGTGAGCCGGCGGCGCATTTCGAGGACAGCCTTGGCCGCGTCGCGGATTTCGGTCGCCCCGGATGGCCGGATGTCGCCAACCTCCTGGCCGCGCCCGAAGGCCTTGGCCATGTCGGTGAGCTTGAGAATGGAGCGAACCTGGCTGCGCAGGAAACCGAGGGCGAGCAGGACGAGGACGAGTGTGGAGAGGATGACCCAGACGATGAAGATGTGGCCCGTGGTCGAGAACGTACGGTCGCGGTCTGCCCTGACGCGGAGGATGCCGCCCGAGGTCTGGATCAGGATTTCGACCTTGTTGGAGGCGTAGAGGTCGAACGAGTACGGCGCGTCGATGCGGACTGAAAGCTCCCTTGCCAGGATGTCGTCGAGGGAGGTGTAGGGGTAGGATGGCGGGGTGAGGGCTTCGGTTGTGGCTTTGGGTGTCGTTGGGGGTGTCGTTTGGGGTGCGGCGGGGACGAAATCGACGTCCATGCGGAGCGTGTCGCGGGCGCGTTTCTGGATGAGCGGCAGGCGGGAAGGGTCGGCCTCGAGGTCTTCGAGAACGTAGGCGATGGAGGATGCAACGCCCTGGCTCATCTTGCGGGAGGTCTGCCGCCAATGGCTGTCATAGAAGACGTAGGTGACCGCGCCGAGCAGGAGGATGACCGGCAGGACGACGATGAGCACGGACCGCGGATAGAGGCCGTGGGGCATGATATCGCGCAAGCGGAAGGGGAGGTGTATCCGCGCCATGGGAAATCCGTTAACGGATCGGGGCCGGGGCGCAAAGCGGGTTTTGGAGCGGCGGGGGTCGGCGCCGGGCCAGGGGCTTGATCGGGGGCCTGAACGGGCCGCTGTCTAGGCCATTGTGAGGGCGCGTTTCTCGCCGCGGGAGAGCTCTTTCATCAGGTCGGCGCAGTAGCGGTTGAAATCGACCTGCATGGTGTGGCGGGCCGCCTCGTAGAAATGGCCGGCATGTTCCTTGTCATCGGCGACGATGATGTCGGCCATATCGGCATCGCTGGGCAGGGCGTACTGGCCATCGATGGCGCGGGCGACGAGCTTGGATTGCTGTTCGGCGAAATTGACCAGCGTGGGCAGGGGTTGGGCGAGGCCTAGGAAGAAGAGGGTTCTGTAGCCGGGTTTCACCATGCGTTTGAACAGGGGGAAGCGGTTTTCGACGGGTGTCAGGTCTGGCTCAGAGAAGAAGGGGAAGGTGACGTTGTATCCCGTTGCCCAGACGATGGCGTCGAGGGGTTCGCGGCTGCCATCGGTGAAGACAACGCCGTCGCCATCGAGCCGCTCCATGGCGCCCTTGGGAACGATATCGCCGCATCCGACCCGGGTAAGGAACTCGCCGGACACTGAGGGGTGGGCGTCGAGGGGCTCGTGGTCGGGCTTGGGCAGGCCGTAGTCTTCCATGTTGCCGATGGACTTCTTGATGGCCTTCCGCGCGAGGGCGCGGCCGATGCTTGTAGGCATCCATCCGGGCAGCACGGCTTTGTCTGCGGGTTGGCCGTTCATGTATTTCGGCAGCACCCAGACGCCGCGTCGCATGGAGACGAAGAGCCGCTCGGCAAGGGGACGCTGGGACAGCTCGGATGCGATATCCATGGCGGAGTTGCCGGCGCCGACGATGAGAACGCGCTTGCCCCGGAAGTCGAAGGGCTCGAACGGGTCGCGGTAGTTGTGGGAGTGGACCTGGTAGCCGTCGAATTCGCCGGGATAGTCTGGCCAGCGCGGATCCCAGTGGTGGCCATTGCCGACGATCAGGTGGGAGTAGGTGCGCTGCTCGCCGGTCGACAGGGTGACCCGCCAGCGGCCTTCGTCGATGGGGTCGGCGTGGGTGACTTCTGTGTTGAAGGTGATGGTCTCGCGCAGGCCGAAATGGTCGACATAGTCGTTGAAGTATTGGAAGAGCTGGCGGTGGTGGGGGAAATCGGGCCAGTCGTCTGGGACGGGGTAGTCTTCGAAGGCGAGGCGCCATTTCGAGGTATCGATGTGGAGGCTCTCGTAGCAGGAGGAGTGGCCGTTCGGATTGCCGAAATACCAGTTGCCACCGATATTGTCAGACATCTCGAAGCAGTCGTAGGCGACGCCGAAATCCTTGAGCCGCTTTGCCATGGTGAAGCCCGAACACCCCGCACCGATAATGCAGGCGCGGACCGAGCGGTCGCCGTCATAGCCCATAAATGTTCTCCCAAGCCAAGGCGCGTGTTTTCACGTCGCGGAGTGGATGGTACTGGCATATGAAGTTCAGTCAAACCCCCGCCAGGAATATGCCGCATGGGCGATAGACCGCCGACCCCGCTCGAGCTTGTCCAGAAACATGCGCACATGTTCATGGAGACGGTGCCTTGGGCGAATGCGCTCGGGTTCGAACTGGTGAAGGTCGAGCGGGCACGGGCCATCGCACGGGTTGCGTGGCGGGAGGACCTGGTGGGCGATGCCGAGACAGGCGTGATGGCCGGCGGGGTGATCACTTCGATCCTCGACAATATCTGCGGCGTGGCGATCTCGGCTGCGTTGGATACGTTCAAATCGATGGCAACGCTGGATCTCAGGATCGATTACATGCGGCCAGGAGAGAAGGGGCGGGACATCATCGCCGAGGCCGAGTGCTATCACGTGACCCGATCGGTCGCCTTCACGCGGGCCTGGGCCTATCACGAGACCCGCGACCGGATCGTGGCTTCCGCATCGGGCGCGTTCGCTTTGAACGACCCCAATCGGTGGGCATCGGGCGGCGCGATGGCCATTGTGAAAGACGTTCTGGACGGCCGCACATGAGCCGGGCAGACGATCTGAGCGCCTTCCTTACAGAGACACCGTTCGCCCGCACGCTGGGCGTCATCTGCGACGTACGCGGGGATGAGATGACGGCCATCCTGCCCTACCAGGAGAAGTTTATCGGCAATTCCGCGATCCAGGCCCTGCACGGGGGCGCGATCGGCGCGTTTCTGGAACTCACGGCCATGGCCCAGGTCTTCCTGCTGACGGAACTGGAACGGCCGCCGAAGCCGATCGACCTGACGGTGGACTATTTGCGGTCTGGCCGGGCGAGCGACCTTTATGCCCGCGCCATTGTGGTCAAGCTTGGCTCGCGGATGGCGACGGTCCGAGCGGAAGCGTGGCAGACCGAGCGGAACAAGCCAGTTGCAATGCTGCGGGCGCAATTCCTGGTGGCGAAACCCAATTCAGACCCCCGGCAGCGCGATGCGTCCGCCCAGAAGAGCCCAAGCTGAGAGCCCTGGCGACGCAATCACGAGGGTGTCTCGGCAAATGCCGCGTCAGCCTGCACCTTCACGACATCGAGTGCGTTTTCCATGAGCGGACGCATGTCATTGTTGACGAAGCGCTGGACGAAAAAGCGCTTGTATCCGGCGTTCGGTTTCAATGAGTACGTCCAGGTGAGCTTGGATCGCCCGTCTGGCAGTCTTTCCCAGGCCTGCTGACCCAAGGCATAGTCGAGGTTGTTTCCGGCCGCGGCCGTGAAGTCCCAGACCTGATAACGAAATAACGTCGGGAAGTCGTTTTCGAGCACCCGTTCAAGCGTGTAGTGGCCATCCGAGAACTCAAGGCGCCGCACCGAGCCTTCCTCTGGCCAGGTTCCCGATAGAACAACGACATCAACTGGCTTCTTGATGTTGTCGGTCTCTTCCATCGCCGCGACGATTTTGTTTCCGTCTTCGATGAAAGCGCGAAGGGGTTCCAGCGGTGCATCAAAGATGCGTTCTGTCTCGTAGACCGCATATCGGCCCCCGGTGAGATCTGGCGCAGAACCCGTATATTGCGGCGGCTCAGAGGGTGGAGCGACTGTACCTGTGCAGGCGGTTGCTGCGGCGGCAAATAGGGAAATGGTCAGGTTTCTGAATACGGTTATCGACATTGCAGGCTCCAGTCCGGGTCATATGATACGAGATTCGTAGGGAAGTAATACGAAGTTCGTATATCGCAAGTACAGGGGATCAAGATGGCGAAGACCGAAGCCGAGCGACTGCTGGAGAGCGTCGGCACGTTGCTTGGGCTTTTTACGGTCAATGAGGAACGCTTTCCCTCGGCCGAAGGGCGCATGCGCTACAACCCGATTGATTTCCAGACTCTACGTTTCATCGATGCGCATCCTGGGGGACGAGGCGTTGATGTGGCCCAGGCCCTCGGCGTTGCGCCGACAACCGTTCAGTCCTCACTGGATCGATTGATCCGCAACGGGCTGATCGTTCGAGAATCTCACGCGGTCAGCCGACGGGCAAAAGCGCACTTCTTGACAGAAGAAGGCCGGAGCATCCGAGCGGCCATTCACCGCCAGGATATCTTCAATATGGAGACCATGCTCAACGTCTTGTCGCCGACCGAACGCAGCACCGTCATCGACGCGCTCGAAAAAGTGGTCGCCAGTTTAACCCACAACACCCCAGATTGATGGTTGCCGTGGCTCTTTGCCGGTGACTGCGAGCTCTTCGCTAGCGCGCCTTTGCCTCGGTCATGAGGCCTGCGAAGCGGTCGAAGAGGTAGAAGCTGTCCTGGGGGCCGGGAGAGGCTTCGGGGTGGTGCTGGACGGAGATGATGGGTTTTCCGGTGACCGAGAGGCCGGAATTGGTGCCGTCAAACAGGGAGCGGTGGCTTTCGACAACGCCTTCGGGAAGGGTTCCGGGATCCACGGTGAAACCATGGTTCATGGAGACGATCTCGACCTTACCGGTTTCGAGGTCCTGGACGGGATGGTTCGCGCCATGGTGCCCCTGGTCCATCTTTCGCGTCGCCGCGCCGAGGCTGAGCGCGAGCAATTGGTGGCCCAGGCAGATACCGAGGATTGGCGTCCCGCTTTCGATGAGCGCCCTGATCATGGGTCCGGCCCGTTCGATGGTCGCTGCCGGGTCGCCTGGGCCGTTTGAAAGCACGACCCCATCGGGGTTCAACGCCTGGATATCGCCGATAGAGGCATCGCCCGGGACAACGGTCGCGCGGGCGCCGATGTGGGCGAGGTTGCGGAGGATGTTCCGTTTCACGCCGAAATCGACAACGGCGACGTGGAACTTGGGCTCAACAAGGCCTGGGAACGCGTTGTCCGTCGTCCATAGGCCCTCCTTGTGCGCGAAGGGTTCGGGCGCGGCCACCTGGGCGGCGAGGTCTGCTTTTTCGATGCCGTGCCAGGACCTGGCGGCTTCAACGAGTGCAGGGAGATCGAGATGGCCGCCCGGGTCGTATGCGATGACCGCTTTCTGCATGCCCGTGCGCCGGATGGCAGAGGTCAGGGCGCGGGTGTCGATGCCGAAGAGGCCCACGATACCGCGTCGTTTGAGCCAGGCGTCGAAATGGTCGTTCGCGCGCCAATTGCTCGGCGGCGTGATGGGCGCGCGGAAAACGGTACCGACGGCTGCGCGCTCCGCCGGTGGCGCACTGTGCTCGAGATCGAGGGCGTTCGCGCCCACATTCCCGATATGGGGGAACGTGAACATGACGATCTGGTCGGCATAGGAAGGGTCGGTCAGGATCTCCTGATAGCCCGTCATTGCTGTATTGAAGCAAACCTCGCCGGTGGCCGTTCCGGGCGCGCCGACGCCAGTTCCTGTGTATATCGTGCCATCTGCCAGGGCGATTGCACCCGTGGTGCGCGAAGGCGCTTGCATGAATTCGAGGTAAGTCATACGTCCAATGGTTCCCTTTGGTTTGCGCCAGCTTAACCTTTATGCGGGAAGGCTTTGGGGATTAGGGGCTGATCCGATGTTTCGTCAATTGGCGAGGGCATCGTTAAGAACAGAGAACTTGATGGCGAGCGACGAAACGCCTTTGAATTCAAATCTCAGGCAGCAGATCGAGGCTGCCCTCGACAGCGCAGAACAAGCCGATCCGGGCAGCGTCCGTGCGCAGACACTGCGTCTTCTTGCGTGCGCGATTCGCGACCGGGACGTGAGTGCGCGGACGCGGGGGCAGTGCGCTGGCTGTCCGGAGGAGGCCGTCGAGGCGGTCATCCGGACAATGGCTGATCAGCTTCGGTTGTCGGCCCAGGAGTATGAGGACGCCGGACGGATCGAGGAAGCCGAGCGCGAGCGCGACGAACTTGAGGTGATCGAGGCGTTCCTGCCTTCGCCGCTGGATCAGGATGCGCTTGAAACCGCTGTGCGGTCCGTGGTGGCAGAACTGAATGCATCGAAGCTGAAGGATGCCGGCCGGTGCATGCAGGCGCTGAAGTCGAAGTTTCCGGGCCAGATCGATCCGGCCCATGCGGGCAAGCTGGTGCGGAACACGCTGTTAAATCCCACGGCCCAGCCCCAGGGCTAAGCCGAAACGGTACCGGGCTTTCGAAGGGCTGAGTGTCTGGTGGGACGAGGGCCCAGTGGTTTTTGTTGTGTGCGCGCTGGGCCTTGGAAGCTCAAAGAAGCAGCAAGGACAGAACCAGGCTCTGGAGCACGACGAGTGCGGCCAGGAGCTTCATTTCGATCTTGCTGAGTCCAAAATCGGGAAGCGATTCCGTGTCAGTGACCCAGCTCAGCTGTCGGGCATTCAAGGGTTTTCTGAGAAAATTGAGCATCGTGCCTTACCTCTTTTGCCGCCCCCAAGGAGCGCCTCAGCAAGGAGAGTGCCACCTGTGCGTTAACGCCGGTTTTCAGTCCGGCGCCCGGGTGAGGAACCAGATCTTGGCCGCGCCGTAGGTGCGCGTATCGAGGATAGACCAGCCGTCTGCGGCCAGGTCTTCGTCGTTGCCGGTTTCTGCGATGGCGATGGCATCTGCGGCGAGCCAGCCGCCACCGGCGAGGCCATCGAGTGCCTGCGGAACCATGGATCGGCCATAGGGCGGATCTAGGAAGGCGTGGGTATAGGGCGATCCGACACCCGCGGGTTTGGGTCCCAGATCGAGGGCGCTTCGCCGATGGAGGCGGGTGTTCCCGAAGAGCCCCATAGCTTCGATATTGGCGCGAATGGCGCCGCGCGCGCCGTGGTCGGTTTCGATGAAAAGGCAGGCTGCAGCCCCGCGAGAAAGGGCCTCGAAGCCCAACGCACCGGAGCCCGCAAAGACGTCCATCACACGGGCGCCTTCGAGGGCGGGTGCCCAGTCGGCATGGGCGAGGATATTGAAGATAGCTTCGCGGGTCCTGTCTGAGGTTGGGCGCGTGTTCCGGCCGCTGGGGGTCTTGATTGGACGCCCCTTGTGGATGCCTCCCACGATGCGCATGGGCAATTCCTCTCGTCTTTGACCGGCGGCAATGCCATGGTCGGGCCGAAACCGGAGCTATGACATGGTGGACGTCTCAATCGAAACCCGCGGCGCGGCGCAGGTTATCAGCTACAGCAATCCTCCTCGTGATTACATGACGACCGAGGGGGCAAGGTCCTTGGCCGACGCCGTGAACGCTGCGGCTGCGGATCCCGCGGTTCGGTCTGTGATCCTGACGGGAACCGGTCCGGTGTTCGTGCGCCATTTCGATGTGGCGGAGATTGTTCAGGCCGGCGAGGGCGTTGCGGCGGGTGCGCTGACCCGGGCGTCATTCGAGGGCGGACCGTTCGTCGATTTGCTGGACGCCTGCCAGGATGCGCCCAAGCCCGTGATCGCGGCGATCAATGGAACCTGCATGGGCGGCGGTTTCGAGATTGCCATGGCGTGCGATTTGCGGATCGCGGCCGATGATGTTGAGCAGATCGGACTGCCCGAGACGCGGATCTCGATCTTTCCGGGCGGCGGCGGCACCCAGCGTCTGCCGAGGCTGATCGGCGAGGCCGCTGCGCTTGGTTTCGTCCTGCGCGGGTCGGTGGTTGATGCGCAGGAGGCGCTCCGGATTGGCCTTGTCCACGAAACAGCGACCGATGCCTTGGCTCGGGCGCTGGAAATTGCTGCAGAATTCGAAACGCGGGGCGCTGAGGGCTTGGCGATGGCGAAACAGCTCGTTCGGTCCGCCCAGGACAGGCCGCTGCAAGACGGGCTGATCGCCGAGCGCCATGGCTTCTATGACGTGTTGCAGTCAGAGGCGGCGATGTCCGCCATGCGCGCGTTCCTCGACTTCGATGGCGATATCACGGCCTGATGGGGCCGCCCCTGCGCCAATCCGAGGCGGATGCTGCGCCCATGACGCGGGCCTTGGCGCTTGCCCGGGCTGCTGGTGCACGGGGCGAGGTTCCCGTGGGTGCGGTCGTGGTTGATCGCGAAAGCGGCGCGCTGCTGGGAGAGGGCGCGAACAGCCCGGTATCAGCGGCGGATCCGACGGCGCATGCAGAGATCGAAGCCATCCGGGCGGCAGCGCAGAAAACAGGGAATTACCGGCTGACAGGGACAGCGCTGTACGTGACGCTGGAGCCGTGCGCGATGTGTGCTGGCGCGATCAGCCATGCGCGGGTCGGAACGTTAGTCTTTGCTGCGCCAGACCCGAAAGGTGGCGCCGTTATCCATGGTCCGAGGCTTTTTGAACAAGCTACATGCCATTGGCGCCCCGAGGTTTCGCAGGATGAGATAGCCGCGGCGGAGGCCTCTGAACTCCTGAAAGCGTTCTTCCGGGCACGGCGATAGGTTCTCGCCGGAGATCTGGGTCAATCGGGTAAGCCTGGCCGGATTTCGCGCGAGACGCGGATACGGCCGTCAACTTCGTAGGCCTTGATGTAGGCCCGCTCGGTTTCCTCGATCATGATGGCGGTGAGCAATCCTGTCTTGTAGGCGCCGGTGTCTAGTCCGATCCGGTTGGATCTTTCGGTGACAGTCTCCGTGACCGTGTGGCCATGAATCACGACGCAGCCGAGGGCGGCATCGGACTCCAGGAAATCCTTCCGAATCCAACGCAGGTCCCTGGCGCTTTGCTGGTCTAGATCGACGCCGGGCCGGATACCGGCATGGGCGAAGAGGTAGTCGCCGAAGCGGATCGATTCGAGGGTCGATTGGAGCACCGTGAGGTGGCTGTCGGGGATGGCTGCACTCAGCGCGTCGAATTGGATATCGGCGGACTGGCCCCTCAAGTAGGCGGCGTTCACGCCATAACTCTCGGCGCAGGCATATCCGCCATGGTCGAGCCACCCCTGGAGCAGATTGGTCTCGCCGGTCAGCCCGCGCAACAGCATTTCCTCGTGGTTACCCATCAGAACGTTGGTGGAGGTAAAACCGGACTGGGGGCGGACGAAAGCCTCCATGACACGGTTCGACTCCGGGCCTCTGTCGATCAGATCGCCGAGGGAGACGAGGTATGTATCAATTGTGCGCCGCTCGCTCGCATCCTTGCGAATGGCCCATAGGAGCGCCTCCAATAGATCGTAGCGGCCATGGATATCGCCGATGGCATAGGCCCTTTTGCCGGGCGGCCCGGCGGGTTTCAGGATCGGTTCTGGGCCCTTGGGTTTGAGCATTCGTTCCCCGCTTTCCGGCCGGAAACGTGGGCGGAGCGCCTGTCGCAATCAATCCCCGGGGCTGCCGAAGTCTGTGGTTTGGGAGGCGTGGATGAACGCGGCCCGGACCTAGAGCAGCCCGAGGCCGACAGCGAGCGCTGCCAATAAACCCCAAAGGACAAGAGACAGGAGGGCCATGAAGACAACGCCTGTCCCGATGCGCCAGCGGGACTCTGGTTTTGTATTTTCTACTGATAGTAGAGACGTACTCACTGATCCGGGCTCCTATTCTGGGACCGTAGCGTATGGGGAGGCAAATACTATGCCCCTCTATATTCAACGACTGATTGCATTTGTCAATGAATACATATTGCTTTCTGCCTCGTGACCTTGGGCGACGTCACTGACAGCTGTGGATGAACACCCCGAAGACTGTGGACGTCTGGACCCAAATGCTCTTACGGCAATTTTTCCGACCAGGTGAGCATGATTAAACCCTCCACGACCAGGGGAGGCGAACTGCCTTGCCGGCTAAAGCGCATGCGCGATTGGGGGCAGAATGTTCATTCAAAGAAGCGTCGCAGGTCTCGACACGCTTCCGGAACGAGGAAACGTCCGCCAATCGGCAGCAACGTTCCTATCGCGGATCCGCACCCAGCTTCTGGGGGGCGTTCTGCTCGGAATTCTGGTTCCGGGCTTTTCTATCACTGGCCTTTCGACCCTGCCCACGGGTGTGCCCGTCGTTGACAATTCCATGGTCGGCGCCTTTTGCGCGCTGTTGGTCGGTTTCATGATGTTCAGGAAAGTCACGGCCCTGCCTGGCGCCAGCGCTATTCTCAGCGTGATTCCGGCGTTCGTGATGTCCTACGGGCTCATCATTGTCCTGTTTTTCCTTCTGCGTCTTGAGTACAGCCGGTTCCTCTTTCTCGTGAGCTTCGGTTCGGTTGCGGCCTGGTTCATGGTGTTGCTGGTGGCGGTCTCTCGCCTGCAAAGGCCGACCATGGCCTATGTCCCGCTAGGGGCGGCGCTCGGTTTGCGGCGGATCCCGTCGGTGCGCTGGATCGAGGTGACGGCGCCCGAGAAAATCGTGCCTGGCCATTCAATGCCCCTGGTCGTCGATCTCAACAGTTCGGAGCTGAGCGAGGCCTGGGAGCGGACATTGGCCGACGAAGCCCTGGCAGGGCGCCCGATTTTCAATGCCAAACCCCTGAGCGAGTCCCTCTCAGGCCGCGTGCAGATCGAACATCTCTCCGAGAATACGTTCGGTCACCTCGCCATCGATACCATCTACGCACCCGCCAAGCGCTACATCGACGTGATCTTTGCGGCTTTCGCCCTGGTCTTCTTCCTGCCCCTGATGCTGCTCGTTGCTGCTGCGATCAGGATTGACAGCCGCGGGCCTGCGATCTTCCGCCAGGTGCGTATGGGCCATGGGGGCCGCACATTCACCGTCTACAAGTTCCGGTCAATGCGTCTGCAGCCAGAGGGGCGAGACAAACAGGGCGATATGACCTTGAGCGACGATCACCGGATCACGCGTGTAGGACGGTTCATCCGCATGACGCGGCTCGATGAGCTGCCCCAGATCGTCAACATTCTGAGGGGCGAGATGAGCTGGATTGGCCCCCGGCCCGAAGCGCTTCGGTTGTCTGAGTGGTACGAGGCTGAGATTCCCTTCTACAAGTATCGCCACATCGTTCGGCCCGGAATTACGGGCTGGGCGCAGGTCAAGCAGGGGCATGTGGTCGATGTCGACGACGTGAAGGAAAAACTTGAGTACGACCTCTATTATATCAAGCACTTCTCCGTGTGGATGGACCTCCTGATCGCCCTCAAGACCGTTCAGGTCATGGTTACGGGTCACGGCGCGAAGTAAACCGCTGGACGGCCCAACGTCGGCCAAGGCCCCTCGCTACTACGCCTTGGCGCCAATTCTGACGACGTCGTCTGATATGCCGAAATTAAGTGGGTTCGAAACGTTCACGACCGGAAATGGTGGTTCGGGGGAGACTTGAACTCCCGACCTCGCGATTATGAGTCGCGCGCTCTAACCAGCTGAGCTACCGAACCTGAAGAACGCGCGTCCATACACGGGGTCATCGCGTGCAGCAAGCGTTCAGTGCTCAGCCATGGTCAGGCGCGCAACGTCGTCTGCGATCGCCAGAGATGACGTCAGTCCGGGGCTCTCGATGCCCAACAGGTTCACCAGTCCTGGCGTTCCATGGTCGGTAGGGCCTTCGATGCGGAAATCGCCCGACGGCGCTCCTGGCGGTACGAGTTTCGGACGTACCCCGGAATAGCCTGGCGAGAGGGCGCCATCTGCCAATCCGGGCCAGTATTTTCGAACGGCCGCGTAGAATCTGCCCGCTCGGCCCTCGTCCACTTTGTAGTCGAAGGGAGGCGCGGCGCCCTCCGGTAGCCATTCAGCATCGGGCCCCACCTTTCCCTGGCCGCCCAGGTCTATGGTGAGGTGAATACCGAGGGATGCCGTCGTCGCCATCGGATAGATGAGCCGCTGGAACGGGACGCGGCCGGCGATAGAGAAATAGGATCCCTTGGTGAACCAGGGTTTTGGCAGGCTCTCACGATGCGCGCCCTCAAGGTTTTGGGCGACCGCAATCGACTGGTGACCCGCCGCATTCACGACCCAACGGCTTGCGATCTTCGAGGGCGTGCTGCCGCCGGTTTCGATTATGAAGCCATTGCCGCTTGGTCCACCTCCTGTGACGGGTGTCTTGAAGGCGATTTGCCCACCGGCGTCTTGGAGATCGCCTTGCAGGGAAAGGAAGTAGGCGTGGCTGTCGAAGATGCCGGTGACCGGCGAGTGGAGTGCGGCCCTGACCTGGGTGGAAAGCGCAGGCTCCATCGCGATGGCGTCGGCGCCATCGATCAACTGGATGTGCTCGACATCGTTCTGATCGGCTCGCGCCTTCAAGCCCAGGAGCGCTTCAGCCTCTTCGTCATTGGTGGCGACGACGAGTTTCTCGCAGCATTTATGCGCGATGTTGCGACTTCCGAGATATTGGTAGAGGGCGCGGCGTCCGGTGACGCAGAACCGTGCTTTCTTCGATCCTGGCGCGTAATAGTGGCCCGCATGGATGACTTCAGAATTGCGTGAGGAGGTGTGAACCGCGATCATGTCTTCGGCTTCGAGGACGATCACTTCGTGCCCGGTCTGTGCTAATGCCCGCGCGCAGGCGAGCCCGATAACGCCCGCGCCGATCACGATCACATCGGTCTTGAAGTCTGCGGTCATGTCTTTCCTCTTGGACCGAAAATTCATTTGGGCGGAGTGCCGATTCCGCGCTAGTTTGCCGCATATGCTAAACGATCGTGTCTTCCGCTTCCTTGTGGTCGTCCTCGCGCTGGCGGCGGTCGGATCTGGTTTGGTTGGGCATGCCGAACGGGCGGCTTCCCTGAATGCGATGCAAGTGGCGTTCCTCGAGGGGCGTTTCGAGGATGCTGCTTCCGCGGCCAGATCCCATGACACCGCCGATGCGAAAGCGTTTGCCGCGCGGGCCTTGCTCGCGAAAGCCATGTGCGGGGACGTGAGCCCGCCCGATGCGACTGTTCTGCAGGCGCGATCGCTTGCGGAAGCCTCGTTGGCATTGCAGCCGGACCACTCAGAGGGCCGTCTTCAACTCGCGATCGCCCGGGCGCTCCAGGCTCGATCACTGCCGCTTCGGAAGGCCATGTCCGCGGGACGGGACGCACGGGCGCTTGCCGCTGCGGTGCTCGAAGACGAACCCGATAATGGATACGCGCACGGCTTCATGGCTGTTTGGCACATCGAGGTGTTCGAGCGTGGCGGCCGGGTTGGAGCGACCATGATGGGGGCCCGTCTGGATGACGCCCACGAACACTATCGACGGGCTGCGATTTTACGGCCCGGTGATGCTTCTATTCATTGGCAGTATGCCCGGGCGCTTGCTGCGCTGGATGCAAAACAATTCGAGCCGGAAATTGAAGACGCTCTAAACGCTGCGCTTAATGCACCGATTGAAGACAATGTTGAGAGGGTCATGGCCGCACGCGCGGTGGCGCTGGCGGAAGTCATGTCGCTTGGCGATCATAAGGGCGCGTCAGACCTTGCGGCACGTCTTCTCTAGGTTGTAACGGGCGCCCTGTTACAACGCAGATGCAATACGGGACGCGATGGCCTGCAGCGCTTCCATATCGGCTTGTGCCCCTGCGCCATGTCCTTTCAGGGGCACGCCCTCGACCCTCGGGATGATGTGCATGTGCAGGTGGAAGACAGTCTGACCGGCCGCGGCGCCGTTGAATTGGGTCACGACCACGCCGTCGGGAGACAGCGCCGACGCCACCGCCTTCGCCACTCGCTGGACGCGCTCCATGTATGGGCCGATCCTGTCGACGGGCATTTCGAGCAGGTTCCTGGCTTCCACGCCTTTTGGGATGACCAGCGTGTGCCCTTCAGCTTGCGGAAAGATATCCATGAAGGCGAGCGCCACGTTGTCTTCGAACACCTTGATGGCGGGAACCTCGCCCCGGAGCATTTTCGCGAAGATATTGTCAGGGTCATAGGTTCCGTGAAGGGCCATAGTGGAGGGCTCCCTGGGTGTTGGATTTTGGAAGCGTCCAAGACATAGACGCAACGCTGAATTGGCAAGCCCGATTTCTATCGGATCATCGGCGGCTGGTTGAACAAGGCGGGTTTGGCGCTTCTTGCAGACCGTCGAACTTCTGCTCCCATTCCGTTGTCCTCGGCTGCGGCTTGAAACCGGAAAGTTCGTACAGCACCAATCGCCGCATGATCGGGCAGCCGTCGCTTCTTATGCCGAGTTCGATGTTGACCTCCCCAACCCTGCGCATGGAGAGAAAGTCACTGCGAATGCGCGGACGAAAGCCTGGCCGGAAGCTTGCGAGGAGAACCCGGTCGTCGAGATCGTCGGTCATGGGCTGGGTTTCGGCAAAGCTCTTCACGCCCGCATTTCGGCGCCACGCAATCAGCGGGATATCGAGACCGTTCCGCCCGTAATAATCGATGCCGTGCCAAACCTCCCGCTCGTCCACCAGGATGGCGGTTGCGCCCAGGTCTTGTGCTTTCATGAGCACCGCTTGGGTTGCCTCGTCCCAGCCCCTGACGCGCTTCAAGGCATTATCAACGCCGAGGGCGGCGGTGATGGAGGGCGGGCTGGCGAAAAGTGCAGCGGCGCCGAGCATCAGCGTACCGTGCAAGAGGAGCGCGGCAACCAGGAGCCCGGCCGGTCGCCAGCGAAACACGGCGCCGAGGCCGGCGATTGCGGCTGCGGTTCCGAGACCGAGGCCGATCTTCAGGCCGGCGGCGACATCGGGAACCAGTTGGAATGCAGCCAGCGTGAGCCCGGCAATTGCGAGCCACAGCATCCGGTTGCCCTGGGCGCGGAGCAGCCACGCCGCAACCAGGACGCTGGCGGCAGGGTAGGCGGTGGCCGCCCAATTGGCGTGGGCGCGGGACAATACGGCTTGTCCGGCGATGATGATGAGGACCGGTAGGATGAAGCAAAGCAGCCACCGGTCCCGCTGGCGAATATGGGGCCTGGCCTTGGCCGGAAAGATGAAGATACCGGCGATGAGGGCAATGAAACCGATGGGACCAAAGACGCCCATTTGGTCTGCGATGAACTTCGGGATGTTCTCCAGATTGAAGAGCGGCCCACCAAGATTGGCGTTGTCCACCGTGTGGCTGACCGTCGAAAAGTCGTGGGTGGCATTCCAGATGATATGCGGAGCGACCACCAAGGCGGCCATTGCCGCAATGACGGCGCCTTTTCGCGAGAGGACTGCCCGCCGGGTTTCCAGGTCGAGCAATGCGTTGAGACCGATCCCGATCACGAGATAAATCGCGGCGTATTTCGCAAGGAAAGCCATACCAATCACAGCGCCAAAAAGCGCAGCTTCCCCATATCCGCCCTCTTGCTCCCGCTGCCGCCAAAGCAGCCAGAGCGCGAGACACCAGAAGGGCAGCAGAACACCGTCGGTCGACATGATGGCGGAGGACACAATCACGCCCGGCATCAGGGCGTAGCCTACGGCAGCCAATGCGCCTGCGGTCAGCCCGTACATCGCGCGGCCAAGCAGGAACAGGCCGCCTGCAGCGATGGTGTGCAGGATTGGCGCGGGCAGCCTGACGGCCCATTCCGCGTCACCGAAGACCGCTGTGCTGGTGGCGATCACCCAGGCGATTAGCGGCGGCTTTGAATAGTATCCCCAATCGAGCGTCTGACCCCACCGCCAGTATTGTGCCTCGTCGGCATAGAGCTCGTATTCGCCGAGGATCAGGGCGCCGATCCGAAAGATGAGAAGTCCGACGAGGACAATGGCTGTGAGCTGCCAGACCCTCTTTGAATTCCCTTCGTCCGATTGCGCCATTTAAGGCTCCGGTAACCCGTACGACTTCAATAGCTGCGCTAGCGAATATAGGCCTTGCGCTCCAGCAAAAACTACTGTTGTTCGCGACTTCGTTACACTTACGGGCTGACCGCACAGGCCCCGCAATTTTCGGAAGGGGACAAGACCTTGGACCGTTTTGCCACCTCGGACCGGACCGATCTTCCGGAAAGCGAGTTCGAAGAGTACCAGGTGAACGCCGCGTCGGCCCCGGTGGCTGGCGCGGCTGACGGAACCGGCGGGAGCCCCAGCGCACCCGACGGCCGTCTCGACTTTTTCATCAAGCGGGATGGGCAGACCTATGCCGGTACCCATTTGATCATCGATCTGTGGGACGCCGAGCACCTGGACGACCCCGAGCATATCGAGACCTCCCTGATCCGCGCGGCGGAGGCGGCAGGCGCCACCGTGCTGAGCTCGGACTTCCATATCTTCACGCCGAATAACGGCGTCTCCGGCGTCGTCGTTCTCGCCGAAAGCCACATCTCCATCCACACATGGCCGGAGCGGAGCTTTGCCGCAGTGGATGTGTTCATGTGCGGGGATGCGGCGCCGATGAAAACGATTGACGTGCTCAAGCGAGCATTTGCGCCGGGCCGGATCGGGCTGCAGGAAATCAAGCGGGGATTGAGCGTTTAGCGCTTCAGGCTTTGGCGAGGGCGGCTCAGCCTTTAGCCAGCACCTTTGGCCGGCCCGCGCCATGGCGCGTCCGGTTCTGATAATCGTGTTTTGCCGCGGTCTGAAGCGTTCAGGAGGCCGCGGCTTGGCCCGGTTCGGTATTTCGTCCGACCAAGCCTGTCATGATTGCCTGCTTGTCCTTCGGTTGAAGGGATAGCAGACCTATGTCTCCTTTTTGCAGGGGCGGCGAAGCGCTTACCCGTATGATTTTACCGAAAAGCTGCCCGCCACGGCCGCTGCCCAAACCCAATCCGAAAACAGGCCCAGCCCAATAAGCCTGATGTGATGTCTGGATCTTAAGTTCATCGCTGATGCGTCTGTCACCCGCATCTACTGACCGGCCTTCGGGGCTAACCCAAATCCCTGATGGCTGGTCGTTATGTTCCGCTGAGGTTTCGCGCACGCCGAAGGCTGCCGAACGGGCACAGAGCCCGGCGGCAGGTATGGCGAGGACGAGGGCCCCAGCGAGAATGAGGAGGATGAGGAGATCCATGGCCCAAGAATACCATGGGTTCGGAGGGTGGGGATTAGGAACCGTGATTTTCTTCTAGAGCACTGATATCGTTCGGTTATAGTGTTGCGCGGGTGTTGGATAAGTCTGCATTTGGGGCAAGCCTCCGTGGCCTGGGCGGTTTATCTAATCAGGGCCGGGGCCCACGCTCGCGGGTTGTTTTCGCTTTTGGCGCAACCGGTTTAATGTGTAGGAGCGGCGAGGGTTTGGGCCGGATTCCGTTTTCTGGGCGGTCGATCTGATCCGCGCTTGCGGCCTCTGGGATGGAGCCAGCACAATGCCGACCGGGACTGTCACTTGGCCCGCGGAATGGTGGCCCCAGCGTCGGCTGTGGGTCGGCTGGCCTCGTCTTGCGGATGAATGGGGCGACTGTTTCGAGCCCGCTTGCGCCGAAATCGCGGCCTTTGTCGAGGTGGCCTCGGGCGATGTTCCGGTGAGGGTTGCGGTTGGCGACGGCGCCGCAGAGGCCGCCGCCCGGGCGGCCTTACCCGATCGGGCCGAGATCTTGCGGATACCCACGGGGGACATCTGGCTGCGCGATACCGGACCGGTTTTCGTTCTGGACAATGGCGCCCTGGCGGCGCGCGTCTTTCGTTTCAACGGTTGGGGCGGGAAGTTCAACATGCCCGGCGACACGGAGACAGCCCGCGCCATTGCAAGGGCGGAAGCGGCCGAACCTTGCACCGCGTTCAACGCCGTTCTCGAGGGCGGGGCGGTGGAAAGCGATGGGCAGGGCGCCATCCTGACGACCCGGTCTTGTCTGCTCAACTCCAACCGGAATGGATGGACAGAGAACGATGCCGAGACGTGGCTGCACAAGAGCCTATCAGCCGAGTGTATCCACTGGATCGATGATGGGTTGGAGGGCGACCACACGGACGGGCATGTCGACAATATTGCGCGCTTCGTTGCGCCGGGTCACGTGGTTTGCCAGGTTGCGACGTCGCGCGATGATCCCCACAGGGACCGTCTGCGTGAAATCTCCCAAACACTCTCGAATGCAGGGCTGACAGTGAGCGAAATTCCATCCCCAGGCGTTGTAGCGGTCCCTACCGGCCAGGATGATATTCTGCCGGCGAGCCACCTGAATTATACGATCACGAACCGGTTCGTCCTTGTGCCGATCTATGATGGGGTGTGCGGCGCGGAAGCGGTTGCGGCCCTGGCGCCGCTGTTCCCTGGGCGATCGATACTTGGTCTGCCTGCGAACAGTTTGCTGGCCGGTGGCGGCGGCGCGTTCCACTGCATGACCTGTCACGTTCCGGACACTGAGCCTGAGGCACCTTCATGAGCGGTGCGTTGACCGTTGCGGTTGCCCAGTTTGCCCCGGGCGATGATGCCGAAGCGCCGGTTGTTGTGGCTGAACGGCTCGTCCGGGACGCGGCTGCATCTGGTGCGGGTCTGGTCGTGCTGCCCGAGCTGTTTTCCGGTGCTTACTTTTGTAAGCGCCAGGATGAGCGGCATTTTTCGGCGGCGGCTCCCTGGCAGACCCACCCCGTTGTCGAGCGTTTTGCGCCGATTGCAGCGGAGTTGGGGATTGTGCTTCCCCTGTCGATCTTCGAGCGCGAGGGGCCTCACTACTATAATAGCGTCGTCATGGTGGATGCGGATGGGGCCGCGCTCGGCGTCTATCGCAAGTCTCATATTCCGGATGGGCCCGGATACCAGGAGAAGTTCTATTTCCGGCCGGGTCAGACCGGCTTCAAGGTGTGGCAGACGAAGGTTGGCGCCGTAGGCGTTGGTATTTGTTGGGACCAATGGTTCCCGGAAGCCGCCAGGGCGATGGTCCTGCAAGGGGCGGATATCCTGGTTTATCCCACGGCGATTGGTGATGAGCCCCAGGATCCGAGCCTCGACACCGAGGCGCGTTGGCGAAGAGCCATGGTGGGGCATGCTGTCTGCAACGCTATTCCCGTGGCGGCCGCCAATCGCGTGGGTGAGGAGGACGGACAATCCTTCTACGGATCAAGTTTCGTTGCGGGTACGGATGGCTCGATCCTGGCGGCCCTGGACCGCAAGGAGGCAGGCTTTGCTGCCGTGACCATCGATCTGGAGGCGGCGGCGCAGGAACGGGCGTCTTGGGGCTTTTTCAGGGATCGGCGGCCAGGCCTTTATCGCGGGCTGACCGAGGAATAGGGCGCTTTAGGGGCCAGTGGCTCAGGCGGCTTTCTTGGCGAGCGCCCGGGCCTGCTGGACCCACTTCTCACGGCTCACACGACCCTTGAAGGCAAGCCGTTCGTCGACCCAACGACCGTCGGCCGCGGTCCACGATGCGATCTGATCGTAGTGATAGAAGCCGATCGTGTTCAGGAGCGATTCAATCTTGGGGCCGATGCCCTTGATTGCCGTAAGATCGTCGGCAGCGCCGCGCGGGCCACTAAGCCGGGAGGGGCCATCGGCCTTGACGGCTGCTGGCTTGGCTGCAGGCTCGGATGGCGCTTTCTGCTTCGGCTTGGCAGCCTTGGCTTTTGCTTTAGGGGATTTCACCTCGGCCTTTTTCGGCTTCGCGACGGCAGCGGTCTTCGTCGGGAAAGATGCTGTTGTCGTCTTTGGCTGGACGGTGATCTCGGCTTTGGCCTGGGGGCGTTTTGGCGCGGAAAACACCACGTCGCTGGTGGCCCAGGCATCGTTGGCGGGCATCATCGCTTCACCGGTGCGCCGCACCTGGTCGAACCAGTCGGTCATCACGGTTCCGGGCATCTTGGCTGACATGCCGAGCCAGGACGGCATGGTCTTCAGGAGGTCGGCCGCAACTTCCCAGCCCCGGAGATTTTGGTCAGCCAGCCGATGGAACGTGGCGCGCATGATGTCTTCGTTCACGAAGCTCTGGGGGTTGAGCACCGGCAACTCGAACGACACCCACTCAACGGGCGACGATTGACGCTGGCCCGCCCGCTTCAGCGCGCCGACTGTGATTTCCTGTGCCTCGGTGGATAGGTCGACCATCGCCTTCAGCATGACAGCCTGGGCCTGGATCGCGTTGAACATCATACCCTGCACGCTCATGGTTCTCTCCGTGAAATCTTCGCAGGAATTACCATGGGATTGTGCGCCGCACAACGACCAGAGGCTTAACCAACCGTGCCGGATTTGGAAGGATTGGTAACGTTTTCAGCGAAAGCACTAACCCATGGGGCATCGAGCACTTCGCAGGTGCAATAGGATCCGAACCCGTTGAACCGGGTCGCCAGGCTTCGCCCGTAGGCGCCGATGGTCCCGAATTCGACATAGCTCCCCGCCTCCAGCGTTTCAGGCAGCAAGAGCGGCTCGGGAAATCGGTCTGCGCTGTCGCATGTGGGGCCATAGACGGTTACCGCGGCCATGGGTCCGGCGAGTTCCTGTCCCGCCGCATCGAAACACCGATACGGAAAAGCCCATCCCTCATGGACCACGTCATAGAGCGCGCCAAAGCTTCCATCATTCAGATAAACGGCGCCGGGTTTCACCCCGTCGACCCGGCACAGTAAGCTCTCGGCTTCGGCCACCAGCGCTCGGCCCGGTTCGCACCACAACTCGGCATTCTCGCGCACGACCATGTCCTCGAAGGCACTCGAGATCGCGGCCGCGTAGGTGTCCATGGGCGGGGGCGCCTCCATGCCTGAAACGCCGTAGGGCACGGCAAACCCGCCGCCCACGTTCACGATATCCACAATCGTCCCCGCTGTCGTAATCAGCGCCGAAAGGTCTGCCATGGCGCGTCTCCAGGCGTCGGGGTTAAGCGCCTGACTGCCGACATGGAAGCTGACGCCCAGCCGTTGGGCGTGCGCCCGGGCCGCCTGCAACAGGCCCGGTGCTTCTATTGCCGAGGCGCCAAATTTCCCAGCCAGCGGTTTCGCCGCGCCTTCATTCGACACGTGCACCCGCACCAGCAGGGTCAGATCTTGCGCGTTCCCTGTCGCCCGAAGGATCTTGGCGAGTTCGCCTGCGCAATCGAGTACGAAAGCCCGCACGCCGTGGACATGGTACGCCTCGGCAATCGCCGGTTCCGGTTTCACCGGGTGCAGAAACGCCAGCTCCGCTTCTGGTAAGACCGCTCGCACGGCACGCACCTCGCCGATGGACGCCGTATCGAAGCGCCTGACCCCAGCCTGCCAGAGTCCCTGGAGGATGTGTGGAGCCGGATTGGCCTTCACCGCATAGAATGGCGTGGCTGGAAAACGGTTCACAAATGTCTCTGCGGCCGCTTTGAGCAAATGCGGCCTGAACAGGAAAGTGGGTTCAACTGGCGGGTATCGGCCCACAAGCTCGGCGACGGTCGATGCCTTTTCCACGGCGGCGCTCCAGAAACAAAGGCCACTTCGACAGGATCGTCGCTTGTGGCACCGTTGGTCCGGGCGTTAGTGCGTGGCAGGTATCAATTCGCCAGAGGTCCGCCTGATGGGGGGCAAATAGCGCCTGCCTGCATCAGGATCAATGGTCCATTTGGCGAGCGGGTCAGGCCACTTTTACCATCAGTGCGCTTTCGGGCAACTCTTCCGCGAAACAGCGCTGGTACATCTCTGCCACGAGGGGCCGCTCCAACTCATCACACTTGTTCAGGAAGGTCATCCTGAACGCGTGACCGAGGTCTCCGAAGATGGAGTAGTTCTCAGCCCAGGTGATCACTGTCCGCGGGCTCATCACGGTCGACAGATCCCCATTCATGAAGGCGTTCCGCGTAAGGTCTGCCAGCCGGACCATCTTGGATAGGGTGTCTTCGTCAACACCTGTATCCTTGGCCTGGATGATCTGAACTTCGGCATCATGCTCGAGATAATTGAGGGTCGTGACGATTGACCAGCGGTCCATCTGACCCTGGTTGAGCTGTTGGGTCCCATGGTAAAGGCCCGTCGTATCGCCAAGGCCGACGGTGTTGGTGGTTGCGTACAGCCTGAAGTTCGGGTTTGGCGCGATCACCTTGTTCTGGTCGAGCAAGGTCAACCGGCCCGACGCCTCGAGGATCCTCTGGATCACGAACATCACATCGGGGCGCCCCGCATCATATTCGTCAAAAACGATCGCGACGGGACGCTGAAGCGCCCAAGGTAGGATCCCTTCCCGGAATTCGGTGATCTGCTTGCCGTCCTTCAGCACGATGGCGTCCTTGCCAACCAGGTCGATCCTGGAAACGTGGCTGTCCAGGTTCACTCGGATCAGCGGCCAATTCAGGCGCGCGGCCACCTGTTCGATGTGGGTCGATTTCCCGGTGCCGTGATAGCCCTGGACCATCACCCGGCGGTTATGCTGAAATCCCGCGAGGATAGCGAGCGTCGTCTGGGGGTCGAACCGGTATGCCGTATCGATCTCGGGCACGTATTCGGTGCGATCCTTGAACCCCTTCACGACCATGTCGGTATCCAGGCCGAACACATCGCGCACGTCGATGTCTACGGTTGGCGTCATACCCGAAAGGGCGTCAGTCTCGCTCATTACGGTCATGGGGATCACTCATTCGAATAGTGGTTGGGCACACGCCCTTCGAAGAGTGACTATTAGCACGACCGGCGCCCCCGCCTAGGGCAGGCGTGCGCGATATCCCCATCATTCGGCGAAACGGGCACGTTGGTCTGGCCCGCAGGCTTGCAGTCTCTATCCACCCATGGTCGATGAAAGCGATTGTGGTGGAGGAAATGAGCCATGTCGAAACCGCGAAACCGGCACGGCAAGATCGTGGCAACGCTCGGCCCAGGGACACGGTCTGCCGATGCCGTCAGACTTCTCGCCGATGCCGGTGTGGACGTTTTTCGGCTGAATTTCAGCCATGGCGACCATAGCGACCATTCCGCAGCGCTGGAGGCCGTGAGGGCGGCGGAAAAAAGCCTCGGTCGACCCCTGGCTGTGCTCGGCGACTTGCAAGGCCCAAAGGTTCGCGTGGGCACCTTTCCAGACGGCAAGATACGGCTCGGCTTCAATGGTGTGTATGACCTTGTGCCAGGGGCGACGACCGATCGCGAGGATGCGATTCCTGTTCCCCATCCGGAGATCCTGGCCGCGTTGGAGCCGGGGGACGAAATTCTCTGCAATGACGGTTTGCTCGTCCTCAACGTCATTGAAGGCGGCGACAAGCCCCGTGTCCGCTCGCCTTTTCCTGGGACGCTCGGCGACAAGAAGGGCTTCACGGTCAGGGGTAAAGCCTTGCCTGTTCGTGCGTTGACCGAGAAGGACCGGAAGGATCTCGCCTTCGCGATGGATAATGATATCGACATCGTGGCGCTATCGTTCGTGCAGACTCCGGAAGACATTGCGGAAGCGAAAGCGCTGATTACCAACAAGGCGCCGCTGATAGCAAAGCTCGAAAAGCCAGCAGCGATCGACAATCTGGATGGAATCATCGAGGCGGCCGATGGGGTCATGGTGGCGCGGGGCGACCTGGGCGTGGAATTTCCGACCGAGCAGGTTCCGATTATCCAACGCCGCATCATAAGGGCGGCCCGGGCGGCCGGGCGGCCGGTGATCGTGGCGACGCAGATGCTGGAATCCATGATTGAGCATGCAGCGCCAACCCGGGCCGAGGCCAGCGACGTGGCCACGGCCGTTTACCAGGGGGCCGATGCTGTTATGCTGTCAGCGGAGACCGCTGTGGGCCGGCATCCGGCGACCGCTGTCGCCATAATGGGCCGGATCATCGCGGCCGCTGAAGGGGCCGATGACTTTGCGCACTCGCTGGATCAATTCACCGGGGACTGCGAAGACTGTGAGGAAGCGATCGATATCGTCGCGGATGCGGCCTTCCGGCTGGCCGCACGCCACCATTGCGCCGCCCTGGTCCTGCGAACTGGTTCGACCCGGCGCCTTAGACGCTTCGCACGTCACAGGGGCCTACCTACGATCCTCTACGGGTCGCGTGATACCGCCCGGCTTAGGCGTGCGCAGCTTCTCTGGGGGGTTCATCCGGTCGCCCTACAGTCCATCGATGAAGCCGATTGGGCCCGGAAGGTTGCGACCTGCGCCGGTGTTGATGGTCCGGTGGCGTGGTCGGCCTGGCGCGGCGAGGACATAGGCGCGGTGACCGCCTGGGAAGTTGGCGTCGATGCCTGACGTGTTTTGACTGGCGGTGTTGATCCTGTGGCGGAACCAAGCCCCTCGCGCCTGGGGCGGATCGGGTTGTGGCTGGCGCCAGTGCTAGCAGTCCTTCTGCAAGGTGTTCCCCTGCCGCCTTCACTCCTCGAAAGTGCGTCTGATCCTGGCGAGGCCCGTGCCGCCTGGATCGTGCTTTCCATGCTTGTCCTCATGGGCGTCTGGTGGGTCACCGAAGCGATCCCCATCCCCGTGACGTCCCTTTTGCCGCTCGTCATCCTGCCCGTTTGCGGGGTGCTCACGATCTCCGAGGCGGCCGCGCCGTATATGCATCCAGTCGTCGTCCTTCTCCTGGGCGGGTTCATTGTCGCGAAAGCCATCGAGCGGTGGAACCTGCATGCCCGCATTGCGCTGACCATTGTCGATCGTATCGGCACCTCGCCCACGCGTCTGATCGCTGGGTTCATGTTTGCTTCTGCGATCCTCTCCATGTGGATCTCGAACACGGCGACATCTATCATGATGATGCCGATCGCGATCTCGGCAGCTGCTGAGATCGTTGGCCGGGACCGATTGGACAGCCCTTTCACCTGGGCGCTTCTCCTTGGGATCGCGTGGTCCTGCTCGATCGGCGGGCTTGGCACGCTGGTGGGCACGCCGACCAACCTCATCGTCGTCGGTTATTTGAATGACAATGCGGGCCTCGATATCGATTTTGTCCAATGGATGATGATTGGCCTCCCGGCGGTCGCGTTCCTGCTTCCGGCCGCGTGGTTCGTTCTCACCCGTTGGGCTTTCTCGATCGAGCGGACTGGTCAGAGTGGAGGCAGGGACGCCATTGGTGCAGACCTCAGGGCGCTGGGCCGAGTCACGACGCCCGAGTGGCGGACCATCGGAGTTTTTGCAGCCGTGGCTTTCCTCTGGGTCTTCCGTCGCCAATTGGCGCAGATCGAATTGGCAGGGACGACACCCTTCGCCGGATTAACAGACCATGTGATCGCCATCATCGGTGTGATCCTCTGTTTTGTCGTCCCTTCTGGTGCAGCACGCGCGCCCCGGTCGGCCTTGCTCGATTGGAAATCAGCGGAAAGCATCCCTTGGGGTGTCCTGCTCCTGTTCGGTGGCGGGTTTTCACTGGCCAACGCGATTACGGTGACGGGGCTTAGCCCGTGGATCGGTCGTGAACTCGCGGTCTTTGCGACTGTGCCGACGGTGGTGCTGGTCGCGATCATTACGGCACTGGTCATGTTTCTGACAGAGGTGACCAGTAATGTTGCAACAGCGTCAGCGCTGATCCCAGTCTTCGGTGCGCTGGCGCTGTCGACGGGGATTGATGTGGGCCTGTTGGCCGTGCCGCTTGCGCTTTCGGCGAGCTGCGCTTTCATGCTGCCCATGGCGACCGGGCCAAACGCGGTCGCCTTCGCCACCGGCCATGTGACCCTCGCTACGATGGCCAGGGCCGGTCTCAGGTTGAATCTGGTCGCCATCGCGCTGTTGACGGCGATCACGTGTATCCTTGTGCCCCTCGTATTCTGAGCCGGTTCCGAGGGAACCAGGGCCGATCTACAGCAACCACTCTGGACGCCGGTTTTTCTCCTGCGCAAGCATCACACGACGCGCGCCGATGGGTTGGCCGTAGTGGTCGGCGATACGGGTCACTGCGCTCGAAAGGGGCTCAGAGGCGACGGCCATGTGGTGCGCGTTGGCGTGGATCATGTGTTCGCCATCCAGCATGATCGCCACATGGCCCTTCCAGAACACAAGGTCGCTCCGCGCGAGCGTGCCTTTCGTCTGCCAATCCGGTATTGCTGTTCCTGTCCACGCGAATTGCATATCGCTGTCGCGGGGTAAGACCACGCCGCACGCGCCGAACGCTGCGACGGTCAGCCCGGTGCAATCGAGCCCCAGACTTTCCCTGCCGCCCCAAAGATACGGCGTGCCCTCATACATCAGCGCGATCGCCGCAGGATCGGTGTCCCATGCGCCAAGGGGTGCCAGATGCCGTTTATGTACCCAACCCGCGCGAGCACAACCGATCCAGTCGCCGGTCTCTTGCTCGGCCACGACCTGGGCACCCAAGGTGACCATGTAGCGCGGCGCCGATTTCAGATCCGGTGCGCTGTAGACATAGGTGCGCAGGGCCGTCGCCCGGTGGGTGGGTGTCAGAACGGGCGCTGACAGTGCTTCCATGAGGGCCCAGCCGACATAGCCGTCCCGGCTGAGTTGGACATGACCAAACTCGCCCTGTTCCTCGAAGACCGTCAGAACCTCACCATGGAGGGCCTGCGTCGTCATCTCGGCGTCCGGCTCCGGCTCAGCCCGGATGGCAGCGACACCAGCGGTGACTTGCATCGCAGTGCCTGAACCCGATGGCGTTGTCAGCCGAGGATCATCGTAATTGACCATAGCCTGGCTTACACTGGATCAGCGTCTGGCAAAATTGCACGGTGCCGATCAGGCTGCGGCAGATGCTCGATCAAGATCCTGGTCGAAGACCTCCTCGCGCGCGGGAAGCGGGATATCGACCCCGGCCGCGCGGCGCATGATGGTTGCGACCGACCGAAGGTGATCCATACCGCGGACCGTCCGCTCAACGAAAATGCTGCGCATATCTGACTTGTCGGGAATGCGGCGAACGAAGCCGCACCGTTCAAGCGCATCGATCCCCCGGGTGATGGCAGGCTTGGCGACGCCGAGCCGTTCCGACAGGCCACGAACCGTGTGCGGACCCGTGTCGAGCGCGACAATCGCGAGCATGGCTTGCTGGCGTGCGGTCAGGTCTGGCGCATCGCACCTCACAATTCCGGACATGGTTGAGCGCCACAGCATGAGGGCATCACGTTCGCTGAGAGCCATTCTGTTCTCCCGATTGTCTGAAAAGAGAATCGGCGCATTCGGAGAATCCGTAAAGAGTCAATCTCCTAATAATCGACGGGGTCCAAGGCACACGGGGTTTCAGTGCGGCGACGTTAGGCGCTTTTGGCATATCTGGTCTGGAGCATGGACCACACCGCCCGAAGCCCGGTTGCTGCGCCGCCGGCAGGACGGCCATATTTTGCTTCGCGCCAGGCCCAGATGTCGAAATGCATCCATCGCTCGCGTTCAACGAAATGGGCGAGGTAAACCGCGGCTGTGATCGATCCCGCCTGGCGCCCGCCGGAATTGCAGAGATCGGCGACGGAGCTTGAGAGCATATCGCGGTAAGGCATCCAGAGCGGCATCTCCCAGACCGGCTCTCCGGTGGTTTCGGACGCAGCCCGCATCGCGTCGGCGAGCGCCGGATCGCGTGTGTAGAACGGTGCGAGGTCTGGGCCGAGCGCAACCCGGGCCGCGCCCGTCAGCGTTGCAAAATCGAGGATAAGGTCTGGATCGCTGTCCTCGGCCCGGGCGAGCGCATCGCAGAGGATCAAGCGGCCTTCGGCGTCGGTGTTATCGATCTCGACCTTGAGCCCCTTTCGCGTGTTTAGTACGTCGCCGGGGCGAAAACTGTTTGCGGAGATCGCGTTCTCGACCGCCGGGACGTAGAGCTTGAGATGAACATCCAATTCCGCGTCCATCACGAGTTTGGCGAGGGCGATGGCGTGGGCCGCACCGCCCATGTCCTTCTTCATGATACGCATGAAGTCGCCGGTCTTGATGTTCAGCCCCCCGCTATCGAAGGCGACACCCTTTCCGACGATGGCAAGCTCTGGCGCATCCTTGCGCCCCCAGCTCAGTTCGATGAAGCGCGGGGCTTCATGGGCGGCTCTGCCCACGGCGTGGACCATTGGATAGTTTGCATCCAGCAGGGCCTCGCCGATAGTGACTTCGACGGTGGCGCCGTAGGTCTCGCCGAGTGCGGAAACAGCGCTTTGCAGGCCCGTGGGGCCCATGTCGGCGGCCGGTGTGTTCACGAGGTCCCGGAGCAAAGCGACGGCGTCGGCCTCGCGGGAGAGTGCTGACGCCTCATCCGCCGCTGTGCCCTCGGTGCTGAGAGCGAGATGTGGCGGCGCCTCGATGAATTTGCGGTAGCGATCGAACTGGTAGGCGCCATCGGCCCAGCCTGCCGCCGTCCAGGCCTCTGGCCAATCGTCAGGCACTGTCTCGACCTTGTAGGTACCCTTGGGCAGCCTGGCGGACAGGGCTGCGAAGGCCAGACAGTCTTGGCCATCGCCCAGACCGAACAGGATGTCCCGGGGCTTTCCGTCACCATCGTGCAGGGTCACAACCTGGCCCTTGCCGCCCACGAAGCCCTGGGTTTCGGCGAAGGCTGAGAGCGGACCCTCGAGGGCGGCGGATGTCCACGACTGGCGCGTGAAAGCGTGGACCTTGATCGGTGCGGCTGCCTCGGTCGTGAACGCAGCATGCATGGCGGGACTCCTCGCGGCCTGATCGATCTGTTCGAGCGGGCATTGGTTAAGGCGAGCGCGGCTTCCGTTAACGGACTTTTGACCTCGCCGCGCCTAGGGATGCTTGTCTGTGCCAGCTTCGGAGTGTCAAGCCAATGACCCGGTCACTCGCATTTCCCTTGCCCCTTGCCAGCCTCGCTCTGCTTGGCCTGACCGCTTGTGCAACCGCTCCCGGCGAAGGCGGAGATCTGGCGGCCGCGGAAACCGCCAATCCCGACGTGGCGCTGGCCGATGCCGAAACCCGGGAAGCGGCGGACCGGGCACCACCGCTCGAGCGGGCGAATTTCTGGGCCGGGGAATATGCCAAGGACCCAAGTGATCCCGAAGCGACCCTGCGGTTCGGCGAAGCGCTGCGGGCGATTGGCAGCTTCGACCGAGTCATCGAGATCGCCACACAGACCCTCGTGCTTCACCCCAACAATGGCGCGCTCCACCTTCTTAAAGGGCGCGCGCACATGGCACTCGGCCAGCCGGAACTTGCCGTCAATGCTTTCAACCGGGCCTCCAGCAACGACCCCATGAATCCCGCCGCCTATGCCAATCTCGGCCTGGCCCTCGACAAGGTCGGCCAGCACCGCCGGGCCCAAAGCGCCTATGAGCGCGCCCTCGAGATTGATCCGGACCGGAGCGCCACCCGGTCGAACTACGGGCTGTCGCTTGCCCTGTCCGGATCGCTTGCGCGGGCGGAAGCGGAGCTGAGAGCCGCCGCCGCTGCGCCCGATGCGACCAGTACGATCCGCCAGAACCTTGCCCTGGTTCTTGGGCTCCGGGGTGATTTCGACGCCATGGTTGAAGCCAGCCAGGACGCGCCCGACGCGGTTGTTGAACAGAACATCGCCGTCTTGAAAGCGCTCAAGGGCGACGGGGTTCTCATGGAGTCTGCCGACCGGTCTGAAACCGGTGAAGACCAGGAGGACGGTGACGGCGAGGGCCTTAGCCTGCGTGGTGCATTGGATGATATTGGCGTGCGTTAGGCGCCGATCCTGATCAGGCCCGCGCCTCGTCGAGCGCGCTGAACTCACGGCGCAAGATCCGTTCCTCGTCGGTGACGATGGTTTCGACCGCTTCAAGCCGCGCCTTCAGGGCGTCAATCTGGGCGTGGGAGTCCGCGAGCGCTTCTTTCAGCCGCGCGACGTCCGCATGCTCTTGGGCGGTCCGCTCCCGTTTGCTGCGCTTGCTGCCGCATCGGCGTGCGCCCCACCGGTTGGGGCCGAACAGGAACCACATTCCGATGCCAAAAAAGATCCAGGGCCACGCGCTGTCCATTCCTGCCTCCTCATATCGTTTATCATGAAATAGTAATCGGAATAGTTTTGCCAAGGGGCGCCCGCGCTCGTTCTGGTTTTGTCGCCGCCGATGTTCCACCTTCGGCTTGGCGCGGCGATGTGCGCGCCTAGTTCCAACGCCGGGCAGAACTCTCTCCGATGCGAAGGATCATTCCATGGCTTACATCCTCATCCATAATCCCGGCTGCGGCTCTTCGAAAAAGGGCCTCGAGCTGTTGCAGGCCAATGGTGTGGAGCCGGAGATCCGGAAATATGCCTCCAAGGCGGCGCAGCTTTCGGAAGCGGAATTGCGCGACATCGCGAAGAAGTTGGGCGGGGTGAGCCCGAAGGAATTCTGGCGTGAGAAGGACGCCGAGAAAGCGGGGCTCAGCGCCGATGCCAGCGACGATGAGGTGTTTGCGGCGATGGCGGAGAATCCGAAGATCATTCAGCGCCCCATTGGTATCAACGGTGACAAGGCCGTGCTCGGCCGCCCGAACAGCAAGCTGCTGGATATCGTTTGACCGGCGTTGCTTTTCGCGGCCCGAAGGATGGGGCCTAAGGGGTGCGACGTTAATTGGCGTTGAATCGTGCCTCGTCGGGCCGACCTAGACGACGTAAGCGGTGGTTCGGGAGGCCTCACGTGGCGGCGATGGGTTCGGATCTTATTGTCTTTGATGGGACATGCGTTTTCTGTTCGGGATTTGCGCGGTTCATCGCCAAGCACGATACTCAGCAGCGCTTTCGGTTCGTGACGGCGCATTCTCCCACCGGGCGGCAGCTCTATGAGGCCCACGGTCTCGATCCCGATCTCATGGAAACAAACATCGTGATCGTGGATGGCGAGGCGCATATTCGGATGGCCGCCTTTGCAGCGGCCATGTCTGCGCTCGGCTGGCCGTGGAAGGCCCTGTCGGTGGTGAACGTGCTGCCCCGTGGGATTTTGGATTGGGTCTATGACCGGATGGCGAAGAACCGCTACCGGTTTGGCCGTCGGGCCTGCCCGGTGCCGAGCCCGGAACTGCGCGCGCGTCTTGTGGAGTAGGGCGGTCGGCTGCAAGCGAGGTTGATGGGGCGTTTTGTGTTTAGCGCAGCACGTTTGTCCGGCCTGCGCCAGGGCGCATCCGGGGACAAATCAAGCTGAAAGGGCCCTGGCTAGGGTGCCAGGCGCTGGAAAGCCAGCCGGCCCTTTTGTGCTGGCAGGGTGCACAATGCCTGCCGAGTGGTCTCCGAACCTGTGTTCAAACGTCGCCGCGCCGCCCAACGCGTGTTTGACTTGAGGGTTCGGAGAGGCGCCATCGCCGCGCGGCAAGGCCCATTGTGTTGAATGGCGGGGAACGCCCGCACCGCTTTTGAAGAGACGTTTGTCTCGCCCGTGATGCGGAGACCAACCCGCATCTTCACCTGAACAATAAGAGGATCGCCGCACCGGCCCCTGCCGCCACCAAGCGGGCCGTGATCCCCCCTTCGCGCACACGAAATCACCCGACCGCTGAACCAGCGCACGAGGCATGCCGCAAGGGCGAGAAGAAGGATGATCAAACGATCCATGGAGCAGAGATTACCACAGATCGAGAGGGGGAGGATTGGGAAGGCCGATTTTCTTTTAGATAACTGATTTTATTCGTATTTTCAAATTTGAACTGTTGGATAAGTCTTAGCGGCGGCTGATGCTGAGCTTAGTCCGGTCGATGTGGGAGTGTTCGAGGCGGTACCGCTCCGAACTGTAAGCCCTAAGGTGTCAGCGATTGATTTCCTTGAGTTGTATAACTGCGACAGTCTTGGCCAGTGAAGCCACCGAGGGGCCTCGTCCCTGCAGGTTAAATGGGGCAAAGCTTGGGAGCAATAACCCTTGAGCGGCTTTCATGATCAGCAATATACTTTGTTGATCAAAAAATGTAAATTTTGATCCACAAACCTGTTAGCGTAATGCGCGTGATCTACAATGCTTGTTGTCAATCACGAGAAGTCAATTTTGAGCCACTAGGGATATGGCATGCACGAACCCGATGTCTCTGAAGCCGTCAAGTATGACTACGACGCGTTTCCGCCCAATGGACTTGATGCCCAGAAGCTCTTGGATCCGTTGTCCAGCGCTGTCGCCTCCATCACTCGCTACGATGTCCTTCTGGGTCAGATGCGGGACAGTGAACTTCTGCTGGCACCCCTGCGAAGACAGGAAGCTGTCGTTTCATCGAGAATGGAAGGCACGATCACGACTTTGGAAGAAGTGCTGACGCTGGAGGCCGACCAAGATCCCGAAAAGGACATAGATGTGGGTCGGCATCGCCCTGACGCGATCGAAACGCTGTCCTACGCTCGCGCTCTTCGACTGGCGCAATACCGAATGAAAGCCGGCCAGAAAATCTCAGAATCCCTCATAAAGTCGATACATCATGAATTATTGCGGCCAGGTCGAGGCTATAATCTCGATCCTGGTCGCTACAAAATCGAACAGAATTATCTCGCTGACAGGGCGAAGCGGACAATTCTGTATGTCCCGATCAGTCCAGAGCAACTCGCGCCCCATATGGAGCGGTTGGTGCAGTATATTGAGAGCTCAACCGATCATCCGCTTATAAAAGCTGCAATATCACATGTTGAATTCGAGGCATTGCATCCATTCAATGATGGAAATGGGAGGATGGGGCGGATGTTGATCACGCTCTACTTATGGCAAAGTGGTTTGATCTCAGCTCCACATTTTTATGTCTCCGAGTATTTTGAGATCAATAGAGATGAGTACATAGACAGGATGAGAGCTGTATCCTCGCACAACGCCTGGACAGAGTGGGTCATATTCTTTCTGAACGCCTTGCGGGAGCAGGCTATTCTCAAGTGTGGGGAAATCGAGCGGATACAGTTATTGTATGAGGAGATGCAATCCCGCTTCAGGGACGCGCTATCGTCGAAAGACTTTTTGACTGCAGCAAATTTCATGTTCGAGAACGTGATATTCAGAAGTACGCAATTCGCCGTCCAAACTGGCATATCCAAGCCAACGGTAAACCGTTTTTTGAAAGTGCTCACAGAAGGAGAGATACTTCGGATTGTTCGGCCCGCTTCAGGCAGGCGGCCCGCGCTTTACGCTTTCCAGCCGCTACTGCAAGCTCTGCACGGCTAAGCCGCTAAAGCGGCGATTTGCAACCGGACACTCGGCTCCGCTTTCGAGTCGTGTTTTTTCGCACTTCCTAGGCGGCGAACCCGCGTACTCTTCGCCTAGAAGCGCTTCAGTGATCGGCGATATACACGTCTCCCCCGCGGGCTTTGAATGCGGCGCTCATGTCTTCCATGCCTTTTCGGCGTTCTTCTTCGGACATGCTTTCGAGGGCCTTGCGTTCGTTGTCGCCGAGGGTGGCGGCGTAGTCACGGACGTCCTGGGTGATTTTCATGGAGCAGAATTTGGGGCCGCACATGGAGCAGAAATGTGCGGTCTTGTGGGCTTCCTTGGGGAGGGTCTGGTCGTGGAAGTCGCGGGCGGTTTCAGGGTCGAGAGCCAGATTGAACTGGTCTTCCCACCGGAAGTCGAACCGGGCGCGGGAGAGGGCGTCGTCGCGGATCTGTGCGGCGGGGTGCCCTTTGGCGAGATCGGCAGCGTGGGCAGCGATCTTGTAGGTGATGACGCCGGTTTTCACATCGTCCCGGTCTGGGAGGCCGAGGTGCTCCTTGGGCGTGACGTAGCAGAGCATGGCGCAGCCATACCAGCCGATCATGGCGGCGCCGATGCCTGAGGTGATGTGGTCGTAGCCCGGCGCGATATCGGTGGTGAGGGGGCCGAGGGTGTAGAACGGGGCCTCGCCGCACTCGCGGAGCTGTTTCTCCATGTTCACCTTGATCTTGTGCATGGGCACATGGCCGGGCCCTTCGATCATGACCTGGCAGCCATGGTCCCAAGCGATGCGGGTGAGCTCTCCCAGGGTTTCGAGCTCGGCGAACTGGGCGCGGTCATTGGCGTCTGCAATGGAGCCCGGACGCAGGCCATCACCGAGGGAGAAGGTGACGTCATAGGCGCGCATGATCTCGCAGATCTCGGGGAAGCGTTCGTAGAGAAAGCTCTCCTGGTGGTGGGCGAGCATCCATTTCGCCATGATCGAGCCGCCGCGGGAGACGATGCCTGTGACGCGCTCGGCGGTGAGGTGGATGTAGGCGAGGCGAACGCCGGCGTGGATGGTGAAATAGTCGACGCCTTGCTCGCACTGCTCGATGAGGGTGTCGCGGTAGATGTCCCAGGTCATCTCCTCTGCGATGCCGCCGACCTTTTCGAGGGCCTGGTAGATGGGAACCGTGCCGACGGGGACAGGGCAATTGCGGAGGATCCACTCGCGCGTGTGGTGGATGTTGCGGCCGGTGGAGAGGTCCATCAGCGTGTCTGCGCCCCAGCGGGTGGCCCAGACCATCTTGTCGACCTCTTCCTCGACCGAGGACGTGACGGCAGAGTTGCCGATATTGGCGTTGATCTTGACCAGGAAGTTCCGGCCGATGGCCATGGGCTCGCATTCAGGGTGGTTGATGCTTGCCGGGATGACGGCGCGGCCGCGGGCGACTTCGTCGCGGACGAATTCCGGCGTGATGAAAGGGGGGATTTCGGCGCCGAAGCTTTCGCCGTCTTCGAGCTTGGCGTGGGCCTGGTCGAGCATGGCGGCGCGGCCGAGGTTTTCACGCTCGGCGACGTAGATCATTTCCTTGGTGACGATGCCGGCGCGGGCGAATTCGAGCTGGGTGAGGGGGTGTTTTTTGTCTGACTTTCGCTTGGCGCTGGTGCCCATGGCGCGAAGTGGGCGGTGCCTTGTGGGGAATTCTCGGGCGAGGTGGGTGTCGCCGACATTGCCGTTGTCTTCGGGGCGGATGTCGCGTCCGTTTATGTGTTCAACGCCGCCGCGCTCGAGGATCCAGTCGGTGCGGATGCGCGGGAGGCCGGCGTCGAGGTCGATGGTGACAGACGGGTCTGTGTAGGGGCCGGAGGTATCGTAGACGGTGACGGGGGGCTCTTCGGCGCTGGGATGCAGGTCGATCAGCCGGTGGGGGACGGCGAGATCTGGCGCCATTGTGGGGTGGGAGAAGACCTTGCGGGACGCCGGAAGCGGACCGGTCGTGACGTGTGGGCCTTCGAACTCTTTCGGGGAAATGGGCTTGTTCATGTCATCGGTTCCTTATGCACGACCGGCCTTCAGGCCGCGCCGATAGGCAGCGTCGAGCCAGGACTGGATCTTCTTCTCGTTTGCGGTTTTCACGGTGCCGACCTGTAGGGTCCGCACGGGCTTGATGCCGGAAAAGTTCAGCACGCTGTGGGTCGCCTGGTTCATGGCCGGGCGGCGGTTCGAGATCTGGTCAAACCAGGCGGGCGCGTCTGATGTGAGCAGGATGTCGGCGCTGCGTCCCTTCAGGAGTTTTCTCCAGAACGGATTGCCTTCAGGATACTCCATGGCGAAGCCGGGAAGAAAGGCGCGATCGACAACGCCCTTCATCTTTGCCGGCATGCTGCCCCACCAGACGGGGTAGGCCCAGCAAAGGTGGTTGGCCCATTGGATGTTCTCGCGCCACTGCACTAGACACGGTTCGAGTTGCTTTCGGGCGTGGTAGCCCTCCTGGAGGTCTGGATCAAAATCCATTTCGAACAGATTTTGCCGCCGGACATCTGCTCCAGCCTCTTCGGCGCCTCGCGTAAAAGCGTCGGCCATGCCGTGGGAAAGCGAGTCCTGGCGTGGGTGCCCGACCCAGACGGATATCTTCATCCTCGTCTCCGTTCCTACGCCGGCCACGCCCAGGGCTGGGCATTTCCCGGATCAGGTTCAAAGGGTGCTCGACCGGCGTCAGGTCGATCTCGGCGCTTGCCAGACGCGCCCCTCGGATAGGTTGAGGATATGTCCTGGGTGCGCCCTTGGAAAGCGAAATGTTTGCTAGCATCACCGGCTTTCCGCTTGCACTTCCGTTGGTGTGTGCGGATTTCCAGCGTCTGAGCGGGAGACTGAGTGCGGCCGGCACGCGGGCTCGGAGTGAATTGCGCAGCGAACGCCCCTTATCGATTGGCCAAACAGCGCAACCCCACTAGCATTCGAGAACTAATCGGGAGGAGATATCCATGACACCCTTACAGGCGGCGGCGCTTTACACGAGCTTGTTTATTCTGCTGTTTCTGGCGCTGAAGATGAATTGTGGCCGCGTTCGCGTCGCGCAGCGGGTGAATTTCGGCGAAGGCGGCAACGACGCTATGGCCCGGGCCATGCGGACCCAGGCCAATGCGGTTGAGGATGTGCCGATCATCCTCATCGGACTGTTCGCATTGGTCGGGCTGGAAGCGCCGGTCGCGCTCATCCACGGTATCGGCGCCGTGTTCTTCATCGGGCGCGTCCTGCATGCGCTGGGACTTGGTGGTGCACCTGGTCTCGGTTGGGGCCGGTTGGTCGGGACGATCATCACCCTTCTGACCTTCCTTACGACCGCAGGCGCATGCCTGTGGCTGATCCACACCTGATCAGCGTTCCAGCGCGCCGAATTGAAGCTCCACAAGGCGCGCGTAGAGGCCGCCTCGGGACAGCAAATCAGCGTGGGGTCCCTCGTCGATGATCTGGCCGTTTTCGAGGACGATGATGCGATCGGCCTTGAGGACGGTGGCGAGGCGATGGGCGATGACGAGTGTTGTGCGGTTCTTCGAGAGGGCTTCGAAGGCGTCCTGGATGGCCCGCTCGCTTTCCGAATCGAGCGAGGAGGTCGCTTCATCGAGCAGGAGGACTGGCGCATCGCGTAGGACCGCCCGGGCGATGGCGATACGTTGACGTTGACCGCCGGAAAGGGTCGCACCGCCTTCTCCGATCTGGGTTTCGTAGCCTTCGGGCAGCTCTGCAATGAAGCGGTGGGCATTAGCGGCACGGGCAGCAGCCCGCACATCGGCGGCGGTTGCGCCGGGACGGCCGAAGCGGATGTTCTCGGCCGCTGACCCAGAAAAGAGAGGGGCATTCTGCTGCACGATGGCGAGGTGCTGCCGGAGGCGTTCTGGATCAAGATGGCGAACATTCTGACCATCGAATGTGATTTGGCCCGATTGCGGATCATAAAGCCGGAGCAGGAGCTGAAAGACCGTGGACTTCCCAGCGCCGGATGGGCCGACGAGGGCCACGGTTTCGCCCGCTTCAACGGAGAAGGAAATGCCCTTCAGGGCTTCGGTGTCGGGGCGGAGGGGATAGGCGAAGTGCACGTCGTCGAAAGCGAGGGCACCTTTGACGGGCCTAGCGAGCGTGCGCGGAATAGCGGGGGCCGTGATGGCGGGTTCAGTCGAAAGGAGTTCCATCAGGCGCTCTGTGGCACCGGCTGCGCGCATGATTTCGGCGTAGGTTTCTGTCAGCATCATCACGCCCGATACGGCGACGAATGCATACATGATAAACTGGGTCATGGTGCCGGGCGTGATCGCACCGGACTGGACCTGGAGCGCGCCGTACCAGAGTCCGCAAATGAGGCTGATGGTGATGGCCGAAAACATGGTTGCCATCATCACCGCCTCGACGCGGATGCGCCGTAGGGAGACATCGAACTTGGTTTCCACGGCCTGTGCGAAGCGCGCCCGCTCGGTGTCCTCACGGGTGAAGGCCTGTACCGTCTCTACCGCGCGGAGGGTTTCGCTGGCGCGGGCCGAGGCATCGGCCAGACTGTCCTGGCTCGCGCGCGAGAGCCGTTGCAGGCGCTGGCCGCAAAGCAGGATGGGGCCGATGATGACCGGGCCGATGGCAAGGACCATGGCGGCAAGCTTCCAGTTGACGACGAGCATCAGGACGATGGCGCCGAGTGTGGTCGCGGTTGTCCGGATCGCAACGGAAATCGAAGAGCCAACAACGGTCTGGATCAGCGTTGTGTCAGTGGTCAGCCGGGAAAGGACTTCACCGGTTTTCGTTGTCGCGAAGGACACTGGCGAGAGGCCGAGGATGTGGTCGTAGACGGCGATCCGAAGGTCTGCGACGACGCGCTCGCCGAGCCGGGAGATGAAGTAGAAGCGCAGGGCGCCGGCCATGGCGAGGGCCCCGGCGACGACCATACCGATCCAGAAATAGCGGTCGAGACTGTCGCCGCCTGCAAAGGCTGCACAGGCGGCGGTGTCGGGTGCGCCGCCAAAGCCACAATCGATGAGCAAGCGGAAGGCTGCCGGCAGCACGAGCGTCAGGGTCGAGGCGAGGGCGAGGAACACGACGAAGGCCGCCAGCAACCAGGGATACCGAAGAATGAACGGGATGAGCCGGCGTAGAGGCTTGAGGGTGCGCGCGTGTTCCCTGGCCGCCCGGTCTCTGGAAAGTTCGGTCGCAAAGCCCGATCCCCGATCGCGGTCCACGCGGCTCGATGCGTCGGTCGCCGGAGGCCCGGAGCCTGAAGGCATCGCCGTTTCTGTCATTCGGAGAGAGCCGCCAATTCCGGCGCGATCACGGTTGCAAGGTTGCTGGCCATGATGGCCACGCCTTCGGCAGTGGGATGGAGACCGTCTGCGAGCAGGAGATCGGGATTATCGCGCACGCCCGCCAGGAGGCCTGGCAGGAGTGGGACATCATATTCCGCTGCCAGCTCCGGATAGATGGCGCCAAAGGCGGCGTCCCGACTGCCGAGCGCTGCATCGGAGCGGGGGGTTATTCCCGCCAGCACGACGGGTGTGCCGTCCGCCTTTGCCCGGCCGAGGATTGCTGCGAGGTTGGCCCGTGTTGTCTCGGGCGAAAGATCCAGAAGATAGTCATTGGCCCCGAGCGCCACCACGAGGAGATCTGGATCGGCGGAGGCGACCGACCAGTCATATCGGGCAAGGCCGTTTGCAGTGGTGTCTCCGGAAACGCCCGCATTCACGGCGTTTGTCTCAACGCCCAGGTCGGCCAGAGCGCTTGCAACCTGGCCTGGCAGGGCATCTTTGGGGCTTAGCTCGAAACCGGCTGTGAGGCTGTCGCCGAGAAACACGATGACGGGGGCATCGCGCGCTTCGGTCGGGTTGGTAGGGGCGGTGTTTGCCGCTGCTTGTGTGGGCTGAGCGGGCGGTGCAGCCTCCGATGGGGCGGGCTCCGGGTCGCCGTTTGAGCAGGCGGCCAGCATGGCTGCGCCGACAAGAGTGCCTGACAGCCACCGGGCCGGTCGAGCGCCAGTCGCGCCTCGGTTTTTCGTTTCGGGTGAAGACATGGGGCTTGTCAGGGGTGGAGCGGCACCGATGTTGGTTTGCAACTATGTAGGTTTGTCACCGCCTGCGATCTACCAGCGATTACGCAAAGAGGGTTTTTGTCTGCCATGCCCGATACGCTTCCGCCTGATAAAGGCCCGACTGCCCAGGTGGAGAATGCCGGGCGAGATACGGCCCAAGGCGCGGTATCGTACGCGGCCATGCTGTTAGAGGGCGTGAAGCTGACCCTTGGTGCGGCCGCTGGCCCGGTTGAGATCTTAAAGGGCGTCGATTTCCGGGTGGAGCGGGGCGAGCGCGTGGCCGTTGTCGGGCCATCCGGTTCGGGGAAATCGTCGCTGATTGCTGTGGCAGCCGGGCTTGAACCGGTTTCAGCGGGCACGGTGACCTTGCTGGGCGAAAGGATAGACGGGATGGGCGAGGATGCGCTGGCCCGGCTGCGTCGGGGACGGGTGAGCCTGGTGTTTCAGTCGTTCCATCTGCTCGAGACAATGACCGCGTTCGACAATGTGCGCGTACCGCTTGAGATCGCGCGGATCGCCGATGTGGACGCGCGGGCGCGGGAGGCGATGGACGCGGTGGGGCTTGGGCACCGGCTGACGCACTATCCTGGTCAGATGTCGGGGGGAGAGCGCCAGAGGGTAGCCGTTGCCCGGGCGCTGGCCAGTGATCCGGCACTTGTGTTTGCGGATGAGCCGACAGGTAATCTTGACGCCGAGACGGGGGCCGGGGTTGCGGACTTGTTGTTTGATATCGCCGGCGACAGGGGCGCAAGCCTCGTATTGGTGACCCATGACCTGGCGCTGGCCAAGCGGGCTGACCGCGTTGTCACGATGCAGGCAGGGCGGCTCGCGTGAACGGGGCGGCGCTTCGTATTGCACGGCGGGAGCTTGCTGGAGGACTGCGCGGGTTTTGGGTGTATCTGGCCTGTCTTGCCCTTGGCACCGCAGCCATAGCCGCGTCTGGGGCGGTGACGGAGACGTTTACGCGGGGACTGGCCGGCGAAGCGCGGACGCTCCTCGGCGGGGATGCCATGTTCACTGCCGCCCAGAGACGGGCGACGCCGGAAGAGATGGCCTTCATCGATCCGCTGGGCGCGGTTGCGGAACGGGTCGACCTAAACGTCATGGCGACGGCCGGTGACCGGCGTCGGCAGGTCGACGTGATTGGTGTGGATAGCGGCTATCCACTGGTGGGCGCGGTGGCCCTGTCTGGCGGCACGGGAGGCCTCGAGTCCGCTTTGGCGCTTGAGGGCGACCGCTGGGGCGCGGTGGTGACCCAGAGCTTCCTCGATGCGTTTGACGTGGAGATCGGGGATCCGGTGACGCTGGGGCCGATCCGCGCCGAGGTGCGCGCCCGGCTCGATGGTTTGCCAGACCGGGTCGGTGCCCCTGGCGCGTTCGGGCCGGAAGCGCTCGTGCAGATCGACGGGTTGCTTGAGGCGGAAAGGTTGGTGAACGGACAACTCTTTCGTTCGCAACGCCTTGTCGTGTTCGATGACGGGCAGTCGCTGGCACCCGTGGCGGAGGCCTTTGAGAAAGCGTTTGGGGCAGGGGGGCTAAGGGTGCGGGGCCCTGAAGATGCCGTCGATGGCTTGCAAGCGCTGCTCGATACGCTGAACGACTTCCTGGCGATCGTCGGTATAGCAGCACTGGTTGCGGGAGGCGTCGGTGTTGCCCAGGCAACAGGAGCGTTCCTCGAAAGCCGCACCGGATCGATCGCAGCGCTCAAGGCGCTGGGAGCGGAAAGCGATCTGATCCGAACCGCCTATCTTTGGCAGCTTGGGGTGCTTGCGATTGCGGGGGCCCTTGTGGGCGTCATGATCGGCGCAGTGGTGCCCTTTTTGATCAATGCGATCGCAGGCGCGTCGATCCCGCTGCCCCAGGCGCTTGGGGTCTATCCGCTTCCGCTGCTCAAGGCGCTGGCGCTTGGTGTACTGGCGGCCGCCGTGTTTGCGCTGCCGGCTCTTGGACGCGCGCGCGCGACTCGGGCGACGGCGCTGTTTCGGCAGTTGGGGGAAGAAGAACGGACGGGAACGCCTGCTTTCGAGCGCGGGCTATCATTGCTGGCGGCGGTGCTGCTGGCTGGGCTCGCCATTGCGACAAGCGGGCGGCCCTGGCTCACCGCGATCCTCTTGGCCGGCGCATTGGTGGCGTGGGGCCTTTTCCTACTGGCTGCGTACGGAATCAGGACGCTTGCCCGGGCCTCTGCACGAAACGCCAAAGGGCTGTGGCGGCTGACGCTCGCCAATCTTGGCGGGATCGGATCGCTGGCGCCGACGATCGTTCCCGCGTTGGGGCTTGGGCTCGCGCTGCTCACGCTTGTGGCCTCGGTACAGGCTAATCTATTGCGCCAGATCAGCGAAACTGCGCCGAGCAATGCTCCGTCGCTCGTGTTTACCCAGATACCTATGGATGGGATCGAGGCATTCGACACCGTGCTGGCGGAGGCAGGCGTTGATGTCGATGACCCGGACCGGTTCCGAAGGGCGCCGTTCATGCTGGTGCGCGTGACGGCACTCGGAGGCCAGCCGCTGGACGTCAGCTCGGTGTCGGAGAGCGAGCGCTGGGTCGTCGATGGCGAAACCAGCGTGACGTTCCTCGATGCCCAACCGCCCGAGGCCGAACTGGTGGCCGGCGACTGGTGGCCAAGCGGCTATCGTGGGTCGCTGCTTGTCTCGATTGAGGCGGATGCGGCAGCCGGGCTTGGACTGGAGATCGGTGATACGATCGGTTTCAACGTGTTTGGCCGCGAGGTGACCGCCGAAGTGGCGTCCTTGAGACGGGTCGACTGGGGCACATTCGGGATCGGCTCGAACACGCCATTCATCTTCTCACCGGGCACGCTTGAAGCAGCCAAGCCCTACCATGTGGCCATTGCGATGGCGGATGCCGGCGCCGAAGGGACGATCATCGATGAACTCGGCGACCGATTGCCCGAGGTCGTCGTTTTCCAGACCCGGCCAGCGCTTGCGGCCGCGGCCGAGGTTTTCGGCAACATTGCGATCGCCGTGAACGCTGTGGCGAGCGTGGTTACCGTGGCTGGGTTGCTGGTTCTTATGGGAGCCTTCGCAGCGATGGCCCGAAAGCGGCGAGCGGAAACGGCTGTGCTCAAGACCTTCGGCGCCGAACGGGGGGCGGTTTTGCGGCTCTATGCAGGGGAGTTTGCGCTCGCCGGTGCGGCTGGAGCGCTGATCGGTGCGGCACTGGGTGTCGGAGCGGCGTACCCGATTGTCGTTCAAGTGTTCGAGGCGCAGTGGACCTGGCCTGTCAGCGAGGTTGGAGCCCTGGTGGCCCTTGCGGTGGGCATTTCAGCGTTTGGGGGCGCAGCGGTTGGATGGCGCACACTGTCCCAACCACCGATGCGTGTTGTGCGCGGGGTTTGAGCGGCGCCTGTGTCTGGGCGTCAGACTGCCGTCTTGTCGGCCTGTCGCAGTACCGCCTCGACCAGCACCAGCCGGTCATTGCCGAAGTATATATCATCGCCAACGAAGAAGGTCGGGCTGCCAAAGCCGCCGCGGGCAATGAGGGCTTCCGTGTTCTCGCGGAGGGCATCCTTGATAGCGGCGGTCTGTATACCCTCGAAGACTTGCGCGGCATCGACTCCAGCGCGGGTGCAGATTTCTGCGATGACATCGTCCTGGGAGATATCCTTGTCCTCGGTCCAGTAGAGTTGGAAGGCAGCCCGGGCAAAATCGACAAGCTTGCCTTCTGGCTGGAGTAGGATGCACGCGCGCATGACCTTCACACTGTTCACGGGAAAGACGCTGGGCGGCATCTTGATCGAGAGCCCTGACAGGCGTGCCCAATCCTTCAGATCCTTGGCATGGTAACGGGCCTTGGCCTTCACCGGCGCCTTGCGGCTTTCGTAGACGCTCGGGTTCACCGCATTAAAAACCCCGCCCACCAGGACCGGTTTCCAGTGAATGGACACGCCCAGGCGCTCGGCCATGGGGATGACGCCTTCGAAACCGAGATAGGTCCACGGACTGGAGCAATCGAAATAGGTGTCGATGACGGGGGTGGGCATAGGGCGCTGTCCTCGGTCGTGTTTTCTGGGATCATGCCCTCGATGGCAGGCATTCGAAAGAGCGTTAGCGAAGGGTTAACCACAGTTCCCTACTTGTTCCGAGCTGGTGGGGTGCCGAATCAAACGAAACGGCAATCATGGCTATGCGTTTACCCGATGGATTTCTTGACGAGTTGAAGGCCCGCGCGCGGCCGTCTCAGGTGATCGGCAAGAAAGTGAAGCTTCAGAGACGCGGCAAGGAATGGGTCGGGCTGTCCCCGTTCACGAACGAGAAGACGCCGAGCTTCTACGTCAATGACGCCAAGCAGATGTTCAAATGCTTCTCGTCCGGGCTCGGGGGGGATGTCATCAAGTTCGTCATGGAGACCGAACGGCTCGGCTTTATGGAAGCGGTGGAGCGGGTTGCGGGTGAAGTCGGCATGGCAATCCCGACGGCAAGCCCGGAAGTGCGTGAGCGGTACAGCCGGCTCGATCGCCTCAAGTCGGTTTGCAAGGCCGCACAGGATTTCTTCGTGGGGCGCCTTAAGTCGGCCGATGGCGCTGACGCGCGCCGCTACCTGGATACCAAGCGCGGGTTGGGTCCGGATGCGTGGGGTCGGCATGGCATTGGTTATGCGCCAAACGATTGGCGGCAATTGCTTGCGCACCTGAAGGCGCTCGATTTCAAGACCGATGAGATTGTCGCTGCGGGTCTGGCGAAAGTGTCTGACAAGGGCGGTGAGCCCTACGATGTTTTCCGCAACCGGGTGATGTTCCCGATTACCGATATCCATGGGGACGTGATAGCCTTTGGTGGCCGCGCCCTCGATCCTGAAGACAAGGCGAAATACCTGAACTCGCCTGAGACCGAGCTCTTTCACAAGTCCTCTGTCCTCTACAACTACAAGCGCGCCCGCGAAGCGATCGGTTATGGCGAGCGAGGCGGACTGCTCGTCTGTGAAGGCTACATGGACGTGATCGCCCTGGCCGAGGCGGGCTTCGGTAACGCCGTCGCGCCGCTCGGGACCGCTTTGACACCGCAGCAGCTCTCCATGGTCTGGAAGGCGGGGCCGGATCCGATCCTCTGTTTCGATGGCGATGGCGCGGGTACGCGTGCCGCTTTCCGGGCGATCGATGTGGCGCTCCCGCACCTTCAACCAGACAAGTCTGTGTTTATCTGTCTGCTGCCGGACAAGATGGATCCCGACGATCTTCTCAAGACCGAAGGGGGGCAGGAGCGGATGGCGGCCCTGCTCAACGAACCGTTGGCTCTGGTTGAGATGCTCTGGCGCCGCGAGCGTGATGCGGAGCCGCTCGATACGCCCGAGCGCAAGGCGGGGCTCGGTGCGCGTCTGAAAGCGGCAGCTGGCGCGATCCAGAACCCTGACGTGCGGGCGGCGTACCAGCAAGATCTCGCCCAACGGATGCGCGACCATTTCTTCCGTCTGCGCGGCCCCCAATCCATGGCGCGGCGAATTGGCGGGGTGAATGCAGGATCTGGCCAAAATGGTGGACGCGGCCCTGGACCCGATGTCTGCGCGCGGAAAGCAACCCATGGTATGGTGAAGGGGCTGGGCTACCTCGTCCGCGCTGTTGATAATCCAGCTTTACTGGACAACCATGGCGAGACCCTGGCAGCGGCCGCCTTCCCCGACCCGGATGTTCGCTGCATCCAGGATGCCATTTTCGCTGTCTACACACGATCTGGGGAGGTTGACCGCGCGGCCGTGAGAACCCATCTGTTGGGTTGCGGAAAAGCCCGCGCCGTAAACTTGCTCGATCAATATCCCAGAACGCCTGAATTCATGTCCGACGGACCAGAGGCGAGGGAATGGCTGATAGCCCTGGAGCAGTTTGTGAGTGCCGATGAGCTGGACGCGGCGGAGGGCATTGGTTCGAGGGAAGCGGCGACTCAGTCGGCCGACAACCTGAAGCGGTTCCATCGCCAGATTGCGGAGGGTCATGCCTGGCGGGCACGGCTGAATGAGGCGGCACAGAAGGCCGGGCGCTGAGCTTTGGCCTTGAAGAACATACCGAAGTGGTGGTCCTGCGCTGGGGCGCCCTTCGATGCGAGGTATACGAATGGCGAAAGCTCAGGTTGAAGAGCGCGAGGCTGACACAGACGCACCCGTGCTCGACATGAATGCGTCGGGGGTGAAGAAATTCATCAAGGACGCGAAAGCCAAGGGCTATGTCACCCACGACGAATTGAACAAGGTTCTCCCCCAGGACCAACTTTCATCGGACCAAATCGAAGATGTCATGGCGACCTTGTCGGACATGGGCATCAACGTGGTCGAGAGCGAGGAGGAAGCGGAAAACGAGTCCCGCGCGCTAACGGCCAAGACGGACGATGCTAAGGCCGTGGTTAAGAAGGGCAATGCCCGCGGCACTGAGCGGACCGATGATCCGGTGCGCATGTATCTGCGCGAGATGGGCACCGTGGAGCTGCTGTCGCGCGAGGGCGAGATTGCCATCGCCAAGCGTATCGAAGCGGGCCGCGACGCGATGATCCGCGGGCTGTGCGAAAGTCCGCTAACGTTCGAGGCCATGATGGTCTGGCGTGACGAACTTATCAACGAGCGTATTCTGCTGCGGGACGTCATCGATCTCGAAGCGACCTATGGCGCGGAAAACCCGCCGCCGGAGCCCGAGGAAGAAGAGGACGATGACGAGGAGGCCGAGGCCTCTGCTGAAGGTGAGGAGGGGCAAGAGGGCGAGCGCAAGCGCGAGGAAGAGGACGATGAGGACGAGGGCGCAGCAATGTCCATGTCCGCCATGGAGGCGGAGCTGCGCGACGGCGTCATCGACACGCTCGACAAGATCGCAAGCGACTTCAAATCCTTCCGCAAGCTGCAGGAAAAGTTGGTCGACCGCCGGCTTGAGGGGAAGGCGCTCACGCCAAAGGACCAAGAGAAATACGACACGCTGAGCTTGGCCATCGTTGATAATCTCAAGACGATGCACATCAACAATGCGCGGATCGAAGCGCTGGTTGAACAGCTCTACGCCATCAACAAGAAGCTGATGGGCCTTGAGGGTAAGCTCATGCGCCTTGCCGACAGCCATGGCGTGCCGCGCAAGGACTTCCTGCAGAACTATTTCGGTCGGGAGCTCGATCCGAACTGGGCTGAGGATGTTTCGCAGCTTACAAAGCGTTGGAAGAAGTTTGTCGACACCGAACAGGGCAAGATCGATCTGCTCCGTGACGAGGTGAGCCGCGTCTCCCAGGAAATCGGTGTTCCGATCGATGATTACCGCCGAATCGTCCAGACGGTGCAGAAGGGCGAGCGTGAGGCCCGGGTCGCCAAGAAGGAGATGGTCGAAGCCAACCTCCGTCTCGTCATCTCGATTGCCAAGAAATACACCAATCGCGGCCTGCAATTCCTCGACCTGATCCAGGAAGGCAATATCGGCCTCATGAAGGCGGTCGATAAGTTCGAGTACCGTCGCGGTTACAAATTCTCGACCTATGCCACCTGGTGGATCCGACAGGCCATCACTCGGTCGATCGCCGACCAGGCGCGGACCATCCGCATCCCGGTGCACATGATCGAGACGATCAACAAGATTGTCCGCACTCAGCGTCAAATGCTGCATGAGATTGGCCGCGAGCCGACGCCGGAAGAGCTGGCAGAGAAGCTAGGCCTCCCTCTGGAAAAGATCCGCAAGGTGCTGAAGATCGCCAAGGAGCCGATCTCTCTCGAAACGCCGATCGGTGACGATGAGGACAGTAATCTCGGCGATTTCATCGAGGACAAGGCCGCGCTCCTGCCCGTGGACTCAGCGATCCAGTCGAACCTCCGCGAAACCACGACCCGCGTGCTCAGCTCCCTCACCCCGCGCGAGGAACGCGTGCTTCGGATGCGGTTCGGCATCGGCATGAACACCGATCATACACTCGAGGAAGTGGGCCAACAGTTCAGCGTGACCCGGGAACGGATCAGGCAGATCGAGGCAAAGGCGCTCAGGAAACTGAAGCACCCAAGCCGGAGCCGGAAACTGCGGAGCTTTTTGGATACCTGACCCATTGCGCTCGAGAGGCACTGAACCGCGAGGCGGGGGTCACACGCGATGGCGGATCTGAAGATAGACGCGCCAGAGGCGCTGGAAATCTTCCTGAAAGACAAACCACCAGCTTGGTCGACAGCCATGGCAATCCTCTCCTGGGCCACGAAAGCGTATCTCCCGAACTTACGGTCGCCATTTTCAGGCTTACGCTTCTTACTGAGTATGTGCCTCGCGCCATCTACGGCGCCGTACTCGCCGCCACGGCCGCCGCCCAAACCGACCCCAGGGTGTAGCGCTTCTCCCGCCTGAAGGGCGCGATCTCCTAGAAAAGTTTGTCGCCCTCCATCTCGCCATGACGGCAACCGATCCCACGTGCCAGGAGATTGAAAGCCGTCAGCAGCGACCAAGTGAAACCGGATCCCAAACCGATGAGATCGTTGAGAAGCTCACGCACGTCGTCGAAGGTCTGAATAATCATCTGGAGATTGCCACCCTCGCAACGCACAAGCGTCTGGCGGAGATCCGCGACGATCTTAGCGACCTGGAAGGCGATGACAGCTTGGATGCAAATCGCGGTCGTCAGATTGCTGAGGGCGGTGCCAGAAATTTTATGCTTGCGGTCCTTCGGGAGGGGTTAATGCTCGCAACCGCTGGCGTGGTTGGGAACGCCGCATACAATGTTACGCCCTTTATCACTGGCTACGCCGATGATCTGCTCGCGTTGGCGGATAGCCTGAGGCTTTCTGAGCCGGCAAAGTCTATTATTCGATTTATCGTGCGGCGGGCGCCGTGAGGGCACTAGCTGTGCGCGAAGATGTCGGTGTCGGGCCAGCCTTGGAGGTCGAGGGCGGCACGGGTTGGGAGAAAGTTGAAACAGTTCTCGGCGATTTCGAGCCGGCCTTCGCGGATCAGCATCTGTTGCAGCCCTTCCTTGATTTCGTGTAGGTAAAGCACGTCTGAAGCGGCGTATTCCAGTTGGGCAGCGGACAGCTCGGCCGCGCCCCAATCGGAGCTTTGCTGGGCCTTGGACATGTCGATGCCCGCGATTTCCTTGGCCAGGTGCTTGAGGCTGTGTTGGTCGGTGTAGGTGCGGGCCAGCCGGGACGCGATCTTGGTGCACCAGACCGGCGCGCAGGTGATCCCGAGCCAGAACATCATCATGCCCACATCAAATCGGGCATAGTGAAAGAGTTTCAGCCGCTTATCGTCGGCCAGGATGGCCTTGAGATTGGGGCATGCGTAGTCACGCGTCAGCTGGACGAGATGCGCTTCCCCATCCCCAGAAGAAAGCTGAACGACGCACAGGGCGTCGCGTCCGGGGCTGAGGCCCATGGCTTCCGTATCGACCGCTATGATTGCGCCGAGATCGAGGTCATCGGGCAGGTCGCCCCTGTGGAGATGGATCTTCGCCATATTACCGCTCGTTTTTGAGGAAACGCTTGGAAGCGTGCTGAAAGACCAGCCCATAGCGCGCTTGTGACGCTTCGGTAAGGGCGATCGAACAGACTGGTAAACAAGAATTTAACAGGCTAAGCACGCGTAGCAGGGGAACGCACCATGGACCACACCACGGCGATCACACCGGCTGCCGGCACGCCGCTTTCGGCACGTTTCCAAGCCGTCAGGCGCCAGACCGAAGCGTTGGCCGACGGGCTTTCAGATGCTGACGCAACGGTCCAATCCATGGAGGATACAAGCCCGGCGAAATGGCACCTGGCGCACACGACCTGGTTCTTTGAGACATTTTTGCTGAAGGCGTTGGATCCGGCCTACAGGCCTTTCGATGACCGGTATGCGTTCCTTTTCAACTCGTATTACGAAGGCGCGGGCGAACGCCATGCCCGGCCGCGGCGCGGGCTTATAACGCGGCCGTCCCTTGATGAGGTGCTCGACTACAGGGCCCATGTGAACGCGGCGATGGAAACGCTGATCGCGGCGCGGGGAGGGGATGCGGCGTTCGCGGAGCTGCTCGTGCTGGGCCTGCACCATGAGCAACAGCACCAGGAGTTGTTCCTCACCGATATCCTGCACCTGTTTGCGCAGAACCCACTGAAACCGGCATTCCGGGCGCCGAGCCCGCTTCCGGTTGTCCCTGCATCGCATGAAGCGTCAGGCTGGAGCCACCTCTCTGGCGGAATTGTCGAGATTGGTCATACAGGCGAGGCCTTTTGTTTCGACAATGAGGCCCCGCGTCACCAAACGCTTCTAAGAGATGTGCGTATCGCCAACCGAGCGGTGACGAATGGCGATTGGATCGATTTCATTGAGGACGCCGGCTACGAGACACCGGCACTCTGGTTGTCCGACGGGATTGCTACGGTGCGTGCGGAGGGCTGGAACGCTCCGCTCTATTGGGAGCAGCGGGATGGTAAATGGTGGGCGATGACCCTGCGCGGGTTCCAGCCTGTCGATCCGGCAGCCCCCGTCTGCCATGTCAGCTACTACGAGGCCGATGCCTTCGCGCGGTGGGCTGGTAAGCGGCTGCCGACGGAGGCTGAATGGGAGATTGCCGCGGCCCGCCACGATCCCCGGTCAGGGAACCAGTTGGAAAGCGGGCGGTTGCGTCCTGCACCGCAGATTGAAAAGCCGCAGAGCCGGGCGTCTGGCGGCATGCTCGGGCTCTTCGGAGATGTCTGGGAATGGACGGCGAGCGCTTATCTCCCCTACCCAGGCTATGCGCCACTGCCCGGTGTCATTGGTGAGTACAATGGAAAATTCATGAGCGGGCAGATGGTCACGCGTGGGGGGTCATGCGCAACGCCGCCACACCATGTTCGGGCCACCTACCGCAACTTCTTTCAGCCGGAGAAGCGATGGCAGTTCTCCGGTCTCAGACTAGCGGAGGACGCATGATGGCGGATGGTGATGGCAGCGAGGCAGGGCCCGATCCGGATTTCCTGCGTGAAGCCCGTGAAGGGCTGGCAAAAACGCCGAAGAGCCTGTCTTCGAAGTGGTTGTACGACCAGCGCGGCTCGGAACTTTTCGAACAGATCACGAAGCTCGATGAATACTATCCGACGCGCACCGAAACAGCGATCCTGAAAGCCTACGCACCGGAAATCGCGGCGGCCATTGGTCCCGGCGCCGTGGTTGTGGAGTATGGCGCTGGCGCAGCAATCAAGACCCGCTTGGTGCTCGACGCGCTTGAAGCGCCTGAGGCCTATGCGCCGCAAGATATTTCCGAGGAGTTCTTGAAGATGGCGGCGGCCACTTTGGCGGCTGACTATCCCAATCTGCATGTGGTACCGTTGGTTGGGAACTTTCTTGAACCCCTCGACCTTTCCGGCCTGCCGAACGGACGGCGTTGCGGATTCTTTCCCGGCTCGACCATTGGCAACCTTAGCGATGCGCAGATCCGGTCATTTTTCCAGTTGGCGCGGGAGTCGCTCGGGCCTGATGCGCGGTTCCTGCTCGGTTTCGATCTACGGAAGTCGCCAGACATTCTGGTGCCGGCCTATGACGATGCCGACGGTGTCACGGCGATGTTCATCGTGAACCTCTTGACGCGTATGAACCGGGAACTGGGCGCTGATTTTGATCCTGATGGCTTCGTCTACCAGGCCGAGTGGAACGATGATCTGAGCCAGATTGAGATGTCCATCCGCAGCGTGCGCAACCAGAGCGTGTCCATCGCAGGCCAGTCTTTCGACTTTGCAGATGGCGAAACGCTGCTGACCAGCGTGTCCAGGAAATTCACGCCCGAAACCCTGGCGCGGATCGTCGGTGAAGCCGGGTGGACGATCGACCAGACGTGGTTCGATGAAAGGCAGTATTTTGGCTTGGCCCTCCTCGCCTGACTGGGGCACTCACGTTGACAGGCCCCGCCCCGTGAGCCTTAACAGAAGATTAACGGGGGTAGAGTAGAAGGGGAGAAGTATGGTGCGGAACACCCGCCAGCGAGACCTCCTGGCTGCAGGCACCCTGTGCTTGGCGGCCGCGGGCTGCACGAGCCTTGGAAGCCAGATGGACCGGTCCTTGGAAGGGCGCTCCAATACTGGGGTCCAATACTATCTGCCCAAAACCCTGGTGACCCTGGAACTCTACAAATCACCGGACGGTTTCGTGTTTCCAAGGCTGAGCGAGCAAATCGTCGGCGACACTGATTTCTCCTATGTCGCCAAGCTCAATCGGGCCATTGCTGCAGACAACCAGCTTACCGTGACGGTGGACCCGCGCTCCCGGTTGCTCGACTCGGATTCCTCGGCGCTCTCCACTGCGCGAGGGGCAGAGATTGCAAAGAATTTCGCCCGGTCGATTACAGCCCTCGAAAGCGGCGGACAGAGACGACGGGACATCTTCGTGGGCAAGGTCGTGTTTGACCCGCTCGACCAGGATGCAGTGCGCCGGGCCAACGTTGCCCTGTCGTCTGCGTTCCAGGCCTTTGTGCGCCAAGACTGCGCGTTCGAGGTGGACGATGAAACAGGCGAACTGCTCATTCCAGGCGGCATCTTCGCCGATGAGATACTGATTGAGCAGTGCTTCTTCCTCCAGGATCTCGCCGATGATCCCCGGACAATCCAGATCACCGTGTCGAATGATCCGGGCAAGGTGCCCTTGCCGGGGGACGCGCCGGAGATGAATGTCCCGCTGCTTGATGCGGATGACTTTCGCAATGTCTGCAGCAGCGGCTTGTGCTATCGCGCGACCGCACCCCATCGGATCACGGTGGCTGTCGCGGATCGGTATATCGTGGATGACATCCTCGACCTGCCGAACAATCAACCACCCCTTGTCATTCGCCAACCAGCCGGCGTCTTCGCCGACCAGACCACCCAGATCACCTGGGTGAACGGCATGCCAAGCACGGTGGGCGTTGACCGAAACAGCGAACTTGCAGGCGTCGCCAGCGTTCCTGCGCAAGTGGTCGAGGCGCTTTCGGAGGCAACGATCGCCGGGTTCAGGCGCGACAGCGACGAGATCGCAGCGGAGGTGAACCTTCTGAACGCCCAGGCCAACCTGCTGAATGCCAGGGCCGGTCTTGTGGAAACCGAAGCGGATACCCAGGCGCGGGTCCTCGAAACCGACGCTGAATTGGCGGCGCGGCTGGCAGAAAGCGACAATCGCTTCGAGGAACGCCTGGATGCGGTGGATGCATCGCGCTTCAACCGGGAAGGGCGCCAGCGAGATCGCAGCGCCGCACGTGCGGACAGGGCGCTGGAGGGGCTGGCTGTGCCTGATGATCTCTCCGTGACGCCGGGGGGGTTCGAAACTACGGATCCGCCGGCCACCGATATCATACCACGCTGACTGGACGCGGGGGGTAAACCCAGAATGGGCTTCGATCCGCTGACACCGCCACCGACAACGCCCATCCTTCTGGGCGATGGCGAGGACATGGCGCTATCAACGCCCGCCGATCCCAAGGAAACCGAGGACGATTTCGGCTCTCGGGCCAGTGCGATGACACCGGAAGCTATTTGTCCAGGCCAGGCACAGATCCGCGAGGTGGTTAATTATCGTAAATGGCCCTGGTCGGCGGTAGTCTATATCCGTGCCCACTATCGCCGGTTTGGCAATGATCCCATGGTCATTTCCGGGTCAGGCTGGATGATGGCGCCGGGTCTGATCGTGACCGCGGCGCATAACGTCTTCAAACATGCCATGGCGCCGGGCTCGAAACGCGCAATGAAGGTCGAAGTGTTCGCAGGGTACGCGCTCGGCGAGCCAATGATGGGCGCGCGGACCGAAATTTCCGAAGCTGACGTGTTGTTCTCGCCCCGCTTCGCCCAGGGCCAGCCGATCAATCGGCCTTTCGACTATGCGTTTCTGAGGGTGCGGGACCCGAATTTCATCGCCTCGATCGGGCGGCCTCTTCCCCTTGCTGTGGTCGCGCCAGGCGTGCGCGATAGCGTGCTGGTGGGCGGCTATCCCGTTCCGGCGGGGGCCGGAATTCACTTGCGGCGCGGACGAATGCACACGGGCGACCGGGAATTGGCGCCTGGCGGCGATCCGGTCACCTTGCGTTACGCGATCCAAACCCTTGGCGGCCAAAGCGGTGGCCCTGTTATTTGGGTGAACCCGGCCGACCATAGCCAAATTGGCGCAATCGGTATCCACGTGCATGGCGAATGCCCCTGCAACATGGCGCGCCGGATCGATCCTGCACTCTACGACCTGGCCCAAAGCCTGGCCGGGCAGTCGCCAGGCCGAGGGGCTGGGGCATGACGCGCTTTGGGGGTCAGAGCGATAGATTGCGGCGGCGGACAATCGATATCCCGATCCCGCTGATCGCCGTCCTGGGCGCACTCGCCTATGGCTCGGCTGTGTTCGGCTGGCTGTCCGTACCCGCTACGGAGGTGCGTCCTGCGTTTGGATTGGGCGAGGCCGCTTATCTCGGACTATCGGTCGTCACGCCATCGGACCTTTATACGGCCACAGTCCTCGGCGAACTCGGGATTACGCGAGACACGCCAGGATGGGGCGCACTCATGTTTGCCCGCGTTTTCGGAGCGCTATTCTTCCTCGCCACGGTCGCCAAGGTCGCTATCACGTGGTTGTACCAGGCTATTTTGAAGAACTTCGCCCGATGGCGGAATGCCGACCATGTGGTGGTCATCGGCAAGACCGATATCGCCGACCACGTGGCTGAAGTTGCTGCGGATCGCGGCCTCAAGGTCGTGCAGTTCGAGCCCGGCGGGAAGGAAACGGTTCCAGACGGAATTCTGACCCTTGATAGCGACATCGGCTTGCCGGAGATGCTGCTTTGGTCTGCGGCGCACAAGGCGCGCGCCCTCGTTTTCGCGACCGGTGACAACGCCGATAACGCAGACATGGCAGCCCAGGTGTTCGATGACCGCGACTTCCAGTCGAAAGCCATCGCTGCCAGCGGACGAGGAGCTGCACGTCTCAAGGTGCAGGAAGGGCCGCACATCTTTGTTGCCGCCGACGACGCCTGGTTCGAGCGTCGGGATGAGCTCAATTACAGTTTCCATCAGCCACCAGACACGCCGATGGATGGAAACGAGCTAGACAGCGTCGTGGAGTTTATCGGCGAGAGCCGAGCCGCTGCGCGTGCGATCATGACGGTCGAACCTGTGTTCCGCCTCCAGCAGGGTGAAATCCAGCACATCCTGATCCTCGGTTTCGGCGCGATGGGCGAGGCCATTCTGGCCGAGTTCTGCGAGACTCAAAGGACCGATCCAGATCGGTTGCCCTGGATCACGGTCTTCGACCCGGACCCGGCAGTTTGGGAAAGCTTCAAGCAAAGGGTGCCTGCATGGCAAGACGTGTTTGACGGCGCGTTCTTCGGCTGCACCATCGATACGCTTGAGGAGAGGGCAAGCGCGTTTGCAGCCCGCCTTGCCGCTGCTCCGCCCGCGGCGATCTATGTCACAACGGGCGCTGGGCTCGACTCCATGGCCGCTGCGGCAGACGCAAAACGCATTATCGCTGACATGGCTGAGTCCGGCGATATTCCTGAGCAAAAAATAGCGTGTCCGGTCTTTGCCTGCGCCCGCGGGGGTAATTCCCAAGTCGATGGCATGGCCGCGGGCCGCATCCCCAAGGATCGGACTGGACCCGTTGTCTCACGGCTTCCGATCATCCAGTTTGGGAGCTGGCGTGACGTGGTCGCCGCATCCCGTGTCCTTGATAACGAGCCCGACCTCGCCGCGTTCAAGGTCCATGCGACCCACAACGCCCTTTACAGCGACACGCCGCCGACGAACTGGAGCAACCTCGCTGAGGTCAACCGGTATTCCAGCCGTTCCGCTGCTGGATATGTACCCGCGCTCTTGCATGCGGCGGGATTTGATCTGGGGCCCTGGCTCACGGGGAGCGACGGTCAGGCGCCGTCCGTCAATCGTCTACCTCGCCTTGCGCCGGGAGATGTGCTGGCCGGAGACTGCAGTACACTGGTAAAATTGGCGCGGCTTGAGCACGCGCGCTGGTGTGCTGAGCGGTATCTTTGCGGCTTCCGCCGGGGGCCTAAGGACCTGGCCCGGAAACGGCATCACGATCTCGTCCCGTTCGATGAGTTGGGCACGAGTGCCAAGCACTACAACATCCAATACGCGCGCTTGTTGCAATCCATGCTGCTGGACGAGGCCTCGGGGCCCGTTGTGACCCGTCCCCGCGACGCCCGCCGGCCCGTTATGCGCCCCACCGATGAAGCCCTGGTTCGCGATGCAGGGATCGACCCAGCGAGCTTAGCGCCGCCCGCGCCATCGTCGCCCATCGCGTCCCAGCCTGAAGATCCATCCCCGTCAGTCGAAGATACGGAGCTCGCACATGGCTAAATCGACCCTCCTCGTGGCCGACAATGAGCAGTCCCTTTACCGGCTCGAGACCTTCCGCGGGGAACCGTTCCTGCCTGACGAGACCTATATCTCGGTTGCCGTACGCGCGGTCAGCCTGAGACGGGGCCGGTTCAACACCGCTAAGTATGGGCCTTATATCTACAGCGTCGTCGGCCAGACGAATTTCGATGCGCAGACGAAGCTGGCGGGTGTGTTCGCGCCAGCGACCGAGAACCAGGTCTTCAACCAGCCCATGTCACGCGGCGCAGCGCCCATGGGTGGAGCCAGCACCACAGTCGGCTCCCAGGTCGCGTCGCCCGTGCCGGAGCCCGACGTTGCTGGCGCTGGCGGAATACCTCCCGGTGGCATGCCATCGGGAGGACGTGGGGTCGGCGGTGGATCGCCGGTCCCCGCGCCAAGGACGACCGACATGATCCCCGAATCCGCACCGCTTCCCGAGATGGGTTACAAGCGCCAAGACCGGGTGCTCGTCATCAACAAGCAGCTGACCCCAAGGCTTGTTTATCGCGGCGCCGGCCCCTTTGAGCTCGGTTTCGGTAGCGTCATGCAAAAGGATCATTTCGGCGACGCGCTAGCACTGCTTGAGGATACGCTGAAAACGCCGGTGACGCAGTTTGTCTCCATGACCAATCCAGCCATCGGAGGCGCCCTGCACCAGACCGATATTAGCGATACGATCACGCGGACGTTTGAACTCATCAATGACCGGAAGGGAGCCGTACGACAGGCGTCGCTTGTGACCGTGTTGGACGATATCTTCGACAACGACCAGGGCCAGCTTGCGTCGGGCTTCTATGCCTTGATTGCCGATAGCGATCCTGGCGACGAGATCGACTACGACAAGGCGCGCCGCACACTGACACGGAAGGGTAAGCCCTACACCGGTGCGCCATGGTTGGTGTTCGAGCTGCGCCGGGAAGTCCAGCGGCCAGACTGGGGTAGCGTGCCCGATGTGAACATGGCCTGGCGAACCCTCAGCGAGCAGGTGCGCGATGGTGGTGCGGATGCGGCCCTGAATGCCTTCCGCACAGCGGTGTTCCTCTCGCCGGATCTCATCGCAGCCGACGCCAAGCGCATCTACCTGGCGGCAAAGAAAAAGCTCGCGCCGCTGATGACCAATCAGGAATTCTTCCATCTGCCCAAGCTCGGCGGTTTGACCGATGCGCTCAAACCGATCGTCGATGAGATGATCGTCAGCCCAATCGGCGCGGCTCGCGATGAGTATAACCGGTTCAAGCGCTGCCATGATGTCATGCGGGTTTACGAGGGCGGCTATGTTGACCATCCGGACGACCCGGGCGGCGCCACCAATCAGGGCGTGACCCAACGCACATACGACACCTTCCGACAGAAGCAGGGCAAGCCGCCCCAGAGCGTGAGGAATATCAGCGAGCACGAGGTCGAGCAGATCTACTTCGAGGGCTACTGGCGGGCAGGCCATTGCCACCGCATGCCCGATGATGCGTCGGCCCTGACGCTGTTCGACGCTTGCGTGAACCACGGTCTGCGCCAGGCGATGCGGTTCATCCAGCGCGGTGCCGGATTGCCGCCCTCGGGGGTCGATGGGTATTTCGGGCCGACCACATTGGCGGCGGTTGAACGAACCGACGAGGGTTTGCTGGTGGACCGGGCACTCGATGCGCGCTGGGCGTTTTACGAGAAGATCATGACCCGTAATCGGCGCCTCGAAGCGTTTCGGCGCGGTTGGAAGAACCGGGTCGACAGCATGCGGAAGGTCACCGCCAGTTGGATGACGGGTCAGGAGAGCATTGTTACGCGCTTGCCCCAGCTCTCACCGGACGAGATCGCGGATCCCGATCTCTCCGGTATGGTCCGTTTAACCGTGGATGGGCCAGGCCATTCGAACGCTCAAACGTCAGCTCAGGCGGGTCAAAGCACGCCGACCGATGAGACAGCGGGAGCGCCGGCATGACCCTCAACGCCCTCACAGATATCGAAACCCAGCGGGAAGAGTTCAAAGCCGCCCGCAGGACGCTCATGATGCTGGGCTATGAAGAAAGCCGACTCGAGGCGATCAGTAAGGTCGCCAAGGTGATCGATGAGGCCGACGACCTGGGCGCCGAGGGCGTCGACAGGATCATGGACCTCGCCCAGGCGCTACAGGACAAGCGAGCCTTCGGGTTGATGCTCGTTCTTTGCGTGATGGCTGCGAGAGCAGACCTCGGTTCTCCAGCGCTGTTGCAGAAGGAAATTCAGGCCCTGATTGAGCTTGGTCGCCTGCCCGACGCGCTCCGGCGGGCCAAGATCCTGATAGCGGCCACAGCCGATGCGGACCCAGGAACCGATGCGTTCAAGACCTGGCTATCGGCGAAAGGCAATCTCGGGCGCGCATATAAGCAGGCCTACATGAACGCGGTCATCCGCTTCAACGCTGGCGAGGGGTCTCCGCCGAGCCCCGGAGACCTTGAGATGGCCGTCGGCGCCTACCAATCTGTCTGGCAGCGGACGCTTGATCTTGCGAAAGCGGACCCGGATTCCGGTGTCAGCCCTTCGACGTATCACGCGATCAATGCTGCAGCCCTGGCCATTCGAGGGGTCAATGACGCCGCCCGCGCAGAAGACAGCGACGATGGCGCGGCTGACTATGGTTGGGCATCGGGAGAGGCCGCCCGAGCTTTGGCAGAGGATATTCTGCGGCAACATGAAGACGATCTGAAAGCGGCCCTCCAAACGGGTGCGAAACCGTCGGATATGTGGACGCTCGCCACATGCGGAGAGGCGTATCTCGTGCTCGGCTACGACGACGACGCGGCGCTCTGTTATGGCGCTTTTGCTGGCAATCCGAGCAATGACGCCTTCAAACTTGCATCCGCCCTGCGCCAGCTCGAACAGGTTTGGGAGATATCCGGCGAAGACGATACCAAACGCGGCGGCATTGTCCGGATCCTCAAGACCGCTATTCTCAATGTCGACAAGGGGGCCGCAACCGCCGCCAAGGGCGCGTCCCCTGAAGACACGATCCAGACAGAACCCGTTGTGCTTTCGCCCACCGAAGCGGGACTGATCCGCCGAGACCTGGAGCAGACCCGGGACGTGGCGCATGATCCGACAGACGGGTTCCAGGCTTACTTTGAGAAGCGGGACGCTGAGGCCCAGTCGGGCCGAATGCTGGAGATCGACAGGCTGCTTGGTGCCATGGAACGGGTCCGCAGCATTTGTGCGATCCAGACAATCAAGGGCGGGGACTGGGAGCAGATCGGATCGGGCTTCGTGATCGATGGCGGCGCTTTCAGGGACGATTGGGCCGGACAGCCCCTGATCGCAACGAACTACCACGTCGTTGGCGACCGGGACGGCGTCCTCGGCGCGTCCTTCATGCGCAGCCGGGCGATTTTCTACGAGTATGACGCGATCAATCGCACCGTTGAGGAGTGCGAGGTCAATTTCGCAGAAATCGTCTGGTTCTCTCCGGAGACCCAGCACGATATCACTCTGCTCAAGCCGAAAACGACTTTGCCAAGCTGCGCCAACCCGCTGACTGCCGATGATGTGAGCGACTACCTCCCCGCCCGGCCCGCGGGCGACGAGGATGGGACCGGATACCACGTGGTGGTGCTCGGCTTTCCGTTGGGCGGTGAAGCGAAGTTCTCCTTCGATGATGAACTCCTGCTCGACCACTCTGCCGGCGAGCTGGGCGGTCCGCCGCGATCGGCGCAATCGCTCGATGGCCGCCCGGAGTATCTGCACTACCGAACACCGACCGAGCCCGGAAGTTCGGGTAGTCCTGTGTTCGATAGCGTCTCCTGGAAGCTCATGGGCATCCATCACAAGGGGAGCCCAAACATGCGGCGTATCCCCAACAAGACCGGTCGGTACGAAGCAAATCAAGGCGTCTGGCTGGCTTCGATCCGAGCCCGGATCAACGCTCCTGACGCGATACTCGATGACCCCGCTGCAGCGGGCGGCAATGTTGGTGACGGCCCAGAGTTTCTAGCGGCTGCCGGGGCTGTGGCAGGTGCCATTGCCAACCGCATCGGGTCCGCTGACTTTCCCGGAGCGAGTGCTTCGACATCTGGCAGCCGTCCTGGCGATGATGTGGTGCTGGGCAAGCCCATGTCGGTCCCTGGTCGTGCAACGGAGGCGCCAGCCTCGCCGCCAAAATCTCGGATTATTCCCGGCCGCAAACTGGCTCTACCGGGCGATGATCCGGGCCTTGTCGACCGTTTGCTAAAAAAGGGGCACTACTCAGGAGATCTGGAAACTTTCCGCCAACGCAGTGCCGGTTTTGAAACAGTGATCGGCGATGATAACCGGACCCAGATCCACGCGACCACTGCGTATCCTTTCCGCCTGATCTGTTCCCTCGTCATGCACTGGCCGGGCAACACACAGACTGTGGGCACAGGCTTTCTCGTTGGTCAGCGGACGGTGCTCACGGCCGGGCATTGCATCTTGCCGAGCCGGGGCAGCCCTTACCCCATCGGCATCGAGATCCGGCCCGGCCGGTCGGGCCAGCACGAGCCTTACGCTCACTTCGGTCAACTCTATGCGGAGAAGATTTCCTTGCATCAGGAATGGTCCAACCGGTTCGACCCTCGCTTCGACATTGGCGCCCTGCACCTCAACAAGGAAATCGGCGAGGATCTTGGTTGGTTTCGCGTCGCTGCGGTCGATCCGGAAGACCTTAAGCGCCAATGGGTGCATGTCACGGGCTATCCCGGCGACAAGGTCACAGACCTGAGCGCCAGCGGTGCAGAGTCCCTCTATGCCGCAGAGCTTTGGCACCATGCCACACCGATCGAAACCGTGCATGACGGCCGGGTTTATTATCCGGCCGACACGTTTGGCGGCCAGTCGGGTTCGCCGGTCTACACCTACGATGAGGATGGGGTGGCAACGGTCATCGGCGTTCATGCCTACGGGATCGGATCGGGCAGCCAGGCCTTTGCCTATGAAAACAATTCCGCCGGGTGGGTCGACTCCGGGCTCTTGCAGGTGATCTCCGATTGGAGGACGCTATAGCCCATGGAGCAGGATACGGCCGTAGAACTTGAGGGCGACGCAAGAGTGGAAGCCATGGCGCGCGTCGTCCATGAGGCCGTTCGTGCCTGGCAGACAGCGAATGGGCAGAGTGCTGCCCCGCCATGGTCAAAGGCGCCGAAATGGATGCGCGATTCCACGGCCGAGAGCGTGCAGTTTACCCTCGACAATCCCGATGCGCCCGATAGCGCGCAACATGACCAGTGGATGGAACAGAAGATACGCGACGGCTGGTCCTACGGGCCGATCAAGGACGCCAAAAAGAAAACGCATCCCATGCTCAAGCCCTACGACGCCTTGCCAGATCTCGAACAGCGCAAGGATGCGCTTTTCCGTGCGATCGTCACCGCACTGGACGCCTGATCTCCACTCAACCCATCAAGCCCCCCAATCGTTCGTTTTCTGGAGAACCGAATGCTAGCCCTTCATGGCCACTGCGCCGACCGCTTCGCACCCGTTAAGCATGCCTTCGAACAGAACTTTCGCGACAATGACGAGATCGGCGCATCGGTGGCGATCAGCCTCGAGGGCGAAATGGTCGTGGATCTCTGGGCGGGCCAACTTGAACGCGGCGGTGATGAAGCCTGGGCTGAAGATACGATCATAAACGTGTGGTCGTGCACAAAGACCATGGCTGCGCTGTGCCTGCTGATGCTCGCCGATACCGGGACCATTGATCTGAATGCGCCCGTGGCGCGGTACTGGCCTGAATTTGCTGCCGCTGGCAAAGAGAGCGTCGAAGTTCGGCATCTGCTCTCGCATTCTGCCGGCCTCTCCGGAATGGATGCCGTCGTTGAAGGCGACGCGCTCTATGATTGGGATTGGATGGTGGGGGCCTTGGCGGCGCAGGCGCCGTGGTGGGCGCCGGGTACGCAGTCAGGATATCATGCGCTTACGCAGGGACATCTCATTGGCGAAGTTGTGCAGCGTGTGACTGGGCAATCCATCGGCAACTTCTTTCGGAATGAGATTGCCGGCCCCCTCGGCGCCGATTTCCACATCGGTGTCGCCGACGCCGCTATGCCGCGGATTGCGCCGCTCACACCGCCTGCCGACACCATCCCACTGGCGAGCGACGGGTCCATCGCGGCTCGCACATTCGAAAACCCCAAGGTCGATGTTTCGGCCACCGCGACCGAAGCCTGGCGCAAGGCGGAGATCCCGGCAGCAAACGGGCACGGAAATGCCCGCAGCATCGTCTGTATCCAAACGGTGATGGCCAATGGCGGCGAAGCGTTTGGCAAGCGACTTCTTTCCGAGCCCGGTGCGCGGCGCGTTTTTGATGTCCAAACGACTGGCCTGGACCTCGTGTTGGGTGTCCCCATCACCTACGGTCTTGGATATGGCTTGAACAACGAGATCGCACCGGTTGGTCCGAATGCACGTACCTGTTTCTGGGGCGGATACGGCGGCTCCCTCGTGCTCATCGACCAGGACGCGCGGTTGTGCTTGTCCTATGTGATGAACCGTATGGAGCCTGGCTTGGTTGGCGATACGCGCGGATTCATGCTTGCGCAGGCAGCATACCAGTCACTGATGTAACCACACGCTCGCGAGCACACCGTCCTCCGCTCTCACTCCACAACTTCGAAGCGCCGCTTCTCGAACACCCTGAGCACAGCTTTCAGTTCGCGCCCTCTGCGTAGCACTTGTCCCGCCGATCCAAACACGGCGTAAGCCCCTTGCCGGTTTGCAAGGGCTGGAACCTTCTCGACCCGCCAGGTCGGCTGTTCAGCGGCCCGGCGGTACATGGCGAATATCGCCCGGTCGGGATGCATGCCGATGGCATAGTCCCGGGCTTCACCCACACGGACCAACCGTCCATAGACATTCAAGATCAGGTTCAACTCCATCCGGTGAAAGGCGACCTTCTCGGACGGAGAGTTGCGTATAGATGAAATATTTGACATGTCAGGCTGTAGTGCTCCGCATTCTATACTTCATGAATTGAATTTCATTTGGTGAAGTATGTTTAATGCCGCTGCCACGATTTCTCCCCGATCTCACCTTGCGATGGCCAGGAACCACGAGCATCTTGCAATGGTCGGGCGGTGGTCCTTAACAAGCACCTCGGACCCATCAGCCCCCCCAGCCCCCCGGGGCGCTTGGTTCTCCGCTGCCCGACATCCTTTTCCCCTGAAATCGATCGCCCCATCAACTGCGCCAACTGAGTAATGTTGGTTGAACAGGGTTTTCCAGCGGTTGCTCGGTCGTTCGAGCTTTCGTCCAGGCCTTTTTCAGCATGCGGTACCACTTGGCCTGGATGTCGATATCGTCAATCCAGATCATCGCCTTCTGGTACTTCATGCCCTCATTCTGCAGATTGATGATGTCGCCGTCCTGGTCGAGAAACATGCCTGCTGCGGGCTTCAAGACCGGAATTGCGAGGTTGAGCAGTGGCGCACCGGTCCACCATGTGAGTTGGGTAATGCGGGTCTTTTTCGGCTCCTCCGGCGTAAGGCACGTCAGCGTGAGAAGCCGCGCTTTCTCGTTCTCAACGATCTCCCACCGATAGCCTGGAAGTTGGAAGAGTATTTCCGTCGTCACATCGCCGCCAAAGATGGCCCTGTAGGCAAGGGAGTTCGATGACGGTTTATGGCGTGCGATTGCCCAGCCCCTGTCGCGGGGTTCGAAGGGCTTTTCTTTCAGACGCAACCCTGCCGACGCAGGACGCCACCACCACTGCGAATGGACGAAAGCCACGTGGGCCGGATCCATCAAGCCGACCACCGCATCATCCATGTGCGCGTTGTAGAGCCGCTCAACGATGAATTTCGGTTTCTCCGGAAGCGGCCCGAAATCGGGTGGCGGGAGGTAAGGCTCGGCCTTGCTGCGCGCATCGTGGCTCACATAGACGAAGACCATGCCGTTCTTTTCGACCACTGGATATCGCCGGACAGTAAACCGTGACGGATCATAGGGCTCACCGCCCGTTAGACTGGGCACCAGACGGCAGACGCCATCCGTACCGAACCGCCAGCCGTGGTAGGGGCACTCGACCGTGGGCTCGCCGCTGGTCTCCTTCTGCTTTCCCGACGAGAGCGGCACCAGGCGATGGGGACAGATATCCCGCAAGGCAAACGCTTCACCCGCAGCTGTGCGCGCGAACATGATCGGTTCACCAAGGACGATACGGCGAAACTGCTTGCCGCGCTTCAGGGCCGAGGATGGGCAGCCGAGGTACCAACTATCGGTGAGAAAGCCGTCGCCGGTTATGCCGCGCGTGGCGCGCTCGGTGTCACTCGTACCATCGTACATGCAAGGGTTTTAGGTCTCGTCGCATCCAAGGACCAGCCCAAAGCAGCGATTGGGGCCGGCGATTGGGGCCGGGGATTGGGGATCGTGCACCCCCCGCCGCCAATTCGGCGACGCCTCTTCTGTTGCCCTTGGGGCAGGGGAGTAGCATCTCAAAAATACGGGAGGAAAACATGCCAGATACAGAACACGCGGCGCACTGCAGTGCGAGCAACACACGTTTGACCCCCTTTCTTGGCGGCCGGTCCTTCGAAGAATGCAAGCAGGCTTTCGATCGGGACGGTTTCATCATCTTCGACAATGTGCTCACGAGCGACGAACGCTCGGGGATCGAGGCGGCGCTCGCCCGCCATTTCGAGGACGACCTGAAAGGCCGCAATGATTTCGAAGGCCTGAAATCAAATCGCGTCTATGCCCTGCTTGCGAAGTCTCGGGCTTTCGTGGACTTGGCGATCCATCCCCTCGCACTGGCCTTTGCAGAGGCGGAACTCGGACCGAGCTGCCTGCTTTCCGCATGCCTCGCCATCAAGCTTCATCCGGGTGAAACGGTTCAGCCTTGGCATTGCGATGACAGTTGCGACTTGCCCCGTCCACGCCCAAGCACGGGCGTCAGCGCCTTTTGGGCCGTGACTGATACCACTGAGGAAAATGGCGCCACCGAAGTCATTCCGGGCAGTCATCTGTGGGGCAGGGAACGGCCCGATGGCGGCATATCCGACGACACGTTCTCTGACACCAATGTGCGGCCGGTGCACGAGGACCCAGGGTATCGCACCGATGCGGTCAAGCTGGTCATGCCCGCAGGCTCACTCGCCTTGGCCAAGGGCACGCTGTGGCACCGGGGCGGGGCCAACCGCTCCAACGCGCCCCGCACGATCATCACCCCGCAATACTGTGCTGGCTTCATGCGCCAGCTGGAAAACATGGTGCTTGCCGTCCCGCCAGAAACCGCGAGGACGCTTCCGAACCGGGCGAAAGCCCTGCTGGGATACAGCATCCACCCCCCGTTCATGGGCTATGTCGACGGTATGCATCCGGCCAAGACGTTGTTGACCTGATCGCTGACAGCGGCACCGCAGAGCCAGTCGGGAGAAATCACACGAAGAGCTGTTCGACTCCCGTCCCCTTCAGCATGGCATCGACGCTTTGACGGGCGCTGCCGGGCAGCAAGCTGTGGGCGCGACGAAGCTCTAGTAGGCATTTCGCCTGATACTTGAACACGGGTTGGGTCCATGGTCGACCGTCGATCTCGGTATCAAACGTTTCCTCGCCCGCGGAAATGGCTTGAGCATTCGCCAACATCGCTGGTGCATAGGTGCGCCCGATCTCCGCGAGCAGGTCCGCGAGCGCTTGCGAAGCCTCTTCCGCGTCAAACCAGTCAGCCTCGACAGGGCGCAATCCTGAAAGATCATCCATCAGATCGACCCATGCTCTGACTCTCTTGGAAAGATCTCCCGTTATGGCGGCAGACGTCGGCTCAACGACAGCGAGTTGGGTCAGTTGCCCATGGATGGCAAAATCGGCTGCACTTGGCCGTGCGCCAAGGACAAAGCCCTTCCGTGCGATAAGTGCGTCCAGTACGGTCACAAATCGCGCATACGACTCTTCTATCGTCTGCGCGGTCACTGCGTTCGAGCCCACCACATAAAGCCGCTCGATCTGCCGTTTCGCAAAATGGTCAGCCGACCGATTTGCCGTCTGAGGATCGGCTGTATTGTTGGTCCAATAGACAAGCAACGGCGCGGCATTCTTCCAGTCCACTTCATGGGCCCACCGGAAGTGGAACATCGCTTTCGTCAGCCACTCATCGGCGTAGTCTTCAATGAGATCATTCATAAAACGTAGAACCGGATCATTTGGCAGCGCTGCCCGGTCCGGATACGTGTCTTCCAAGCGCCGGATGATTGGCGTGGAGTCCGTCACCGGTACGCGCGCACCGGACGGCCCGTCTGGAAAGTAGAAGGTCGGTAATAGTCGAACCCGGGGCTCTGGATAGCCATCGGGAAGCGCGCCATTGCCCCAATAGACGACGTGAGGAATGAGCCTGTAGCGAAGCACGCCGATCATCTTGCGCGTGTAGGGCGACCCAGGGGCACCCATGAGTTCCAGCATGCTCTCGCTCCGCTCCGGATTGTTCAACGAGACCAACGATCCCAAGCGGCAATTTTGGTGTCAACTTCAACCGAGGCCCAAACGCCGGACGCTCGCCCCAGCCAAAGGTGGAATTGAATTATGGGCAAGGGCTCGGCTGGCGTGCGTGTATTTCGTTCACGGCATTTTCGAGTGCGTCACTCCATTGCAAGTCAAAAGCGTCGATGCAGGTCTTGAGCTGGTCCATCGTGGTCGCGCCAATGATCGTGGATGTGGTGAACGGACGCGTGTCACAAAATTTGATGGCCAGTGCCGTTGGCGAGATCCCGACCTCGTCCGCGAGAGCCAGATACCCTTCGATAGCCGCATCGGCACCCACGGTTTCATAGCGTTGCAATCGGTCGAAAAGTTGCTTGCGCGAACCTTGGGGGAGGGCTCCACCCCGGTACTTTCCCGTCAGATAACCTTGGGCGAGGGGGGAATAGGCCAGAAGGCCGACATTCTCTCGGATCGCCACCTCGTCGAGGCCCTCCTCGAACTTCCGGCTGACGAGGTTGTACACGTTCTGGATCGACTGCATGCGGGGCAAGCCGCGCGCCTCGCTCTCGGCAATGAAGCGCATGACGCCCCAGCTGGTCTCGTTGGAAACGCCGATATGGCGGATGCGGCCAGCCTTCACGTGGGCATCAAGGTGGCTGAGGATCTCTTCAAAGGGTTCGAAGGCGCGCTCATAGTCCTTCGCCGACATCTTGCCGCCAAACAGGCCAACGGGGCGATCCGGCCAGTGCAATTGATAAAGATCGATATAGTCGGTCTGGAGCCGCTTCAGGCTCTTTTCGACTGCTTCATCGACCTGTTCCTTGGTCTGGCGGGTTAGGGGGACATCGCCGTCCCGCGCATAGGTCATCGGCGACAGGCCGCACATCTTCGTCGCGAGGACCACATCCTGACGCCGACCGGTCTTTGTGAACCAGGTGCCGATGATCGTCTCGGTCTTGCCATAGGACTCCGCGTTCGGGGGAATGGAGTACATTTCCGCCGTATCCCAGAAGTCGACCCCGCGCTCCAGCGCATAGTCCATCTGGGCATGCCCCTCGGCTTCGGTGTTCTGGGTGCCCCATGTCATCGTCCCCAGACAGCAGGACGGCACCATGAGGTCCGTCCGGCCGAGGCACCTCTTTTCAAACCCCATCGTTGCCTCCAACTCTATGCCTGCTCGCGCTCAATTCCCTGGCGAGCACTTACGGTTAACGGCGAATTCGCCGCATGAAAACCGGTTTATCTTGCGATTATCGATAAGAAACCACATATTGTGATGTGGCCGCGAAGCGTTCGCGGTACAGGCAACAAAAGGTCTTACTCTCGATGAACGACTTTAACCGGTCCATGGCTGCCCACGCCCGCTCGGGCACGATGGACACCTCCGTTGATGCGGGCCTGCGGAGCTTCATGCTCGGCGTCTACAACAAGCTGGCTCTGGGGATTGCCCTCTCGGGTGCAATCGCGTTCGCCGTCGGCACGTTTCAGCCGCTAACCTACTTGGTGTTCGGTACGCCGCTGTTCTTCGTGGTGCAGTTCGGCCCGATCGCGCTGATCTTCCTGTCCATGTTTGCCATGCGCAATCCCTCGCCTATGGGCACCGGCATCCTGTACTGGTCCATCGTGACCTTGATGGGCGCAGGCCTCGGCATCTGGGTTGCCATCGCCACCAACGGCATGGTGGTCGAAACCCGCGGCGGAACAGCGCTCAGCACATCCATGTTGACTATCGCAAAAGCGTTCCTTGTGACCGCATCGGCCTTCGGTGCGTTGTCGCTGTTCGGATATCAGACGAAGATGAACCTGCGTCCGATCGGCGTGTTCATGATGATGGCGCTCTTTGGCGTGGTCGTGCTCGGCCTGATCAGCCTGCTCTTCCCGCCCAGCGGCATGCTTGAGCTCGGCATCCAACTGGCCGTCCTGGCGCTCAGCGCCGGCATGGTGGCTTGGCAGACCCAGGAGCTGAAGGAAGGCTACTACCAGGTCGCAGGCGACCAACGGAGCATGGCCGTGATGACCAATTACGGCGCACTGAACTTCTTCATCATGTTCGTGAACATGTTCCAGGTGATCCTGAGCCTCATGTCCCGCGATTAGTCGGAACCGTCCGGCAAAGTGCTTGCAGAACCCCCGGTGCCCCGCGCGCCGGGGGTTCCTTTTTGAGGAGAGGACCTTGACCGACCCCTACCGCATCGCGATCCACCAAAACGGTGGCCCCGACCAACTGACTCGCGAGCCTTTCACACCGCCAGACCCAGCACCAGGCCAGGCGCGCGTTCGCCAATCCGCTATCGGTCTCAACTTCATCGACACCTATCACCGGACGGGCCTTTACCCGTTACCGCTCCCGGCAGTCCTCGGCACAGAAGGGGCGGGCACCATCGAAGCGGTGGGCGACGGCGTTGAAGCGTTCAAGCCCGGCGATCGGGTCGCCTACCTCGGCCGGGGGACCTACGCAACGCACTACACCGGTCCGGCGGCAACCATGGTGAAGCTTCCCGAGAGCATCGACGAAAAGACCGGGGCGGCATCCCTTCTGAAAGGGCTGACCGCGTGGATGCTCCTGCACCAGCTTCGGCATATGATGGCTGGCGAGCAGGTATTGGTCTGGGCGCCAGCAGGCGGCGTCGGCAGCTTTCTCGTGCCCTGGGCAACCAGCCTGGGCCTCTCGGTGTTCGCGGTCACCTCCAGCGAGAAGAAAGCCGCCCGTGTCCGGGACATGGGCGCTGAGCATGTCATCGTGGGATACGATAACGTGGCTGAAGCCGTGCGGGCTGCCAACGGCGGCAAGGGCGTCCACGTCACCTTTGATAGCGTTGGCCAGAAGAGTCAGGCCGCATCCCTGGCCGCGCTGAGACCGCTGGGATGGTACGTTTCCTACGGCAACGCCTCCGGTCCTGCAGACCCTGTCGCGCCCAGCCAACTCGCAGCGGGTGGGTCGTTAACCATGGTCCGGCCGGGCCTCTTCGATTTCATCCGCGATCCTGCCGCGTTCGCGCGCGGTACATCGGCCCTGTTCGGCGCCATGCGCGCAGGACTGCTGTCGGCCCAGATTGGTCAATCGTTTGCCCTCAGCGATGTTGCCGCCGCCCATCGCGCGCTGGAAAAAGGAGAGACCGTGGGCAGCACGGTTCTGGTTCCCGAATGAAATCCTTTGCAGCCGCCGTTGTAGCAGGCCTCTCCTTGGGCACGCTTCCGCCGCTGGCGGTTGCGGACACCGCTGTGCTGTCCCCCTCGGCGCTGGCTGCATGGGCGAATGCAAAGAGCCCAGACCGCCCGCGTTGTCATTCCCGCGTGCGGGGCCAGGACCGTTTCCGCGCCATGTGCCGCTTTGGCCCCCGAAGCGGTGAGCGGCTCTTTATCCTGGCCGATAGCCACGGCACCGAACTCAGCTATGCGCTGCGCGCCCGGGCAAAAGCTGAAAACCTCCGCGTCACCCAAATCACGGGCTCAGCCTGCCCACCGGCCAACGGCTTCAGCCCCCAGGTGCGCGAGCTTTGCGCTGCGTTCAATGCCGATATGCTGCATGCCCTTCTCCGCCAGCGGCCGGCAACCGTGCTCGTCGCGCTCAACTCCGAACTCTGGCACAAGGACCCCGCGCGCGCCCAGTACTGGACCGGGCTGGAAGAAACGCTGATCGCGCTGAAAAGCGCCGGACACCGTGTCCTCCTCCTCGGCCTTGTGCCAACCCATACACCGGGCCCGCTCCCTGAAACGCTTTCGCGCCTGGCCGGTGAGGGCAAGGATCCCGAGGCCTACAGGTACACGCTGGACGGCTCCATCGCGTCCGGCGTTCGCCCAGCCTTGGACGCCATCATCGAACGCACGGGCGTTGAGCACATCCCGCTCATGCCGGCCCTCTGCGGTTCCGCTGAACCGGACACTTGCCGCGCCATGACGGACGGCGTCGTCCACTTTTTCGACGGGCACCACCTGTCTGTCCCGATGGCAGGCAAGCTGCTTGACGAGGTCATCCTGCCCGCAATCAGGTCTGGGCAGGTAACACCGCGCTGATCGCTATTCGGCCGCCTGCGGCGCCGATGGGGACGTATCCGCCTCCTGCTTCAACTGCCGGGCCACATCACCTGGGCTGCCCGTGCCCCGCGCAAGCAGTGCATATCCCGTCGGAACGATCAGGAGCGCCACGAGCACCGCCGCGATGGCGCCGAACAGGATGACGACACCAATCGCATAGCGCGTCTCAGCGCCCGCGCCCGAAGACAGCAACAGCGGCAGCGCCCCAGCCGCTGTGGTCAGTCCGGTCATGAGGATCGGACGGAACCGGGCCAGTGCAGCCTCCCTGAGCGCTTCATCAAACGCGAGACCGTTATCGCGGAGCTGATTGGCGAACTCGACGATCAGAATGCCGTTCTTCGCCGCCAGACCAATCAACATAATGAGCCCGATCTGGGTGTAGATATTCAGGCTCTCGCCCGTAAGCCAAAGGCCGAGCAGACCGCCCCCAACCGTGGCCGGAACGCACAGCATGATCACAAGGGGATGGATCCAGCTCTCGAATTGAGCCGCCAGGACGAGGAATACGATCAAGAGACCGATCAAGAAGACGAAGAGGATTGAAGCGCCCGAGGATTTGTAATCGAGCGATTGGCCCTTGTAGTCGATACTTACACCCGCTGGCAGTACATCCCGTGCAATCGCCTCCATCGCATCGAGGGTTTCGCCTAGCGACCGGTCCGGAGCAAGCGCCGCCTCAATGGTGATCGACCGGACACGGTTATACCGGTTGAGCGCCGAGCTGTCCGCCGTTGGCGTAATCGTCACGAGGTTCGAGAGGGGGATGAGTTCGCCCGACCGGTCCGACCGAACATAGATGTTCTGCACATCATTGGGTGTATTCTGATCTGACCGGAGTCCTTCAAGGATGACATCGTATTCCTCACCATTCTCGATGTACGTGGTCACCCTGCGCGATCCGAGCATCGTCTGGAGTGTTGCGCCTACCTCCGAGACCGTCACGCCGAGATCGGCAGCGCGGTCGTAGTCGACCGCGATCCGAAACTGCGGTTGCGTTTCCTTGTAATCCCAATCGATGTCGATGAGGCCGAGGTCGTTTTCCTGAAGGGCGGCGACAAATGTATCGCGCCATTCGACCAGTTCCTCATAGGTTGGCCCGCCAAGGACAAATTGAACCGGTTTGTTCGTCCCTCCGCCCAACCCCTGGCGCATGATGGCGAACGCGCGGATTCCTGGCAGGTCTGATAGCTTTCGGTTGACCTCGCCAATGATTTCATTCGCCGGTCGGCGCACCGCCCAATCCTCAAGCACGACAATCAGGAACGCCTGATTGAAGCCCGAAGATCCAAAGCCTGGTGCCCGGATCAGCAGCCGTTTCACTTCTCCGGTCCCGCCGTCTTCCACGCTCTGGGAATAAGGGAGTAGCCGGCGCTCGATCTCGTCGACATACCGTTCCATGTAGCTAAAGGATGCGCCTTCTGGTCCTCGAACGATAACGAAGAAAGCGCCCCGGTCTTCGCGGGGTACATATTCGTTCTGGATGTTCTGGAAGAGCAGCACAGAGCCGCCGACGATGCCAGCCAATGCGATCGCAACGACGAAAACGCGTTTTACCAGAAGATCGAACGTCCAGGCATAGCCGTCCCGAAGCTTGTTGAAGACCCAATCCATCGCGCGGGGCAATGCAAGAAGAATACTCCGGTTGTCCGTCTTGGGCTTCAGGAGTTTGGACGCCAGCATGGGCGATAGGGTCAAGGCAACGAGGCTCGAGAACGCAACCGCCGCCGCCATGGTAAAGGCAAATTCGGTGAACAACCGGCCCACATCGCCCTCGAGGAAGGTGATGGGTACGAAAACCGCGATCAATACCAGCGTGGTGGCGATCACCGCAAAGCCAACCTGACGTGCGCCGCGATAGGCCGCCACGAGGGGTGTTTCGCCATATTCGTCCATGCGCCGGTGGATGTTTTCGAGCACGACGATGGCATCGTCGACCACCAGACCGATCGCGAGGACAAGGGCCAGCAAGGTCAGGAGGTTCACCGACAGCCCCAGGGCGAACAGGACGATGAAGGTCGCAGTGATGGAGATCGGAACCGTGATGGCCGGGATAATCGTGGTCCTGACGCTTCCCAGGAACAGGAAGATCACCAAGGTCACAAGCGCAACGGCGATACCGAGAGTGACATACACCTCGCGGATCGAGGCCTCAATGAAAACCGAGCTGTCGAAACTCTGGTAGATCTGGATGTTGTCGGGCAGCGTCTCGTTGATCTGCGCCGCGAGATCCTTTGCGGCCCGGGCCACATCGACCGTGTTGGCCGTCGACTGCTTGACGATCCCCATACCGACCATAGGAATGCCATTGCCGCGGAACAGGGTCCGGTCCTCACTTGTACCGCGCTCCACCCGGGCCACGTCCCCCAGCCGTACGAGATACCCATCTTCGCCCTCTGCGATGACCAATGCAGCGAAATCGTCTGCCGTCCGGAACGCCCGGTCGATCCGGACCGTGAAGGCACGCATGTCCGATTCCAAGCTGCCCGCAGGCGCCTCGATGTTCTCGCGCCGAAGGGCGCCCTCGATGTCGCTCACCGCCAGCCCGCGCGCGGCCAGAGCGCGCCGGTCAATCCATACGCGCATGGCATAGGTCCGCGACCCGCCCACGCGAACCCTCGCAACGCCGTCCAAGGCCGCAAAGCGGTCGACAAGAAACCTGTCTGCATAGTCCGACAGCTCAGGCGTGCTCAGGGTCTCACTGGCGAGATTGAGCCACATGATGACATCGCTGTTGCCGTCTTCCTTCTGGATCTCCGGCGGATCAGACTCGGGTGGCAGGTTGTCCAGAACCCCTTGAACCCTGTCCCGGATATCGTTCGCTGCAGCATCGATATCCCGGTTGATGTCGAATTCGACCGTTATACTCGATTGACCATCCTGCGAGCTGCTGTCGAAATATCGGATGCCCTCCACACCCGCGATCCTGTCCTCGATCACTTGAGTGATCCGTGTTTCTACAACATTTGCGGACGCGCCGGGATACTCGGTTTCGATGGTCACGACTGGCGCATCGATATCGGGATATTCGCGCAGGGCTAGCCGGTCGAACGATACGATCCCGAACACAACCAACATAAGCGCGAGGACCGAAGCGAATACCGGGCGCTTTACCGAAAGATCTGAAATCAGCATCGAAAATGGCCCCTACCGGCCCGCACCGGACGAGGCCCCGCCGCCACTGCCCGAACCGGGCGCGCTCGCCGATGGCAGCCCATCATCGGGCAGGAGCATGCGCTTGTCCCGGATGCTGAGCGGCGCACCCTCGCGCACGCGGATAATGCCCTCGGTGATCACCTTTTGGTCAGGCTCCAGGCCGGAAAGCACTTCGGCCATCCCATCCTGGCGGGTCCCAATCGTAACCTCGATCCGCTTGGCCACGGGACCCTCTTCGCGCTCTGCCACCGTCCAGAGGAATGTCTTCGGCCCCACCGATGCCACTGCTTCTTCGGGAACGGCTAGCCCGCGTCTCGGATTGGCGCGAAGCGTCACCGACATGAACATGCCTGACTTCAAACGGCTTTCAGCATTCGGCAGTTCTGCCCGAACGCGCACGGCCCGTGTCACCGGGTCAATGGCATTGTCCACGCTCGCAACAGTGCCGGTAAAAACCTCCCCGGGGAGGTCGCTGGTCACCGCATCGATCTCCAGTCCCGGGGTGAGCGCTGTCAGGAAGGTCGACGGAACGGAGAAGTCGAGGTTCATGACACTGTCGTCGATCAACGTCGCCACGACGTCACCGGGCCGGACAAACGACCCGACGCTGACCTGCCGAAAACCGAGAACGCCATCGAATGGCGCCACCAGCACCCTGTCCCGTTGGCGCGATTGTACCGCGCGAAGTTGCGCCGATGCGGCGTCGAAGTTTCTATTCGCCTGGTCCAGCTCCGATTGCGACACAGCCTTCTCACCCGCAAGCCGCTCGACCCGCTCAAGCTGCCGACGCGCCTCGTCGACATCGGCCTCTGCCGCTTCCACAAGGGCGGCCTGCTCCCGCTGCGCCAGCGACAAAAGCGTCTTTCCGGCATTCACCCTCTGGCCGTCATCGAAATAAATCGCCGTCACCCGGTCAGCCGCATTTAGCGTCAGGGCCACGCGCTCATTGGGTTCCAACGTGCCCAGCGCCTCAATCCGGTTCGAGAAGGCCACTTCGCGTGCGGGTTCAGCGAAGACGCTCGCAGGCCCCCGAAACTGGGCCACGGCCGGCGAGGCCGCGGCGAGCATAACCCCCACCGAAAGGCCGGCTGCCTTGAGGCTGCCAATTGGATGGAAGAACTTTGCCATTTTCATATCCTAACCAGCCCGAAAGGCCGTCAATTCCTGTGTCTCCCAGATGCCTCCAAGGCTCCGGTAAGCGCGGATGGCCCGGCGCGCTGTCTCCAGTTCGCTCAATGCCAGCCTATCCTCAGCGTCGAGGCGCGTGCGCTGCGCGTCCAGCACATCGAGATAATCGTCCAGCCCTTCTTCGAACCGCCGCGATGCCAACACGAAAGCGCTTTGGGCAGAGGCTTCCGCCGCAATCAGGTCGGCCCGCCTGTCTCTTTCGTTGATGTAGTTCGAAATCGCGACCTGTGCATCCGATAATGCGGTCAGGACCGTGTCCTCGTATACCGCCGCCAGGGCTTGGGCCCGGGCATCGTTTGCATCAATGGCGGCATACACGCGCCGCAGGTCCGGTCCGGACCACTGGATCGCAGGGCCAATCGAGAACCCCGGATTGAAACCATCCTCGGTGCCGAAATTGGCTTCTGGCCGGAACAGGCCCGAGGCCGTCGCCCCCAGTGTGATCCGGGGAAACAAGTCCGCGCGCACCGCTTCAGACAGCGCAACCGCGCTCGCAAGCTGTGCCTCCGCCAGCCGCACATCGGGGCGGCGCTGCAACATGGCCGCTGGGCTTCCTACAGCCAGCGGACCTTCAAGGGCCGGAACCTGGGCATCCGCCTCGGTCAACAGTGCGCTGAACAGGGTCTCGCTTTCGGTCGCAAAGCCGCCTGTCAGAGCCGCCAGCCGCGCGGTCGCGTCATCGATATCGGCCTCGAAGACCGGAAGCGAGGCCAGCGTCGTGCGATACACCGTCTCCGCCCGATCATAATCGAGCTGGGTGCCGCGGCCATTGTCCCGCAAGGTCTCGATGAGCGTCAATCCTTCGGCCTGCGCCTCAGCGTTCTGGCGAGCGACCGCGAGCCGCCGCTGGGCACCGCGCAGATCGACATAGGCCAGCGCCGTCTCGCTCGCGACGGTCACCGCCACATCGCGACGCGCCTGTTCGATGCCATCCGCCGTCGCCAGCGCGCTATCGATTAGGGACGCGATCCGGCCCCAGGCATCGAATTCCCACGATGCCGAAAGACTACCGCGAATATCCCATTCTGCCGGTTCCGAACGTCCCGCTGGTTCGCTGAAGTTTGCATTCACCTGGCCCGATGTGCTCGGGGTCCGCTCAAGCCCGATCTGCCGCAACTCAGCTTCGGCGGCCACAACATCGAAGTCCGCCCGGCGCAGGGTCGGACTGTTTCTCAGTGCCTGCTCCACAAGCGCCGTCAGCGCCGGATCGCCAAATCCCGTCCACCATTCAGTGGGCGGCGTCTCGGCAGTGAGGGCCGGCGAAGCGGCGCCCGCAAACGCCGCGTCTTCGTCGCTTGGCTGAGGTAAGGGCGCGATCGTCAGCGGGTCGGTCGCGCACGCCGAAACCAGGCTCGCTGCGATCGCGGTCGTTGCCCGTCGGGCAAGAGCTGTGCTTCGGAATGCTGACGCCATGCGGGCTAGATGGCGCGGCAGGCGTGAACTGCAAGCACGAAGACAGAAAGCAGACGTCCCATTTCGAAAAGCGCTCAGGGTTCGAACACGATCTCGGGCGGCTGCTTGGTTTCCAGCTGGTCGATCGCGATCGCCGCATCCCGGGCAAGCCCATGGAAGAGGGCTTGGGCCGGCCCTTCGGCCAGCGCTGCTGGCACACCCCTGTCCCCGCCTTCCCTGATCGCCTGCAGCATGGGCACCTGCGCCAGAAGCGGCAGTCCCAGCGCTCGGGCCATGGCCTGCCCGCCGCCTTGGCCCATGATCGGATGCCGCGTACCGCTCGGATCCTCAAACCAACTCATCGACTCGACAATGCCGAGCACGGGAACATGGGTCTTGGCGAACATGGCAGCCCCGCGCCGAACATCTGCCAGGGCGACCTCTTGCGGTGTTGTCACCAGTATCGCTGCGGTGACCGGCACATTCTGCGCAATCGCCAACTGGGCGTCTCCAGTGCCCGGTGGCGTGTCCATCACCAGGAGGTCCAACGGATCGCCAGGGTCTCCCCAGCTGGCGTCTGATAGCATTTGACGGATCGCCGACATCACAATGGGCCCCCGCCAGATCATTGGCGCATCGGGATCGGAGAGGTAACCGATCGAGAGGGTCTGCATGCCATGGGCAGACACCGGTATGAGCTTGCCATCGGAGCCCGCATCGGGCTGACGGTCCTGGGTGCCAAGCATCGTGGGGATGGACGGACCGTAGATATCGGCATCAAGAAGCCCGACTTTCATGCCCGTCCGCGCCAGTGCTGCGGCCAGATTGACCGCGACCGTGGACTTGCCGACACCGCCCTTCGCGCTCGCAACGACCAGGATGCGGGAAATTCCCGGCACGGCAGACGCTTGCGACGCCTGCGGCAAAGCGCCCTGACGGATCGCCTCATCGGAAAGTCGGGCACCCCGTTCTACGCGTCGGCGCTCGGTTTTCGGTGGCGCACTTATTAGGGTGACCCGCTGTCCCGGTTTGGAACCATGGGGGCCGTCAGTGAGGAGCTCTGCGGCCTTGTCGTGGGTCGGCGCGGCGATGGGTTGTGTAAGCGGGGTATCGCCAGCCGCTCGAGCCTCCGGACCGCCCCGTTCGCCAGCCTCCACCACGTCGGCGAGTGCATCGACGACACCGGCAATCGAGCGGGCGGCCGCTTCGCTGTCCAAGCGTCGCTTCTCGGTCGCTGCGGCGTCGCCTGGCACCGGCTGAATAACCAGCGCCGCTGTGCCATCGCTGGACACAGAAACGTCAACCAGCCAGTCCGGCATGCCCAGAACCTTACGGATCTCGGCGACGAGCCCTGCGCCCTTCTGCACCCTTTTGCGAAACAACGCGGCATTCTCCTTGAAGGGGCACCCCTCTAATGCACATATGCGGAGCGATTGGTGAAAACCAAGCATCTTCAAGCAACAGGAGGGCCTTAATGCCCTGGAAGGACAATGCGGGCTCAGGCCAACCCGGAATAGGCAAACACGAAGCCGCTGGTGGTCCCTGGGGCCAAGGTGGCAGCGGCGGTGGCGGCAATGGCGGCTCGCCCTGGAACCGGCCCGGTGGATCGGGCGGCGGCGGCGGTGGCCAAGGCTCCGCGGATATCGAAGAGCAGATGCGCCGCATGCAGGAGCGCTTCCGGCGGGGCTTCGGTGGTCGCGGTGGTAAGAATGGTGGCCGGGGTGGCCGCGGCATCGGCCCGGTAGGCTTCGGCGTTGTTGGCCTTGTGGCCGTTATGGCGTGGCTGTCGACGGGGATCGTCGTCGTCGATGCCGGCGAGCAGGCGTCCGTCTTCCGCCTCGGCAAGTGGCAGACAAATCTTCCAGCCGGCTTCCATGTCCACCTTCCTGTCCCCATCGAAGAGCATGTGCTCGTCCCCGTGGAATCCCAGAACCAGATCCGCATCGGCGACATCAGCGACGAAAGCCTGATGATTACCGAGGACGAGAACATCGCCGACATCCAGTTCTCGGTCTTCTGGAAAGTGAAGACCGACGCGCCCCAGGATTTCGTGCTCAACGTCAAGGAACCGGAGTCCGCTGTCCGCCAAGTCGCCGAGTCCGTGATGCGCGAAGTGGTCGGCAAGAGCCCGCTGCAAAGCGTGATCACCACCGAGCGTGACGTCGTCCAGCAGGAAGTCCGCGACCAAAGCCAGGCGCTCCTCGACGATTACCGCGCCGGTATCGACATCCTCGATGTGCAGATCGCCAAGTCCGATCCGCCCCAGCAGGTGATCGAAGCCTTCAACGACGTGAACAAGGCCGAACAGGACGCAGAGACGAACGTCAACGAAGCCACCCGTGACGCCAACCAGCAGGTCCCCCGGGCCCGCGGTGAAGCCGAGCAGATCCTCCTCCAGGCCCAGGCCTATCGCGACCGCGTCGTGGCAGAAGCAAACGGTGAGGCCGCCCGCTTCGTCTCGATCTATGATGAATACCGCCAGGCGCCCCAGGTGACCCGCGAGCGGATGTATCTCGAAACCATGGAGAAGGTCCTCGGCGCCGCCGACAAGACCATTCTCGACAGCGATTCCGGCGCGGTGCCATACCTCCCGCTGGACCGCACGGTTCGCCAGTAGAAGGACAGGACCCATGCGAGCATTTCTCTGGATCACGGCCGGCCTCATTGCCGTCGCCGCCTTCATCGCCCTCAATTCCTTCTACGTCGTCCGCCAGGACCAGCAGGCCCTTGTCCTGCAGCTTGGTGAACCCGTTGCTGTCCGCAACGCTCCCGGCACCGACGAGGCGGGCCTCTACTTCAAGCTCCCGCTCATCCAGCAAGTCACCGTCCTCGACCGGAAGAACCTCGGCACCGACATCTCCGACATCGAAGTGCTGGCCTCCGACCAACGCCGGCTCCGCGTGGACGCATTCGTCCGCTGGCGCATTTCCGACCCGTTGCGCTTCTACCAGCGCTTGCGCACCGAGGCGGCGGCTGCGGCACAGCTCCAACGCTTCACCGAGTCCGCCATCCGTGAGGCGCTCGGCGACGTGCCTGTCCCGGAAATCGTGTCCGGCCAGCGGGCCCAGCTCATGAATCGCATCCGCACCACGGTGAACAACAATCTCGAACAATCCGGTATCGACATCATCGATGTGCGGATCCGCCAGGCCGACCTCCCGGCGGCGATCGCGGAAGGCGTTTACAGCCGTATGCGGTCGGCCCGTCAGCAGGAAGCCGAGCGCATTCGGGCCGAGGGCGACGAAGCGGCCCGCCGGATCCGCGCGGAAGCCGAACGCCAGGCCATCGTCATCCGGGCCAATGCCCGCGAGGAGTCCGAGAAGATCCGCGGTGAAGGCGACGCCCTCCGCAACGAGATCTACGCCGAGGCCTACAATCGTGATCCGGAATTCTTCCGCTTCTATCGCTCGCTCATCGCCTGCGAGAAGTCGATCCAGCAGGGGACCCAGCTTATCATCGGACCGGAGAACCTCGGCGTCTGTGACGTGTTCGGCAACGATGCGGCCCGCTCATCGAGCATCCGATAGGGACGCGGGACGGGAATGGCCGACGCGTTCCCCATCTGGACGCTGATCCTCTTCGGGATCGGCATCTGGTTCCTGGTCGAGGGCGCCATGTACGCCCTTGCCCCTGATGCCATGCGCCGCTTCCTCGCCTGGGCCGCTGCCATGCCCGTGCCTGATCTCCGGTCAGCCGGGCTCTGGACAGCAGCCTTCGGCGCCCTTCTGCTCTATATCGGGGTCCGCCTGATTTGAGCCATTGTCGCGCCCCAGACGCTCGGCCTATTTATCGGAAACGGGCTGGAGAAAGAGGTTCCGCCATGCGCCAACCGTTCCACGCGCGCACCACGCTCATCGCCCGCATGAGGCTCGCTGGCCTGCTCCTCGCCGGCGCAATCCTTGCCGTTTCGCCTGCCGCTGCCCGCCAATCGATCACCGACGACGTCGCCGTTAATGACGCGCGCGCCACCCCCGAGAGCTTCTCCGATCTCGCCCGCCAGCTCATGCCGGCTGTGGTCAACATCACAACCCGGCAGACCATCGCGCCAAACCTGCCGGATTTCCCCGAAGGCTCGCCGCTGGAGCGCTTCAATCCCTTTTTCGGGCGTGATGAAGAGGGCTTCCGCCAGGAGGGCTCGCTCGGCTCCGGCTTTGTCATCTCTGCCGATGGGCTGGTCATCACCAACGACCACGTCATCAAGGACGCCGACGAGATCAACGCCGTCTTCGCCGATGGCAAAACCATCCGGGCAGAGCTCGTCGGCACAGACCCTGACACAGACGTCGCCGTCCTGCGCCTCATCACAGACGACGCGCTGCCCTTCGTCGAATTCGCCGACAGCGACCAGGCCGATGTCGGCGACTGGGTGATCGCCATCGGCAATCCCTTCGGCTTTGGCGGATCTGTCTCCGCCGGGATCATCTCAGCCCGCAACCGGGATACCGGTGGCCGCTATGACGATTTCATCCAGACCGATGCCGCGATCAACCGAGGCAATTCCGGCGGCCCCCTGTTCAATCTTGATGGCGAGGTGGTCGGTGTGAATACGGCCATCATCTCCCCAACAGGAGGCTCGGTCGGTATCGGCTTTTCGATCCCTTCCAACATGGTCCAGAGCATCTCCGATCAGCTCATCGAATTCGGCACCCTGCGCCGGGGCTGGCTCGGCGTGAACGTCCAGCCTGCCGACGAGGCCATCGCCGAAGCCTACGGCGTGGCAGGCCGCGAAGGCGTCGTCATCACCCGCGTGACGGCCGGCAGTCCGGCCGAAAGCGCCGGCCTCGCCGTTGGCGACCTTATCCTCGAAATCGACGGCGCCGCCATCCCGGATGTTCGCACCCTCACCCGGTTGGTGGGCGATGCCGGGGTCGACACGGCCGTGGCGCTGAGTGTCATCCGCAACCGCCGCGAGCGGGTGGTCGAGGTTACCCTCGGCGAGTTGGATACGGGCGGAGAGAAGGATGAGGAGGCCGAAATCCCCGAATCCGTCCTGACGAGCAATCCGGCCGGTCTCGAACTGGTGGCCATGGACGAGAGCCTGCGTCGCCGCTACCGGGTGCCCAAGGATATTGACGGCGTCGTCGTCGGATCGGTGTCCCCACGCGGGCCTGCCTTCGGCAAGATCAACAAGGGCGATGTGATCCTCGAGATGGATTTCACGACCGTCACCACGCCCCAGGACGCCATGGCCGCCATCGAAGCCTCCGCCGCTGCCGGCACAGGCCCCTTGCTCATGCGCGTCTGGCGCACCGGATCCAGTGGCGTCTCCGTCTTCGTCGCCATCTCCCTGGAAGCCGGCAGCTAGCTTTATGCTTTGATCCCCCGCTGGGCTCCGGGCTTCGCCCTCCGCTACGCGATGGATCCGGCTGAAGGCTCTGGGCCTTTCCCAGCCCGGTAGCAACTGTTGTTCTAGGCGTCAGCCTGGGACGTAGTTCCGGCCTTCCCGGATGATGGCGTTGAGCTGTGTTAGGAAGACCCGGGCGACGGCGATGAAGGCGACCTTGAGTGGCTT
>JBCDLC010000008.1:0-91147 GCA_038745855.1 Pseudomonadota bacterium | reverse complement strand
CCCCAACAACAGCCCCAGAATCCGCCAGCTCTAACCCAGCGCGCGGAAACGCAGGCGGCTGCCCGAAACTCACGAAAAGCAGAAACCCCCAACCAACCGGAGCCAAACCCACAGTCCTGAACACGATCCATCGCGTAGCGAAGGGCGAAAGCCCGGAGCCCAGCGGGCGATCCAGGCATAAAGCCCGCCGGCGCCCCTGCGCCGCCCCCGCGGAGGCGCGACGCGCCGTGAGCGATATAAACAAGCCGCAAGCCCAACTGGAGAAATCGAGAAGACCCCACAGTCCTGAACCCAATCCATCGCGTAGCGAAGGGCAAAGCCCGAAGCCCAGCGGGCGATCAGAGCATAAACCCCTACACATCCACCTCAGCTTCGAGCGCGTTTTCCTGGATGAAGTCGCGGCGGGGTTCGACCACATCGCCCATGAGCTTGGCGAACATGTCGTTGGCTTCGTCCACGTGGTTGACACGGACCCGAAGCAGCGTGCGCGCATTGGGGTCCAGCGTGGTTTCCCAAAGTTGGTCGGCATTCATCTCGCCGAGGCCCTTGTAGCGCTGGATCTTGAGGCCCTGTCGGCCGCTGTCGAGGACCGCTTTCAGGAGGGACACAGGCCCGAAGACGTCGCGGTCGCCGGACTTTTCATGCCGCAGGATCGCCGCGGTGTCATAGAGCTCGCGAACCTTGTCGGCCCGTTCGGCCAGGCGCTGGGCATCCTGGCTAGCCAGTAGCGTCTTATCGAGGGCCGCCACCTCATCGACGCCGCGGACGGTGCGCTTGAGGACCAGATTGCCGCCCTCGAAGACGCCTTCCCAGGTGTCTTCGCCTTCCTCGGCGATCCGGTTGAGCCGTTCGGCCGTCGCCTTGGCTTCGGCCGCGCCTGCGCCCTGTGCGAACGCGCCGGCAAGGGCGGCATGTTCAACCAGGGCGGCAGGCGCCCGGAGGGCCAACCGGCTGACCGTGCCCTCGAGCGCAGAGGCATCGCGCACCCGGTCGCGCAGGTCTTCGCCGGTGATCTGGGTGCCATCGGCGAGGATCAGGACTTCCCCGGAGGTGCCCTCATCGATGAGGTAAGCTTCCATCTCCTCATCATCCTTGAGGTAGCGTTCAGACTTGCCCCGGGAGACTTTGTAGAGCGGCGGCTGGGCGATGTAGAGATAGCCCTGCTCGATCACCTCGGGCATCTGGCGATAAAAGAAGGTCAGCAGCAGCGTCCGGATATGGGCGCCGTCCACATCCGCATCGGTCATGATGACGATCTTGTGGTAGCGCATCTTCGTGATGTCGAAATCGTCCCGGCCGATGCCGGCGCCAAGTGCCGTGATCAGCGTGCCGACCTGATCGGAGCTCAGCATCTTGTCGAAACGGGCGCGTTCGACGTTCAGGATCTTGCCGCGCAGGGGCAGGATGGCCTGGTTCGACCGGTCCCGGCCCTGCTTGGCCGATCCGCCAGCACTGTCGCCCTCGACGATGAAAAGCTCTGATTTTGCTGGGTCTTTCTCCTGGCAATCGGCCAGCTTCCCGGGCAGAGACGTAATATCAAGCGCCGTCTTGCGCCGGGTCAGTTCACGGGCTTTCCGCGCCGCTTCCCGCGCCGCTGCTGCCTCGACAATCTTGGCCATGATCGCCTGGGCCGGCTTGGGATTTTCCTCAAACCATTCCGAGAGTTTCTCGCCAAGAAGGCTTTCGACCACGGGCCGGACTTCGGATGAGACAAGCTTGTCCTTGGTCTGGGAGGAGAATTTCGGATCGGGCACCTTCACGCTCAGCACACAGGTGAGCCCCTCGCGCGCGTCATCTCCCGTGATCGAGACCTTCTCCTTCTTCGCAGCGCCAGATTCAGCGGCGTACTTGTTGATGATCCGGGTCAGCGCCCCTCGAAAGCCGGCAAGGTGGGTGCCGCCATCCCTCTGGGGGATATTGTTGGTGAAGCAGAGGACACTCTCATGGTAGCTGTCATTCCACTGAAGCGCCGCTTCCACGGTGATGCCGTCTTTTTCGCCGGTGACGAAAACGGGATCGGGGATCAGAGCGGTCTTCTGCTTGTCGAGATGTTCGACAAAGGCTTTCACGCCGCCTTCGTACATCAGCTCGATCTGCCAGGGCTCTGGTCCACGGAGATCCTCGAACAGAATGCGGACGCCCGAATTGAGGAAGGCAAGTTCGCGCAGCCTGTGTTCGAGGGTTGCGCGATTGTACTCGGTCATAGCAAAGGTCGCCGGCGAGGCCATGAAGCGAACAGCCGTTCCGGTATAGGGCGCTCCGCTCTCGGTCTTTGGACTGTCGCCAACGGCCTTGAGCGGCGCTTCGGTCCGTCCGCCATCGACGAAGCGGACCTTGTGTTCGGTGCCATCGCGATGGATCGTCAGGTCCAACCAATCGGACAGGGCATTGACCACAGAAACGCCAACGCCGTGGAGGCCACCGGAGACCTTGTAGGAATTGCTGTCGAACTTCCCGCCCGCATGGAGCTCGGTCATGATGACTTCGGCAGCAGAACGGTTTTCGGTTGGATGCATGCCAACGGGAATGCCCCGGCCATTGTCGGTGACTTCCGCGCTGCCATCGGGATGAAGTGTGACCACGACCCGGTCCGCATGACCCGCGAGGGCCTCATCGATGGCATTGTCCACGACCTCGTAGATCATGTGGTGCAAACCGGACCCGTCATCGGTATCGCCGATATACATCCCTGGGCGCTTGCGCACCGCCTCAAGTCCCTTGAGAACCTTGATGTCTTTGGCCCCATATTCGTTGGGGTTCGCAACAGTATCTGCCATGCGTCAGCGGGCTTTCTCTACGACTCGAAAATTACCGTAATTATAGGGGGTTTCGCTGGGAAAGGGAAATTGCTGGCGCAATCGCCAGGGTTTCGGAGGAAAGTTCATCTCACTCGATTTTGGGGTGTTGCAAAGAAGTTACAACCGCCCCTCGGATCGCCGTCAATCCGGGAGTTTGATCAGGTGGTTCACCACCCAATTCAGCGGCCATCCGATATTGATCAGGAAACCAGCAAAGCCGTTCGCATCGGTGAAAACCGCCAGCAAGCCGACAATGCAGGCCAACGCCGACATGACCAGTGTCATGGCCACAGTCCGCCGGGTCAGCGCGATCTCCCGAGGGCTAAGCGACAGGGATGCCTTCAATCTGAGTGCATGGGCATACAGCCCGGAAAAAAGCAGTTGGACCACCAGGTAGCCTGCCGCGAAGAAGCCCATGATGAGGCCACTCCTCTCAAGGCTCACGCCCATCGCATCCACCCGCTCGGGATGTCCAAGCGCCAGCAGCACGTAGCCGAAGAAACTGTCGAACGCGAACCGGAGGGGAAAGGCCAGGTAGAGGACGACGAACAGCAGGATCGCGTTCAGGACGATCACATGATTATCGACAATCCCGTACCGCCTGAAGAACGTGTAGTGCGTGCTCCAGATCATCACGAGCAGATAGAACGCGGCTGTCACCGGCACGATGGCGATGAGGAAATCGACGAGTTCCGTGAAGGTTGCAGGCGGCGCAGAGGACGCGACGAGCATGCCGAACGCCAGGGCAAAAACGATGTCGGAGAGGTTCTCGATCCGCGTGACGTTCTGGCCGCGCCAGGTGAAGTCAGGCTCGTGGTCAAGCTCGCGGATGGCAGTGTCCCGAAGCACGGCGTTCAGTCGGCTCCGCGCCAGCGTTTCGACTGGGCCCGCATGGCGGCGCGTCCGAGCGGCTCCGGCAGAATTTTGGCAAGCGTCGTGATGCCCTTGTTCACCCGGCCCGGCACAATAACCGGCTGGCCGCGCTCAACCGCTTCGATACCCGCTTCCACGACGGGGCCAGGTTGCATCCACAACCAATCCGGCGCTTCTGCAGCCCGCTCGCGCGTTCCGGCAACGTCATGGAATTCGGTGTCGGTGAGCCCCGGACAAAGGGCCGTGACATGGATATTGTGACCGGCGTCCTGACACTCGGCATGGAGCGCTTCGGAGGCCCGGATGAGCGCCGCCTTGATCGGGCCATAGAGGGTCTGCCCGCTCGACCCGGCGGTATAACCAAGCACCGAAGACACATTTATGATCCGGCCGAACCCGCGTGCCGCCATGCCCGGGAGCAGTTTATGGATCAGCTCCAGAGGCGCGGTCCAAAGCACCCGATTCGCCTTGGCCTGTTCGTCCCAGGTGGTGGTGAAGAACGTCCCCTGAAGCCCGTAGCCCGCATTGTTGATGAGCGCATCCACATGTCGGCCGTGGGCTTTCAGATCTTCGAGGATCAGGGAAACCGCCGCATCCTGGGCGAGGTCCTGGGCAATCACGATGGCCGCCACGCCGTGCTTGTTCTCGAGTTCCGACGCGAGCGCCTGCAACCGGTCGGCCCGGCGCGCCGTGATGGCGATATCCCAGCCCATCGCGGCATACTGGCGGGCAAATTCAGCGCCAATGCCCGCAGAGGCGCCGGTGATGAGAGCGAGGCGACGGGTCGGCACCGTCCTCTACCTGATCGCCACGGGATTGATGATCGCCTGCACCGTGCCTTCGAGACGCGGGACTCCGAGGGAAAAGAAGAACTCGGTCACACCGTCAGCGGCCAATTCTTCGGTGACCATGTTTTCGAGGATATAGACCCCGTTCTTGACGAGCAGTGTGGCATGGACGTCGAAAATCTTCGTTGGATCCTCGAACGGGATCACCTCAAGCCCCCAGGTGTCGCTGCCGACGGCGACAACGCCTTTTTCGGCGAGGTATTCGGCGCCTGCGACGCCAAGACCTGGATAGGTCTGGTACAATTCGCTGGGATCACTGGCGGCCATCTTTCCGGTGTGGAAGATCACTACGTCACCGGCTTCCAGCGAGAGATCGGCGGCGGCGAGGGCCGCTTCGATTTCGGCGACATTGAAAGGCGTGCCGTCCGGAACGGGCGTGCCGAACTGGGCGGTCATATCGAGGAGGATCCCGCGCGTCGCGATGGGCGGCAGGGTGTGGGTGCCGAACTGGATAAGCCCGTCGGGCCGGACCACATCTGCAGCCGGCACACCATTGTAGTAGCGGTGGCCGATGCCGAAATGGCCAAGCCCGTCGATCTGACTGCCGACGCCGACAGACCCGGAGATCTTGTCGTCATTGGAGACCGCGCGATTAGCGCCCTGCGGCGCGCCGGTGCCATCATCGAGCTGGAGCACCGTCACCTCAAACGATCTGGGGCCATAGGCGGCCGTGTTCGGACCGGTGACCATGCCCAGGCTATAGGTCTTGCCGGCGGAGATCAGGCGTGCGGCCGCCGCGGTTTTTTCCGGCGACAAATGGTTCAGGGCGCCCAACCGGTCTTTTGGGCCGAATTTGGAATTTGCCCAGGTCGGTACTGACGACGCCTGCGCCGCAACCTCCGCTGCGAGCGCCTGGTCCTCTTGTTCCGCATGGGCGCAGGCCGTGAGCCCGGCCAAAATGACAGCAGTAGCTATGGCGCGCATGGAGCGGTCCTCCCTCGATTTTTATTATCGCGATTTGTGGGAGGATTGCACGGCCACGCAGCTGATAAAAGGGGAGAGCGCCCTTCAGCCCCCGATCAGGAAAGCCCTTCCCGACCGATGGCGTAGAACCGCTCCTTCCTCTGGGCTTTGAGCTCGAGGGGTGAGAGGGGGATAAGGGCCGCCAACGCCTTATCAATTGCCTTCCCAGCCGCCTCGATTGCAGACGCCGGCGCCCGGTGTGCACCGCCAACAGGCTCTTTCACGATCGTATCGATCACCTTGAGGCGCTTGAGATCCTTCGCCGTGATCCGCATGGCTTCGGCGGCGTCGCGGGCCTTGTCGCTATCGCGGTAGAGGATCGATGCGCAGCCCTCTGGCGAGATCACGGAGTATATCGAGTGCTCCATCATCAGGACATGGTTCGCCGATGCAATGGCGATCGCCCCGCCCGATCCCCCTTCCCCGATGATCAGCGACACGATGGGCACGGGCAACGTGAGGCACCGCTCGGTCGAACGGGCTATGGCTTCCGCCTGTCCGCGTTCCTCGCCCGCCTTTCCGGGATAGGCGCCCGCCGTGTCGACAAAGGTGACCACGGGCAGGTCAAAACGCTCGGCGAGGTCCATGAGCCGGACCGCTTTCCGGTATCCTTCCGGATGGGCCATGCCGAAATTGTGCTTGATCCGGCTTTCTGTGGTCGAGCCCTTCTCGTGCCCCATCACCACGACCGACCGGCCCTTGAAAGACGCGAGCCCGCCGAGAACCGCTTGATCGTTGCCAAAGACCCTATCGCCGGCAAGTTCCTGGTAGTCGTCGAACAGGGCGTCCAGATAGTCGGTGAAGTGCGGGCGATCCTGGTGCCGGGCGACCTGGGTCTTTCTCCAGGGCGTGAGATCCTTGTAGAGATCGACGAGTTGTTTCGACGATTTCTCTTTCAGTTTCGCCAGTTCGTCCCCGATGGCTGGGGCATCTTCCGCGGCCGCAACGGCTTCGAGCTCGGCAATCTTCGCTTCAAGCTCGGCGAGCGGCTTTTCGAATTCGAGATAGTTGTTCGACATGGGATCTAAGTATGCGCGGACGTGGCGTCTGGAAAGAGCCCCTATGATTTGAGGCGACTGAAGATGTCGACCGCCACACCCGCCATCATTGTTGTGCGGCACCGGCGATATCCAATTTTCTCGGCAATGCGTACAGACGCAGTGTTTTCGGGATCGATGACGCAGACGCTCGACGCTGCTTGGCCCTGGCGGTCCAACCAATCATGGATCGCACATGTCGCTTCGCTGGCAAACCCCTGCCCCCAGGCCGATTGTGCAAATACCCACCCTGCCTCGGGCATGCCGGACAGATCGGGGTCAAGCCCGCGTTTGAAATCGCCGAAGCCGACCTCGCCCACAAATCGCTCCGTCCGCCGTTCCCGCACGATCCAGTATCCGTAGCCGAGCAGCGACCAGAAGCCCCGGTACCGCGCCATGGTGAACCACGCATCCTGGCGGCTGCGGGTGAAGCCGATATAACGCGTGACCGCCGTATCGCCCCACATGGCGGCCACATCGTCGAGGTCGGCCGGCTCGTGACCGCGAAGGACCAGGCGCTCGGTGATCAGCATGGGAGGACCGTCGGCCTCCCTGGGGCCAGGATCCATCAGGCCGTCGCGCCGGTGCGCTTGGCTTCCTTCATGGTCTCCAGCATGGCTTTCATGTGGGCGTGCACGGTCTGGATCGCCTTCAGCGGGCGGACCATGACCTTGAAGTGGACGATCTGACCCTCTTCGTTCCAAGAGATCATGTCGATGCCGTTGACATGGATGCCGTCCATCTCGGACTCGAATTCGATAACCGCCCGGTCGCCGCAATCGAACACCTTGGTGTAGCGAAAAGCATCCCCGCCAAGCGTATTCCCGGCAGCGCCGAGATACATGAGAGTGATCGCCTTACCGCGTTGGGGCGTGTGAACAATCGGGCTCTCGAAAACAACGTCATCGTGAAGTTGCGCCGAGAGGGTTTCATGGGAATGGTCGTGGAGGATGTAGTCCATCCAGCGTTGGAGATTTGGGCTATGGCCCGTTGTGGGAATGTCCATGTGCATGGGGCGGATCCTCCAGGTCTTTTCTATGTCGACATAGTCTGACGCGCCGCCTGATACTTGTCGAGCGGGGTTTCGGAACGGGCAGAGGTTCGCGCGCCCTTTTCCTTGCACGTGTTCCCTCACCGTCCCTTTCGGCCTAGGTGGTCGGCATGGGGTTCCGCGATTTCGTTTTGCTCTTCTTCGTCTGCCTCGTCTGGGGGCTGAACATCGTCATAACCCGTTGGGTGGTCGCGGACATGGCGGTGCCGCCACTATTCTTTGCTGCGATCAGATTTTTCGGGATCGCGCTCGTGCTCGTCCCATTCCTCAGGCCAATCCCGAAGGATCTCGGGACGCTGTTCATGATCTCCATGTGCATTGGCGCTGCCCATTTCGCACTGCTGTTCCTTGGCCTCGCAAACGCCGAAGCGAGCGCCGTGGCGGTGGTTGGGCAGCTCGGCGTCCCGTTCTCGACACTCCTGAGCATGGCTTTTCTGGGCGAGACCGTGGGCTGGCGAAGGACGTTGGGGATCATGCTTGCATTTGCAGGTGCGGTGCTGATCGCTTTCAACCCCGAAGACTTCGCGTTCAGTTTTGGCCTCGTCTACGTGGTGGTCTCAGCGGTCATCGGATCCATCGGCGGTATTCTGATGAAACGGATGGACCCGATCTCGCCTTTCCAGATGCAAGCGTGGGTCGGTCTGTTCTCTTTCGCGCCGCTCTTCGCGCTATCGGCCCTAATCGAAACGGGCCAAGGACAAACATATCTCGCCGGTGGGATCGGCGTCTGGATCGCGACTGTATTTGCGGTGCTCGGCGTTTCGGTCTTTGGCCATGGCGGCTTTTACACGCTGATCAAGAAGTACGATATTTCCCTGCTCTCTCCCCTCACGCTCATGACCCCGATCTGGGGCGTGATTTTTGGCGTGATCCTGCTCGGTGAGACATTGACGCTGCAACTCGTCGTCGGCGGGGCGATCTCCCTCGGCGGCGTGTTCGTGATTGCCATCCGGCCGAACAAGGCGCTTCCGGAGGCTGCGCTGGGCCGCAAGGTCGGCGGGGCCAGCTAATGCATATCAAGCGGGACCCGAGCCCGAATTTCAACGCGCGTAGGGCACCCATCGACATGCTTGTGCTGCACTATACCGGCATGGAGAGCGGCGAGGCGGCAATTGCCCGGCTAAAGGATCCGGCCGCCGCCGTCTCGTCACATTACCTGGTGCGCGAGGACGGTGTCATCCTTCAGATGGTGGCGGAAAGAGACCGGGCTTGGCATGCCGGCGTTGCGCGCTGGCAGGGCGATGATGATCTGAACTCCCGATCCATCGGCATCGAGATCGTCAATGGTGGCCATGACTTCAGGCTTGCCGATGGCGGGTTACCCCCCTTTCCGCGACCTCAGATCGCCGCCGTGATCTCCCTGTGCGGCGCAATCCTCACCCGGCATCCGATCCCGCAAAGCCGAATTGTTGGCCATTCCGATATCGCGCCCGACCGAAAAAGCGATCCCGGCGAGCACTTTCCATGGCAGGAACTCGCAGCCCACGGCATCGGCATTTGGCCCCCTGTTGCGCCCGCCGGCGGCGGTGAAACCTTGATCGGTCGCGGCCTCGGGCGAGGAGAGACGGGAACGCCGGTAGAAACTTTACAGCGGCAATTGTCCACAATTGGCTACATTCTGGACGGAACAGGTCTCTATGATGAACAAATGGAGAGGGTCGTGCTTGCGTTCCAACGCCGGTGGCTGCCGGAGTGGCTTACGGGACAGGCCGATCTCTCCACACTGGCGCGCATTGGACAGATCGCAGGCCTCCACGGTCCCCGGTAAACGCCGTCAGTCACCCTTGATCACCTTCGACCATTCCGCAGCCAGAGCCGCCCCCAACAAGAGAGATGTGACCGAGGCGATCAGCCAGACAAATCCAAGGATCACCGACGCCAAGGCGCCGTAAACGGTGTCGAGTACGGAAATGCGCAGATACAGCTGGAATGCCCAAGTTACAGTCAGCCAGGCGGCCGATCCGGCGATAGCGCCCAAAAGCAGGGCACGCCCACTTTCGACATGGCCCCGGAGCGAGAGGGCGATCACCAGGTAGAACACCAGGAAACTCGCGACCCACTTCGAGATCCAGAGGGTCGAGGCGATCTGTGCAATCTCGGCTGCGAAACGGCCCGCATCGCCGCCCTGGCCCTGCTCGACAACGGTCAAAACGACCTGCATGGCGCCGAGCAACCAGACCAGAAGGATCATTAGCGCCGTCATCAGCAGAGATATGCCCTGGAAACGGATGATCCCGGATTTGCCGACCGTGCCGGCGATCATGCGGATGCCGGTAATCGCAGCCTTGGCTCCCGACGCGGCGGTAAACCCGACCACAAGTACGGCTGCCAGCGCTCGAAGGGTCAGCCCCTGGGGTGTCAGTGCGCTGATAACACCGATCTCATTCTCCCGGAGGGGCTCGACGCCCGTTGCCAAAATCTGCTCGATCGAGCCGGCAATCTGTGCGCTGATCTCTCGGGGCAGAACGATGATAAGCAGGGTCAGCGTCAGGTAGATCAACGGGAAGATCGAGAACAAGGCGTAGAATGCGATCCCTCCCGTCACGATCCGCACCTCTGGCCGGGTCAATCGCCTGACCGCGCGCCACAGCGGGAGCACGCCCAAGGTAAAGCCTGGCGTCTCGATCAGTGCGTGAAAGACAGAACCAGTTCCGCGCATGGACGCCCTATCGCCTGAATCTCTTGGGGACTATATAGGGCTGCGAGACCAGTCGGCCGGGCAGTCGCTGGTGAAGATGGGCGAAAGCCGATTATCACTGGAGGAAAGTCCGGGCTCCATGGAGACAAGGCGGCGGGTAACGCCCGCCCGGCGCGAGCCGAGGGAAAGTGCCACAGAGAGCAGACCGCCTTGGGGGTTCATCCCCCTCGGTAAGGGTGAAAGGGTGGGGTAAGAGCCCACCGCGGGTCCGGTAACGGTCCTGGCATGGTAAACCCCGCCTGGAGCAAGACCGAATAGAGGGCGCTTTCGTGGGCCGTCTTCAGCCCCGTGCCCCGGGTGTGTCGCGCGAGGGGCCTGGCAACGGGCCTCCCAGAGGAATGGCTGCCAATCCGGGGTGACCCGGTGAACAGAACCCGGCTTACAGGCCGACTGGTCTTCATCGTCTGAGGCAACGCGAGGGCGCATCCGGTTCCGGGATCGGCTTACTGCTGCGAGGGCTGACCGTCTTCCAACTTGGTGGCCAGGGCTCCAGCGTGGGACGTAATGTTTCCTGCGCCAAGGCAGACAACCATCGCACCGGGTTTTGCCCGCGCGCGGATGGCTTCCGGCAGGACATCCAACTCAGCCAAGACATCGGCGTTCTTGTGACCGTGCCGGCGGAGCGAATGGACGAGTGCCCCTTCATCGATGCCCTCTCGCGGTTCCTCTCCTGCGGCGTAGACCGGGGCGATAAGGACAGCGTCAGCGGCATCAAAGCATGTGGAAAAATGCTCGAACAGATCGCCCAGCCGCGAGTAGCGGTGGGGCTGGTGCACAGCGATCAATTGCCGGCTGCCCTGCATGGCGCGCGCCGCCTTGAGCACCGCCTCTATCTCGACCGGGTGGTGGCCATAATCGTCGATGATGCGGACAGGTTCGAGACCGGGGCCGATATTCCACTCACCGACGGGCGTAAATCTGCGCTTGACGCCACCAAAGCCCGAAAGAGCCTCCCTGATCTGAGCGTCATTGGCGCCGAGTTCGAGGGCGACCGTGATCGCCGCAAGGGCGTTCTGGACATTATGGTCTCCAGCCATGGGCAGGGTCAGCCCTTCAATCATGCGCGGTGCCGCCGATCCGGGCCGGCGGAGGGCCACATCGAAATGGGCACCGGAAAGATCGGTGGTGACATTGATTGCACGGACATCGGCCTGGCGGTTGAAGCCATAGGTGATCCGACGGCGGTCGGTCACCCGAGCGGCCAGCGCCTGGACCTCTGGGTGATCGGTGCAAAGAACCGCAAACCCATAGAACGGGATATTCTCGACAAAGGTATCGAAGGCGCGCCTCAGGCCATCCATGGAGCCATAGTGGTCCATGTGTTCGGGGTCGATATTGGTTACGATCGCAGCGGTGGGCGCGAGCTTTGTGAACGTGCCGTCGCTCTCGTCTGCTTCGACTACCATCCAGTCGCCTGCGCCGGCTTTGGCATTTGAGCCGTAGGCGTTGACGATGCCGCCATTGATCACGGTCGGGTCGATTCCGCAGCCGTCGAGGAGCGCGGCCACCATGGACGTTGTGGTCGTCTTGCCGTGGGTGCCGGCAATGCACACGGTCCATTTCAGACGCACCAGCTCCGCCAACATGTTCGCGCGGCGGACCACCGGGATTCCCTGGGCCCGGGCCGCCATGACTTCGGGATTGTCAGCCTTGATGGCAGTCGAAACAATCACAGCACCGACCCCAGCGATATTCTCTGCAGCCTGGCCGATGAACACGTCCGCGCCCTTCTCTCGCAGCCTTTCGATGATGGGGCTCTCGCGAAGGTCGGACCCTTGCACCTTGTAGCCCAACGTCATCATGATTTCCGCAATGCCGGACATGCCGATACCGCCAATGCCGACGAGGTGGGCCGGGCCGAGATCGAACGGAGCGGGATTTTTCATGGCGCAGTGTCCGTGATTGGTGACGCGATGGGTTTGCAGCTCTTGTAAGGTCGTTTTGTGGCCATGGAAGATGGCTGTCTCTTATAGCGCGGACGCGTTTTCGTGGCGGGGCAAACCCCGTCTCGGCACATACTAGCGGCGAGCCCTGAGGGCGGTGGCGAGGGTGCCGTCGTCGAGGTGGTCAAGTTCCCCGCCGACAGGGACGCCGTGGGCCAGCCGGGTTACCGTGACGCCCAAGGGCTCGAGCCGGTCAGCGACGTAGTGCGCCGTCGTCTGTCCATCGACGGTGGCGTTCAAGGCAAGGATTACTTCGCGAATGCCGCCATCGGCAGCCTGGACCCGTTCGACCAGGGGACCTATTCGCAGATCCTCCGGGCCGATGCCATCAAGGGCCGACAGGACGCCGCCTAGCAGATGGTAGCGCCCGCGGAATGCACCTGCCCGCTCGAGCGCCCAGAGGTCGGGCACGTCCTCGACGACACAGATCAATCCGTCGTCCCGGCCGGGTGCCCGGCAGACGGCACAAGGATCCTGGGTATCGAAGTTTCCACACTGGCCGCAGGGGCCTATCTTTTCGCCGGCCTCGGCAAGCGCTTCGGCTAGGGGCAGCAACAGACTTTCCTGCCGCTTGAGCAGGTGAAGGGCGACGCGCCGGGCAGAGCGCGGGCCAAGGCCAGGCAGCCGCCCGATCAACTCGATCATCTTCAGGATTTCCGGCCCGGCAATACGCTCGCTCATGGGGCTAATGTTGCCGATTTGCCCCATGCGACAAGGGTAATAAGCGATCGCCGTCCCCTACCACATTCACCTGTTTGGAGTTAGGGCGCCTCAGGGCACGCCGTCGGTGAAACGTGGACAGAGCGCGAATCGACCGTGATCCCGGCTGCTCCCAACATATTGCGGCCAATGAGCAGCGGATAATTGAACCCCGTCCGGTCAGCAAGATTGACTTCACCCTCAACCCGGCGACCGGCCACGCATAATGTCATTTGCACCACCGGCCTTGTAATCGAACCCCCGCCCCGCCGCCTGATGGAAACCCAGCGGGTGACTGGCCGTGTGACCACGACATCATCGCCGCCCATTGCGTTGGAAAGTTTGAACGTGATCATCTCGGGCATGGACCCAGACATCTCCGTATCCGGAATCGGGATCACTTCGGCCTCTGGCGGATCGTCGGGCGCCGCCCCATCCACCATCATCGAAACGAGCTTGGCCGCGGCAACCGCCTCCTTGGTGTCGAGCAATTCATCGGTACCGACATGGGGCAGCGCTTCATCGGCCATCTCAGGTGGAAGGATCTCGGCATGGATCGACGTTGTTCGCGCGCCGCTGTCGAGCTTGGCTTCCATGAGGAGTCCATAGGGCATCAGCCGCGCATGCTCGACCCATCCCCGAACGTGGACCTCGCCTAACGTCTGCGTCTGGCCGATGGCCGCCCACCACACGGCAACAAGACATGGCGTGATTATCTTCAACATCCGAAACCTCAAAAAGGCAGCTTGAAGCCGGGCAAGAGCCCGCCGCCAAGGTCCTTTGTCACATCCTGCATGGCCGCTTGCATTGCCTCGTCGAGGCGTTTGCGGGCGTCGGCATGGGCAGCCTTGATCAAGTCTTCGACGATTTCGGCGTCATCTCCCAGAAGCGATGGGTCGATAACACAACCGACCATGTCACCCTTCCCCTTCAAGCTGACCTTGACCAACCCCGCGCCAGCGACGCCCTCCGCTTCGATCGCGTCCATCCTCTGTTGAACGTCCGCCATCTTGGATTGCATCTCCTGGGCCTGGCGCATGATTTTAGAGAGGTCTTTCATCGCTGGCGTCTCCTCCATCGGGATAAGCGGGTCGTCATGAGCTGGGCACAGCAGGGTCTACGCATGGGAACTTTTTTTCCGCGCAGGCATGGAAACGATATCAGCGCCATCAGAGGACGATCGCTCGCCGTCCTTACCTGCAGAATCAATCGGCGCTTCCTGGCGGACGTCCACGACCGTCGCCCCAGGGATAGCATCGAGAAATGCCCTGACTTCGGGGTGCTTCTTGGCGTCTTCGATCTTCTCTTCCCGAACCCGGTTCGCCCTGTCCCTGAGGGTTTCATCGCCGTGCTCAACGCGGTCGATGGTCCATTCGAGGCCGGTTTCGGTCTCAAGAAAGCTGCCGAGCCTCTGGAGAAGATCAGCGGGTGCGCCGTCTTTTACCGCAAAAGCGCAATGACCGGGCTGGAAATTCGCAACACGCAAGTAGGTTTCGCAATCGCTCGCGAGGCGGATGGCTTTTCGGGCATCCATAAGAGCGACGGCATCGGTGAAGGTCTTCAAGGCCTTGGCGCCGTCACTCCCAGGAACAGCAGGAGGTGTTGACGTGCGTTCGCTTGCACCAGAGCCGTTTGTGCCAATCGTACGGGCTGCGTCTTCCGGCGATGGCAGTCCCGATGCAGCCACCAATCGTAGCAAGACCATCTTCAGTGCAACGGTAGGATCGGGCGCCGTCTGTGTGTCGCGATACCCCTGGAGTAAGAGTTGCCAGGCCCGGGACGCTTCGGCCGGTGAGAGTTTGCCGCTGATGCGCTTCAACTCCGCAATCCAGTCGGCGGGAGCGGCTGGGGCGTAATCGTCCCCTGTAACCTGGAAAGCAGAAACATCAGCGGCGATGTCGAGGAGGTCTTTCAGGAGCACCAGGGGATCCGCGCCGTTTTGCGTCTGGCTTGCCAGTTCTTCGAGGACCGCCCTTCCATCGCCGGCAATCGCCTTTCCGAACAGTTCAAGCAGCCTTGCCCGGTCACCGAGTCCAAGCATCTCGCGAACTTGCTCTCCGCTCACGGCAGCGCCGTCGGGACTCTGGACGATGGCCTGGTCGAGAATGGACAGTCCATCACGCACAGAGCCCTCCGCTGCCCGGGCAACAAGGGAAAGCGCGTCTTCACTAACATTCGCCCCTTCGGTCTCCGCTATGCGCCCGAGGTGGCGCGCAAGACCTTCCGTATCGAGGCGCTTAAGGTCAAAGCGCTGGCACCGGGACAGAACGGTCACCGGGACCTTGCGGATCTCGGTTGTCGCAAAGACGAATTTCACATGGGGCGGCGGCTCCTCTAGCGTCTTGAGCAGGGCATTGAACGCCGCGATCGAAAGCATGTGAACTTCGTCGATAATGTAGACCTTGAATCGGGCAGATACGGGCGCATAACGCGCGCCGTCGAGGAGCTCCCGCATATCGGCGACACCGGTGCGTGAAGCTGCGTCGAGTTCAAGCACATCGGGGTGGCGACTTTCCATGATTGCCTGACAGTGCGTTCCGGGCGGGTCCAGAACGATCGACGGGCGGTCATGGGCGCTGGACGTATAGTTCAGCCCTCTCGCCAGCAGCCGCGCCGTCGTCGTTTTTCCGATCCCGCGGACGCCGGTCAGCATGAAGGCATGGGCAATACGGTCTGTTTCGAAGGCGTTTGTCAGGGTCCTGACCATAGCCTCCTGACCGATCAGATCTTCGAAACGACGGGGCCGGTACTTCCGGGCGAGCACTTGGTAGCCGCCGTTACCAGCACCAGCACCGTCATCGCCGAACATGGACAAGGTTGAGTCGTCCCGTTCGATCTCTTGCCCATGATCATCCATAGGGCGATCTTTTTGCAATTTGCTCGTGTCGGCGCAATGGGCAGTTCCGATACGTCCACGATCAATGGGCGTACTAAACACCAAATCACGCGCCGACGGTTCGCGTGCAGATGCCCTTTTCCGCTCCTGACACGAGTGTTAGCAGAACCGCAACACAGCCCGACAAGAAGGTCTACTCCATGAGCGATCCCGTCCGTGACTTGCTAGATTTGCTCGACCTTGAAAGATTGGAAGTCGATCTCTTCCGCGGCGAAAGCCCTGATGAACCGACGTCGCAAAGGGTTTTTGGCGGTCAAGTCATCGCACAGGCGCTCGTGGCTGCCTACCGCACAGTGGAAGATCGCCAGTGTCACTCCTTGCACGCCTACTTCATTCGCCCCGGTGATCCGAAGATCCCCATAATCTACGAGGTGGATCGCGCGCGGGATGGCGGGAGCTTCACGACACGGCGGGTGATCGCCATCCAACACGGCAAACAGATCTTCAACATGGCGTGCTCTTTCCATGTGAATGAGGAGGGTTGGCACCACCAGCATGACATGCCCGTCGTCGAAGGGCCGGAAAAACTTCCAACGTCGAAGTCGCTCAGGGACGAAATCGCTGAAAGGATACCCGAACGTTTCCGCGAAGAGTTCACACGGCCCCGCGCCGTCGAGATCCGCGAAATCGATCCCATGCCCATACTCGATCCTGTACCCAAACCCGATGTGAGCCACCTCTGGTTCAGGGTCCCCGAGCCCATCGAAGAAGCCCCTTGGGTGCACCACTGCCTCCTCGCATACGCGTCCGATATGCGTCTACTCGGAACGGCACAAAGGCCCCACGGCGTGTCCTGGATGACAGGCGAAGTGATGGGCGCCAGCCTAGACCACTCAATGTGGTTCCATGCGCCGGTGAATTTCAACGAGTGGCTGCTCTACAGCATGGATGCGCCGTACGCTGGAGGCGCGCGAAGTTTCAATCGCGGTGCCATTTTTTCCAGAGACGGGAAGCTAGTGGCTTCCGTCGCCCAGGAAGGATTGATGCGGCCGGTTCGAAAGAAAAACGCGAAGCCTTGAGACGCAAGCAAACGGTCGGCGACGGTTTATCCGATGGCCCGTTTGAAAGGTTTGTCGGTCCCCGGTTGGGGCTCGTCATTCGCGGCCAGATTCTGGATAGAGAGATCGGCGCGATCAAAGCGATCCCTCGCTAGCGCTTTCGTCCGGCTCTCTTCGAGCGGCGACAGTGGGATGTCCTTGAGTGCGAGGCCAGGATCGTCAAGGACGACCTTCCGCCGAAATCTAAAGAATCTGAATCCCATTCCATCCTCCCGCGATGTTGCGGGATTATAACTCCCGCTTATCTGTCGCTGTCGGGCTGACCATACTGCTGCAGAAGCCAGCGTAGTCTGAGGCGGCCTCCAAGGCAGCGCCCATCCAGACTGCACCCGCCTCCTGAGGCGTGCGACAGAGTGCGACGTTTGAGACTGTCTCAAAGTCTTTACGCAGACGCAACTGATAGAACGATACAGCTTCTGCAAAACGCGCCGTTCGCAGCCAAGGCAATGGCGAAGTACCCTGCGACACCACCAGAAAAGGGTTCGCCCCGAACGGCACCCACTCAAACGCATTGATCATCGCTGCTGGCTGTATGTCCTTTGATGGCTGATCAAGTTTTGCGAATCGGCGAGTCCCCGCCCCGATGCTTTCCGCCTGCGCTGACTTTGCTGACATCGTATTCCTCCAAGTCGCTCTCCCAGCCGCCCTCGCTTTGAATCGCCGAGCGGTTCGAAGACGGTAGCGGACAAATATCTCGTACGCCAAGAATTTCCGATGACTGTTTCCCGCCGGGAGCGAAGAGGGTCAGCTTTGATAAAGCGCGTATCCGACGCCAAGCACCAAAAGGACAGAGACCATGGAGAAATATACCGCGTTGGAGACCAAGTATTTCAGGATCGCCGATAGCCAGTTCGATCCATATGCTTGGCGGTAAACCAAGAGCGGCTGGAACGCCGCATAAAGCAGTAGCAGGCCAGCAAGCAGACCACCAATGAGTGGCAACCAAAATGCGACCATTGCGGCGGAAAGATAAACGTACAGTGCCGCATGCATGTAAAGGCTGACGATCAGATGGTCGTAGACCAGGTATCGGCGTCTGTAGATGTAAAGGACTGCGAGCGTCACCGCATATAGGATCGGCGCCAGAAGCATCACTCTGGGAATGTTGTCACGGAGCTGAGCAAAGAACAGGCGCGGGTCATCCTGGGCCCGTTCGCCCGCCAACTCAATTCGCTCGAAAGCGGGAACGATGTGCTCGCACATCCATACCTCGATCGACGGAGATCTGTCGGTTAGACTGTCCTCGCACGTCGCCGACGCTTCAGCCTCAACGGTTGGTTCTCGCTCGCTCTCTTGCCCATCGCCGGTTTGGGTCGGCCCGTCCGGTATCGGTATCGGTGTCAAACCTTCATTGCTGGCATCACGCCCTGCCACGCTCTGCCCTTCTTCCCCTGCCTCATTGTTCAGTGACGGTTCCAGTGCCTCGAACGGCACGCTCGACCAGGCGAGAAGAAAGAACAGCAATGAGGAGAATAGAAAAAGGCGAAAAGGCGCAGTGTAGCGCACACGCTTGCCGTCGAGATAGTTCCGCGCCAGCCGGCCAGGACGCCACAAGAGCATCCCAAGCGTCCTCGCAAGCTTGCTGTCCACCGAGATGGTATCGACGATCACATCCTGCACGAGCCCGATGACCAACCGTCTCGGATTCCGCGCCCGTTGACCGCACGCGTCGCAATATTCTCCCTGCAGGGGCTGATCACAATTCAGGCATGACCCGTCTGCCAGCCTCGGTTGCTGTGGAAGGCGCTGGTGGGGAAGCATATCAGTCACAGAGTGCCCTCGTATCGCTCATGACGGCCCGATCGGGAATATCGCCGCTCCTGATGATGTCCAATCGCAGTATCGCTTTTCCGCGTGCGGTGCAGACACGGGGGCGAGTGGAACAGAGCTTGTCATCTGTCAGCGTGTTCTCTATACGTTTCGCCCAGCTGGAGAGGTTTTCTTTGGGCTTTCGCTTCATTCACACAGCAGACTGGCAGTTGGGAAAGCCATTTGGCCAGTTTCCGCCTGACCTGGCAGGCGAACTCAAGGCCGCTCGTCGTGATGTCGTTCAGACAATCGCTGCCACGGCTGAAAAGCTGGGTATTGGCGATGTGATCGTCGCCGGTGATGTTTGGGATTCACCACTCCCAGCCCGAAACACGGTTGTTCAGCCCCTTGAAATAATGGGGCGCGCCCGATCCATCCGATGGTGGCTCATGCCGGGCAATCATGATCCCCACCAGCCCGGTGGACTTTGGACGCGCATCGCTAAAATCGCGCCGCCGAATGTGACCCTCCTTCTCCAGCCCACATCGGTTGAGATGAGGGATGGGGTCGTGTTGTTGCCAGCGCCATGGAAGAGCAAGGCCCCTGGCGAAGATCTTTCAGAATGGATGGATCAGGCGGAGACGAGCGCTGGTTCGATCAGAATTGGACTGGCCCACGGCGGGGTCAAATCCTTCGAAGCGGACGCCATTCCCCTCGACGAAAAGCGAGCAACCAAAGCGCGTCTCGACTATCTGGGGCTGGGCGACTGGCATGGAACGCTGCAGGTGGACGAGCGAACCTGGTACTCAGGAACACCTGAGCCCGACCGGTTCGTCAATAATGACAGGGGCCAAATTCTCGAAGTTAAAGTCGATGGCCCCGGCAGGATACCTGAAGTCATCCCACACCGGACCGCAAAATTCGAGTGGCTTGTTGTTGATGCTGAAGTCAACGCACCGAGCGATTTTGCAGAACTCGAGAAAAAAATCCTGGGGGAGCGTTCGGGAACGGAAGTACTCGCCCAATTGACGCTCTCCGGCCGGCTAAGCCTTTCCGAACGCCAAATGCTCGATGAGCACATTTCCGCGATCGCCAGCCGACTTCAGTACCTCGACGTCAGGGACACTGCATTACAGACAATGGCCACACCCGATGATTTGGACGCGCTCGGTCAAGGCGGCAGCATTCGCCACGCCGCAGAAAACCTCAAGACTGCGGCAGAAAGCGCATCCGCAGAGGCGGAGCGCGAAGACGCTCTGAGAGCCTTGTCCCTCCTTTTCACATATGCGGGGACAGCCACTGGCGATCGCCCATGAAACTGTCCGCAATCCGTCTCCGCAACATTAGAGGGTTTGGTCCCGAAGGGCTTGCGATAGAGCATATCCCCGATGGTCTATCAGTCCTGGCTCGGCCTAACGAGTTCGGGAAGTCGACGCTGTTCGATGCCTTGCGGTTGGTCTTTGGCACAAAGCATTCGGCTGGCGGTTTAGCCGTAAAAGCGCTGGTGCCTTGGGCCAATACTGGCACGCCCGAAGTCGAGGTGGATATACACGCAGCAGGTCGGACGTTCAGAGTGTCGAAACGGTATCTGAAAGGAAAATCAGCCCAGGTCACAGACCTGGTATCGGGCGACATTGTTGCGAAGGGTTCCGATGCAGATGCGTGGTTGATGGACGCTTCAGGTGTCAGTAGCGGCACCGGAGGCCCAACTGGCTTTCTGTGGGTGAAACAAGGGCGCTCCATGGAACAGCCAGCAGGAGGAGAGCCCGTCCTCTCCCAACTTCTCGAACAGGAAGTGGGCCTATTGGTCGGCGGGGAAGCGGCGCGCAGTGTGCTCGAACGCGCTATCGGGGAGCGGGCGAAATGGCTCACAGGAAAAACTCGGAAACCGACTGGGCGATATAAAGAAGCGCTTGAGGCCCGCGCTCCAACACAAGACAAACTCAGCACCCTCAAGGCACGCCAGATTAAGGCCGAAAACGCCCTTAGCGAGCTTCAAACCTTGAAACGGCAGATCACCAAACAGTCGGACCCTGAAAGGGACCGAGAGTTCAAACAAAAGCGTGACCAGGCGGCAGATGAGCTTGAAGCCGCTAAACAGGCTGCAAATGAGCTACAAATCCTCGAGCAAAAAACGGAATTCGCGTCAACGAACCTTGATCATGCGCGGTCAACCGAGAAACACCATGCCGACAAGGTCAAGGAAGCCGATCGGCTGGCAATCGCCATCAAACAATCAAGCGGCCATGCTGCCGAGCTTTCAAGATCACACGCGGAGTTTAGCAAGACGCTCTCTGTCGCTGAAAACGAACTCATCGAAGCCGAAGACGTCTGGAAAACCATTGCCCAGCGGAATCGAGCGCGTGAGACTTTTGAAAATGCCCTGCGCGCACACAACACTCTTGAACAACTTGAAAACAAGCGAGACCAAGCGAGAGCTTTGGATGATGCGCTGCGCGCGCGGGCCAAAGCCATTGCGCAGAACCGAGCAACGGAAACGGCTTACAACACCGCCGCTGACTGCGATCGCAACGTGTCGCTCGCCAAAGCTCGAATTGAAGGCGGCAGACCGACGATCCATTTCGATTTAACGGCGGACGGCACGGACAGCGTCCGCTTGAATGAAACACCGGTGCGAAACGGACAAACTGAAAGCCTGTCTGGAACCAGTGTGATCGATCTCGGTCATTTGGGCGCCATCACGATTAGCGCCACCGATCATGGCGAAGCCAGGGATGCGCTGGAAAACGCCGAGCTGGCACTACAGAACGCACTCGAAGAACTCGGGGTGAGAGATGTCGCCGAGGCAGAAGCCAAGGCGCGGGAACGCATCGACTTACAGCGCGCCAGCCAGCACGATCGTCAACGTCTCGAACAGCTTGCTCCCGATGGCCTTGAGGCGCTCGACCAGGAAATCGCAGTGCTGCGCACCCAGTTGCCAGAGGATTTCGATCCAGACACTCCGCCGCCGCCTCCTGTCGACATCGCCGAGGCAGAAGCCGCCGTCGAAAAAGCCCGCGCCACGGCCGAGAACTATAGGGAAGCCCACGCAGACGCCGAAAAGGAATGGATAAAACATCGGACGCGTACTTCGATGAACGAGGACGCTTTAGCGAATATCGACAAAGAACTGGGCGAAGCCGAAGCACGATCGCAAAAAGCAATACAGTTGGCGGAACACGTGGAAGCCAACTGGAAGACGCTGGAGGCCTTGAATACAGAGTTAGAAACGAAAAGAAGCGCGTTGCCCAATCTTGATATGTGCACGGAAAACGTTGCCCGAATGAACAGGGCTTTTGAAGCCAATCAACAAGGGCTCCAAAAACTGAAGATCGAACGCGCCAGGCTCGAAGCGGAAATAGACGCAGCCGGCGCCGATGGGATCGGCGAGGCCTTGAACGAAGTCAACGCTGATCTTGCGCGCCTGGATAGGCGAATAGGCAGGTATGAAGCCGATATCCGAGCGCTGGACCGTCTCATCGATGCCTTGAGCGATGCCCAGGCGAGGCTGCAGGAAGCCTATTTCAAACCAGTCACCGATGCGATGCAGCCGCTTTTAAGAGAAGTTGTCGGACCCGGCACCGTTCGCCTCGGGGTCGATTTCCAAGCTGACAGTCTCAGACGCGGCGATTTTAGAGAAGCCATCGACACGTTGAGCGGCGGAACGCGAGAACAGATATCCGTGCTGTCCCGTCTTGCGTTCGGACGACTGATGGCCCAACGCGGAACGCCCATCCCTGTCATCCTCGATGATGCTTTGGTCTATTGCGATGATGACAGGCTAGATGCCATGTTTACAGCACTCAACGTGGCCGCCAAAGACGTTCAGTGCATCGTTTTGACCTGCCACCAGCGCGCTTTCAGTCAACTCGGAGGAGAACCGCTCGACCCACAGCGGTGGAAGAAACCGTAGTGACCTGACTGGGCTCGCTATGGCTTCTGCCTCTGGCAAAATCACTCTTCCGTTGACAACGATGGAGGCTGTTCAGCTCTCGAAAATACCCCATGCGCAAACTGATCAACGCATCAAGCCTGGCCCATCCGCGCGAGCGACAGGAATCTTTTTCGCAGGGCGTTTCCGCGAAAAACGAAAACGCCCTGGAACATGGCTCTTATCCGCGCATCTTGATCGGCTGTCAGTCCTTCCCGATCCAATCGAACGATTTGTCGGTCCACCAGGGGAAGAAGCTCGGCATGCCATCGGAGACTTTCACAGGATACGTCGGCGCCCGTTTCTCCAAGAAGCTCATCACCCCTTCCTTGGCATCTGCGGATTGCCCCCGCTCGTAGATTGCAGCGCTATCAACGATGTGCGCGTCCATCGGATGGCTTGCGCCAAGCATGCGCCACATCATGTGCCGGGTGAGAGTGGTTGAGACTGCGGCAGTGTTTTCAGCGATTTCCTCTGCAATTCGCCGGGCTTCCCCAAGCAACTCGTCCTGTGGATGGATCGAACGGATCAAGCCACCATCGAGGGCTTCCTGCGCTGGGAAAACGCGGCCCGAGTAGCACCATTCAAGTGATTTCGAGATGCCAACGAGGCGCGGCAGAAACCAACTCGACGCAGCTTCAGGGTTGATACCCCGGCGGTTGAATACAAAGCCGAACCGCGCATTGTCGGATGCGATACGAATATCCATCGGTAATTGCATGGTAGCGCCGACGCCAACCGCCGCGCCATTGATCGCCCCGATCACCGGCTTGAGGCTTTCGAATATTCGCAGGGTCAAGCGGCCGCCACCGTCGCGACGTACATCCTCCTCGCTTGTCCGCCCGACCTCACCATCAGCCGCGCGGGCATCGTAGTCGAACGTTTTCGCCCCCTCCGACAGATCGGCACCTGCGCAGAATGCCCGATCGCCAGCCCCCGTTACGATGACAGCCCGGATGTCATCGTCAGCGTCGGTCGCGTCAAATGCGTCTATCAGTTCGTACATCATCTTGCCCGTGAAGGCGTTCATCTTGTCGGGGCGAAACAAGGTGATCGTTGCTACTGCTCCACTTTTTTCGAGCTTGATCTGCTCGTAGGTTTTGACCGTTTCCATTTTGCACCTCCAATGCGTGATACGACGTCATAGTCGTGGCCAGCTTTCCCTTGCGACCGTCAAGGCGGGAACCGGCTCTGGCAATCTTGCCCATTGATATGGGAGCCAAACCTGCCAGTGTGCGAGGGCTAGATTGGTTTCGGGAGGCTTACCTTGTCCAATAACACATTCGATTACATCATTGTCGGCGCAGGGTCGGCAGGGTGCGTGCTCGCCAACCGGCTAAGCGAGGACCCGAAAACCAGGGTTCTTCTCCTCGAAGCGGGTGGCAAAGACACCTCTCCCATGATCCATATTCCCGTTGGCTACGCGCAAACCCTCAAGGACCCCAAGATCAACTGGCTCTATGAAACAGAGCCAGACCCGGGATCGAATGACCGCCCGCACGTATGGCCCCGCGGAAAGGTTCTGGGTGGTTCCTCGTCGATCAATGGCCTTCTCTATATTCGCGGGCAAACCCACGATTATGATGGGTGGCGCCAGATGGGCTGTACCGGTTGGGGATGGGACGATGTCTCACCCTACTTCGTGAAGTCGCAAAACCAGGAGCGCGACGGTCTGGATGGCCATGGAACCGGTGGCCCGCTCAATGTATCGGACGTCACAGAAGGACACCCGGTTTCTGACGCCGTTATAGAAGCGGGCGTACAGGCCGGCCTGGAGCACCGCGATGTCAATGGGCCGGATCAGGAAGGCATCTGTTATTATCAGCTGACCGTGAAGAATGGCCGGCGGTGTTCAGCCGCGGTCGCCTATCTGAACCCAGCGCGCTCTCGGTCTAATTTGAAGATCGAAACCAATGCGCTCGCGTCGCGCGTCCTGTTCAAGGATCGGACGGCCGTCGGCGTTGCGTATACCCAAGGCGGCGTGGAAAAGACTGCCTATGCTGACGGCGAAGTGATCCTGGCCGGTGGCGCCGTGAATACGCCACAGCTTCTCGAACTTTCGGGCATTGGGAAGCCGGTGCTTCTGGCAGAGCACGGGATCGAGATCATTTCCGCATCCCAGGGCGTCGGCGAAAATCTACAGGACCACTACGTCGTTCCCATGCGCTTTCGGCTAAAAAAGGACGTCATCAGCGTCAATGAGCTGACCCGTGGCTTTCGGTTCCTCAAGGAGATCGCCAAGTACGCTTTCCAGAGGAAAGGCCTGCTGACCCTTTCCGCAGCGCATATCGCGGCCTTCATCAAAACACGGGAAGACCTGCTCGGTCCCGATGTTCAGTACCATATTCTGCCTGCAAGCTTCCCGCCGAGCGAAAACGCCGGCGAAAACACCATGGCGCTGGAGAAAGAGCCTGGATTGACCGTCGCGCCGTGTCAGCTTCGACCTGAAAGCAAGGGAAGCATTCACATCAAGTCTGCTGACCCGACCATGCATCCGTCGATCAGACCCAACTATCTATCCGACAGCCTTGACCAGCAGACCATTGTAGAAGGGCTAAAGTGGGGCCGTCTCCTCACCCAGCAAGCTGCGTTGGCACCCTATGTATCCCATGAACTGGATCCAGGCCCAGATTGCCAGTCCGACGAGGCATTTCTTGATTATGCCCGCGGGGCTGGAACCACGATCTACCATCCAGTGGGGACAGCGAAGATGGGCGCTAAAGATGATCCGAACGCTGTTGTCGACGCGCAGCTTCGGGTCAACGGAGTCCAGCGCTTGCGTGTGGTCGACGCATCGGTGATGCCCCGCCTTGTCTCTGGCAATACGAATGCGCCAACGATCATGATTGCAGAGAAAGCAAGCGACATGATCAAGCAAGCGGCGAAACAGCCAGCCATGGCGTAGCGACGCCTCGAGCCGTCTCCTTTGTCAGATGGGAGGCAGCTCAAGGCCCCATCGCTTCGCGGACAAGATCCTCTTCGGCCTCGGCCATGATGGCCTCACTGGTCGACTGGCCAAAGACCGGCTCCTTGCCGACCTCCAACATCACGGGGATGGCGAACGGGCTGATCTTCTCCAAAGCCCGGGCGTCGATCCTTCCCCGAATTCGCATGAGCATGTCCGACAATCGGCGAATATCGAGAAGCCCCGTGGCCGCGTCGGCACGGGCCGCCTGCATGAGAACATGGTCCGGTTCGTGATCACGCAGGACATCATAGATGAGGTCGGTCGAGAATGTGACCTGCCTGCCTGTTTTCTCCTGGCCCGGATACCGCCGCGCTATGAGGCCTGAAATTAAAGCACAGTACCGGAATGTCCTTTTCATCAGTATGCTGTCATTGAGCCAGTCCTCAAGGTCATCGCCGAGCATATCGGGATGGTACAATTCCGCCATGTCCAACTGGCTCATATCCTCCAAGCCCCAGACTGCCATAGCGTACTCGCTCGCAACAAATCCAAGCGGCTTACACCCCATTCGCTCTAGCCTGCGTGTGAGGAGCATACCGAGGGTCTGATGAGCAAGACGTCCTTCGAATGGATAGGACACAAGATAGAAGCGCCCACCGCGCGGAAACGTTTCGACGAGGAGATGATCAGGCGGTGGGATCGACGAGCGCGCTTGCTGGATCTCAAACCATTCGCGCACTTGTTCAGGAAGGTGCGGCCAATGGCGGGGATCATGTATCATTTCCCTCACCCGGCCCGCTAGAAAGGTCGACAACGGAAATTTGCCGCCCGCATAGTAGGGGATAGCTGGGTCTTGATCCTTTGAGCCCGTCACTAAGACGTCGTTATCCTGAATGGCGAGAAAGCGAAGGACTTCACCTGCGAAAACGAAACTGTCGCCTGGGGTCAACGTCTGGATGAAGTACTCTTCCACTTCCCCAAGTTTTCGGCCCGGGCGCAAGGCTCCGCCCTTTTGTCTCCCACCAGGAGCGGCTGTTTTGGGTTTGATCACGCTGGCACGACGCACCGACAGAGTATTGGCCTCGACAATCGCGCCAACATTCATCCGGTGCTGCTGAGCATCGAGCGCGGTCCGCGCCCGCCATATTCCATCTGGGCCACGCACGATGCGTTTGAAACGGTCGTAGGTCCTAAGCGCGTACCCACCCGTCGCAACAAAATCGACAATCGCTTCCCAGGTCTCCCAATCCAGATTTGCGTAGGGCGCCGAGCGGCAAACTTCATCGTAAAGTGCTTCGAGGCCGAAGCCTTCTCCGCTAGCGCGCCCCATTACATGTTGAGCCAAAACGTCCAGCGCCCCCGGGCGAATGCCGTCACCATCCAATTCGCCGGCTTCTACAGCCGCTTCGGCTGCCCGACATTCGAGTACCTCGAACCGATTGGTTGGAACCAGAATCGCTCGACTGGGCTCATCCATCCGGTGATTGGCTCGACCGATACGTTGAATGAGACGGGCAGCTCCTTTCGGCGCGCCCAGTTGAATGACAAGGTCCACCTCCCCCCAATCGATACCCAGATCGAGCGTCGACGTGCAAACAACCGCCTTGAGCGCGCCAGCAGCCATTGCCGCTTCCACCTTTTCACGCTGCTCGCGCGCGAGTGAACCATGGTGCAGGGCAATCGGAAGATGATCATCATTCGCCCGCCAAAGCTCCTGGAACAGCAATTCTGCCTGGCTGCGCGTATTGACGAACAGAAGGGCCATGGTTGCAGTCTTGATCGCTTCATACATTTCCTGGACCGCAAACCGTCCCGAATGACCGGCCCACGGAATGCGCTCCTTGGAGACCAAGATCGAGACATCGGCCTCAGCACCACCGTCAGCTTTGACGATTGTCGCCGGGTTATCCTGTGTGCCCGATCCGTTTGATGACGGCTTCCGGACGCTCAACCACCGTGCCAGACTGCGTGGATCATCGACCGTTGCAGATAGTCCGATGAATCGGCATTGAGGGGACCATTCCGCGAGCGTCGCCAACCCGAGCGCGAGCAGATCGCCACGCTTGGATGGCGCGATAGCGTGAATTTCATCGATAATCACAGCCTTCAGGTCCGAAAAGAAGTCCTCGGCATTCTGGCTTGCGATAAACAAAGCAATCTGTTCCGGAGTCGTCAGCAAAATGTCGGGTGGGGTCCTACGCTGGGCCTGACGCCGTGCCGGTGGAGTATCGCCTGTCCGGGTCTCGATCCGAAGCGGCAGTTGCATTTCTTCAACTGGGTCTGTGAGGTTCCGCGCCACGTCAACAGCGAGCGCTTTCAGCGGCGAGATGTAGAGGGTGTGGAGCGCAGGCCTGTGGCTGTTCGAAGGAGGCCGCTGAGAAAGTTCGATAAGGCTCGCGAGGAAGCCGGCTAACGTCTTTCCACCCCCGGTCGGCGCAATCAGAAGTGCGCTATCGCCTGCTAACGCCGCTCGGGTCAGCGCACGTTGATGCGGGCGTGGTTGCCAACCCCTCGAAGAGAACCAACTCTCAAACTTATCGGGAAAACGATCATCTTGAACACAATCGGTCATTCAGAAAAGAATAGCTCGAACGGCCATGGCATCACAGCAGGAATGAAGGGTCGGGCTTCACCCACGGTTCATGCGTATCCGGCGAGTTCACAAGGCGCTTTTCTCGGATTGTACAAAAGGATCTTCCATGCGGCTCTTCCCAAACAGTTTGAGCATTCCAGTAGTCTTATTCGCTGCCAGCGTGTGCCCGGCGATCGCCTATGCCGATTTGCCGGGCGATCCGCTTGCGATGGCCCGCACCGCAAGTCTTGATGGCCCCATTTACGCGTTCGACATGACCTATCGGCTCGGCGACATGATTGCTGAGGGCCGCATTGATCCAACGTACCCTGAAGGGCAGCGCATAAACATCAAATCCCCAGCCCGCCGAGAATGGACCGACGATTTCGAGCAGGCAGTGGAGCGCCTCGACGCCCAAGCGGACGGGAACATCTGGTGCCAAGAATATTTGAAGCACGTGCCTGAAGACGCAGAACCGGCCGCTCGGACCGACACGTCCGTCACTTACACGTTCACACCAAAACCGGAACCAGATGCGGACGGAGCCGAGAAGAAGCTTTTCAGGTCACTCATCGGAACAGCGGTGATCGATGCGAAGTCTCCGGCCCTCTTGAGTTTTCAAATTCACCTGCCGGCGCCAATGAAGCCAAACCTGATGGCCAAAGTGAACCACTTCTCCATGTTTGTTCAATGCGAGCGCGCACCGGACGGCCGAACGTATCGTGCAGATCTGGACTTAGAGGTAGAAGGATCTGCCATCGGGCAATCCTTCGCGCAAAAGACCCAACAGCGAATTTACCGGCTGTTCGAACCGGCGAACCCCGAATAGGCACGATCGAACGTCTTATCTCCTGGAAAGAGGCGGTGGCCTATTCGTCTCCGACCTGGATAACGCGCCGCCCGAAATTTTCGCCCCGGAACAGGCCGCAAAAAGCCTCCGGCATTCGGTCTAGTCCGTCGAACCGCTCCTCGGCATATTCTAAAGACCCATTGGCGATCATCCCGGCCATAGTTTCGAGAGCCCCCGGAAAAGCGCGCGCATCGTCGAAAACGACCAGACCCTCCATCCGAACACGGTGAGTGATGAACGGCTTTGTCGAGCGAATGGGCGGAATGGCATCGCCCTCAAGGTTGTAGTCGGCGACTTGGCCAGAAATCGTGATCCGTCCACCCGGCCGCATACGGGGCAGGCAAAGTTCGACCATACTGTTTCCGACATTGTCGAACAGCACATCGATGCCATCGGGCATTGCAGCGTCGATAGCGGCACCCAGATCGGCTTCGGTTTTGTAGTTCAGACAGGCATCGAAACCTGCTGCTGACGTCACCCAGTCGCATTTATTGTCCGACCCAGCGATGCCGACCACCTGCGCCGCGCCCCAGTGCCGCGCCAGTTGTCCTGCAGTCGCGCCAACGGGGCCCGCTGCGCTGGTGACGAGTACGCGCTTTCCAGCGGCCATTTCCGCCACACGCTTCAAGCCAAACCACGCTGTCAAACCGGGAACGCCGAGAACACCAATCCAAAGTGATAACGGAATACCGGGCACCTCAGGTACCTTGCCGACGAAACCCTTACCGGTTTGGAGGGAGTGTGTTCGCCATCCACCCGCGCAGAAAACCTTGGTGCCAACCGGAAAAGCTTCGTTCGCACTTGCGTCCACAATCCCGGCATTAAAACCGTCAATGGATTTTCCCAACGGCAATGCGGAGGCGTAGCTGTCGCCGCCCGAGAGCCTCGAACGCGTTCCAGGATCAACGGAAGCCCAGATGTGGCGCACGCGGAACTGCCCATCTCGCGGTTCGGGCAAGGGGCCATCCTTGATGCCAAAATCAGTCTCTTTTGGGGGGCCGTCGCAATAGCGTTGAAGCACCACCTGGCGCATTGAGTCTGGCATCAGATCCCTGCCTTTACTGAATTGTGTGTTGCCAGAAGCCTATCGCATCTGCTCAGCCTGTCACGTAGGAAGAGGCTTCATCCCGCGCACGTGAGGGTTGCCAGCACTCTTCAATTACAAGAGCTTGCGCCGATCGCGGCGAACAGCCAATGCTGAAGATCTACGGATGGTATGCGGTCAAGAACGACCGGCTTCCGCCCTTGAGGAGAAGACGGATGGCGACCTGGAAACGACGCCTCTCGAACGCATCGGCTCTGAAGATGGTTCTCGTGGCCAGCCTCGCTGCGCCGATGATGCTTGCTGGCTGCGCGAATGGTAGCGGAGGCGGAACCGATGTCATGCAACCACTGCCGTCGCCGCCCTCTCCTCCGCCACCGCCGCCTCCTCCGCCGCCTCCCCCTCCACCATCGGGGTCAGAAGCGTTCGAGACGGCTGAATTCAACTTCGCTCAGGGCCTAGGACTGATCGGCGCGTCCACCGCCTATGCGCAAGGCGCAACCGGTGCCGGCGTGACGGTCGCCGTTATTGATACGGGCACGGACTTTTCGCATCCCGACCTTGTTGGCCAATCTGCCGGATCTTTCGACGTGCGTGAGGCAGACAGGGGTGCCAATGATATCGATTCCGAAGGTCACGGGACACTCGTGTCTGGCCAGATCGCCGCTTTAAGAGATGGTGAAGGCGTCCACGGCGTGGCGTTCAACGCGCGCATCCTCGACATCCGCGCAGACCGGCCAGGAAGTTGTTTGACAACCGCGGATACAGGAGACTGCCGTTTCTCTGACGCCGATCTGGTTGCTGCCATCGATCTCGCCGTTGCGAATGGAGCGCAAATCATAAACCTCTCTCTCGGCGGTGAGATCGACAGCGACCAGACACTGGAAGACGCTGTGTTCCGCGCGACGGCCTCGGGAGTGTTGGTCATTGTTTCGGCAGGAAACGAGGCCCGCGACAGCAATGGGAACGTCAATCCGCAAGCCATCCGGCCGACAGAACCTGCGAATATCGCTGGAGACCCTAGGGCCAATGGGCTTGTGCTGGCTGTGGGTTCGACGATTGCGGATGACGGCCCAACCCAGGGTGAACTTTCGGATTTCTCAAATAGGGCCGGAACTGACGCCCAGGACTTCTACATACTGGCTCCAGGCGATGGCGTCGTAACCACGGGTCCCGATGACAATATCGTCTTCCCGAACGATCCGACTTGTTCCGCGACAGTCACAACAAATTGCAACGATGCAGACAATGTTGGCGACTTCTACAGGGTGGCGGGAACATCGTTCGCCGCACCTTACGTGGCCGGCGGACTCGCACTGCTGCTGGACGCCTTTCCAAACCTATCCGCTGCAGAAGCCGTCCAGATCCTGCTGACAACCGCGGATGACTACGTCGATCCGGAGATCGATCCTGTTGCTGGCGTCGCCGCCACCGTTGGCACCGATGCTGCGAGCGGGGTTGGGAGTCTCAATCTTCAAGAAGCCTTTGCGCCTCAAGGCTCCACGACGATGCAGGTAAACGGGCTCTCGCTCTCTCCTGTTCAGGTGTTTGCCCCCGCTGCCAGCGGCGCATTCGGCGATTTCGCCACAAAACCCGGTGGCCTCAGCGACCTCGTGCTTGTGGATGGTTTCAACCGTGCATTTGACTTCGATGCACGTGGTCTCGTCGGGTCCGCAAACCCCACGTTTGCGGACTGGGACGTAAGGGCCAATTGGGCCGCAGGAGAGAGCCATGCCGTGGGTGTTGGCGGCCTGACGTTCCAGTGGCACCAACCTGCTTTCTTCGAAGACAGGTCAGCGCCTTTTCAGGTCGAACCAGAGAGCACCTTTCAGGCCCGATATTCGTTTGCAGGAGGCGAGATCGAATTCGGTCGCGGCGGGGGGCTGGAGACACTGTCGGAGACTGCTGGCCTGACCAATGATCCTGGCCGTAACAGCCAATTCGCATCTGGCGGTGAATGGGCGCGGATTACGCGTAATCTAGGTTCGACCAGCTTTGACTTTCACAGTGCATCGAGTGGACCGCGATCGACCAGCGGCATTGGTATCAGTCGGCATGGCGACACCTGGACTGTCCGCGCGGGCCTATCGACCGCGAGCGATGCGGCTACAGCCCTGGGTGGCCAATTGCAAAGCCGCGTCGGTGTGGATGACCGGTCGAATTCGGCAGCATATGCCCTGGAAGGCGCCTACGCCGTCACGAAAGCCTGGACGGTCACGGGTGGAGTAGAAGCCGCCAACATCTCGCTTCCGGGACTGGACACCCGTGATATCTGGACAAGCCGATGGTCACTAAGTGCACGCCGGCCTGCGTTTGGGGGCGACCTATCGTTTGTTGTTGCCCAGCCACAGAGAGCCGAAACGGGAGCGTTCCAACTCACGGGAGCGGTTGGCGCTGACGCTGATGGGCTGGTCGTCGACACTATTGCTGCGGATCTGACACCGAGTGGGCGACAAATTGATTTCGAGACCCGCTACAGTTTTGCGCTCAGTGGGGATTGGAGCGGTGAGGCCATCGCGGCCATGATCCACCAACCCAATCACGTGTCCGATGCAGATGTGGCAGGTGCGATATGGTTCGGCTTGCGCGGACGTTGGTAGAGCACGGGCAAACACTCTCGCGAGTTCTCGTCGGAAAGTCAGTACTCGGAATAGCCGGTCTCGCAGCCCTTACAGCATGTGATCCTTCACAAACCTATCAGGAAAATAGCGCCGCACCTGGCAGCGCCGCCGGATTCCTACCCGTGCTCGTAAACGGCGATGCCCAGATTGCCTGCAATGTCGCCCTCGAGGCAGTCTATGCTGACGCTCTGACAATAGCACCCGTGGCAAGTGTCGATGCTGAGGTGAAAACGGACGCAACTACAAAGATCTACCGCTGCAGGATCGCTTTTGAAGCCTTTGAAGATAATCCCAGCGTGGCGTTCACCGTTACTGTGCAGCAAACAAACCCAGACATACTCCAAGCAAAGATGCCACTAAGATCAGACTGACCTGCGCGATCTGGTAACCGAACCGGGGGTGGTCACTCCCACTTTGACAGCTTAACACGTACCGAACGAAATTTCGTCAGGAGAGACCATGAAAACCCGGCTGCTGGGCAGTGTTGCTGCCGCTGTGATCACGTTGGCCGCATGCGGCCCGACGACGGAGACGGAAGCCCCCGATGGGGCAACTGTCGCCTCAACTGAAGAAGGCCAGGCTGTGGGTGCAGACAGCGCCGAAATCGTGGTGACCAATGCTGAACTCGAAGGCAATCCGCTGATTGCCGAGTGGGATACGCCATTCGGTGTGCCGCCTTTCTCATCGATCGAAACAGAGCATTTCCTTCCGGCGATCAAGGCCGGAATATTGGAGCAGCGGGCCGATATCGAGACCATTACGTCCAATCCCGAGCCGGCATCGTTCGAAAATACGCTTGTCGCGCTCGACACATACGGTCGCCTACTCGATCGGGTCTCGCGGACTTTCAGCAATATCGCAGGTACTGAGAGCAGCGATGAGATCAGAGCGCTGCAGACTGAAATCTCCCCAATGCTGACGCGGGAGTTCAATTCGATCAGCTTCAATCAGGCGCTCTTTCAGCGCATCAATTCGGTTTATGAGGCCAGGGGCACACTGGACCTAGACGAACAGGAAGCGCGCCTGTTGGAACTCACGCACAGGGATTTCGTCCGCGCAGGAGCCGCCTTGCCTGAGGATGCGAAAGCCCAGGTTGCGGACCTCAACACCGAGATTTCTGCCCTTACGACCGAATTCGGTCAGAACCTTCTGCAAGCCACAAAGTCCTTCTCCCTTGAAATCACGGACACCGAAGAGCTTGCGGGCCTGTCGGAGAGCTTCAAGGCCGCGATCAAGGTCGATGGCGAGGATAAATGGGTGGTCGGACTTAACCGGACCCCGTTCGAAACGTTCATGACCCAATCGGAAAATCGTGAACTCCGGCGCCAGTTGCTGGACGGCTACCGCCTGCGGGCTTCAAGTGGCGAATTCGATAATGGGCCGATTGCCATCAAGATCGCTCAGCTCCGAGCGAAGCGCGCAGAACTCATGGGATATCCATCCCACGCCGCCTACACGCTCGAAACACGCATGGCAAAGACCCCGAAAGGCGCGGAGGACTTCCTTTTGGAAGTCTGGCGTCCCGGACTCGCGCGCGCGAAAGAAGAGAGGGCCGATATGCAGGCCCTACTCGGAGAGGACACCCCGTTCGAAGCCCACGACTGGTGGCACTACTCCGAAAAGGTGCGCCAGGAACGGTTCGCCTTCGACGACAATCTCTTGAAGCCCTACTTTGAATTGGAAGCAGTCCGCGGTGGCGCTTTCGAGTTGGCCAAGGAACTGTTCCAGGTCTCGTTCGCACCCGTCGACATCCCCGTCTGGAATGATGTCGTGACAGCCTACGAAGTTACCGACGACGCCTCTGGTGATCTTCTCGGAACCTTCATGATGGACATGTACGCTCGCGAATCCAAGCGAGGCGGTGCATGGATGAGCGCCTATCGCGAGGCGTCCGACATAGATGGGAACGTCGTTCGACCACTCATCACGAACAATATGAATCTCCTTGAACCGCCGGAAGGAGAGCCGACGCTCATGCGGTTCGACGAAGTCGAGACCCTCTTCCATGAGTTTGGACACGGCTTGCACGGCCTGCTCACACAAATCCGGTTTGAGCGGTATTCTGGCGTCGACGGGCCACGGGACTATACCGAATTCCCAGCCCAAATACTCGAGCACTGGGCCAGTCAGCCAGAACTCATGGAGCGCTTTGCAAAGCACTATGAAACGGGCGAAGTGATCCCGAGTGAGTTAGTAGAGAAGATGCGCAACGCCTCGACCTTCAATCAGGGCTTCCGAACGACTGAGTTCATCGCAGCGTCGCTGCTGGACCTCGCATGGCATAATCTTTCGAGCGAAGAGGCGGACGCAATCACGGATGCAAGAGCCTTCGAAAAAGAGGTCTTGGACGGGTATGGGCTCATCCCTGAGATCGAGCCGCGCTACCGGTCTCAGTACTTCGCTCATATTTTTTCCGGAGGGTATTCAGCGGGGTATTATTCCTACCTCTGGTCCGAGATCCTTGATGCCGACGGATTCTACGCCTTCAAGGAGGCCGGCGACGTGTTTGACCCCGAGATCGCACAGCGATTGAAGAAATGGGTTTACGAGTCCGGAGGTCTTCGTCCAGCGGATGAGTTGTACCGGAATTTCAGGGGCAGCGACCCGTCCATCGATCCCTTGCTGGAAATCAGAGGTTTCAAGGCTCCGGAAAGCGAAGGGTAGACGCTTCTTCGAAACGCAACTTCAGCGTTTCGGCATCGAAATTAGGCGGAGCCTTGAAAACATAGGCTTCGCCCATCAACCAGGCGACGCCACTCGCAATCACTGCTGACGCATAACGTAAGAGGCGTTTCTTTGGTGCGCTCACGCATCCAACGTCGCAAAAGCCGGGCCAATGAGTAGAATTTGTGGCGACTGGGTGATACCTCAGTTTGCATATGCCGTTGCAAGATCCGGGTCCTTGCGCGCGACCAGGTCTGCCAGATCAGCGATGACCTTGGCCTGTTTCCAGGTCGCATCATCCTGCATTTTCCCATCCAGCATTGCGACCCCGCGGCCATCGGGCAGTGCTTCCAGAATACGGCGCGCGAGTTTCACTTCGTCGGGGTCTGGGCTGAACACCTTCTTGGCGATCGCGATTTGATTAGGATGCAGCGACCATGTCCCCACACAACCAAGCAAGAACGTGTTTCGGAACTGCTGTTCGCACGCATCGAGGTCTGCAATGTCACCAAACGGGCCGTAGAACGGCTTGATACCCGCCATGCCACAGGCATCAACCATACGCGCGACCGTGTAGTGCCAAGGGTCCTGCTGGGCGCTCGCGCGGGGATGCCCCTCTGAATTGGGATCGTCAATTACGCGGTAGAACGGATGTCCACCGCCGACGCGTGTGGTTTTCATCTTACGGGACGCTGCCAGGTCTGCCGGCCCAAGCGATATGCCTTGCATTCTAGGGCTCGCCAGGGCGATTTCCTCGACACGCGCAACCCCTTCTGCGGTTTCGAGGATCGCGTGAAGCAAGATTGGCCGTGAGAGTCCAACTTTTGCTTCGAGTTGCGCCAAAAGCTGATCGACGTAGTGAATATCGAACGGGCCCTCGACTTTTGGTACCATGATGACATCGAGCTGGTGCCCTGCCTTGGTAACAAGTTCGAACATGTCGTCGAGGAACCACGGAGAATTGAGTGGATTAACCCGGGTCCAGAAACCCGTACCCCGCGCTTGCCAATCGAGCATGGATGCCATTTCCACGACGCCCGCACGTGCAGCGTCCTTCGCGTCAGCAGGAATTGCGTCTTCCAGGTTCCCAAGGATGACATCGGCTTGCTCAGCCATTTGCGGCACTTTCGATCTCACCTTGTCCAGGTGGGGCGGGACGAAATGGATCATTCTTTCAAGCCGAACCGGCAAATCCCGCATCGGCTCGGGAGCGCCGGCTGCGAGAGCCTTGAAGAACTGACGAGGCGTACGGGCAGTCATGGGATGCTCCTTGTCGGCCATATCTGAGACAATCACCGGGTTAAGCGCGGCAGCGGTGCAGGTCAAAGGCCAGCGCGGAGAATTTGGGTACTGACAGCGCAACAATTGTGGAAGCGCGGGATCAACCCTGGTCGCTCCCCTTGCGTCCGCGACGGGCCATAAACACGGAGCCCGTCAGCACTCACGCACGATACGCTCATAACCCACTTATCCCGAGGATAACTCCGACCGTCAGACTACGAAAATCGTTTGGTATCAGTAAGTTGATCGGTTTCCGAGGGTGGATAACCTCACGCCAATCCTCCCCCTCTTCACCAGTGGTAGAATGTGGCGAGAAATCGCGAGGCAACCCACATGTCCCAATCGGACCTTTTGAACCTTCCCTACATCCTTCCCGGACAATCGCAGAAGCATGTCATCCACAACGAAGCCATAAGGCGGCTCGATGCCATGGTGCACCTGGCTGTTGTCAGCCGGACCACGGCTGTTCTGCCACAAACTGCAAACGCCGGAGATCGCTATATCGTTCCCGCCGACGCAGGCAGCACTTGGCCAGGAAACCCGTTCGACGTTGTCGCGTGGCAAGACGGTGCCTGGGAACATTTCACCCCCCGTCCCGGCTGGTTGAGTTGGGTCATGGATGAAGCGCAACTCTTCGTCTGGACAGGAACGGACTGGCAGTCCGTGAGCGCAGCAGCGTCCAGCGGCCCTTCATCGCCCGAAGCGCCGACCTTGTCGTTGATGCAGAACAGTACGGCACCAGACGCGTTTACGGTCGAGTGGACTTCGGGTTCGGGCGATACAACTGCGTTCGAAAGTGAGTATCAGCTTTCAAGCGCCTCCAGTTGGACTCAAGGGCCAACGGCTGGACCCTCCGATACAGCCCTCACAATCGATGGGCTTTTCCCGGGTAACGTCTATCGTGTGCGCCTTAGGGCAACGGGCCCTGGTGGGTCGAGTACCTGGTCGAACACAGTCGATGCGGAGACACCGAACTTTACCGTTTTTGTGGACCCAATGCGCGGCAGCGATGCCAATCCAGGGTCATACATCGCGCCCTATTCAAGCCTGGCACCCCTCGCCGCACGATTGGACGCCCTGTCGGCCGCCGAGACACTCACTGCCTATGTGTCGAGCGCAACGTATACGGATGAAACGATCGAGACCAATGGGCTCGTTGGTGAAGGGACGATAACCTTCGCCCCTGGTTGCAAAATGGTCTGGACGCAAGTCGGCGTGTCGGCTTCAGCGATTACCACAACTGGCAGCGGCGGCCTTCTCACCATTTTTGGAAACGGGCTTGAGATATCCGGCTACCTCTATGGAACGGGCAATGGAATAGCCTGCTCGAACACAACGCTCGTCGCCCACGATATCGTCGTTTCGACCTGCCAAGATGGAATGTCGGCACACGGAGTCGGACATCTTGAAGCCTATCGGTGCCGGGTGACCAATTGCACGAAATTCGCCGCTGTCCATGTGAACACAGCTACGTCCTACCATGAGGATTGCTTCTTCCAGCCATCCGATGGTGCCACGGGCATTTGCAGAATAGAGAACAGTCTACAAAACGTCTTTAAAACGTGTACGTTCACCGCGTCGCCCAGCGCAGATACGCTGCGCATGGAATTGGGTGCGGGGACGGAGCTCAAGCGCTGCGAGATCGGCACACTGAACCAGCGTGTTGATCTTATCGACCACGTCAATGCCGAGGATTGCTTCATACATGGCTATATCGACGGCAACGCCGCAGCAGACTTGACGCGCGTTTTTGGAAAACTCAGTCTCCGCCTCCGGAATGGTGGCCAGATCGTCGTTACCGACAGTGTTCTTGCAGGCCCTGCCACGAACGATAGCTATATCTACTCCAACTATCTCCCTGGAAGCTTCGGCGACATCGTCACCGAACGTTGTGTGATCAGCGGATACGGCGCCTCTGCCATCGAGCTTGTAGACCAGCAACGTCTCGACCTATGGAATGCATCTGCCAGCGCGATCACTGATTGTGTATTCTTCAATAACGCCAGCGATTTCGATGCCCACGCTTCGCAAGCAAGCCGAGTTACGGGTGTCTCCGCAACGGATCCTGGGATGGGTGTAGCAAACACACTCCTGATGTCTGACTACGCCGTCACGCTCGCGGGCGTCGGATTCCCAGCTGCATCGGCAGTCGATGTCGGTGCCCCGGCGTCGATCAAACCATAGGACGCTGCAGCGAGGATATGCAGGGGCTTTAACTCTCGGCGCTTGGTTCGTCGCGTTCGCGAATGACGTTCGCGGGATTTCCCGCAACGATCATTCGAGCGTCGACGGATGTCGTAACCACGGCGCGTGCGCCAACGATGGCATGCTCTCCAATGTCCACGCCAGGACCGATGAAAGCATCAGCACAGATCCACGCACCGTCACCAATAGTAATCGGCGGTTTGATCAATTTCATATCAGAGCGCCGGTAGTCGTGGCTGCCGGCGCAGAGATGCGAATTCTGCGAAATAGTGACAGCACGACCGATCGATATCGGACCCAGGGCGTAGAGCGTAGCCCGGTCTCCGACCGAACTGTCTTTTCCAATCGAAAGATTCCACGGAATGGTAATTCGAACGCTGGGATAGATTTGCACTAGGTCTCCGATCGAAGCCCCGAAGAGACGGAGCAGCGCCCGCCGCCAAACCCAGAGTGGTCTAGGAGTCCAGGCGAAAAACGGGTGCGCCATTGCCCAAAGGACGCGGCCGACCAGCGCTTTGTTCGACCATTTTATCGCCGACCGATTTGCCGAAATATCAAGGGACGGCGCAGCCATGAAATTCCACTCGTATGCGTGCTGGGCGGTAACCAGACACTTTTTGCTTTCTGCCAAAGGTCATCAAGAGCTTTGACGTCAAACCACCATTTCCCTCGAAAATGAGAAAAGCTTGCTGGTTGCACTTTTTGTATCAGCGGTCACCCCGTCGCCATTGGAGGCGGCCGAGGCAAGATCCAAATTCTTTTCGAGCAACACGCAATCGGGCCGATCCGAAAGGGGGCTGCCGTTGACCAACCAGCGGTAGACCTCAAGATGCTCGGCAGCAATGCTGGACCAATTGAAGTGCGTCTCAACCAAACGCTGCCCGGCTTTGCCCATTGCTCCAAGGCAGTCATCCGGTGCACCAAGTATGATCTCAAGTTGGGCCGCCAGCGCATCAACGTCGTTGTCTATCCGGTACGCAGCGCCTTCGGAGAAACCCTGGGCGATATGACACTCATCAGTCATCAGGACTGGTAGGCCGTAAGACCACGCTTCCAGAACCGACATCGGTAACCCCTCCGAGTAGGACGGGAGTACCAATGCGGATGCATGGGAAAAGGCCGCTCTTTTCGCATCTCCAATCAGCGCCCCGGGCATGTGGACATTGTCCTCCAATCCTAGACGCCCAATCCCAGCCTTCACCTGTGCCCCATGGCCCCCATCGTCCCAACCCGCGATCACAAGCACCCACTCCTGAAACAAATTTGCAGAGCGTTGGCCTGCTTTAGACCACGCTCGAACCAGTTCCATGACCCCCTTCTTCGGATGAAGCCGACCCATGAAGAGCAAGGCCTTCCGTTGAGGCCATTCCCTAGGCCGCGGCAGCGGATCACGCTTTGGCAGCTCGACCCCATTCGGGATGATCGCGATCGGCTGTAATAACCCAATATCGCGGATTGATTGGGCTTCCGACTCATTGAGCGCATGCATGCACGTCGCGTCTTCAAGATGCCGCCGCGCGAACAGTGCTCCACTGATCCTTTTTTTCCAGCCGGAGTTCTGAAGCGCCCACGGGTCGAGCATGCCCCTGGGAGAGATCATGTAAGGCCGGCCCGTTCTCCGGTGCCAGCTCGACACTTGGGCAGAGAACGCCTGCCAGATGCCGTGCTGGTGTAAGACATCATGGTTCGACCGCCGCAGATGAAGCCCGTTTCCCGGAGCAAACCCAATTGCGGAGGGTCCAACACATCGCGCAGTTTTCGGCTCTATCGGTTGCCAGGCCGCTCGGTCTTCACGCGTGTACCCATCTTCCAAGCCAAATACATCGACATCGAGCCCTGCCGCCGTAAGAGCAAGTGCGGATTGCCTCACGGAGTTGAACAGCCCGCCCGCTTGCCGGGAGACACTGCCCGTCACAATCCCAAGGAATCGCAGTGTCCCCATCATGCAACCGCCTCGACGATGCGCTGTTGCATCCATGACAAGATTGCCGCATCCCACGGTGCCGCTTTTCCCCGGCTGTTGGTTGACATGGCAGAAGCCATTGCCGCTTTCATACCTTCACCAAATCGCTTGGGGCCCCAGGGCCCGATTGCCCGTTGCGCTGTCAGGCCCATAGCTTCGCGGGCCTCATCCCCCAAAGTCAGGAACGACCCGATTGCGCGCTCAACAGATGCCTTGTCAGGCGTGGTCACAAAACCGGTTTGCCAATCTTTGACCACAGACCGCGCGACGCCGCACCGATCCGATACGATCACAGGAAGCCCAGACGCCATGGCTTCGTTGACCACTAGACCCCACTGCTCAACGGTGGAAACGTGAACGAATCCGTCCGCGAGCCCGTAGTATGCCGGCAACACATCGTAGCCCCGAAAACCCGGCAGATGGATACGGTCCAAGACGCCTGAGGCGCGAGCGGCCTCGAGGATCCGTGGTTTCTCAGGGCCGTCGCCGAGTATCACGAGATCGATCGGCCCAACATCGCTCTGCACTATCGCCCCAGCGAACGCTTCAACCAAGACTGGCAAGTTCTTCTTTTCAATAAAGCGCGCCGAAGCCAGAAGATATCGCTTTGGTAAGCGAAGGGCGGCCCTAAGCGCCTTCGCGTCCGCCGTGGCTACCGATACGCCCGCTGAAAAATAGGCGTTGTCGACAGCGTTGTACCCGAAATGAACGCGGTTTCGTGGAATGCCCAACGTTTCGACGTAATCTGCATGTGGCGGCCCTCCGACGAGCGCGGCATCACAGAGTGAGACAACCCGATGCTTCACCGCTTCGCGTACCCTCGACCGGGCAGCGTCATCCGATTGACTTTCCGACATCATGATCAACGGCACGTTGTTCCGTCGTCCCCAGCGGATGGCTGCCATGGACTCCGGATTAGTCCAGCCCGAGACAGCAATACATGTCGGCTTCAGAGAGGAGAGAGCGTCTTCGACCGAGGGTGCGAGGTTCCCTTTGGCAACAGCAGCGTCGTAGTCAGTGCGCATTTCGAACAATTTGATGACGCTATAGTTCAAGGGTTTTCGATGGACGAACTCAGCGAAACCACCCTCGTTGGCGGTTGAGATAATCGTCACGTCGCCAATCACATCCACCGCCCCTCGAAACCGGGCATCATGATAGTGTCCGATTTGCCGGGTGAAGATGGCGAGCGTCATTCCACACCGCTCCGTTCGTTGCCCGTCGCAGCGATATTCGAGTTTCGCGCATTCGTTTGGCCGGATACGTGGTCCAGCATCGCTTCAGATGCGATGGCCATTGTCTTCCCATCGGGAAGAATTTTCCGTCGAGCGGTCGCCGGCGCGCCAGCGATAAGTACGTGTTCAGGAAAAACGCCGCGGACAACGGAATTTGCAGCGATGATCGAGCCCGGCCCAATATCACTCCCAGGGCCGATATAGGCGCCTCGCCCAATCCACACGTTCGCCCCAATCTTTATCGCAGCAATCTTGAAGCCTTGATCCCGAACACCGGTGCCGGGCATGAATTTGTGTTCCTGGTCACGGATGGAAACATATTCACCAACCGCCACGTTATCACCGATCGAAATGGCTTCGCTGGCGACCAGATGGCACCCCGTATTCAAGCTGACCCGGTCACCGATGGTGATGCGTGACGTCCGGCTGGTCTGGAAATGAACGTCATGCCCGATCATCGCACCGCAACCGATCCGAATCCGGCGGAAGGGCATCGGCCATCGGATACGACCCGTAAACTGTGTACCCCTCCCAACCCTCTCAAAGAAAAGAGGGGACGTAAGCCCCACAAAAAGCCCCTTCATCCGCCAGAACCAAGGAAGCATTTTTTCCCCCGCACGGGCCACCAGTCGAACCGAGGTGTGACCCCGAGTTGAAGCGTAGCCTACAAATGTTGATAGGAGAACCGGCCGTCGTTCAAAGCCCTGCCCCCCTGTATTTGTAGAGGCTGTCGTCTGCTCATAAGCAGGCTTATTTCAAAAAGGGGCATTGAAACACGCGCGTGGCGATTGGGAACTTCGGGTTGAGTATGCCACTTTTAAGTAGACCGTTTCAGGCCTCCAATATCACAGCAATCCGGTCAACCTGAGGGGGTCGAGCGAACCAGATTCACCATGGAATCTTGGTAGCGTGCCCAACGAAATTCCTGAGCGCGCGCGCGAGCAGCCTTCGCCAACCAATCCCTGGTGTCGCGATCTTCAACTAGGTGCTCCACGGCGTCAGCCAGAGCCTCCGGATGACGTTCGGGTACAATGATCCCGTCTTTGCCATGCTGAATAACGGAGCCTGCAGAACGGGTTGTGACAACGGGCAATCCAGCGGCCATGGCTTCGTAAATGACGGTCGCAGAGCCTTCCGCCAGGCTTGGAAGGACAAAAATATCGGCCAGTTGAAACTCCCGCGGTACATTGGTTCTCGGGATCCTCCCCAGGAAATTTAATGCGCGCGCTTCAGGTCTGTTTCGAACCTCATCGTGAACCTCGCCAGCAATCCTGAACTCCAGATCACTTCGACGGCCCGACAAGTGTTGCGCGGCCATCGCCAGGTAGTGAATGCCTTTCCGGCGATCGGCCGAGCCGACAAACAAGACGCGACCTTTCTTGGGTTGGGGCATGCGTTCGAACCAGTGATCCGGAACCGTGTAGGGGACGATACGCGTCGCTGCGCGGTCCACGCCCCACGCCTCAACTAGGTCATCGGCGACAAAGCGCGAAGGGCAGACAAACACATCGGTTGTTTCGAGGGAGTGACCCGCTAACGCCGCGCCATCGATGTTCGCAGGAAAAGGCCCCCAATCGGGAAAGGCTTTAGCTTCGGCCATGTGTATGCGCGCCGTGGAAAGGGCTATCACCACATCCGTCAAAATCGGGAGCCCGGTATCCCTCGCCAATCGACACAGCGCGCCTCCCTCGCCGAGCGCCGCGAAAAGATGGGTTGCCTCACCAAGTCCCCATCGAGCCATGATCTCGCCCCGACGCTGGGAAGCCGCGGTGAGCGCTCGGCGGCGTAGCGACGGGTCCCGGATTTGGCGTACCCGCAATTCGTAGACAAGCGTTTGCCAATCCGCTGTACGGGTGCGCTCCAACACTTCTGACGGCGGCTTTCGATCGGCAAGGCGACCGGACAGCCGGCCAATCTCACCGGGTACCGATGACAGGTTGAGGCGCCCCAATCCTCGATTTGCGCACATGTCAGTGTAAAAGGCTTCGAGCATACCAGCGCGCGCGAAGGCGGCTGGGATGGCGTAGTTGTGGCGCGCACCCGCATGCACGACGAGCACGCTTTCGCTCATGATCTGCCCATCCGTCGGTGAAGTGGCGCGCGGTTGGAGTTGCCTTCCGCCTTTCCCGCGACGCCGATCCAAATCGCTTTCGGCCTCCCCACAGCGACGGAGAGCGGCATGTTGCTGAAAAGAAGAGAAAGGTCAGGCGCCATCAACGCGTCGCCTCAGTCGGACGATGATCTTTTCGGCCAGAAATCGTAAGTCGCTTGGCTGAACCATGAGCGTGTAAACCGGTCTCACGCCGCCGGCGCGGGCGAGATGACGAAAGCCGGACATCACGGCCACGATATTTGCTACGAACATGAAACCAAACAGGTCACCGGGCCTCTCAAATCCGGTCAACACAAAACCCGCCAGCAAGACGATCAAGAGCGCGATAGCCATCTCGATACAGGGCCAAGCCGCTCCCAACGCCCGGTTCGCAGAGTATAGAATTTGCAGGGTGGGCGTCAGCAGAATGGCAAACAAAATTCCCCGTACGAAGGTTGAAGCAGTCGAGAAATCCCCTCCGTAAACTAGCGGCACAATGAACGGAGCAGCCACCCAAAGAAAGGCGCCCAGAAAAACAGCAACTGCAAGGCTCAATCGGATAAGGCGCTCCAACATCGCACGCTGCTCCTCGATCGGGCGGCCCGCCAGGGATGGCAAAAGTGTCATGCTGATGGCTTGCGTAATCACGACGACCCCAACACCCGCCACGGAATGGGCAACAAAGTAGAAGCCGAGCCAGTCCGCAGGCCAGCGACCGACGATAATGAGACGATCAAATTGTAGCGCCAGACCATACACTCCAGTCGCCAAGTGAAGCTTTGGAGCAATGGAAAAAACCGACCGGGCAAAATCAACGTCGACAACTCCGACGAGGTGACGTCGATATCGGATCAGGCGCCAGACCATCACAGGCATCTTTGCTACAGCAAATATGATAAGAGCCGTTTCCACGCTCAGACGGTCGGCGATCCAAAAAGCATTGACGACGACCAGGTACGCCGTCGGCGAGACCAATCGATCGATATTCAGCCGATGAAACGATAGATCTGCCGACTCGATCGATCCAAACGTCGCGTCGGCGAGATTTATCCCAACCAGAATGAGTATGAATGGCAATAGAAACCCGTCCGCCATGCCCTCGAAAGACAGAATATCAAAGACGAAAACCACCACAACAACAGCTGCGCTGATAACCCAGAGACCGCCACTCATCAGGAAAGCAAACGGAACGGCCTGCGCTGCTTCAGATCTCTTCTGCCGAACTCTCATCACGAGCGCTTCAAAGAGGGAGAATGACAGGAAGCTCAAACAAAACTGCGCAAGGAATTGCACGGAACTGAAAACACCCCTCGCCTCAGGCCCCAAAGCACGGGCCAGAACCATCCCGGTTGCAAATGTGACGATGGTGAACACCACGGAACTTGCAGCCGTCTCGATCATGGCGTTTGCCAGACCCGATTTACGCGCGCCGTTGACTGTATCGACTGGCCCCATCTGCTTCGGTCGCCCTATCGAACCGGGCGGCTCCATCTATGGGCCGCACCCGCCACTTTGCTTCTCCGCCAGAAAGCGCGCCCTAATCGGCGAGCCCAGACCCGCACTCTCCCCATTATATTCTGTGTCGGTGCCGAGGGCGCGACGATAAAATAGGTTACAAATAGTAAAAACGGCAATCCGGCGATAAACCGCGCCGTCGACTCCGTTACGGCGATGAGGCTGTCGTTTAACAGGACGAGATAATAAAATTGCGCCCAAAATTTCCCATTGATGGCATGTGCATAGAGCCACCCCATCGCGCCGCCCAGGAGGAGAAACACCACGACACCAAAGATCGAGAATGCCTGATATGAGTCAGCAAAACCTGTCCTCGTGGCGCCCCGACTATTCAGTTTTGCTCGCTCGAATTCTTCGAACATATCCACCGTTTGATTGACCATAAGCGCATTCTTAAGATCACGCCCAACCAGAAATGCCGGAACGTATTGGTGAACAAGCCGGTTCCAATACGGCATAAGGCCGATTAACTCGCCTGACTCGTTGGTCGCCTGAATATCAACGACACCTTGAGCCACTTCCGGCGCGCGTTCCATCTCGAAGTACTCAAACTTCTCAAACGGGACCCCTTCCACGAATGCTTGCAGAGCATTGCCTCGGCCGTCGTCAACATAAGACCGAACGGATCCAACCTGATGCAGAAGCACAGTCCCCAAGAGCGCTCCAACGATTATAACAATTCGGGGCGGCTTCACATTCAGAACGAAAAACATCGCGCCGGCCACGATTATCCCAATTTCGGCAATCATGTTCCGCTTTACATTCTGCAGCACCGCCGCTGCGATGGCTGCAGCAACCAGCGCGCCAATCAATACATAAAGAAAGCGGCGCGTCTTCACGTACCGTAAGCAGCAAAGCGCAAAGGCAAAAAACAGCGCCTGCATGAACAAGTACCAGAACGTCACAACCCCGGTCCACTCCGTCCCGAGATTATTCGAAGATGCTATCGCGCCGACACGGGCGCTTGCGAGACCGCCGAGGACCGCAAGGCAGACCGCTCCAAACATCAGGCGGCTCTCGTAGTGCCTTTCGTTCATTGCGGCCGACGATGATGGATTTCTGCCGGCGTGAGCCTTCGCAACTTCAAAACCGATGAGGATGGCGATGAGGCACGCGGTCATATATGTCCACGCAAACCAAGTGTTCAAAAGAGGACCGTAATCGCGCTCAACGACGAGTGCTTGAGGCACAAGAAACGAAATGTAGAGCATGGCCATCAATGTCGGCAGCTCCATGAACTTCTCGTGTAACCAGATGCCACGGATCAGCAGGAAAAGGGCCACACCAGCCATCATCAGCAAGGCAATCATCCGGATGCGTCCCTATATGCGCGGCTTGCTCCAAACTCGATGATCGCTCCCCACCACACGGTATCAGTCTCTAATTCTGCCCCATCAAGTTATCGAAATAACTGATTGTTTTGACGAGCCCCTCCCGGAGGTCCACTGTCGGTGTCCAATCGAGGGCTTTTTTTGCCTTTGAGATATCGGGTTGACGCTGTTTGGGATCGTCCTGCGGCAAAGGCATATGCACCAGCTTGGATGATGAGCCGGTCTCCTCCACGACCAATTCAGCCAATTGCTTTATCGTGAACTCTACCGGGTTACCCAGATTGATCGGCCCTGTGAGATCATCGCCGCTATCCATGAGACGCAGAAGGCCGTCCACCAAATCGTCGACAAAGCAGAAACTTCGCGTTTGGGAGCCATCACCATAAAGCGTGATATCCTCTCCCTTCAGCGCCTGGACAATAAAATTCGAAACCACCCGACCGTCATTCGGATGCATGCGCGGACCGTAAGTATTGAAGATCCGAGCGACTTTTATGATCAGCCCATGCTGTCGATTGTAGTCGAAGAAAAGCGTTTCAGCACACCGCTTCCCCTCGTCATAACATGCGCGCGATCCAAGCGGATTGACATTGCCCCAGTACTCTTCGGTTTGGGGATGGATCTTCGGATCGCCGTAGACCTCACTGGTGGATGCCTGAAGGATTTTGGCTTTCACGCGTTTGGCCAATCCCAGCATATTGATTGCGCCGTGTACCGATGTCTTCGTGGTCTGAACCGGATCAAACTGATAATGTACCGGACTGGCCGGGCACGCCATGTTGAAGATCTCATCGACTTCGACGAAGAGCGGAAACGTCACGTCATGGCGCAGCATCTCGAAGCGGGGATTATCCAGGAGGTGGAACACGTTCGATCGGCGGCCGGTGAAGAAGTTATCCACCGCGAGCACGTCACAGCCTCGCTTAAGCAATCGCTCGCAAATATGTGAGCCGAGAAACCCTGCTCCCCCCGTCACGAGCACTCTCTTCTCGAGCATCATCGACCCATCCTCAACGACCAGACCGCCCGGCACACGACCACGTCTGAAGCGGTGCGGCCCCCATCTTCATAAGCGGCGACGCTCGACGGACATGTTCTACGCGCTTTCCGAACGACGAACCGGATGCCCTTTGGCCGATAACACCTATCACGCGAAACGTGCGCCCAGCGATGCGGATACGTCAATACCCATCTCGTCAATGGGCGAGACAACGCCCCCGAAACGGGCGAGCAATCGCGCCAGTCTTCCTTGCGAAAGAAGACCTACCGCACCTTGGATTGCAGTGGATCCGCAAGTGGGGCGACCACTACGATGGCGAAAATCGCTGCTGCGGGTCGCATCTTCCCCCCGCATGCTCTGCTCAGAATAGTAACCGTTCGACAGGCGTATTGAGCCAGCCGACAGTGGGCCTCGGCGCCAGTGTCTACCCCCGCGCGTGCTGGAGCTACGCCCCATGAACAAAGAGAGTGTTCTTTTCCAGCGTCTGCAGCGACAAGAGTCGGCCACTCTCCAAGCTCTTAGCTTTATAACCTTTCAACTGAAGGAATTCGAAGAGAGCCTCGGTCGTACTGCCGAACCGGCTCTCGCGCCCATCGATTTCACACAGAATAGCGGGCTTATGGGCATCAATGACGGCTTCAGCCCCGCGTAGCGCATTCAATTCCCCACCTTCGACATCCACCTTGATGAACGATGCGGGACCAAGATCGAGTCTTTCCATGACATCATCAATTCGTACCACAGCCGCCACCTCCTTCTTGATCACGAAGCGCTGAGCCAGATCCCCGTCATCGCCGATATGGGCGAGCCCGATGCCCACGCCGCCGCGATCTTTTATGGGAACCGACAGGTCAGCGAGCGTGGGCTCCGCCCCAACAGCGAATGGCAAAACGATGATTTTGCGGGATCTCCGAAAATACCCGACCATCGTGAAAACAGCCCGCGGAAGCGATTGGGGTTCGAAGGCGACAACAGTGCAGTCGGGCTGCAGCTCGGAAAAACGGCGGGCAAAAACGCCGACATGTGCACCGACGTCGAGGACAACGCTTCCGGGACGAACCAGATGCCCGATGACGGCGAACTCGACCCGTCCGTCATTCATCGTTGCCTTCGCGTTTCCGAACAGTCTCTTCAAGAAGAAGGCCTGTGCTGTCCGGCGAGCGCCTAGGAAAAATGCTGTTCTCGAGTTGATCATTGAACTGCCTTACGCTGTCCAATAACGGCCATAAGCACTGGTCTAGGCCTTCAACGGCAGAAGTCGCGGCCCACTCGCGCGACGCAACACCTTATCCCATGTGCATGGCCTGGCGATCATGCTTCTCGCCCCTGCCAAGCGCTTGGCGGAGAAAACGCCCTCTCGACTGAAAGCGTGGGCCGGGGTTTCCGCTCGGTCGGTACACTGTGCTCAGGGCTGCCCTATACGAGTATCGTAAGCCAGCAGCCGCTCAGCGGATTCTGTTGCAAGGCAACGGCTAAGCAAATTCCACAAGAGCCTACGCCCTGTGCAATCGACGGCATTGACCGCAAAAAGTACCCCGACGATTTGATCCCAAAAACCCTTGTGTAACAGAGCGGAACCGGACCTCACAAAGACGAAACGCGAAGCAAGCGTGTAGCACGACGCAACCTAATTTCCCCGTAGCCGCGAATTATTGGGCTAGAACAAACCTTAACAAGTTGCTAACGGGCTGATGTAGCGGCACCAGATGCCGGCATACGCAGAACAGCGCTAGCGGGGGCTAGAATGGCAGAAAGCTTTAGTGGGCTCGGTACGATCGTGCTTGGGCCGATATCAAATCTCACGTTCAGCGGTGGTGCGGGCGATAACCGCCTCATCGGGACGAGTGCCAGCGATACGCTTAACGGCCTAGGCGGCAACGATCAGGTGTTCGGTTTTGCCGGCGCAGACACCCTTTCCGGTGGGTCCGGCAATGATGAGATTTTCGGCGGCGGCGGAATTGATACCATCAATGGCGGAGACGGCGACGATCGACTGACAGGCGGCGGCGGCAACGACATCATCAATGGCGGTGCCGGAATTGACACGCTCGTCTTCTCCGGCCGTTTCACAGACTACATCATCGACACTGTGAACGGGGTCGTTACGGACACCCGAGGGATCGAAGGCACGGACACTTTCACTGGCATTGAAAATTTCCAGTTCGGGAATTCCAACGTCATCTTCGTCCCGCTCGGCGACTCCATCAACGCCGCGATAGACGGCGCCAACGACGGCGATACGATCTTGCTGGACGACGGTGTCTATCGGGAACAAGTGAGCATAATCGGGCGGAGCGGGATCGAAATTGTCGGTTCGGGCAACACGGTTATTGAAGCACCCGATAGTCTTCTCGCATTCAACGTTATTTCGCCACCCGGTGGCGCCCGCGATGTCGGCGCCGTTATTGAAGTCGCTTTCAGTTCCGACATAACGATCACTGGCGTCGAGATCGACGGTCGAGGCGTAGGATTGGACGCAGTGGCCGCCTCTGGGGCGCCAACCGACTTCCCGACCAACTTTGCTGGCGTATTGATGCTCAATAGCTCTGGCACAGTTGATAACGTGGACATCACTGGTGTCCGAGATCCCCTCGATGGGGGTAGCCTTAACGGCAACCAGACTGGCGATGCTATCGCAGTTTATAACGGGGATGGCGAGCCGCGCTCCGTGACTGTGAGCAATAGTACACTTGAGGATTTTCAGAAGACTGGAGCCCGTTTCTCAGGCGACGGACTGACGGTTCTTGTATCAACCAACACAGTCGAAGGCGCCGGTCTTTTGACTGAGGCCGACGCAATCACCCAGAATGGCTTCACCATCGAACAGGGTGCCACCGGCCGGTTTGAATTCAATCAGATATCCGAGGTTGGAAACCTCCGGGGAGATTTTGCCGGAGCCGGTATTCTCGCCGTCGATCCTGGCGATGGAATGCGGTTCTTCGCGAACACCATATCTGGTCCCAGCGATGGTAGCGGCGGTTTTCTGGACAGCAGCCTGACGGGCATCTTGATCGTCGGAAGTGCGAACAATACTGGTGTGTTCCAGAATACCTTCGAAGGTCTGCTAGCAGGCGTCGCCGGGATTCAGGATGTGGACAATCAGCTCTTTGGCGGGAACACCTTCTCGAACATGATCCCGAGCTTCACACCAATCACCGGTGGGGGGCAGCGCCCAGGTTTGAACATCGCCGTCTCCGGGATCGAAAACGAGCGCCCATTGGATATCTCGACCAGCGACGGTCCTGACCTGCTCCAGGGCACTAATTTCGATGACCGGATCTTCTCCGCTGGTGGAGACGATTTTCTCAGCGGCGAAGGCGGAAATGACCTCTTGGACGGCCGTGAGGGCAACGACACACTTCGCGGTGGCGACGGCAATGACCAGCTTATTGGCCGCGCTGGGAATGACCTCTTGGACGGCGGTGAAGGCGCAGACAATATTCTTGGTGGGGGTGGCAGGGACCGCATCCTAGGAAATAGCGGAAACGATTTCGCAAATGGCGGCGGCGGAGACGACGTTCTGAATGGCGGCACCGGAAGCGACACCCTTATTGGTAATATGGGCAACGACGTATTGAATGGCGGTGCAGATGTAGACAGGCTCGAAGGCGGGGCAGGTGATGACACGATCCGCGGCCAGGGCGGCCTGGATACATTCGTGTTCAATGCGTCTGATACGGGAAGTGACACCGTGATTGGCTTCCAGTCCGGTGAGACTGTTGAGCTGAACGGGTTCGGTTTCGCGAATGTCGCGGCGGCTACAGCTGCTTTCTCGCAAGATGGAACCGACGTGGTTTTCACGGCGGGCACTGTGGCAGTTCGCTTCACCGGCACAAACTTAAATACGGTCACAGCGAACATTGCTCTCGATGCCGCGACGGCCAACGAAAGCATTACACGGGTCGACCTTCCAGCCTCTCTGCCAGAGCCTGACCCGCTGGGTTTCTTGGATGATGGAGAATGGGCGCAAATCGCCTAGTTGCGTGACGACAAACGGTTGGACCCAACGCGAAAGACTGACCGCCAGACGGTGGACCTCGAATTTGGAGCAAGACATCCAATGGAATTGAAATTTTCAACACTTGTCGTCATTTCCAGCCTGATCTCGGCTGGCGGCGCGCTCGCCGATCCGGTTGGAAAAGCATCAAGCCTCACGGGAGACGAAGGGACCAGCGTTGCAATCCGCGACGGCCAGCCCGTCGTTCTGGAGGATGGGTCAGATTTGTTGCTCGGTGACCGCATCATCGTCCGTGGCAACGGCTCAGGCGAATTCGCAGCACTCGACTGTGTGAAAACACTATCAGCACCCGCGATGGCCGTTGTTGACGACGGTTTTTGCGATGCTCCGCTCATCACGTTGCAAGAGGAACGCCGTTCGGTGGCTTCGGCGCAAAGCGCTTCAACGCGCTCGGGAACTCGCGGGCGGGGTGTAATTGCGGGATCACTTGCTACTGGTTCATCGGTGGCCGCAGCGGCGGCACTCGCGGGCGCCGCTGATGGTGGGTCGGCTAGTGGTGTTGGCGGCATTTCCGATGGCGGCACGGCGTTTGGTGGATCACCTCAGAACCCTCTGACACCCGCTCCCATCACTGACACGCCGCTTTCTGCTTTCCAGAGTGATGCCGTTGATGCCGGTTCGGGGCTGGACACCGGGTTGTTCGGGTTTTTTGAAGCCACGAGTTCGTAGCGTTCACGATCACACCAAATTGGACCATACCAACCGGACGTTTCGCGTCGCCAGATTTACCAGGACACAATCATGGTCAATCTACCGATTAGCGACGGCAAGATCGAAGAGGGCTGGCTCTCACGGGTGAAAGGCAGTTTTGCTCGAATACTCTCGTCGATCTCATTTCAATTACTGTCCGTTCTCATCGTCGGCGTTCTGGCACCAGCGCTCCTGCGCTACAATTTCGAGCGTGTCGCCGACAAGTTTGCTTCCTATGATAACTCTTTCATCGGCACGGTCATTGCGATCTTGCTGGGGTATTTTACCTTTCGAAAGGTGGCAGCCTTTCCGAGAAACCGAGAACTCATGCGCGTCTTACCAACGTTCATGATCTCTTACGGTCTTGTCCTGGCCGTTTTTCTCATGTGGCGTTTGGAGTACAGCCGCTATCAATTTGCATCCAGCTTTGTCATGTCGACTGTTTGGCTGAGCCTTATCGTTCTTGCTTTACCGCGGTTAAAGCGCATGACGATTGCGCTTGTGGAAACGGCGAAATCCAAAAGCATGAAACGGATCTCGTCAATTGACTGGATCCCCTTGTCGGACCCTCGAAGTATCCCAGAAAACCAAGCCATTCCGATTGCGGCGGACTTCAGCGATCCATCGCTTTCGGCGGAGTGGTCATCAACCCTGGCTCGGGAAGTTCTCGAGGGCCGTTCTGTACTGAATGCGAAGCTCGTTCAGGAATCGATCACAGGAAAAGTCCAGGTCAGACACCTCTCCGATAATCCGCTCGGCCAATTGTCACCGGACAATTTATACGCTGTCATCAAGCGATATCTGGATGTGGTTTTCGCACTTGCGGCGCTTGTTTTCCTGTTTCCGGTCATGGCGGTTATCGCGGTTGCTGTGATGATCGACAGTCCCGGTGGCGCATTTTATCACCAGAGACGCGTTGGTTATCTTGGACAGTCCTTCACGCTGTTCAAATTCAGATCGATGCGGGCAGAGGAACCGGGAAACGGGTCAAGCGACCCCACGAAACGCATCACGCGGGTGGGTCGTTTCATTCGTAAAACACGGCTCGATGAGTTACCCCAGATCCTCAATATCCTGCTGGGCCATATGAGCTGGATTGGCCCTCGGCCCGAAGTGGCTTCTCTTTCAGCCCGGTATGCCGACGTGATCCCATTCTACGCCTATCGCCATATTGTTCGGCCCGGGATTTCGGGTTGGGCACAAGTTCAACAGGGTCACGTGACGTCCCTGACGGATGTGACGGAAAAGCTTGAGTACGATTTCTATTACATCAAGCACTTTTCGATCTGGATCGATATCCTGATCGCGGCGCGGACCATCAAGGTCATGATGACCGGTTTTGGCGCGAAGTAGCTCGGTGTTTCAGCAGCGTTGAGAACCGGTTCACCTCTTTTCTGAGACCGGTTCCGCCTGCGGCTTAATCGGTCATTGGTCGTCTTGCCCTCGAAGCAGCTGGGCATCCGACAAACGCGCCGCATAAAGCGGCGACTTTTCAACTGGACTTATGGCGCCGCTTTAGAGTCTTGTTTTTACGCGCTTCCCGGGCAGCGAACCGTGTACACTTCGCCTGGAAGCGCTTTAGTCGAACCGTAACTGGGGCAGCGCATCAGGGTCGGTCAGAGTTGACCTGGACGCATTTCCCGAAACAGACGGAGCTGCCGTACGCGCCTACTCACTCGACCGATTTCGGAACGACAAAGAAGCCGTCGTCTGCCCGTGGGGCATTGGCGAGGATCTCGTCGACCTTGTTCCCATCGGTGACTTTGTCCTCGCGCAAGGGAAGCTGGGTTTCGACAACGGATGTGAGCGGTTCAACCCCGTCGAGGTCGACTTCGTTGAGCTGCTCGATCCAATCGAGGATGCCCGACAATTCCCCGGCCAAGGTTTCGAGCCGATCCTCGGGAACGGCGATCCTCGACAAGCGCGCGACTTTTCGGACGTCATCCTTCGTGACGGACATGGAGCACTCTCTCAGCAGCGACCTTGCCTTGGCGATAGGCGCTCGCGTCGCGGGGGGCAAGGGGGTAGGCTCTGGAGGCGATGGCCATCTGCGACCTTCTCGACCTCCCTCGACGTGGCGTCTTGCTGGGCCTCGATCCGGGCCGCCGGACAATCGGCGTTGCGGCCAGCGACCACGGGCAGTTGATCGCGTCTCCCGTGGAAGCGCTTTCGCGGGGTCGCCGCCTGGCGCCCGTTCTTTCACAGTTGGAAGCCATCGCTTCAGCGCGTACGGCGATCGGGATTGTGGTGGGCATGCCGTTCAACATGGATGGCAGCGAAGGCCCCAGCGCCCAATCAGCACGCGCCTTGGCCCGCCACGTCTCAGATGCGCTTGGCCTGCCCGTCGCCTTCCAGGATGAACGGTTGAGCACGGCCCAGGCCGAGCGGGACATGATTGCGAGCGACGTCAGAAGGGAAAAACGGTCTGGCCTTATCGACGCGTCGGCAGCCGCCATCATTCTGCAAACGGCCATTGATCGACTGGCGAATGACTGAAGCTCAGATCGTCCAGCACCTTTATCCGGCCCGCGCCATAGCGCGTCCGGTATTGCTTTGCTTGTTTTGCCGCGGTCTGAAGGGGGTCAGGGGGCCGCGGGTTGGCCTGAGGCGGCGCTTTGGCCGACCAAGCTTGTCGTGATTGTCTGCTTGTCCTTCGGTTGAAGGGATTGCAGACCCATGTCTCCTTTTTTCGGGGTCAGCCATAAGCGAACCCATTCGATTTCACCGATTGGCTGCCCAACACAGCCGCTGCCCAAACCCAAACCCAATCCGAAGCCAGGCCCAGCCCAATAAGCCTGATCAGAGGTATGGATCTCTCGTTCATCGCTGACACGTCTGTCACCCATGTCTGCCGACCGGCCATAGGGGCTAACCCAAATCCCCGATGGCTGGTCGTCATTTCCGGCAGGGGTTTCGCGCACGCCAAAGGCAGCCGAACGGGCAAAGTGCCCGACGGCTGGTATGGCGAGGACGATGGCCCCGGCGAGAATGAGGAGGATGAGAAGATCCAGGGGCGTAGAATACCACGGGTTCAGGGGGTGGGGATTGGGAAGGGCAATTTTCTTTTAGAGCGCTGAATAATAGTCGTTTTTGTGCGTTGAAAGTGTTGGATAAGTTTGGTTTCGGGGCGTGGCACGGGGTGCTGCCCTTGGCCCAGATGGATGTCTTGAAGCGAGTTTGATGGTGGGCGCGCTTCTTTAGCGGGCTGCGGCGATATCTTCGGCGAGGTCGGCAAGGTCTTTGGCCGCGGTAATCGTGCCGGCCTGGCGGGCGGCCTCTGCGCGCTTGTTGAGATCGATTGCATCACCAAGGCGAACCGCGATGAGTTCGCCGACGAGGTTGGGGTAGAGGTTGACCTCGAGGATCATATCCGCCGCGCTGACGCTGGTCAGGGCTTCCGCATTCGCAGCCTGGTGATCGTCCATCGCTATGGCCAGGGGCACAAGGATCGAAGGGCGACCGACGGCGGCCAGTTCGCTGACCGTGCCGGCGCCAGACCGGGCGATCACGAGGTGGGCGGCCGATAACCGCTCTGGCATATCGGAGAAGAACGTATCGATTTCGGCCGAAATGCCCGCATTCGCATACTGTTTCACGACGTCTGTGACCTGCGCCTCGCGGACCTGCTGGACCACGTGGAGCCGGGATTTCAGCGCATCTGGAAGGTGATTGCAGATGGCGAGGGGAAGGACCTCGCCGAACACGCGGGCGCCCTGACTGCCGCCCGTAATGAGGATGTTGAGCGTACCCGTGGTTGGCGGATAAGGCCGGTCGCGAACAGCGGCGATGAGCGCGCGGACGGGATTGCCGATAGCGATGTGCTGTATGCTGTTCGGTCGCCTGTCGAGCCGCGCAAACCCCGAAGCGACAGCAGCCGCGTGACGCGACATGAGCCGGTTGACCCGGCCGAGGACGGCGTTCTGTTCGTGAATCAGGATCGGCACCCGCTTTTTTCGGGCCGCAGCGAGCACCGGATAGGCGGGATAACCGCCGAAGCCGGCCGCAAGCGCTGGCTTCACGTCTGCGAAGATCTTTCGCGTTCGGGAGACCCCTCGCTGGATCTTCATGTAGCTTGCAGGCAGCGTCCACGGCTTGCGGAGATTGGGGCTTTCAGCGTCTACCGCTTCTTTCCAGTCCGCCGGGAAACGGGCGCCGTACCGGAGCCCGCGTTCGTCACTGACAAGGCCCACGGACCAGCCGCGCGCCGCCATTTCCTCGGCGAAGGCCGCGGCGGGAAACATGTGGCCGCCCGTGCCACCGGCACCGATGACGACCGTCTTGGAAGGGTCAGACATATCCGCTCCGGAAGTGTCCACGCCCACGGATCAACGCGAGCGCGAGGCCTATCGTCAATGCCGATCCAAGGAGGGATGAACCACCGGAAGAGATGAAGGGCAGCGTCATGCCCTTGGCCGGCATGAGGCCGACATTCACGCCGATGTTTATGGCGGCCTGTAGACCGAACAGCGTAAACAATCCGGCGGCCGCAGCGCGGGGATAGGGGTCTGCGATCCGTGCGCTTTGCAGGATGCCGCGGAGGGTGATGAACGCGAAGGCGGCGATGAGCAATAGCGCGGCGATCAAGCCGTATTCCTCTGCGAGGACCGAGTAGATGAAATCGGTGTGCACGTCTGGCACCTGGCTTTTCACCGTGCCTTCGCCAGGGCCTGCGCCGAGGAGCCCGCCGCGCCGGATTGCGTCATGGGCCCGGTCGATCTGATAGGTGTCGTAGGCGCCGGGATTGAGGAAGCTGTCGACGCGGAACCTGACATGGGGGAGCGTGAGATAGAGCAATCCGCCGACGCTTGCAGCACAGGCCGCAAACCCGCCCGCGAGGCGGCGCGGCATGCCGGAGACAAAGAAGACGGCCATGAAGGCTGAGGACAAGAGGACCGTCTGGCCGACATCGGGCTGCATCAAGAGAAGGGCAGCGGTGGCGACGAGGAGGCCGCTCGAAATCGCAATCCACGGGCTTTGCGGGAACAGGTCTCTCTGGGCGAGGAGCCATCCGGCCATCACGATGAGCGCGGGTTTCACGAATTCGGAGGGCTGCAGGGAAAAGCCTGCGAACCGGAGCCACCGCTGGCCGCCCTTGGCCTCGTGGCCAACGGCCAGGATCACGATCATCAAGGCGAGGGAGCCGACGAAGATCACCGCCACGATGCGCCGGACCCAATCGCGGCTGAGGATGCTGAAGGATAACAGGATTGCCATGGCCAGAACGGCGAACACCGCCTGTTTCAGCACGAATATATAGCTGTTCGCGTAGCCCATGCGTTCAGCGGCCACCGGGCCGGCGGCCAGCGAGAGGAGAAGCCCCAGCGCGATGAGCCCGGTCGCCGTCGCCAGGATTGGCCAATCGAGCGTCCGCCGCCATTCGGTGATCCAGGACGCGTCAGACCTTGCGAAGAGCGTTGACCCAGCCGCCGTCACGCCGATTCCCTGAGCGCAGCACGCTGGGCGTGGTTGATAGCCAACTGGCGGAAGGCCTCGCCTCGGGCTTCGAAATCCTTGAACTGGTCGAAACTCGGCGCTGCGGGTGACAAGAGGACCACCGCACCGGGATCGTTTTCGGCTGCACTTTCCGCTTCGGCGCCGGTGACGGCCTTGCCGAACGCCACATTCAGCGTCTTGCAGAGTTGGGTCTTCACCTTGCCTTTCAGCGCCTTGGCAAGGGCCGGCGCGCTTTCGCCGATGAGATAGGCGCACGCAACCCTATCGAGATGGGGGACGAGCCGGTCGATGGGCTCTGCGTGTGTCTGCCCGCCCGCAATCCAGTGAATTCGCTCGTAGGCCTTGAGTGCCTGCTCTGCAGCTAGCGGATTGGTCGCCTTGGAGTCGTTGATGAAACGCACGCCGTTGACCGTGGTGACCGCTTCCTGCCGGTGGGCAAGGCCCGTGAAGCTCTGGATACCGGCCATGATCAGTCGAGGCTCGATGCCGAGGGCGCGGCAGGCGGCATAGGCAGCGGCTGCGTTCTGGTGATTGTGCTTGCCCGGCAGCGCGGGTGCGGTGCGGAGGTCGCCGATGCGTTCTGCCTTTCCCTTCTGGCTGTCGAAGAGAAGCCCATCGACGGCACTGACCCCACGCCCCAGGGCGAAGTCTGCCGAAATCTGGGATACGGCGGCGGGCCCCCGGCTGAGGCCCATGGCCAGGGATTGGCTGTGGACGTCATCGATCCCGATGACCGCGGTGTCGCCCGCCTTCTGGTTCTGGAAAATTCGCCGTTTTGCCGCGAGGTAGCTCTCGAGCGTGCCATGCCGATCGAGATGGTTCGGTGTGAGGTTCAGGAAGACCGCCACATCACAGTGCAGCGACTGGACAAGGTCGAGTTGGTAGGAACTGAGCTCCAGCACGAAGGTCGCGTTTGCGTGCAGGGGATCGAGGTCGAGGACGCCCTTCCCGATATTGCCGCCAATCCGGACGTCTTGTCCTGCGCGCTTGAGAATATGCCCGACAAGCGCTGTGGTGGTCGACTTTCCATTGGTGCCGGTGATCCCGACAATCCTCGGCCGGCTGCGTTCGGGGAGCGAAGCGACGGCCCTGGCAAAAAGCTCCATGTCGCCAACGATCGGAACGGACACCGATTGCGCCATCCGGACGATCCGGTGAGGCTTTGGATGGCGTAGCGGGACGCCGGGGGAGAGAATAAGCGCCTCGAAGGTCTGCCAGTCCCGCTTGTTGATATCCGAGAGCGTCACCCCTTCCGCTTCTGCGGCCTTGCGGGTTGCCTCGTTATCGTCCCATGCATGGACGTCGGCGCCTCCGACCATCAACGCCTTCGCAGCGCTCAGGCCTGTCCGGCCGAGACCGAAGACAGCCACCTGGCGTCCCTTGTATTCGGTGATGGGGATCATGGCGTCTTCATCACCTCAGCTTCAGCGTTGCGAGCCCGGCCAAGGAAAACAGGATCGAGAGGATCCAAAAGCGGATCACCACACGGGTTTCCGGCCAGTTCTGTTTCTGGAAATGGTGGTGCAGCGGCGCCATGAGAAACACGCGCCTGCCCTCGCCGGTCAGCCGCTTCGTGATCTTGAACCAGCCCACCTGGATCATGACCGACAGGGCTTCGAGCACGAAAAGGCCGCCGATCACAACAAGCGCAAACTCGTGTTTCGTGGCGACAGCAATAACGCCGAGCATGCCGCCGAGGCCGAGCGAGCCCGTATCGCCCATGAAGACCTGCGCCGGATAGGCATTGTACCAGAGAAAGCCCATTCCAGCGCCGATCATGGCGCCAAGGACGACCGGTATCTCACCGGCACCGGGTGTGAATTGGATGCCCAGGTAATCGGCGAAGATGAAGTTGCCCGTGAGATAGGCAATGACGGCATAGGAAAGGGCCGCAAACATCATCGGCACGATGGCGAGCCCGTCCAGGCCGTCGGTGAAGTTCACGGCGTTTGCAGCGCCAACGACAACGATCATGCCGAAGAGCACAAAACCCAGCCCCAAGGGCAGGAAATAATCGTTGACGAATGGAACGGCGACACCGCCGGAAAAATCCTGATTGTTCGGCTCAATGGATGTGGGGCTCGCAAATTCTGCAATCTGCATGGCGAGGGGGTTCAGCGGGCCCCATTCGGCATGCCCAAGCGGCGTATGGGCGCCGTGCAGCCCCATGATCAGGAAGCAGGCGATACCGGCGACAACGAACTCGACAAGCAGACGGACACCGGCTGACACGCCTGCATCGGTCTGTTTGGTGACTTTCGCGTGGTCATCCAGAAACCCCAGCACGGCGTAGCTTGCCGTGACGCCCAGCACGACCCAGACATACGGATTGTCCCAGCGCATCCAGATCAGCGCGCCCAGGAACATACCAAGCCAGATCAAGAAGCCGCCCATGGTCGGCGTACCGCGTTTGGCCATCTGATCCTCGAAGGACAGATCGCGGATCGGTTGTCCGTTTCCCTGCCGCGCCCGAAGCACGTTGATCAGTGGCCCGCCGAGGATCACGGAGATGAGGAACGCGGTTCCAATCGCTCCGCCCATCCTGAAGGTGGTGTAATTCAGGAGATTGAAGACACCGCTGTCAGAGGCAAAGAATTCGAACAGCACGTCACGCCCCTTGCGGAGCGCGCGGCTCCTTATTCATCACCCTGGCGCGGTTCGCGTCGCTCCATTGGCGAAGCGCTTTAACCAGCATGCCCATACCGGAAGCATTCGAGCCTTTGATCAAGAGCGTGTCGCCGGTCCGCAGCGCATTTTTCACGGTGTCTTCGAGGGGGCCAGCGGTCTCGGCATGGTGACAATCCATCCGATTTGACAGCGCCGCCGCGAGAGGCGCCATGGCTTTCCCAGCCAGGAAGGCTTGGTCGACGTCTACCGCTTCGAGTTGCGGGGCAAGGCCCGCGTGTCCGGCCTCTGAGCCCGCCCCCATTTCGAGCATTTCGCCAAGGGCAGCCAATTTACGCCCACCCGGCCGAACCGAAAGGGCCGCGATGGCTGCGCGCATGCTTTCGGGGTTGGCATTATATGCGTCATCGATGAGCAAGGCGTGTGATCCATCGGGCAGAACGAGGATTTCAGCGGTGCCACGCCCTGGCGGAGGCGCAAAGCCCGAGAGGGCCTCGGCTGCGATGTGCGGGGCAATCCCTGTCCGCCAGGCTACAAGGAGCGCGGCAGCGACATTCCCCGTCCAATGGTCTCCAACGGCATTGAGGGAAACGGCAGCCGGGCGGCCATCGAGAGCGACATGCACCTTCGAAGCGGTGCCATCGCTCTCGTATCCCGTAACTTTTGCCGTGGCGCCGTCGGCAGTGCCGAAACTCAATACCTCGGCGCTCGGCACATGGGATTTGCCGCGCTGGATCAGCCTGTCTGTAAATCTGTCGTCTGCAGGAACGATGATCGACCCGCCATCCTGTACGCCAGCAAAGATATCCGCCTTTTCATCGGCGACCGCCTCGATCGAACCCAGCCCTTCCAGGTGGGCCGGGGCGATCTTGGTGATCATCGCATGGTGCGGACTGACCAGGCGGGAACGGGGTGCGATTTCACCGGGTGTGCTCATGCCGATCTCGAAAACCGCTCGCTCTCTGACTTCGGGCATCCGGGCCAAGGTGAGGGGAACACCATAGTGGTTATTGAAGCTCTTCTCCGGCCAATGGGCCGCTCCAACCGCGCTGAAGATTTGGGCGAGCATGTCCTTGACGCTGGTCTTGCCGACCGAACCGGTTACCGCGACGCGCTGCGCCGGCGACCGGTCGCGGGCGAAAGCTGCCATACGCTCGAGGGCGACCAGAACATCCTCAACGACGACCTGCGGCCCGCCGCCGACTTCACGGCTGACGAGGGCGCCTGCCGCGCCGGTGGCCATGGCATTTTCGACAAAATCGTGTCCATCGCGGGCATCCTTGAGCGCCACGAAGAGTTCAGCGGGGGTCAGCGTTCGGGTATCGATTGAGACGCCGCTCGCCACGAAGTCCCCATTCACGAGGCGGCCACCAGTGGCTTTGACGATATCAGCGGAGGTCCAGGTACACTTATCCACGGGCGCCCTCTTCCAGCGCGGCGAGCGCCGTTTCCTGATCGCTGAAGGGTAGAACCTGCGCGCCGACGATCTGGCCCGTTTCATGGCCCTTGCCAGCGATCAGAAGCGTGTCGCCGGATTTGAGCAAGCCAACGGCGTGGCGAATGGCATCGCCCCGGTCGGCGATTTCGATCCCGCCGGGGCACGCTTCCAGAATGGCGGCGCGGATGGCTGATGCAGTCTCTGTGCGGGGATTGTCATCGGTGACGATGGCGATGTCAGCCTGCCTGCCGGCAATCTCTCCCATGATTGGGCGCTTGCCCCGGTCCCGGTCACCGCCGCAACCGAACACTACGACAAGCCGACCGGCGGTGTGGGGCCGCGCGGCGCGCAAGAGCACGTCCAACCCATCCGGCGTATGGGCATAGTCAACGAAGACGCCAGCGCCGCATTTTGTTTCACCGACCGCTTCCAGCCGCCCCTTCACCGGCGCCAAACGGCCAAGCGCTTCGGCGACCGTTTCGAAGGGCGTCCCCAATGCCAGGGCCAGGCCCGCCGCGGTCAACGCGTTGAGGGCTTGGAACTCCCCTATCAAGGGCAGCTCGACCGTTTGTTCGGCGTCCCCGTGGCGCAGGAACAGGGTTTGGCCCGTCGCGCGGGGCATGAGTTCGGCGATCTTGAGATCCGCGCCGCGCCATCCCACGGAGAAAGGTGATAGCCCGGCATCCAGCGCAGCGGCCACGAAGGGCGCGCGCTCTGGGCTGTCAGCATTGATAATGGCGGGGACCCCCTTCGGCGCGAGCGCGTGGAAGAGGCGTAACTTCGCAGCCCGGTAGGCCTCCATCGTCGGGTGGTAGTCAAGATGGTCCTGGGTGAAGTTCGTGAAGGCGACGGCTGATAGGCGCACACCGTCCAGCCTGTACTGGTCGAGCCCATGGGAGGAGGCCTCCATGGCGCAGTGGGTTATCCCCTGCCCCGCGAGCGTATCGAGCGTATGGTGGATCGCAACCGGGTCAGGTGTCGTGTGCCCAAGATCGATGGCGCCACCCGGAGTGACAGCGCCAAGCGTGCCCATCGACGCGGCCTGGAGACCGGCATGGGTCCAGATCTGGCGCAGGAAATCCACCGTGGAGCTTTTGCCATTGGTGCCGGTGACGCCGACCATCACGTCCGGCTGGCGGGGGTAGAACCGGGCGGCCGCGCGCGCGAGGGCGAGCCTGGGTTCGGAGTGGTTGATCAACACGGCCCCACCGGTGTCCGTTGGCCGGTCGGTGAGGATGGCGGCCGCGCCGCGCTCCAGCGCTTGGGGCACAAACGTCTGACCATCGGCAGCGACACCTTTGAGCGCTGCAAATACGTATCCGGGTTCGACTTTTCGGCTGTCCGCCGTCAGCCCCGTGACGGCTGTCTGTCCTGCGTTTTCTGGAACCTGGTCAAACAACGCATCCAGTCTCATTCGCTCTGCCTCCCCGCATTGGCGGGCCCATTGGCCGGATCGTCCCAGCGCGGCATCACACCGAGCAGAGGCGCGACCCGTTCGATGATGCGACCGGCCAACGGCGCCGCCGTGCTGGCGGCCGTATCGCCGACCACCGTACGCGCAACGCCGCCCGAGGTCTCCTGGTGCACCTCTGGCGGACTGTTGGGTTCATCGAGCATGACCAAAATGGCGTATTCGGGGCGATCTGCCGGGAAGACCGCGGCGAAACTGTTGAGGTTTCTGTTCGGGTCGTAGACACCGTCGATGGGTTTCTCGGCTGTTCCCGTCTTGCCCGCCACCCGGTAGCCCGGGACGTCGGCGGCACGCCCGGTGCCATCGAGGACCGCGCTCCGCAACATCTCGATGACGGCTTCGCTGGCGTCTCTGGATACGGCGATGGTGGGCACCTTGGGCGGCGGCTCACCCGCCCCGCTGGGGCGATCATCAAATATTTTAACCTCGTGCCGAACTCCTCGGTTTCCGAGCGCTGCATAGGCGGCAGTCATACTGAGGGGGGAAACCGCAAGGCCGTGGCCGTAGGAGACGGTCGCGGCGGTCAATGGCGTCCAGCGTTCTGGCAAGAGAGGGGCGCTGACGCCGGGAATACGGCCTGCTGGCTTCCGCGTCAGCCCGAAGTCCGCGAGCGTGGATATGTGGCGGTCACCCCCCATGGCCTGGGCAATGCGCACTGTCCCGATGTTCGAACTGTCGGCGAGAATGCGCGTCACACTTGCTGGACTGGGGACCGGGTGGAGATCTTTGATCGCGGTATCGCCAAAGACAATGGGATCGGCGGTGTTGAAAACGTCATCCGCTGCGATGGCGCCCCGGCTCAGGGCGGCGGCAACGGTGAGCGGTTTGAAAACCGAGCCAAGCTCGTAGACGCCCGTCGTGGCCCGGTTGAACCGTGCCGGATCGTCTTCTACATAGCGCCCGGCGCGGTTTGGATTGAACGATGGCCAACTTGCCATCGCGCGGATCTCGCCGGTCTTCACCTGGACGATGACCCCGGCCCCACCGATTGCCCCCAAGCGTGTGGCCGCCGCATCGAGTTCGGTCTCAAGGGCAAACTGCACGCCCGCATCGATCGTGAGCATCAGGGGCGTTTCAGATGACAATAGCCCGTCATTTCCGAGACGCTCTGCCCCTGCTAATCCTTCGCCATCAATGCTGGTGTAGCCGATAATATGCCCAGCCAAATCACCTTTGGGATACGCGCGGCGTGGTTCCTGCCGGAACCCGATCCCCTCCAGTCCCAAGTCAAACACTGCCGCATGTTGTCGAGGCGTCAAATGACGCTTGACCCATACGAAAGCCCGGTCGCGGTCAGCAAGCCGCTCGGCTAGTCGTGCCTCGTCTACGCCGTCAAGAACGGCGGCAAGCCTGGATGCTGTGTCCGCTACATTCCAGATTGCGCGCGGATCGGCAAAGAGGGACGTTGCGTCGACCGTTGTCGCGAGCAGCTCACCGTTGCGGTCGACAATGTCGGCCCGGCGGTTCCCGACCACGGGGAACAACGCAGGCATCGCTTCCGCTGCCGATGTCGTGCCTCCCGAGAGTGAGAGGCTGGCCCCTTTCACGGCGGTCAGCCCGAAAATGGCGGCCATGAACACCGCGACCACCCGGGCACGCTTCCCACTATCCCGCGCCGGGCGCATGCCCGCTTCTCGCAGCGCGCCAATACCAGCGCCGGACCCGTAGTCCATCATGGACGCGCCGACCCTGGAGCGCCGGAGTTTTCGCGACTGACCAGCCTGGCATCAAGATCATCTGGCGTTATGAACTGTTCGGCCGATGGCGGCGCCATGCCGAGTTCCTTTCGAGCGTACTCCTCGATCCATTCCCGACGCGCGAGATGCGAAACTTCGGCTTCAAGCAAGGCCTTCCGCTGCTCGGCGTCCTTTATTTCCGCTTCGATGGCGGCGATCTCACCAGCAGCATCGCGGGCGCCAAATTTGGCCCGATACAGGCCAGCAATCAGGACGGCGATAACAATGAGGCCGAATATCCATGCCGGTCTGCTCATGACTGGTGCTCCAGCTCCGCAATCGGTGTGACGTCGAGGCCCGTAGCCGGTGGTGATCGCCAAGGTTCGGCGCCCGTGCGCTCGGCTACCCTCAGTCGGGCAGACCGGGCCCGGGGATTGGCGCCGGTTTCTTCGGCGCTGGGCTCAACAGCTTTCCTGATCGGCAAGGTGAACGTCGCCGGTTTCGCGTTCTTTAATCCGGGCATATGCCGGGAGCCGCCGCCAAGCCGCCCTGAGCGTTCGCGCATGAAATGCTTTACCATGCGGTCTTCAAGGGAATGGAACGTCACGACCACGAGCCGCCCGCCTCGGGAGAGAATGTTTTCGGCCGCCGAAAGCGCGCGCGCCAGTTCACCCAACTCGTCATTCACATACATGCGTATCGCTTGGAACGTCCGTGTCGCCGGATGGATCTTCGATCCGCGGCGTCCACCGACGGCGGTATCGACAGTGTTCGCCAGATCGAGTGTCGACTGGAATGGCGATTGACGCCGCCGCGCGACAATTGCGGAAGCGATGCGTCTGGACTGCCGCTCCTCCCCCAGCCGGAAGACGACGGTGGCGAGATCGGTTTCGCTGAGATGGTTTACTACGTCAGCAGCCGTTGGACCGGTCTGCCCCATGCGCATGTCGAGCGGGCCATCGCGCATGAATGAGAAGCCGCGCTCCGGTATGTCGATCTGGAAAGATGAGACCCCCAGGTCGAGCACGACTCCATCCAAGGCCGGCGCGCCGTTGTTGAGCGCAAGTGCGTCCAGATCGCCAAATGCGCCGTGGACGGCCTTGAACCGGGCGTCGCGCTTTTCCAGCACCTCTGCCCGCCGGAACGCTGTTAGGTCCCGATCAACTCCGATGAGCTGACAATCGGCAAGATCGAGAATGGCGCGCGCATATCCGCCGCCGCCAAAGGTGCCGTCGAGAATACGGTCCCCATCCCGAGGGGCGAGCGTTTCAAGCACCTCTCCAAGCAGGACGGGAACGTGGCTCACGGTGCCGCTCCCAAGTGCCGCGGCGCCGAAAGTGCGCCGAGAACAGCAGGATCGGTTACCAGTTCTGCCATACGTGCCTCATGGGCCCTGTATCGTTCAGGTTCCCAGACCTGAAAGCTGTCGTCCTGTCCAGCAAAGACCAAGGCGGTTTCTATTTGGGCAAGGGAGAGGAGCGGATCAGGGATCTTCACGCGGCCCGCATCATCCATCTTCAGGCGATGCGCGCGAGCAAACACGGCATGGTGGAGAACCTTCCGTTCCTCCGACAGCATCGGCAGCTCATCTATTTGTTGCTGGAACACACGCATCAGCGCTTCCCCGCAGCCTTCGAGACAGCCGGCCCCATCCAGCGCCGGCCGCAGATAGAAGTCATTCGAGCCGAGAACCGCCCGAAACGGCGCCGGCACCATGACCCGTCCCTTCCCATCGATCGTGGCTTCGAAAGTGGAGACAAACACAATCCACATCCCAATAGGCCGGCAGCCGGCACTTCGAACAAAATTGGGATATCATGGGTCGAGCTGGGCACCAATGGGATAAACCGGTTTTTCCTCGATTTCTTCTGCAGCTTGAAACGTGTCGGAACAGTAGAAGGGCGCGCTGATACGCCCGTTACAACGACCACAGGGCGTACCCACGCCAGCGGTTTCATCAGCTTCGTTTTGGCGATTGGAGACTTCGGATGGCGGCTTTTGTGCTCACGGCAAGCGGTCGCACCAAGACAAAACGGCAGCACACCTCGGTGGATCGATAGGTGACCCTTGCACCGCCGCCCCGCCCCCGTTATTTCAGCGTGGTCCCTAGGAGAGGTGCCGGAGTGGCTGAACGGGGCGGTCTCGAAAACCGTTGTGCGCGCAAGCGCACCCAGGGTTCGAATCCCTGTCTCTCCGCCATCGCGTTTTTGGGGCTCTTTATTGTCTCTTAGGCCCGCAGTACCCTCGTCCTCTGTTTCTCTGGGTAGAGCAGCCTGAGTGTCCACGGTTGTTCGTGGACACTCCAAAACAAAGAGCCAGTGGCTTACAGCACCCAGTTCGCAGCGTCTTCGCCCTCGAACGTGAAGTGGTCGACCATCCAGAGCGCCTCCAGACCGCTATCGACTTCAAATTCCGGCATTGCTCCTGGCTGAGGCGGTACATCTCCACTTTCGTCTTGCAGCGGTTCAAGGGCCCGCTGCATCGGCTCACTCGTTGTGAACGCATCGAATACAAATGCGTCATTCGAGAAGACGGTCGGCGTGCTGGAAATCTGACTGGGATCATCTGTCAGGGTAACCAACTGGGTCAGCGTCGCCGTACCAGCCGGCGTGGTTGCTGTAATCGTGACATTGAACATGTCTGGGGCACCGACTGGCGCTGTGTAGGCCAAACTCGAGGGAGGGGCCTGGTCGAACGACCACTCCGTACCGTCGCCGTTCACGTCGGTGCCAGCGGACAAGACCGAACCGACCGGCAGGCCGGAGACCGTTACCGACTGGATGTCCGTATTCGGCCCATCGGGGGTAATATTCAGCGGGAAAGGCGCGGAGACGCCAATCATTGCGATAAAACCCTCGCCACCCGTTGAACCGATCAGGTCCGGTAGCAATCCGATCCCGCCGCCGAGTTGCCCCGTCCCATCTGCTGTGATGTCGATCGGGTTCAGTGTCGCTCCGAGGCCTGGGATGAAAGAGCCGACGTCAATCGGATCGCCCGTTGGCAAGCCGACGTCGACAATCGCTGTCGTACCGACGAGTGCCTGGGCGAGACCAATCGCGAAGTCTTCGGAAATTACCGTCGCTTCTGAGCCCTGTTCGGCAATTGCACGGCCAGCCCCTTCCTCTTCGGCGTCGACTTCCGCGCGGCTATCGCGCTCGGCCTCCGCAACTGCCAGGGAGGCCTCTTCAGCAAGCGCACCGGCTGTGGAGTTGAACGCGGCAAACGCCTCGCTTCGACTTCCATCTTCTGCGACAGCCAGGGTCGTGGAGCCACTGTCTGAAAAAGCGTCTGCCTCGGAATTCTCATCTGCAGTGGCATTGCTTTGACTGCCTGCCCCCTCAGCGATCGCGCTCGCGACGGAATTGTCTGTTGCCGCCGCGGATGACCGTCCACCGTCTCGTGCATCCGCGCCGACAAATGAACTATTGTCCGCGCTCGCGCTCGCTTCAGAGTTCCCGATCGCGGTCGCGAAACTTCCGCTATCGCCCGTGAAAGCGGACTGAATGATATCGAGGGTGGCCGTGGCGGTTGATCTAGCCTCGGCATAGGCATAGGCGGCAGAGAGACCGTCGCCCTCGAAACTGAGCAGGAACTCGAAGATGGGATCCGTTATGTCGATTGCCGCAGCGATGTTGGAAAGCGTGACCGGACCGGAAAATTCGATGTCAGCCAATGCCTCCTCGACGCCGACATCTGCGCTGGCGCGAAGCTGCTCGCCAGGCACATTCGCGCCGAGATAGCGCAGGTTGAGATCGAATTCGCCGGGCGTTCCCGTTACAGTGAAGCCAATGGTGCCGCTGTCGCTGCTGACACCGTCGCTAACCACGAAATCGACCAACACCTCGGCGATCTGCCCGGAGGCGAGTGCATCAAACGCGCTGGCATTTCCGGTGTCGAGCGTGAAGCCCCCGGTATCGCCTGCGCCTGGATTGTAGCTGAAACCGACAGCAGCGAGACTGACCGGTGCGCCATCGACACGTGCGCCCGTAAAGCTGATGGATTGGCTTGTAAGATCGGTGTCCGCATCGCTCGCCAGCTCACTGACTATGTCACTTGCGAAGAGATCGACAAGGATATCGACGGGAACTTCGCCACCAATCTGGAAATCGATCGCGACGGGCGCTTCGCCAGCGTTGATCGGTTCATCCGCTCCGTTGACGGATATGGTGATGTCAGCCGTCGTGCCGTCGATCGAAGAAACCGTGAAGGTCTCGGTTTCGACATCGCCCGTTGCGAGCGCCTGGACGTTCGCTGCGGTGTTATTGAGGCTGTAGGTCCAATTCCCCGCTTCCGTAAGCGAAAACATGCCGAAAGTTCCGGTGGTGCTCGTTTGAGCAACGAAGGCCGCCTCGCCTGTGTCGGGATCATCTATCAGCAGAGCCCCAGTTGCCTCCAAGACACTGTCTTCGGTGACCGCTCCGCTGAATGAGCCATCTATGACGGCTGGATCATTTTCGCCCACGACCGTGAGAGTAATCGTTCCAGTTCCCTCGCCGCCTCGACCATCCGTGAGTGTGAAATCGAAGCTGTCAATTACGGTCTCACCTTCACTTAGCGCATTCAGCGTCGCCGATGCGCGAGGTTCGTATACGACGTTGCCCGAGGCGGTGATGAAGACATCAGATCCAAGGGTGCTTGTCGGGCCGACGGACAACAAGTCGAGCGTGTCGCCATCCGGATCGGTACCGAGCGAAATCAGGAAGGACCTCCCGAAACCCTGGCCAAGATCTTCCGGGATGGTGCCAGTCGTAAAGTCGCGGACGTTCGGTGGATTGTTCACGATCACGCTTTCATCGGCGCCGTTTACAGTGATGTTGATGAGTGCCGTCGTGCCGTCTACGGACGTTGCGGTGAAGGTCTCGATCTCAGCATCGCCGGTATCCAGCGCCTGGACGTTGGCCGCCGCATTGTTCAGGCTGTAGGACCAATTTCCAGCTTCGGTGAGTGAGAATGTGCCGAAAGTACCGCTGGTGCCTGTCTGGGCGATGAAAGCTGCTTCTCCAGCATCGGGATCATCGATGAGGAGCAAGCCCGTCGCCCCCACGACAAAGTCTTCTTGGACAATGCCTGAGAGGGTCCCGCTGATGTTTGCTGGATCCGCCACAGCGTTCACCGTCACGAGAACCGAAGCGGTATCGGTGCCGCCCCGACCGTCGCTCACCGTATAGTCGAAGCTGCTTGTTCCGTTGAAATCGAGGTTTGGTGTGAACGTGACGGTGCCGTCGGCGTTTGCACTCGCAGAACCGTTCACCGCGTTGCTGATGCTTGCGATCTCGAGGCTATCGCCGTCTGCGTCGGTGTCATTTGCGAGCACCTCGACGATGACCGCGGTGTCCTCATCGGTTGTGGCTGCATCATTTTCGGCAGCAGTAGGTGTATTTACGGGACCGGTATCAAGCGCGGTGAGTTCGATGGTGTCGAGCCGAGCGAGCGCTTCCTGGCCGCGCGTCCCGCGGATTGTCACGATATCGCCCATGGCGAGGTCGAGCTCGATAGCTGTGCTGGCATCGGTGCCGAGCGCGCGCGGGCCTTTTTCAGCGGTGAAGGCGAACACTTCTGATCCGTTGATAAGCACCGCATAGTTGGACTTGCCATCGCTTTCCTCCTGGTAGCCAAGCTCAAGTCGATAGCGGCCGGAAGGACCCGAAAATTGTCCTGTCGCCTCCCCTTCCCCAAATGTGCGAATGAGTTGGCTGGACGATGCGCTGTTCCGGTTCTCGATGACGTAGCCGTCCAGCGTCAGGTCCTCAGCCTCATTGAGACCAACATTCAGCGCGGCGGGGATGTCGCCCATGTCTGCGATCGAGAGACGGAACGTGTCCGACACATCGTCCATTCCATCGCTAGCCGTCACGGTGATATCGATCGTCCCGTCGTCACCATCGGTTGGCAGGCCGGAGAACGTGTTGGTCGCGGGATCAAAGCTCAACCAATCGGGCAAGGCGCCACCGCTCGCAAGGGCGGCCGTAAGGCTTAGCGGATCCCCATCTGCATCGGTAAAGGTGTTATTCGGCACCATGAACGCGAAAGGAATTCCCTCGGCGCCCGTCTGATTGGCGATAGGCCGGTTCACCTCGGGAGCGGTGTTGTCTGGTTCTGTCGCCTCGAGCAGCGTGACCATGAGGGCATCAATTCGGGCGAGCTCTTCCCCCCCTTTCACGCCGCGCACAGTCACTTTGTCCCCGGGCTGGAGATCGACCGTGAATGAATTCACGGCTGGCGTTCCCAGGGCAGATGTTCCTCCGGTTCCCTGCCAGGTCTCCACGACCGATCCGTTCACCACAAAGGCAAAGTCCGCCAGGCCGTCGCTCTCGTCGAAGTACTTGACGTCAATCTGGTAAGTCCCTGCCACACCCGAAAATGTGCCGCTCGCCTCCCCCAGCTCATCCAAGGTACGGACAAGGGCGCCCTCCCGTGCGTCCGGCCGGCTTTCGATCTCGAATCCGCCCGATAGATCGAGCCGCTCGACCTGCGTCTCTCCCGCTTCGATGATCGCGCCCTCTACCGGCGGCGGCGGCGGTGGTGAAACGGTACCGACAAAACCAAAGTCCAGCCGGTCGATACGCCCCCATTCCGCTGCATCCTGTTCAGCGCGGATCTCGACCCGGTCGCCGGTGTCGAGCACGATACCCTCCACTGTCAGGACGACACGGTTGCCATCTGTAACAACACCCGCGGGCGTATCAGCGTCCAAGGTCAAGGTTTTGATCTCTTGCCCGTTTACCCAGATCGACAGTGTGCTTTCGCCGTCGAATTCGTCATGGAGCGTGATTGCGAGATCATAGGCGCCGGCGGCACCCTCGAAGCCGTATGCAAGGGTGCCTACTGAATTTCCGGTGTTCAACAACGACACCGTTCGCCCGCCTGACGCGACGCTGTGGTCTTCGGTCGTGAAGCCATCGGATATGATGTCTTCAGCCTCCACCGATACCGTTCCACTCGAAATATCGATCCGGCCAATCAATCCATCAGTCATTGAACTCTACTCCCTTGCACCACCGAAACTTCCGAAATCGCGCGCCCTCTTCTGGCCAGCTGCGCGCACACTGTTTGTCGCCCCGATCGAGGGGCGCCACGGCGCCCGGATCGGGCGGGCGAAATCGATGAAATGAGAGATCCAGCCGGGCCGCCCGCGCGCGTGAAACCCGCCAGGGCGCAGTAAGGAAACGGCCTTGACGCACCGTGCCTATTCCGCACGCTCGCTTTCATCGTTTCTGTTTGAGCGTACCAAAGTGAGACACGGCATACACAAGCCTGGAGGGGCTTTTGTGCCCAATTCGCTCGGATACCCATTTCGCGCCCCTACCCATAAGGAACCACGAAACGAAACCGCTTCAGCTTTCTGCGCTGGTTGAAATCATCCAGAAACCCGCAGGTCGCAAAACACAAATTTCGCTCTGATGGTTCACCTTTTGCTAACCTTGTTGGGAGCGGTCGGAGCAAATCCTGCGCCAAGATAGGCGCTCGATCGTGCCCCCTAAGACTATCGAGCAGCCGGAAGATCCGGCCCTACGTGCCCGGAGGCGTGCAAACCTTAACTTCGAAGGTGAGGTCGCGGTTTTCGAAACCAGCAGCCGCGTACACAGCAGCATTCAACGGGAGTGTTGCGCCGAAACACTAGGTACTCCCTTTCGCCCTAGAGAATCTGCGCTTTCCCGAACTTTCTACTTGCCAATCCCTGAGTGTGGCGTAACTCCGCCGACGCGAGTTAATGCGACTAATTCTCATTGCCGTATTTGGAGAAATCGGGGTCGATAGAATGAACAACGTTGATGCAGGTCCGGGCTCTTCCGGTGTAACGGCGTGGAGCAGGTGCACGCCTTCCTTCATCCAGGTCCGCCGTGCTCTGCTAGCCACTTCCGCGCTGGTGAGCGTCGTATTTTCCGGGCAAACGGCCATCGCTCAAGAGGATGCAACGGGGGAAGATGCCGAGGCCACGGACACACGTGAGCTCGAAACGGTCGTCGTGACCGGTCAGAGTGTGTTCTTCAGGCCCACCGAAGCGTCGAGTGCCACGAAGTTCCCGCTCGATATCGTTGACACGCCACAAGCTATCTCCGTGGTCACCGATGACGTGCTGGACGATACTTTCATCGAAGACATTGTCGATATCGATAAGTACGTCGCCGGACTGACTCCCGGCCAGCCCCAACAAAGCCTTCTGCCGACAGTCTTTGCGCGCGGCTTCTCGATCGATCTCGATAACGGCTACAAGCTCAACGGCTTCTCCACGTTCGGGGGTTTCCAGCCTGATCCGATCGCCCTGGAGCGTGCAGAAGTTGTGAAGGGGCCGTCATCCATTGTCTACGGCGTGAACAATTACGGGGGCACCATCAACTATGTGACCAAGCAGCCGCTCAAGGAGTTCGAGAACGCAGTCAGCGCTTCTTACGGTTCCTTCGATAATATCAGGATCACGGGCGATACGACGGGGCCTCTGACACAGGATGGCAGCGTTGCTTACAGGCTGACAGCGGCCTATCAGGACCGCGACTTCGTCCAGGATGGCGCCAGCCTCGAACGGATATCCATCACACCCACGATCACCTGGGACATCACACCCAACGCGTCTGTCGGCGCGCTGGTCTTCTTCCAGGAAGAGGATGTGGTCTTCGACCGCGGTTTCACGGCGATCGCTGATGAAGACGGCCTACCGTCCGTCGACTTCTCAGTCGACGAAGACCTGTTCTTCGGCATCCCTGAATTCAACCTCTCACAACGCGATCATTTGCAGTTCGTCTTGACCGGAAAATACGAATTCTCGGACAATCTGCGCATTGAAGGGCAGACGGGGTATACCGAGACCACGACGGATGGGCGGGCGGTTTACACTTACAACTTTTTCAATCCTATCGACCCGGTGACCCAGCCGGTGAACGTCTACGCCCAGAACTTTATCAACGGGTTCGAAAGCACCGATGCGGAGGTTCGTTTCAGCGGCGAGTTTGAGCTCTTTGGCCGAGAGCACAAATTCCTCGCGAATGGCGAATATAGAGAAATTGTCCGCGATCGCCCGTTTTATGCCTATCGCTTCCTGGGAACGACCAGTCAGGTTGATCCAGACCTGTCGTTCATCGACGTGAATGACCTGGCCTCATTCGCCCCTGCCCAAAATGGGGAAGACATCGAAACGCGGGAACGGTATTCCATCGGCGGGCAGATCCTTTTCTCCCTCACCGACAAACTCTCCCTTCTTGCTGGCGGGCGGTTTTCGGCGGAGGATGTCGTCGTCGAAAGCCGGGTGACCTTTACCGGCGGGCTCGATGACAACATCCAACCGTTCGAAACGCAGTTCGATGAGGACTTCGACCAGTTCACGCCGAGGGTTGCGTTGACCTATGCGGTCACCGACGAAACGAATTTCTACTATAGTTTCAGCGAAGGGTTCCTGCCGCAGGACTCGATCCGAGCTGGGGAAGACGTGGTCTCGGCGGCCGGTATCGTGAACACCTTGCCCGGCGGCATCGTTGATCCAGAAGAGGGAACCCAGCATGAGGTCGGCTTCAAGGCGGAACTCTTTGAGCAGGCGCTCGGGATCAATATCGCCGCCTTCTTAATCGAGCGCGATAACGTTGCCCAGCAGGACCCCAACAACGGCCAGATTCTCGATGAGGTCACAGGGGAAGTGATCGGGAACGAAAATTTCTTCGTCAACACAGGAGATGGCCAGGAGCACCGGGGCATCGAGCTTGAAACGCTCGGCAGGCTCAATGACAACGTGAACATCATTTTCACGTATGCCTATCTCGAAGCCGAAAGCGCTGAGAACCAGGAAGTGGGAAACGCGCCGCGCCACAGCATCAACCTGCTCGGCCAATACGAGTTCACGGAAGGCGCTCTTGAAGGGTTGAGCCTGAGTGCGGGCTACAACTTCATTGATAACACGCGAACCGCCCTTTTATTCCAGCCGCGAAGTTCGTTCGAAGAGCGGCAGACGTTCGATGTTTTCGCCAGTTATGCTGTCAACGAGAGTCTGTCGATCAATGCGGCGGTTACAAATCTGACTGACCAGCGCGAGATCTTCGCGTTCGGCAACAGAAACTTCCTTCGGGAATCGGATCCCCGAGAATTCAGGATACGCGTCGACTACGGCTTCTGATCGCGTCGTTGCGCAGAAGGATTGGTATTGGGCGAGGCTGCGGCTGCGCCCATATGCGTTCCATGGGGGCTACTCACCGAACGCACCGACAAGCGCGCCGAGATGGTCGCGATAGTGTTCCCACATACCGACACCGCGCCGGTTGATGGGCTCTCTCACTTGCATCTGGCTGGGTGTGTATACGGCACGGCTCGACTGGTGGAAATTGAGACAGGCCTCATCCCAAGCTAACCCGCACACATCAAGCAAACGCCTGATCTCGTGCTCAGGATCTGCGACCAACGCACCATGTTGAAGCGCGTGGATATCGAACGGCTCCATCCCCTGCCAGTGGGCCATCAACCGCTCATATTGGCGATAGTAGTGGGCGATGCTGTCCAGCCGGGTGCTGAAATTGAAATGGGCGGTGTAGATCTGAAAATAATTCGAGAGAATGACGTCCAGCGGATGACGTTGGCAATGAACGATCCTCGCCTCGGGAAAGAGGATACCAATGAGGCCGATCAGGCGATAATTGAGGGGGGTCTTGTCCACGATGAAGTCATGGGCAAGCGCCTCGTTGGGCAGGCCGTCGAAATACTGGGTCCGAAGGCGTTTCATCAACGGAGCCGGCAGCACAGACTTCAATCGTCCGTCAGGTGCCACGGCCATCTCCTCGAACGCAGACTGAACATGGGCAAGCGCGGTGCGCTCACCAGCGCCAAATACGCGAGGATGGGCTGACAGGATCTGCTCGGCTAACGTCGTCCCCGAGCGCATCATGCCGAGCACGAATATCGGAACTGGGCCCGTCCCATTGGGGCGAGCAAGTTGGGCGATGTTTTCTTCTGAGTATCGCTCGATCATGGTGGTGACCCGCGCGTCCTCAACGGCGGGCTCGTAGGGTCCGGTAAGTGCTTCCGTCAGACGCGCATGGGCCTCATTCCCACGTCGGAAGCAGCGAAATGAACGATCATAAGCACCATCCGCCTGGAAGAGGCGTCCGAGGACAAACCCTAGATTCCGAACATCCTCGAGGCAGCAAGTGGGAGCCTCCAATCGATCAAGCAACGCATCCCGATCAAGCAGAGGGTGGTGGGGAGCAACAGAGACGAGCTTCAACAGGGCCTGCGTATGGGATGGATCGCTTGAAACCGCCGCTTCCACCGCCACCCGCGCAGCGTCGCGATCGCCGCGCGCCAACGCAATATCAGCGAGCACATCAAGGTACGGAGCGGCGCTCCCACCCGATTGAATGCCCTGCAGGCAGACTTTTTCGGCATCATCGATACGCGCGTCTTCGACCAGTGCCACCGCTGCGCGAACACGGGCAGCGCTACGGTTCGGATCCAGATCCAGAACAGCCAGATAGCAATCGGCGGCTTGCGCGGGATACCCCGCAAGTTGGTAGGCCTCCCCCAGGTGCATCAGCACATTCGGCTGGTTCGGCACCAACCTATCAGCTTGCGCGAGGGCCGCGATCGCCGCCTCGAAAGCGGCCGTTTTCAAATGCACGACACCGAGTAACGCGTAGGCTTCGCTATTGTTCGGATCCTGTTTGAGAAGCGCAGTGAGAGCGGTTTCCGCCTCCTCGAACGCGCGCTCGGAAACCTTCTCCCGGACGGCTTTCAGACGGTCCGCCCTACCGTTCATGAAACGGAAGCTGGAATGCTACCCGAAGCATTTTCTGCAAGCCTTTCCTCATAGGCTTCTACTTCCTCGGAAAGCGCATCGAGGAGCAGACCGATATGCGCTTCATAGTTTCGCCAACGCCCGCGCGATGAGGTGTAAAGCGGCTGACGCACCTGCCAATTACTCGGCGTCCGAACAGCGCGCGCTGTCTTGTGAAAATCGAGACACGCGTCTTCCCAAGGTAAACCGCAGAAATCGAGCAGCGTGCGAACCTGGTACTTTGGACGCTCAAGCAAGCGCTCGTACGGAAAGGTCAGGATGGCATCGCCATAGGCGCTCTTCCAATGATCGGTCAGTCGCCGATAACCGCGATAGAAATACGCCAGCCTGTCTTGCGCCATCGAGAAACTGAAATCACGAGACAAATTCTCGAAATACGACGAGAGGCACACATCGAGCGGGTGCCGCGCGCAGTTGATGAATTTTGCCGTGGGAAAAAGCCTGCGGATAAAGCCCACATAGAGGAAGTTAAACGGCATTTTATCGGTCCGCACCCGATTTACGCTGTCAATTTGCCCGAGCTTGCTCAGGTAGTCGGACCGCGCTTTTTCGACCAGATTCTCGTCGAGATTTGCGAGCGTCTTAGGCCATCCATAATTGTTCGGCGCGCTGTTCCAGAGCCCGAACGCATTCACGAAAAAGTCGACCTCCCCGCATCCCCCAACTGCACTATGGCTCGACAGGATCTGCTCGGTCAGCGTCGTACCGCTGCGGGGCATGCCGATAATGAAAACAAGGTTCGGCGGGCTCTGTTCTGAGGACGCGCGCTCTGCTTTTGCCTCAGCGTTGCCAGGGAAAGCAACCACGCTCTCTGCAACAAAAGCGTCGAACAGACCCGGGTCATATACGGACTCGGTAGCTTGGAGTTTGTTTGCAGCGTCATAACACCGGAAGGCAGCACTAAACTCAGATACGCGGTCATAGTACCGGCCCAGGCCATAGCCCACAAACACCCGGTCCGCCGCCGTTCGGTCGGCCGTGCCAACCACGGCTTCAGCCTTCGCCACCCAGGCTTCTTCCCCGGCAAAAGACGGTTGACGGATCAGACTGCCAAGCGCTTGCGCATTCTCCGGATCGAGCGCGAGCGCATGACGATACCCCTCCGCAGCAGCGCTGAAATCGCCTTCCTCTTCGAGCATAGCCGCGCGGTTCTGGACCAGCGCGAGGTCATCGGGCGCATGTTCGAGCGCGCGGCTTAACACCTCCAACGCTTTCTGACCCTGACCCATTTTACGCAGCGCCAAGCCGTAACTTTCGGCCAGTCGTGCGTCCTCAGATCCGCCGCCGAGGGCATACTCGAACCACTCTACGGCCTCTTCGGTGCGGCCAAGCTGGCTAAGCGTTTCAGCGAGACGCTTGATCACATCCACATTACCGGGATCGATTTCTGCTGCCCTTTCATAGGCCTCGGCGGCCCGATCGAACCGTTTCAGTGCCTTCTGGCAGTGTCCACGGAGAATAAAGCCCTGCGGATCGTGATCATCCAGCGAAATTGCGGTCTCTGCATGCCTGCTGGCACGTTCCAACTCGCCGCTCGCCAGCAGCAATCGCGCAAGGTTCAGGTGCGGCCCGGCCTGATCCGGCGAGACCACGAGCGAGGCCTCCATGAGGCGTATGGCGTCTGCTGTACGGCCGAGCTTGGCCATCGCCATGCCAAAATGGTGAAGAGCGTCGGCATGTCGTGGCTCCTGGTCAAGAATGCGCCTGTAGATCTTGATCGCCGCAACGTAGTTACCGGCCTTGTGCGCGAACATCGCTTCAACCAGTTCAGATTTGAAATCCGCCGCCAAGGAAGGCCTCCGTTCCGCAAAAGAAGGTCATTCCAAACCGCACGAAACACCGGTGCACACAACCATGGAATGCGTAAAAGCAAAGCCCCCGGACGCATGAAATGCGATCGGTCGCTCACGGTATGACCGCCGAAGTGGACAAGGCGCAGAAGTGGTGCCGCAAGAGGGACTTGAACCCCCGACCCCCGCATTACGAATGCGATGCTCTACCAGCTGAGCTATTGCGGCGAACTCGAAGGGCCGTATAGCTGCGCCCGCTTGTGCCCGCAAGCGATTGGGGGTCCCTATCGCAGCACCGGCAGAATAGCTTGTAGGAGCGAAATCTTCTCTTCCCGCCTCGAGCCGAACCCCAGCTCAGCTTTCGCGTTGGGCATAGTCGAGCGGAGGTGCCGTGCCTGGCAGGGATGTGTTCGCCGCGCCGCCGTTTTCGTCTCCACGATCGGATGCCGGTGCGGGCAAAGCCAATTGCCGGCTTGCATCAAGTTCCTTGGCGAAGGCTTCGTGCCTGGGGTGGAGCAAATCGCCCACATCCCCGTAACCGTAGACCATACGGCTCCACTCGGCCGGGCTGTAGTCAAACGCGGTGCCCTTGGGGTCGAGATCACTCCAATCGGCCTCCCTGGACGCTGTCGCAGCAGACTTCGCCCATCGTTCAGCTTCTGCGGCATCGCCATAGCCGGTGAGCGCACGCACCATGAGAAGGCAGAGACGCGCGGTAGGGTTTTCCTCAACCAGGACGGCGAGTACGCGAACAGCGTCCACCCACTTTTCAGCATCCATGGCCAGTTCAGCCTGCAAGATCCGGCTTTCACGATGGCCCGGATTGGCCGCCACGAGGTCTTCAAGCCGCTGGCGCTGGGCACTTACGGTGCCGCCGCGATCAAGCTTGCGGCAAAGTTGGGAGAGCGCCGGATGGGGCCGCGCCTTCCATGCGAGGACAAGCAGTCCCTGAGCCGCCTTGATCTTGCCATCCGATGCGAGGTGGCGCGCGCCAAACCAGGCCGCAGGCGGAAAACCAGGCGCGATGCGAAGGGCTTCTGCCAAGGCCCGTTGGGCCGCCATTCGATCGCTGGCCGTAAGCTCCGTTGCCAGGGCTGTGAGCAAAACCGCGCGGCGCCGCTTGAGCCTTTCTCCCTCTATCAGGCGGCGTTTTTCGCCAATTGCGAGGGTTTGGAGCGCCGCGCCCCATTCCTGGCGGTTTACTTGAAGATCAAAAAGGGAATTGAAGGGCCATTCGGCGCCCGATTTCAGGGCGAGCGCATGGCCCGCTCGGGTTTCCGCCGCAGACGTATCTCCGCGTTGTATTGCCGCCGCTGCCGCACCGCGAAGGCCCGCAAGTTCCCCACCCGGCGCGCGCATCAATTGGCTCCACGCTTGTTCAGCCGTCGTCCAATCTTCACTGGCTTCCGCAGCCCGTGCTTCCAGCAGGAGTTTGAGCCGGTCATCTTCCGCATGCTTGCCCGCTTTCCTGGCAAGCTTGAGTGCCGCTTGTGCATCGCCGGCTTCGGCCGCAAGCAACCCCTCAGTAAGCGCCCGATTGGCCTTGCGGGTCCGCGCATGGCGCCGGGCCCGGCCCAGACTGAACGGCAACGCAACGAAACTGGTGAGCAGCCACCACGCCACTGCCAAGACCATCGCCGCTGAGACCAGCAGAAGCAACGCCAAACCAACGGATAGCTCCGCTGTCGTTCCAGGAACAGAAATCGAAACAGTGCCCGGCAGGGTAAACAGCCAATAAGCGCCCAGCCCGACCACGAGGATGACGAGCGCGATGATGAGAAGCGTCGATATCCGGATCATGGGCGCGGCTCCGAACCCTCTGGTGCAGGCGGAGACGAGAGGGCGGGCGAATTGGCCGCTGCTTGCTTTGCCGCGAGGGTCAGCCGGAGGCCATCCAGGGCGCGCTCCGCCGAGAGCCGCCGCTCTGCATCCGCGACCCACGGGGCCAATACGTCGGCAACCGGCAATGGCAGTGGCTCAAGAGCTTCGAGTGCCGCTTGCAGGTCAGCCTTTGCGAGGGCGGTTTTAGCGCGCGCAAGCTCGTCTTCAACCGAGACCTGCCCGTCTCGGCGGACTTTGATCTGATCGCCAAAAATGCGCTCAGCCAGACCCACGCCGCCCTCAGGCTCGTCCGGGTCGGCAGCCAGTGCCTCGGCCTGTAACGCCGTGAACTCACGTATCAATTGGTCCAATGTCGGCGCGCTTGGGGCAGCAAGAGGCGCGAGCGCAGCCACATCTTCGTCATTGGGAAGGGCTGCGGCGAGATCTGCATGGGGGGCTTGGAACGGCTCGCCGTCGCCAAGGGCACGGGTGATATCGGCGAGCGCCAAGGCAAGCGCGGGGTCCAAACCTGTGTCCTGGGTGTCAGGGTCCGCCGCAACCGTTTGAACGAGTTCCGTGGTTTGGGCGCCGAAAGCCTCCAGATCTCTTTCCAATCGACCGAGGGTTTCATCAATCGAGGCGAAGTCGACGCTGTCCGTCGCAGCAGCCAATGCATCGGTCGCACGGCTGAGTGCAGCAGTGGACGTTTCGAGCGCTTCGACCCGGGCCGACAAGGCCGACAGGGCAACCGTTGCAGGGGCTGTCTCGCCACCGGCCGCTTCTTCGCTCGCCGTTTCGAGGGCGGCGAGCCGCCGATCGAAGGTGGCGATCCGGTCAACTTTCTCGATTTGCGCCCCTGTGGCGGCCAGATCTTGCCTGATCTCTGACAGCGCTTCAGCGGTTTCAGCCGCGCGGTCGCCGGTCGCATCAAGGCGCGCTTCGACGGCGGCGTTGACCGCCACCAGCCGCGACTCCAGCGCCGCAACGGTACCTGAAAGCTCATCCAACGCGGTCGCACCGCCAAGTGATGGATTGGTTTCAGCTCGCGGCATGAACGTCAGGAGTTGACCCCCTACGGTACCGCCAACGGACCCGCCCACCGCGGCAAGTACAGCCAAAGCGATTGCACCGGTCCAGCCCGGCCCCTTTTGGCCGCCCGTTCCATCGAAACCTGCAGGGTCAGCCTCACGAAACTCCGCTTCAATGGGTTCCGCATCCGCCATCGATCCCTCGGTCGTTGCTGAGCCGAAGTCATCGGGCGCATCGGAACTCTTTGCTGAGGTGTCGCTCATGGGTCTTTCATGCTCAGATTCGCCGCACCAGAGGGAGATATAGGCGTGCCCCTCATGAAACGGGATCGATTGTCTGTGCAAGCGCAGCGAGAAGCGCGGTTTCATTAGGCGCGTGAGCGGTCACGCGTCGTCGCCAAGGGAGATGGGCGACTGGGGCGGCCGCCCGCTCGGAGACGCTGACAGCGGCAGCCATCTCGAGCCCCTCCCGAACCGCACCTGATGCAAGTGAGGCAAAGGCTTCGGCCCCTTTGGCTGAATGGATTAAAACGGCAGAGACCACGCCTCGGCGCAACGTTTCTTCCGCCTCTTCACTCAAGGTGGTTGCGGCGTTTGGCGAATAGAGACCCGCGAAATGGGCAACGAACCCCGCCGATTTCAGGGTCTGTACAAGCGCCCCCGCAGCGGCCGTGTTCGCCACGTGCAGCAGGGCGCCTTCACGCGGATCGGCATGCGCCGTGATCATGCGCGCGAGATCACTGGCATCGCCATCCGCGCTCACCGCATTCTGGAATCCAGCCCTCTCGGCAGCCGCAACGGTCGCAGGGCCAACGCACCATGCCTTGAGATCGCGCATGTCTGCCTGTTCTGCATAGGCACGGACACCATTCGCGCTGGTAAACACCAGCCCTTGGAGCCCGCTCAGGGGCAAATCTGGCGGCGGCGAGACGGACGCCAGAACCAGCACCGGGCTTTGGATCGGACGATAGGACAGGGCTGCAAGGCCAACCGCTGTTTCGGCGCATCCGGGCTGCGCGCGCGTGACAATGACAATCGGCCTGCTCACGTGTCCTCGAAGGTGGGCAGGTCCCCTCCAGCCGCGTCTCGGATGGCGCCGCCGACAGACTCGCCAAGCGCTGCCAGAGCGGCCGCGTCGACAGGTGTATCGGGCGCCAGATCCAGACTCTCGGTCTGGCGCCAACACTGGTCACCCTTCGGGCTCAGCACTTCCGCAGATAAACGATACTGCCCATCGCTTTCAAACAGGTGCGCTGCGATCGCTGTGCGGCACGAGCCATCCAGTGTCGCCAGCAAAGCCCGCTCTGCCGTGGCCGCCGCTTCGCTTGCAAGATCATTCAGCGCCCGAACCGCGCTCTTGGCCTCGGCATCGAGGGTTGACGGCACGGCAATGGCCAGAATGCCCTGCCCCGCCGCAGGCAGCATGTCCTCCAACGCGATTGGGTGGACCACCTCCGAAAGCATGCCAAGGCGCGTGAGCCCCGCCATCGCGAGCCACGTCGCCGCCGCATCTCCCCGGTCAAGCTTTTCCAGCCGAGTGTTCACGCTGCCGCGGAACGGGATCACCGACAGATCCGGCCGCATGGCGAGGGTCTGGGCTTCCCGGCGAAGACTGGCCGTCCCAACAACCGCGCCAGCCGGCAGCGCGTTCGGGTGATCGGCCGAGCGGCAGATGAAGGCCTCCCTCGCATCTTCGCGCGGCGGATAGGCGACAATCTCCATGCCCGGATCCAACAAGGTCGGGACATCCTTCAGGCTGTGGACCGCGAGGTCGAGCCGCCCGTCAAGGGTCGCCGCATCCAGTTCGCGGGTGAAGAGACCCTTGCCGCCCGAATTGATCAATCGCTCGGTGGTGAGTTGGTCGCCCTTGGTCGAAAAGGTCTGTACGTCACAGAGAAACGCCCCCCCAGAACGGGCCTTGATCTCATCGGCCACCCAATGGGCCTGGGCCAGGGCAAGGGGAGAGCCGCGCGTTCCAAGGGTCAGCGTGCGCGAACCTGGCGGGCGTGTTGAGCCGTTCTCGGGGAGCATGTCAGCCATGCTTTACGCCTAGCGAAGACCACCACGGGGGACAAGCGCAGACGCGACTTCCCCACCTCGCGGCGCTCACCAACGCCGGTGGCGCCGGGTTGGCCCCAGCATGTCCCCAATCACCTGGACCGTCGCAAGCGTCCTCTGAATGACCGTTGGCGCTCGGCCCTGAACCCAGCGCATATGATGCACGCAATTGGCTTCAGTGAGACTATAATCTGCCCCAACGCGCCGCCGCGCCCTTGCATCGGTCACGAAGGGATTTGTCCCAGCCTTAGGCCGATGCCGTTTGACGTGTCGACCATCGGCGAAGGCCTCCAGGCTCTGTTCCACCACGCCACCATGACGGCTCGACCGCGAGATGACCGTGCCCGCCAGCGTCACCACGCCATAGTGGCGAAGGCCGATGCCGAGCGGGATCGAAACCACATCGCCGGGCCGAGGATTAATCAAGGGATCGGACACGACGCTTCTCCATCGTTACACGAAAACAGATATATTGTTTTTCAATAATATCCAAGGCTGCGGAACGCGCGCCGTAGACGCCCCAGGAAACAGCGTGCCTTCCATTCGAACGCTCATCCTGCTTCACTCACAAAAAGCTTCCAGGCTTCGAAACGCCGCGAGCGACGGCTCCACGCCCTGCCCGCTCCCATGATCCACGAGGCGAGACGCACAGGAGATGTCTGTTACCCGAATACGATGCACAGCATGCTTTCAGGCCTCCCGAATAAGGCCGGCGTCATGAAGGTATCGGTCCTCATTTTAACCTATAACGAGGAGGACAATCTGCCGTCCTGTTTGTCGGCCCTGCAATGGTGCGATGATATTGTCGTCCTCGATTCCGGAAGCCAGGACGAAACGGTTGAGATCGCCAGAACACACGGCGCTCGCATCATAACCCGAAAATTCGATGACTTCGCGTCCCAAAGAAACTGGGGCTTGGAAAACGGCGCCTTTGTGAACGATTGGATTTTACACCTGGACGCCGATGAAATTACGCCCACCGAATTTGTAGACGCCTTATCGCAGCTTCAGCCGCAACCAGGGATCGACGCGTGGAATATCCCCTCGAAACTCATTTTCAAAGGCCGCTGGATCAAGCACGCTGGGGCGTATCCGACCTACCAGGTTCGACTGGGCCACCGAGACCGGCTACGATTTGTCCAAGTCGGGCACGGCCAGCGGGAAAATCTCGATCGTCGCCGCATATCCACGTTCGGCGTGCCCTATGAGCACTATTCCTTCTCACGCGGACTCTCTGATTGGTTGCAACGACACATCCGCTATGCCCGGAACGAAGCTAACCTCATCTCAAGCGCGAATCCAATTGCAACACCCCTATCGAGGCAGGGTGGCGCGTCTGCTGGCCGGCGGCGCATGAAGGCGATCACGGCAAAAATACCCGCATCTGCCCGCCCGTTTGCCAGGTTCTTTTTCCACTACGTTTACAAAAGAGGATTTCTGGATGGCCGTGCTGGCTTCGTCTACGCGTTCATGATGGCTGTGTATGAAGGCATGGTCGCTATTTTCCTCCTCGAAAAATGGATGGGCGAATACCAAGCCACATCATCCCCAGAAATAGACGATCCAAAATGATCTCATACGCCGCTAGGACGGATCGTGTCGCGCCGTGCCATCACCCTCGGCATTCCTCGCCCCGGAAGGCTTCGCGAGTGCCGCACGGGCACTCAGAAAGCTGGCGAAAATGAGCGATGACGCTGCAATGCCATTCGCCGTTCGAAACAGGAACATGGAAACACAGAAAAGGATCGAGTTGCACTCGTGTTCGATCGGTGAAAGCTCGACCTTGAACACTTCGACGAAATCGAAAAGTGCGCCGCGAAGGGCCTGATCGTACGAGAAGAGAAGAATATCCGTCCGGCTAACCGTATCGGCTGTAAACGAACGACCGATGAATTCCGGATCAAGCTGGGCTTCAATAAGCATCGAGCACGTCACGAACAAAGGCGAGAGAGCGATGATGAGCGGCATCTCGACAAAGGCCAGCAGTCTCGACCGTCTGTGTTCCAAGCAAGACCGGACGCGTCTCAAGGAATAAATGAACATGATGACGGGGATGACTGCGATCGCGAAGACGAAAAATCCGAATTCCATTCCCGAATATCCGATCGGTCGCAAAAGGCCCGGCGTAGCCTTGGGTGTATCCAACACCCGCGATCGGGCATGCGCAAGCCAAGCGAGAAATCTGCGCGCCCATCTACGCGCAGCGGTCATGCCTTTATCGAGTGTGCGCCAATGCTCCCACAAGAAACCGCCCCCTTTGCCCGAGCCCCGATTGCGTTGACATGAAGCACCTCGTCCTCATCGGCGGCGGGCATGCCCACGCTCTTGTCCTGAAACGGTGGGCCAAAGCGCCGCTGGCAAATGTCCGACTGACCCTTGTCGATCCCGTGCTCAAACCCTCCTATACGGGCATGCTTCCCGGATACGTGGCCGGTCATTATACGCGAGCGCAGCTCGACATTGACCTTCCGGCCCTCGCCAAGGCTGCAGGCGGCACGTTGATCACAGCCGCTGCGAACCGGATCGATGCAGACCGCCGCCGCATCGGTTTCGACGGGCATCCGCAGCTAACCTTCGACGTCGCCTCGATCGACATTGGCGCCCACAACCGAATGCCCACCCGACATGAAGCACCATCCATCGACAGTGTTCCCCTGAAGCCGCTGGCCGCCTTTGCAACCGCATGGGACGGCTATGTCGAACGGGTGCGCGCCGCGCCGACAGACAGGGTACAGTCGATTGTCATCGTTGGGGGTGGGGTCGGCGGTATCGAGATCGCCTTCGCCATGACCCATCGATTAACCGCGCTTGGGGCCTTGGCACCTGCAGTCTCTATTCTCGATGCATCTAAGACACCCCTGGCCGGACTGCATCCTCGCCAGCGGCGGCACTTGATACGAAAACTGACAGCCGCCGGCATCGAATATCTGCCGGGTCGCCGCGTGCACCGGATCGAAAACCGAACCGTTTTTGTTGAAGATGGAACAACCTACGCCGCCGATTTCATCGTCAGCGCCGTGGGTGCACAAGCGCATCCCTGGCTCGCAGAGTGCGGCCTGCCCACCACCCATGGCTTCCTAAACGTCGACCGGTTCCTTCGCTGCGGCGGAGAGGGCTCGCCGGTCTTCGCGGCCGGGGACTGTGCGCACATGATCGAAAATTCTCGGGAGAAGGCCGGTGTCTTTGCGGTACGCCAGGCGCCTGTCCTGCATAACAATCTGCGTGCAGCACTGGGTCACGGCGCGCTTGCTGCGTTCGAGCCGCAACGCGACTATCTCAAAATTGTCTCGTTGGGCCGGAAGTCGGCAACGGCGCTGAAATTCGGACACGCGGTCTCAAGCGGTCTTCTCTGGACCCTCAAGGATCAAATTGACCGCCGGTTCATGGACGCCCTTCGTTGAACCATCACGCGCACCTCAGCGCCTCGGCCCGCCCTCAAGCTCGTCGTCCAACACGTTCGACGATGCGCCCGGCGGAAGACCGTGCAGCGGTGGGTTCTCGAAAAGCGCCTCGTGGCGAGGCGAGCGCCCAGACGTTGTCAGCGGCTGCGCTTCGGGAAGTCCACCCGTCCGCTTGAGCTCACAGACCGCGTTCGTATCCAGGCGTGCTCCTATCTGGCTCCAGGCCTTGCAGCGCACATCGCCTGCGCAGAACTTGGCACACTGCTCGGGCGTCTCCGACGCGAGCGTTCGATAGGTGCCGCCGAAATAGTAGATATCGGTCTGGAAACCGGCCTCGCGCGCGGTCGCAGCTTCCCTGTGTTGGTCTCCGAAGGCTGAAAGACCGGCTCCAGCCAGGGCAAACACTGCAAAAATGAAAAACACACGCATCGATTTTCCCTTTTTGCCCAAGGGTAAAACCGCCGCGTTAATGAACCGTTTGAAGCAAGGCTGGAGGCCAGATGGACAAAAGCCCCACATGGCACCGTGTTGAAAAAAGGAAGAGGGGTGTGGAAGAACTGGGAGGTTTTTCGTTTTTCAGGATCAACCGCTTGCGTCTTGGGCACCCTGGGCCTTACTTTAACCATAATACTAGTGGCTTTTCACAAACGAGAAAAGAGTCGTCACAGCCCGGCTTTTCGACTTGCACCCCATGGATGCCCGTTCGGATGCGAAGGCGGCGGCGAAAGAAGCCAGGGAGTGTGGGTATGGGTCAGCCTTATAACTCGGCATTCGAAACACCGCCGCCGCGCCTTAGCGAGCACAGTATGGGCCGTTGGCTCATTGCCGCCATTGTCTTCTTCTCGGGCCCGATGTTCTGGGCGCTCGGTAACCTCGTGGAATGGGCCGCCTACAATCCCAGTGAAGGCTACCGGTATGTGGAATTGGTCCATCCGATGACCCAGGACCGTATTGCGCGCTATTGGCCGTGGGCCGTGCGCGTCACGCTCGGCATCAATATCCTCCTGGCTTTCGGAACCTTCCTCACCCTCCGGCAGGGACGCGGGACACGCGATGCCCACGCCAGGTCGCTCGAAGATCGGCTCATCCGGGTCAGCGGAACCATCGCGACCACGGTGCTTGTCGGCTTTTTCTGGGCCAGCTTCGGCGCCGTCTCATACCTCGCTCTGAAAAGCTTCTTCTAAGGCCAATCCGCCCACAGCCCTGACGGCCCCAGTATCGGCCAAACCATCCCACACGCGTCTGGAAAGCGCCACTAGACCCCGTTCCCGGCCATGATCGCTCACGCGCAGAACCGGGGCTGTACAAGGCGCCGGTGCCATCCCTATCATGCCGCAACCAAGACCCCTCCAATTCCCAGGAGTGCTGGATGCAGATCCTTCTTTACCTCGCCCTGGCGCTCGTGCCGCTCATTTTCGGCTATGCCATGTGGCAGATGCGGACGCATCCGCGCGGCCTCTACGTTCTGTTCTTCGCAGAGATGTGGGAGCGCTTCTCCTACTACGGCATGCGTGCGCTGCTGATCTTCTATCTCACGTGGCACTTCCTCTACGACAGCAGCTTCTCGCTCACCCTCTATGGCGCTTACGTTGCCCTGGTCTACCTGGGTCCGCTGCTCGGCGGGTGGTTGGCGGACAAGTATATCGGCTTCCGCAAGGCGGTGACGTTCGGTGCCGTTCTTCTCGTCGTCGGCCACGGCCTGATGGGCTTCCACGGCCCACCCGCGCAGGAAAGCCTTGTGGTCGGAGACCAGGCCTTCGCCCTTGAGCGACCAGAGTATAGTGAAACCCGCGACCAGCGCGAAATCCTCGTCGATGGCGCCGCATACACCGTCACCCGCTTCGAACAGCCCGAAATCGGCTCGGACGCCCGCACGCTCGCCTACGAGCGCGGCGGCGAAACCATCGTCCTAAACGGCACGGTCGAGCGTGTACGTGCGCCGCTTTACGAAATGATCCTGTTCCTCGCCCTCGCCTTCATCGTCGCCGGGGTCGGCTTCCTCAAGCCGAACATCTCAACCTGCGTCGGCGCCCTTTACGACCAGGGGGACCGGCGGCGCGATGCCGGTTTCACGCTCTATTACATGGGCATCAATCTGGGATCGTTCTTTGCCGGCATCCTCTGTGCCTGGGCGGCGGCAAGCATCGGCTGGTGGGCCGGGTTTGGCCTTGCCGCCGTGGGCATGTTGTCCGGGCTCGTGGTTTTCGTGATCGGACAGGGGTGGCTCGAAGGCCGTGCGGATCCGCCCGTCGGTGTCGATCTCGCAACGCCGGTCTTTGCCGGGCTGAACCGGGAATGGCTGGTCTACCTGGCCGGGCTGGCATTTGTCGCCGTGTCCTATGTGCTGCTCACCTTCGCGTCCTTCACCACCGCCTCCATGTATCCCGTCTTCGGCATCGCGACGGCGGGGGTCCTCTTCTACATGTTCACAAGGCTTGATGCAGAGGCCCGGTCGCCGATGATCGGGCTCCTTATCCTCTCGATCAGTTCCGTCCTGTTCTGGACCCTGTTCGACCAAGGCCCCACCTCACTTAATCTCTTTGCCGGCGCCCATGTCGTGAACGAGATCGGCGGACAGGTCTTCCCTGCCACGGCACTCCAATCCGCCAACCCCTACTTCATCATCGTTTTCGCACCCCTGATTGCTGCGCTGTGGACGTTCCTTGGCAATCGCGGATGGGAGCCGAACAGCTTCGTGAAGTTCGGCCTGGCCATGGTACAGATCGGGGCAGGCTTCTTCGTGCTGAACTGGGGCATCCAGACCGCAACGCCTGATGCAGAAGGCGCCCTACGCATCTCCGTCGGATTCATCCTGCTGATGTATCTGCTGCACACAACCGGCGAAGTCTTCCTCAGCCCCGTGGGCCTTTCGGCTGTCACGAAAATGTCCGCAAAACAGATCGTCGGTTTCATGATGGGCTACTGGTTCCTGGCTGTAACCCTGGCTAACGTCATCGCTGCCGAAGTCGCCAAGCTGACTCAGGTCGCAGAGGGCGCATCCTCCGATGAGAGCCTTGCGGCCTACAACGCGGTCTACCTACAGCTCGGCGGCGCCGCTGTCGCGTTGGGCGTCGTCCTGTTTGTCTTCAGCCCGCTCCTCGGCCGCCTCACGCGAAACGTCGAGGGCGCCCATGCTCAAAAGACCGCAAAGGACCCAGCGCTTTCCGCGGGCTCTGACGCAGCACTGAAACCGGGCGAATAGGGGGGCGCCCCCACCCGCCTACACGGCCAGCATGAAGAACGCCGGGACTGCCACATAGGCGGCCATCGTCACGCCCAGAGCGATACGCAGCCAACGCGCCTGGAATCGCCGGAAAAGCACCACCGATAGCGCCATGCCGAACAGCGCTTCGAGCGGCGCGATCAGGCCGGCGTGGTGGTCGCGGTCCCAATAGGACAGGGGCGATATGAACCGCCAATCGCTCAGCGGCCAGAAATGGACGTGGGCATCGTCATGGTGCAGGGGAAGGTCGCCGGCGACATGCAGGAGCGCGGCCAGGGCAAAAACGGCCGGCAGCGTTTGGAAGCGCCCGCGACCATCCTTCGGGCGGACAAGGCAAAAGCTCAATCCCAGCAGAGCCAGGTAGACCGGGACGGCATTCGCAATCGCAAAGATCGATTGCCATTCGGCCCGCCAATAGGTCTCGCCCCAGAGCGTCGATTGGGGAATGCCAGCTGCCACGGCCCAGCCAAAAAGGGCAAGGATCGCCAGGTCCGGCGCCAACGCCCCGGCCACGCAGGCGGCATTGCGGCGGGGTGTGCCAGGCCGCGCCAGCACAGCAGCGGCAACGAGCAAATGGGTCTGGGTCATCATGATGCTTGCACCGCTCTACGCTGTGATCCCCCGCTGGGCTTCGCGCTGGCGCGCTTTGCTACGCGATGGATCTGGTTCAGGACTGTGAGTCTTTCCCGATTTCTGCTTCTTGGCCCGTAGCCCCGTAGCCCCGTAGCAACTGTTGTTCTAGGCGTCAGCCTGGGACGTAGTTCCGGCCTTCCCGGATGATGGCGTTGAGCTGTGTTAGGAAGACCCGGGCGACGGCGATGATGGCGACCTTGAGTGGCTTTCCGGCGTCCTGGAGGCGTT
>JBCDLC010000007.1:0-97875 GCA_038745855.1 Pseudomonadota bacterium | reverse complement strand
TGGGCCGAGCCCCCAACAACAGCCCCAGAATCCGCCAGCTCTAACCCGCGCGCGGAAACGCGAGCGGCTGCCCGAAACGCATGAAAAGCAGAAACCCCAACAAACCGGAGCCAAACCCACAGTCCTGAACCGGATCCATCGCGTAGCGAAGGGCGAAAGCCCGAAGCCCAGCGGGCGATCCAAACATAAAGCCCCAGCGCCCGCATCCCCGCGGAACAAGAACACAACCCCAAATCAGCGCTCCGTCTCGACGCCCCGCGTCGCAAGGCCGACCGGCCGCCGGGCGGTCAGCCCGCCCCCGCGGAGGCGTTTGGCGCAAGCCAAACTGCCGCGAGCGACATAAACAAGCTACGCGCCCAGAAGGAGCGACCGAGAAAGCCCCACAGTCTTGAACCCGATCCATCGCGTAGCGAAGCGCGCCAGCCCGAAGCCCAGCGGGGGATCCAAGCATAAAGCCCGCCGGCGCCCCTGCGCCGCCCCCGCGGAGGCGCCATGCGCCGCGAGCGACATGAACAATGCCTCAGGGGCAGGTCACGGTCGAGAATTGGATGACGTCGATGGCACGCGGGCGCATATAGAAGGTGTCGGTCAGGGTCGGGTCGGTCTGGAAGAACCGGTTGAAGGGCGGATCGTAATCGTACTCGATCTCAGCCATGATGATCGAGCCGTTCGCGGCCATGATCCCCGCGGGCAGGGTGACCAGATCGCCGGCGGTCCGCGCTGTCCACGCGGCGTTGGCATAGCTCCAGGCGACTTCGTTAGTCGTAGGTGTCGCTGCGTTGGGCTGGATGCTGGAAATTCGTAGCCGCGCGTTGGTCGGGTAGGGTTCGAGGATCAGCTCGGCCACGTCGAAGACATCGTCGAGCGCGCAATTGTTTGCGGCCGGCAGTCTCGCGACGAGATCGCCCATTGTCGAGGACGAGGAGGTGACTTTCCGGTCGGCCAACATGGTCGACGCCAATTCGACGGACCCCACATAGAAGAGCGCCATGAGTGGCGCGATGAGGGCGAATTCCAGGGCGGACACACCGCGTTGGTCGCGCCGGAAGACGCGCGACAGGCGGCGAAGAGGGCTGTTTGTGGCGTGCGTCATGATCGTCTCCCGATCAGAAGGGTTCGTTCTGGAAGACAACGGTCGCCTGGATGAGGCGGCTGTTGGTTCCGAAATTGGATAGCGATTGCGAGATAATGGGCGTGATCAGGCTCCACTCGAGGATCACGCGGATCACCACGTAATCGTCCCCGGCGCCGGTGTCATAGGTGATGGAGACCTGGTCCTTGAGCGTGCCGTCGGCATTGCTGAAATCGAGCGGCGGCACCGTGTCGAAATCTGCGGGGCTGTCGACCTGGACACGGAGCGCGTTGGTGCAGTTGAACAGCTCCAACATGCCCGTGCAGACTTCCGCCTGCAACGCGCCGCCATCGGCGCTGGCCGAACTGCCGGTGCGTATGGCCCTGGCTGCGTCCTCCGCAGCCTGTTCCATGACTGTGGAGATGATGAAGATGATGCAGATCTCCATCAGGCCGAATAAGAGGAAGAAAAAAGGACCGGCCACCATGGCAAACTCCACGGCATTCGTTCCATGCTCTTCGGACTTGAAACGCGCACTTCTTTGTTTGCAGGCATTCAAGAGTCTGGCGCTGTACATCTCCAACCCCAAATTGGTTATTCATTCAGGGTAGGGGTGTACGCGATTTCACTTTATCGGTTATCACTTCGGGGTCTGAAATCTTGATGAAATTTGCCGGTTTTGCGATGTGGAGACTATTCGGCATTATATATGGGAGACGCACGGGATCGGGCGGCTGGTAAACAAAATCTCAAAGTTCTTTCACGATCTTTCTTTATCGTTTTACGGGATGCTAATGGGCGTTCGATATACCCAATTTTGTTCCGGGGTGACAACCCGATAAATCGGGACGATCTGCAAAGTCTGAATGGATGGGAGTTTCCAAATGAAAAAGTTCTTCAACAACGAGTCCGGCGCCACCGCAATCGAGTACGGCCTCATCGCTGCCCTGATCGCCGTTGCGATCATCTCTGCTGTCACCACGCTTGGCGGCAACACCAGCGACACCTTCAACGCTGTTTCCGATCAGCTCGTCTAAGCTGATCTGGCCAGTTTGTTGGCTTGAAATGGGAAGCCGTCGGTTCGTCCGGCGGCTTCTTTTTTGTTGCGCGTGTTTCAGGGGCTGAGGCCGGATGAAAGAGCGGCTCGAAAGCATTCCTTCAGCGTTTTCTGCGCATGTTTCGGCAGTGATGGATTGGGATGCATCAAATGCTGGTACTACTGACATGCTTGGCCCTCGCGCTTTGCGCTTATGCGGCACTCAATGATGTTGCGACGCTGAAGATTCCGAACTGGCTGAACGTGTCGCTTGTGACGCTCGGCCTGTCTGCCTTGTTTGTGGCCGGGCTCGGATTTGAGGCAACGATCTGGCACCTAACGGTCGCCCTTTTGGCTTTTGTTGTCTCGTTCGCACTCTTTGTTGCGGGCGTTTGGGGCGGCGGAGATGCCAAGATGGTGCCGGCGGTTCTGTTGTGGATCGGGCCGCTTGGAGTGATGCCGTTCCTGCAATGGATGGTTGTTGCAGGCGGTATTCTAGCTGCCGTCCTGATTGTTGCTCGGCGCACTGTTCCTGCGGGTTACCGGCCACGTTTTCTACGCAAAAGCTTGGAGAAGGGGGCTGGAGCGCCTTACGGAGTCGCGATTGCCGCTGGTGTCTTCATGGCCGTTCCGTCTTCGCCGGTCTTTGCCGAACTCGTGAGCGTGTTTTCCGCGTCCCATTAACGTTGCTTTAGGCGTGCCGGGGGAAGTTACGGGAAAGCTGCCGGGCGCCGTGAATTCACGACTGGCGATAGAGGTTTTGTTATGTCTCCAATGCGTTTGATCATACTGCTTGTGGCGGCGGTTTCCGCAATTGCCGCGGCGATCGTGGTTCGAAATATCACATCGTCGCCAACAGTTGCGCGTCCATCGGCAACGGTGCAGCCGACGACAGTTACAGAAGTGATCGAGACGCCGCAGACCCCGGTATTGGTCATGTTGCGGGATGTGCGCATCGGTGAATTGCTCGGCCCCGACGATTTCGAATGGCGCGACTGGCCCGATGCGACGCTCAACCCGAATTATTTCACGCAAGATATCGCACCAACGGCCATCGAGGATCTCGCTGGAAGTGTGGTGCGCACAGCCATGGTCGAGCAGGAGCCGGTATTGCCGCAAAAGGTCGTCCGCAAGGGAGAAACCGGATATATGGCGGCGCTTCTGACGCCTGGGCTTCGGGCGGTTTCCGTCGAGATTTCCGCTGATAAGGCCTCCGGCGGTTTCATCCTGCCGGGCGACCGGGTCGACGTCATGGTGACCTACGATGTCGAGCTGACAGACCCTGTTACCGAAGCCGTCGAGATGCGGCCAAACACGACGACCATCATGGAGAACGTCCGGATCCTGGCGATCGACCAGCAGTTCCGCAGCTCCGAAAGTGGCCAATATGCGATCGGTTCGACTGCGACCGTCGAGCTTGAGCCGGAAATGGCGCGTTTGCTGGTCATGGCTGATCGGATTGGCGAGGTTTCGCTGGCCCTGCGGTCGCTCCAGGACGCCGACGATAGCGGCGAAGCAGCCTGGGGCCGGACGGACTTTCTGCTTGATTTTACGCCCTATGACGAGGGCCGCACGCTCGATGGGGATAGCAATGATGAAGGGGTGACCGTCTATCGCAACGGCAGCCCGTCCGTCGAATTGATCGGGGAGGGTTGAGCGATGGTTCGCTCCAATTGGCTTCGCGCGGGGCTGCTCGCCTCGGTGTTCTGCGGGTTGCCCGCTTTGGCCGCCGCGCAGATCCACAGTGCGTCCGGCGTAACGATCACCAATCCGGCGGATATCAACGTTTCCAGCGCGATTTCCCTCGGCGTGGATAAATCGACGGTGATCGAACTCGACCGTCCCGCTGCTGATGTGGTGATCACGAATGCGGATATCGCAGACGCGGTCGTTCAGACCCGGCAGCGGATCATCTTCCGCGGCGTTTCCACCGGATCGACGGATGCGTTCATCTATGACGAAAACGGTGAAACGCTGTTGGCGCTGGAAATCCGGGTCGAAACCAACTTCGAGCCACTGAACGCGCTCATCGAGCGGCATGTTCCAAACGCCCGCGTCAAAGCGGAAAGCGTGAACGGCAGCGTCGTGCTCACGGGGTTTACGGAGTCGGTCTCCCAGATCGAGCAGGTGCGCGACCTCGTGAAGCTCTTCGGCGGAGAGCAGATCCCGATCGTCAATATGGTCGATGTTGCCGCAAAGGATCAGGTCCTGCTTGAAGTGCGCATTGTCGAGATGCAGCGCAGCTACCTCAAGCGGCTTGGGCTCGAGCCTTCCCTCGATATCCGGTTCGGCGACCTGGCGGGCCAGCAGGAAGTGCCGCTGTTCACGTTTGACCCGACCGTCGGCGAGTTCGTGAACTCGAACACATCCGTTCTCGGCGGCGCCGAGCCCTTCAGCAATACGGCCAATGTCGGCTTCAACAATTCGCTGGCGAACGGTGCCGGGGTCGCGGGCTCATTCGGTTACAACAACCTGGTTGGCAGCGATATCGTGCAAGCCGACGTGGATCTCGGTGTGAACGCCCTTGAGCGGATCGGTGTCGCAAGGACACTCGCTGAGCCGAACATCACAGCGGTGTCGGGCGAGACGGCAAACTTCCTGGCCGGTGGTGAATTCCCGATCCCGGCGCCCGCGGACAATGGCCAGGTTGGGATCATCTTCAAGCAGTTTGGTGTCGGCCTTGGCTTTACCCCGATTGTTCTGTCGGAAAATCGCATTTCATTGAAGGTTGCGACAGAGGTTTCCGAACTGACCAATGAGGGCTCTGTCAACGGTGTGCCGGGACTGACGGTCCGGCGGGTCCAGTCAACGGTCGAGCTGCCATCGGGGCAATCGATGATGCTTGCAGGGCTGATCCAGTCAGGCTCGCTGCAGGATATGGAAGCCATTCCCGGGCTGAAGGAAGTGCCGGTGCTCGGCAGTCTTTTCACGTCGCGGGAGTTCCAGAACTCGGAAACGGAACTGGTCGTGATCATCACGCCTTTCCTTGTCGACCCGACTACCAAGGAGAAGCTGAAGACGCCGGCGGATGGCTTCGCCTATGCCAGCGATCCACAGGCAAACTTCTTCGGTAAAATCAACCGGTTGTATGGCGCCGAAGGTGCCCCTGTCGACGACGACGCTTACCAGGGCCCCGTGGGCTTCATTGAAGAATAGGGGGTGTGCACATGACCCGGAAAAATCTCTTTCTATCCGCCAGCCTGGCGACCGCGCTTGTCACGGTGGGCTGCGAAAGCGGTCTTCGCAGCGGGCCGCCAAGCAATGTCATGCTTGAGGGCACGGTTCTGGATCGCCACCAGATTGGCGTTGAGCCATCGACCGAGGTGCTTGAAATCGACCTGGACGGGGACTTCCCGACCTTGCGCATAGAGGATCGGCGCCGGATCGAGTCGTTTGTGAACGCCTATCGTGATCGGGGTTTCGGCGATCTCCGCATGGTCTTGCCCGAGAATTCAGCAACGCCGGGACTGGCCGTCGAGGCCGTGAAAGAGGCGCGCGAAATCGCCTGGACCCGCGGCATCTCCTGGGAAGCGATCGATGGGTCTGCCTACGATGCGCAAGGCACGAATGCACCGATCATTCTGGCATTCGATGTCTACAATGCGGTGGCGCCGGACTGTAAGTCCCTCGCAGCCTACGATCTGTCCGATATTCGCTCGAACAACGAGTTCGAGAATTTCGGATGCACCATCAAGCACAACATCGCGCAGATGATCGCCGACCCGACGGATCTGCTCGGTCAGCGGCCGCTTGATCGCCGCGACAACGGCCGGGTGTCGGTCATCATGGAAGCTTACCGCCAGGGTGAAGCCACGGCTGCGGCCGTTGGGGGTGAGAACGTCACCGTTTCCGGTGTCGGCGGCTAGGGTATCGAAGGACGGGAACGGATCCATGGCGAACGAAAACGCAGTCTACGAAGACGATCTCGACTTCGATTTCGACGATGACCCCGATGTGGAACTTGTCGCCGACGATGCCGAGTTGTTTGAAAACGCGGCCCCTGAGCCCACGGTCGACGACGTGCTTGACGATGTCGGCATGGATGACGCCGGTGGGGTCGAAGTCGACCTTGATCCTCGGCAGAAGGAAGTTGTCTTCGATGACAGCGCCTTCGAGGTTGTCGACCCGACCCAGGGGGTTCGGCCGATACCGGCAATCTCCATCATGGCTTTTCTCGAAAAGGCCACCACGCGGGAGGTGTTGGAGATCGTGTCCAACGACCGCCGCATGGGGCGGGCGCAACTGGACATACGCGATGGCGGCTTGCAGGCGGCGACCGAGTATTTGGCGGCGAACCAGTCCCCCAATCTGCTGATCGTTGAATCGAGCGCAGAGGCCGCTGAGATGATCGGGCGGATCGACGAGCTGGCTGAGCACTGCGACGAGGGCGTCGAGGTCATGGTGATCGGCGCCATGAACGACATCAATCTCTACCGCCAGCTCACCGCCCGCGGTGTCAGCGAGTATATCGTGCCGCCGATCAAGCCGATGCATGTGATCGGCTCGATTTCCGAACTCTTCACCGATCCCGAGTCGCCGTTCCTGGGACGGTCGATCGCAGTGGTCGGCGCGAAGGGCGGTGTTGGTGCATCGACGATTGCCCACAACCTGGCCTGGGCGATTTCCGAGAATGGCGGGTTCAACACAACGCTTGTTGACCTCGATGTTTCGTTCGGCACCACCGCGCTCGATTTCAACGAAGATCCTGCGCAGACCGTGATTGATGCCCTGTCGGACCCCGATCGGGCTGACGACGCCGTTGTGCAGCGCCTGCTGGCAAAAGCGACGGACCGGCTATCGCTGTTTGCGGCGCCGGCAAGCGTGGGGGATACGTTCGATTTCCCGGACGAGGCCTATAGCTCCGTGATCCAGACGGTGCGCCGCAATGTGCCGTTCGTGGTTCTGGATCTGCCGCACGTTTGGTCGCGGTGGATGATCGACACGTTGGTCGATGCGGAAGAGGTTGTCCTGGTGTGCCAGCCCGATCTCGCCTCGTTGCGGAACGGGAAAAACATGCTCGACCAGTTGCTGCCGCGGCGCCCGAACGACGAGCAGCCGAAGGTGGTCCTGAACATGGCCAGCATGCCGAAGCGCCCGGAGATTCCGGTGAAGGACTTCGCAGCCGCCATCGACATCGAGCCTTCCGTGGTGCTGCCTTTCGAGCCGCAACTCTTCGGGATGGCGTCGAACAACGGACAGATGATTTCAGAAACGGATCCGGCGGCGAAACCGTCCATGGCGATCGATTACCTGGCCTCGTTGATCACCGGACAGACCATCGAGAACAAGCCGAAATCAATCCTCCAGAAACTTCTGGGCAAGTAGGGCTGAGGAGGGAACACCATGGGCTTCGGAAAGAAGAAATCGGGAGGCGGTGGCGACACGCTGACCGCGCCGAGGCCGGCGCCGAAACCCAAGCCAGCCCCGGCATCCGCGCCTGCGGCGGCCGCCAGCGAGGCGCCTGCTACAGCAAGTGCGAAACAGGTCGAGGTTCAGCCCGCGCCGGCCCAGACGCCCGACCGGGCACGGGAAAGCGATAGCCGTTCCGAGCAGTACTACAACACCAAGATGACGGTGTTTAACGCCCTCATCGACACCATCGACCTGGCCCAGCTTGCGCAGCTGGACGCGGAAAGTGCCCGCGAGGAAATTCGCGACATCGTCGTCGAGATCATCGCCATCAAGAACTTTGTGATGTCGATCTCGGAGCAGGAGCAGCTGCTCGACGACATCTGTAATGATGTGCTCGGCTACGGCCCGCTGGAACCACTCCTGGCCCGGGACGACATCGCCGACATCATGGTGAACGGCGCCGACACCTGTTATATCGAAGTGAGCGGGAAGATTGAGCGGACCAATGTTCGCTTCCGCGACAACTCCCAGCTGATGAACATCTGCCAGCGGATCGTGTCCCAGGTAGGCCGACGTGTGGATGAAAGCTCGCCGATCTGTGATGCCCGTCTGCTGGACGGTTCGCGTGTGAACGTCATCGCTCCGCCGCTGGCGATCGATGGCCCGACGCTGACCATTCGGAAATTCAAGAAGGACAAGCTCAAGCTCCAGAATCTCGTGGAGTTTGGATCAATTTCGCCGGCGGGTGCGGAGATCCTGCGGATCATCGGGCGGTGCCGTTGCAATGTGCTGATTTCCGGCGGTACGGGGTCGGGGAAGACCACGTTGCTGAACTGTCTCACGGGGTTCATCGACCCCGGCGAGCGGGTCATTACCTGTGAGGACTCTGCGGAGCTTCAACTCCAACAGCCGCACGTGGTGCGCCTGGAAACGCGCCCGCCCAATATCGAGGGTTCGGGCGAGATCACCATGCGGGAACTGGTCAAGAACTGTCTCCGGATGCGTCCCGAACGGATCATCGTGGGTGAGGTCAGGGGCCCCGAAGCCTTCGACTTGCTCCAGGCCATGAACACCGGCCACGACGGATCCATGGGCACGCTGCACGCCAATACGCCGCGCGAAGCCCTGTCTCGGGTCGAGTCGATGATTACGATGGGCGGCTTTTCACTGCCGGCAAAGACGATCCGCGAGATGATCGTCGGGTCCATCGATGTCGTCGTGCAGGCCTCTCGCCTGCGAGACGGGTCGCGGAAGATCATGAACGTCACCGAAGTGATCGGTCTGGAGGGCGACACGGTCGTTCTGCAGGATGTGCTGAACTTCGAGATGGATGGCGAAGACGACAACGGGAAGGTGAAGGGCGCCCACCGCGGAACGGGTGTTGGTCGCCCGAAATTCTGGGAACGTGCTTCCTACTACAACATGGAGCGCGAATTGGCTGACGCGCTGGACAAACTTGAGGGCAATGCCTGATGGACCAGTCCTTCCTCATCTATGTTGTTGCTGGTCTTGCTTTTGTCGCGATTGCAGGGATCGGCTTCGCCTTTGCCGGGCCTGAGAACAACTCGGTCAAACGGGTCAAGCAGTATCAGAACCGGGAGAAGACCGAAGCGCGGTCCCGGCAGAAGGGCGCCGAGGCAGCGCGCCGTAAGCAGAACCAGCAGATGCTGGACAAGCTTCGCCAGGACAACAACAAGAAGAAGAGCTCGATCCTGCCGCGCGATATCAAAAGCCGGCTCATGCAAGCGGGCCTGGACGTGCCGGTCTCCGCATTCTGGATTGTCTCCGCCCTGCTCGGTGTGGGCGCTGGCATTGCAACATACATGTCCGGCGCGGACGGGTTCACTTACAATGAAATGGAGATTCGGTCCCGGCCCATTGTTGTGGCCATGGGCGCCATTGGCGGCGGCATCGGTTTCCCGCGCTGGGTCCTCGGCTTCCTGATCAGTGCCCGGGCGAACAAGATGACCAACCAGTTCGCCGACGGTATCGACATTATCGTGCGGGGTGTGAAGTCAGGCCTGCCGCTGAACGAGTGTCTGCGCATCATCGGCAAGGAAAGCCCCGAACCCCTTTCAAGCGAGTTTCGCGATCTGTCCTCGAATATTCAGATGGGCAACACGCTCGAGCAGGCGCTCGACAAGTTCTACAAGCGCGTCCCCCTGCCTGAGGTGAACTTCTTTTGCATCGTGCTGCTGATCCAGTCGAAGTCCGGCGGTAACCTGTCTGAAGCCCTCGCCAACCTCTCGAACATCATTCGCTCGCGGAAAATGATGCGCGAGAAGATCAAGGCCCTGTCATCGGAGGCCAAGGCATCGGCGATGATCATCGGCTGTCTGCCGTTCGCGGTTGGCGGCATGGTCTACATGTCGACGCCTGATTACATCATGGAATTGTTCATCACATCGACCGGCCACTTCATCCTCGGCGTGGGGGCCTGTCTCATGATCACCGGCGTGACGGTGATGCGCAACATGATCAATTTCGACATCTAGGGGACCGGGGCGATGGACTTCACTGAAGCGGTGATGACGCAGAACAATATCGCATCCTTCCTGGCTGCGATTGCGATGTTTGCGACCGTGCTCACCCTCGCCCTGCCGGCACTCAAGGGCGATAAGCTCGAAACGCGCCTGAAATCCGTGACCCAGCGCCGGGAGCAGCTTCGCAAGCAGAGCCGTGCCCAGCTCGAAGAGAAGTCGATCCGGCGGGAGTCGAAGGGCTTCATGTCGGATATCTCGAAGAAGCTCGACCTGGCAAAAGCCCTGGAAGACCCGAACATCGAAGCGAAACTGGCGCAGGCGGGCTATCGCGGCCCGGGCCCCGTGGCGATCTTCTATTTCTGCCGGTTTGTGTTGCCGTTTGTCGGTGCGTCAGCGGCGTTCTTCTATATATTCTTCGTCAACGACCACGGCTTCCAGCCGGTGATGAAGTACGGCTCGATTCTGTTCGGCGCAGCAGCGGGCTTCTACGCGCCGAACCTCTACATCCAGAACATTGCCGACAAGCGCCAACAGTCGATCATGCGCGCGTTTCCAGACAGTCTCGACATGCTGCTCATCTGCGTGGAGTCGGGCATGTCCATCGAGATGGCGTTCGCAAAGGTTGGGAGTGAGGTCGGTCAGGCTTCGGCGGAACTGGCTGAGGAATTAACGCTCACGACGGCGGAGCTGTCCTATCTGCCTGAGCGGACGCAGGCCTATCAAAACCTCGCCGACCGCACCGGGCATGAGGGCGTCAAATCCGTCTGTATGGCCCTGGCCCAGGGTGAGCGGTACGGAACACCGCTTGGCGATGCCCTTCGGGTTATGGCGAAGGAAAACCGCGAAATGCGGATGTCGGCTGCCGAGAAAAAAGCGGCGGCGCTGCCTGCAAAGCTGACAATCCCGATGATCGTCTTCTTCCTGCCGGTTCTGTTCCTCGTGGTCCTCGGCCCGGCCTATATCAAGATCAATGCCCAGGACGAATAGCTTCACGCGTCCAGCGGCCTATGCCACCATCCGTCGGCGTTCAATGACCGGAGCCATTGATGGGTGTAGATCAGATACCGTTTCGCGAAGTGCCGTATTTGCCCTTGAAGGTGGAGGTTGAGCACCGGCAAGACGGCGCGCTCATCCTGCGGAATGGCCATCCGATCCGCCCGGCGCACCCGCACATGCTGGCGCCGCTGGTATATTGGGCGGCAGCAGATCCTGAACGGACCTGGCTCGCCCAGCGTGATCCTGTTTCGCCGGAAAAGGAGGGTTGGCAATCGCTGCGCTATGGTGAAGCCCTGCTGCGGGTGCGGGCCTTGGCGCAAGGCCTGCTCGATCTCGGCGCCGGGCCGGATGCGCCGGTGATGATCCTGTCGCGCAACAGCATCGACAATGCCCTCGTGATGTACGCGGCCATGTGGGCGGGAAGCCCGGTCGTGCCCGTGACACCGGCCTATGCCCTCCTCAGCGACGATTTCAGTCGGCTAAAGCACATCGATAGACTGGTTGAGCCGAAGATCCTTTATGTCGAGGACGGCGGGCAGTACCAGCGTGGGCTCGATGGTATGGGCGTTCGAGGCCGGCCAGTCATCTACAGCCGCACACCGCCAACCGGCTATGATGCAGTGGCCATCGATCAGCTGTTGGAAACATCCCCGCGCAGCGATGTCGACCTCGCCTATGATCGGCTGTCACCGGATAAGGTAGCGAAGTTCATGATGACGTCGGGCTCCACCGGCGAGCCGAAGGCTGTCATCAATACCCACGGAAATGTCGCTACCGTCGTGAAGATGATCCGGTCTGTCTGGAATGTGGAACGGTTGGAAGCGATCACGGGTGGCCCGCAGGTGATGTGCAACTTCCTGCCCTGGAGCCATACCTATGGCGCCCATGCGATCCTGCACTCCCTCACCGATTGGGGAGGGACGCTGCATATCGATTGGGGCGCGCCGACCCCGGCCCGGTTGCCAGAAATGCTGCGCAACATGCGCGAGATATCGGTGACCCAGCACACAACGGTCCCGGCCGCGTGGGCCGCTTTGGCGACCGAGCTCGAACGCGATGATGCCCTCGCCCAGACTTTCTTCCGCCGGCTCGTGGTGATGGCGTATGGTGGCGCCGCCATGGGGCAGGACCTCTACGATCGTATCCAGGCTGTCGCTGTGCGGGTGACGGGCGAGCGGATTTCACTGTCGGCAGGCTATGGCGCGACGGAAACATCGCCCACCGCCTCGAACGTCCATTGGCCCAACGATCGGATGGGCCTGATTGGTCTCCCCCTTCCAGGCTGTGAGATGAAGCTTGCGCCCGTTGGCCAGAAACTCGAGTGTCGGGTGCGTGGCCCGCTGGTTACGCCCGGTTACCACAGGATGCCAGACAAAACCGCCGCGGCCTTTGATGAGGAGGGGTTCTACTGCTTGGGCGACGCGGTGAAGCTGGTCGACCCCGATGACCCCAGCAAGGGTCTGGCATTCGATGGCCGGATCGCAGAGGAGTTCAAACTCAGCAACGGCACCTGGGTGTCGGCTGGCACGGTCAGGGTACAAGTCGTGGCAGCCTGCGATGGGGCGCTATCGGATGCTGTAATCTGCGGATTGAACCAGGACCGGATCGCGATCCTGGGATTCCTCAATGAAGGGTGGTGCCAACGTCATGTGGGCGAGCCCTTGCTTCTGCCGGAGTTGATCAGCCACCCGGCTATCCTCAGTGCCGTCGAAGCGGGCATCGCCAAGTACAACGCAGACAATCCCTTTCCCTCTGCCCGGATTGCCCGCGTCCGGCTGCAAGCGACGGCGCCGAGGCCTGACACGGGTGAGATCACGGAGAAGGGTTACATCAACCAAGCCCGGGTCCAGACGCTTCGGGCGCGCGATGTGGACGCGCTTTTTGCAGCGGTCCCGGCGGCCGATATCCTCTGCTTCGACGGTATTCCGGCCTGATCCGAACAATTCTGTCATGGACTGTTGATCGCCGGAGCCTTGCCCATATTCCGCCAAAACCAGAGTCTCTAAGGCGGCGGGCCGAATGCCAGAACAGCGGTTGGAGACAATCCGATGAATGCCTATCGCACCCTTGTCGCCCCAATCTTGGCCGCCTCAGTCTTGGCCGCCGTTACCGTCGGTGCGAGCTTTGCCGAGCCCGAGCTCTACGACCCCGACGATATCGTGCCTGACACACCCTATCACGTGCGCGGTTGGCTCGAACATGGCCGCTTTCTGCCGAGCGATATGCTGTTCGACATGAAGCTCGACAGCGGTGCGCTCAACACCTCGATGGATGCTGAAATTCGCGCCTATTACGGCCCGGACGGAGAGGCGATCACCGAAGATCAGGCTGAAGCTTTGATCGAATCGGGCAACGGCGTGCCGGTCGTCGAATTCGTTGTAGAGAATGAAGAGGAACGCCGGGTCAGGGCGCGCCGGGACGTGGTTCGGTTCGCCACGATCAAGGGTAAGCTCGACTATAGCATCCGCCGGCCGGTGGTGGAGATGGCGTTCTGTATTGCAGGTGTCTATGTCGATGGCCAGGTAAACCTCTCAGACCGGGGGCAGTTCAACTATCCGGTACTGATCGGGCGCAACATGTTGAAATCGGCGAATATCCTCATCGATAGCCGGGAGAGCTATACCTACAAATCCCATTGCACGCCGCCTGAAAGCTGACCCAACGCTTCCCAATCGGTGGTCCATGGGCCAAAGACGGGGAAAAGAATGGGAGGTGAGCGATGGGCGATGACGCAGGCGATGGGGGCGCAATGACCGGCGCCGAAGCGCTCGTGGGGACATTGGCTGACCTGGGCGTCCGTGCGTGCTTTGCCAATCCTGGCACCAGCGAAATGCACCTTGTCACCGCGCTCGACCGGGAACCGCGCATCCGGAGCGTGCTCTGCCTGTTCGAGGGCGTTGCCACCGGCGCGGCGGACGGTTTTGCGCGCATAGCGGGCAATCCGGCTATGACGCTCTTGCATCTTGGTCCAGGTTATCTCAATGCCGGCGCGAATATCCACAATGCCCGTCGCGCGCACACGCCGATGGTCAACGTGATCGGCGACCATGCGGTGCCGCACCAGCGCTACGACGCGCCGCTTGCGAGCGATATTACAGGGCTCGCCGCGCCGAATTCGCGCTGGATCAAGTCGGTGGACAAGGTCGGCGACGCCGGCCGTCTCGCTGCAGAAGCATGGGCGGCGAGTTTTGGTCCGGCGCCAGGGCCTGTGTCGCTTGTGTTGCCCGCCGATAGTGCGTGGCTCGAAGGCAGCAAGCGGGGAGATGCGGTTTCGGCGCCAACGTTGCGCCCGGTCGAGACCGAGTCGGTTTCGGCTGCGGCAGACGCGATCAAGGGAGCGGCCAAGCCCCTGGTTCTGATGAGCGGTGCCGCCCTCTCTGAGGCGGGTCTTACCGCGGCGGCTCGTCTCAAGGGCGCCGGTGTCCGGGTGATGACCGATACGTTCTTCCCCAAAATGGCCCGGGGTGCGGGGCGATTCATACCAGACCGGATGCAGTACTTTGCGGAAGCTGCGATAGCAGATCTCGAGGGCCATGACGTCATGGTCATGGTTGGCACCTCGGCGCCGGTCGCGTTCTTTGCCTATCCAGGCAAACCGAGCCTGCTGGTGCCCGATGGCTGTCACGTGGTGGATCTCGGCGGCGCAGACACAGACAGCGCCGCGACCCTTGCGCAGCTTTCTGCCGCGCTCGGAGCCGATGTGCCCGCGCCTGTGGCAGAGCGCATCCGGCCGGACGCGCCGAGCGGCGAGTTGAATGCGGGCTCCATCGGCGCCTCGATTGCGCGGCACCTGCCAGAGCATGCCTTCGTTTCCGACGATGGCGTCTCGAATGGCCTGCCGGCGTATCTCGCAACGGCAAATGCCGCGCCCCATGACTGGATGATGTTGACCGGTGGGGCGATCGGCCAGGGCATGCCGTTGGCCTTGGGAGCTTCCGTTGCAGCGCCAGACAGGAAAGGGCTGTGCCTCTCTGGAGATGGGGCGGGGATGTATACGAACCAGGCGCTGTGGAGCATGGCCAGGGAGGGCGCAGACGTTGTGACGGTCGTCTTCGTCAATCATTCCTACCGCATCCTGAACATCGAGTTGCACCGCACTGGGGCAGGCAATCCGGGTCCGGCGGCAGCGGGGATGCTTGGTCTCGGTAATCCTGAAATTGATTGGGTGCGGCTGAGCGAGAGCATGGGGGTTCCAGCGGAAGCCGCGAACACGGCTGCGGGCTTTGATGCGGCGCTGGCCCGCGCGTTTGCCGCCGATGGACCGAGGCTGATTGCGGCCCTCGTTCCCGGCTGAGGAAGGAAGTCTGGACATGTCTGACGCTGTGACGCCGTTCGAAATCGCCATACCCGACGCCGCGCTCGATGATCTCAGGGCGCGGCTGAAGCTGACCCGGTTTCCGGAAGCGGAGACCGTAGATGATTGGAGCCAGGGCGTACCGCTCGACTATGTGAAGGATCTCGCGGCCCATTGGGCCGATGCCTACGATTGGCGTCCGATCGAGGCGCAGCTCAACAGCCTGCCGAATTTCACCACTGCGCTTGACGGTCTCGATATCCACTTCCTCCATATCCGGTCGCCGGAACCTTCAGCGCGACCCTTGCTGATGACCCACGGCTGGCCCGGATCCGTTCTTGAGTTCATGGAGGTGATTGGACCGCTGACCAATCCCGTGGCCCATGGCGGTGCGGCGGCGGACGCGTTTCATCTGGTGGTACCAAGCCTGCCGGGTTTTGGCTTTTCGGCAAAGCCGAGCCGGACCGGTTGGGGAGTAAAGGCCATCGCAACCCAGTGGGACGCACTGATGCGCCGGTTGGGATATGATCGCTACTTCGCCCAGGGCGGTGATTGGGGAAGCATCGTCACGACCGAAATCGGCGTACAGAACCTTGGATCGTGTGCCGGGATTCATGTCACGATGCCGATTGTCGTGCCGGACCAGGCCGCGATGGCAGAGGCGACCGCGGAAGAGCTTTCGGCGCTGGCGAGCATGAAGTTCTACCAGGACTGGGATAGCGGGTATTCCAAGCAGCAATCCACACGGCCCCAGACCTTGGGCTACGGATTGGTCGACTCCCCCGTTGGCCAGCTGGCCTGGATCATCGAGAAGTTCTACCAATGGACCGACTGTGACGGGCACCCGGAAAACGTGATCTCGCGGGACCGCCTGCTCGATAATGTCATGGTGTATTGGCTCAACGGAGCGGGCGCTTCGTCTGCGCGCATCTACTGGGAAAGCTTCAATACGATGGGCGCCGATCCAGTGGTCGTCCCGTCGGCGATTTCCATCTTCCCGAAGGAGATCTTCCGGACCTCCGAACGCTGGGCAAGAAAACGGTACTCGGACTTGCGCTACTTCGGACAGCGGGACCGGGGTGGACACTTTGCGGCGACTGAACAGCCCAGCGCTTTTGTCGAGGAATTGCGGGCTGGCTTTGCCGCTATCGAGGGTCGCTAGGGCGCCTCGAGTGGCTTGCTGGATGCGACCTCAGTTGGCACAGGACAGGGGCCTGGATCAAAGCGCACGGCGATGAAGGTGACAGGATCGCCGTTGGAATAGTTCAGGGCATAACGAGGGACGGATTCGGTTTTGCAATAGCCAAGGTCTTCGGCTTCACCTGTCAGGGCCTCGCGGGCTCTGAGACCTGCTTCATGCTCGAGATCGATGAGATAGGCGACGGGTAGGGCGTCCGGACTGTCCGGAAGATCGACCACGGTTTCCGGGGGATGAAGGCTCTCGGTGCCAATACGGAGAATGTAGGACGGTTCTGCGTAACCGACCGATTGGACCATCGCGGGCGCTTTGCAATCTGACCCTTCCTGACCGGGCCGGGCGCAAATCGCTTCCAGGGCGGCGCGGGCCTGTTCGGTGGGTTGGACCCAGACCTGGCTGGGCAGAAAGGCAGACCGCGCATGCCATCCCGCAACCATGGCGGTGACCACCGCGAGGGCCGCGGCGGTTCCGATCCGTTTGATCCCGAACGCGAGCAGGCTGAGTATGAAAGCCGCCGCCGCGCCATACCAGAGCGCCATGGGAAAGCCGGTCGCAACGGACCATTGGGCGGCGACAGCGGTTGGGTCGGCGTGTCGGAAGTCTCCATAGGCTTCCTGCTTGATCAGTCCTGCCGCGATCGGTGTCGAGACCGCGAGAAGGGCAGCGCCGCCGATGGCGAAGAGTGCAGCTGAGCCAATGCGGAGCCCAAGACCGCTTCGAGGCGACTGCGCCGCCTCCACCAAACGCCAAGCGCCATAGCCGCAGAAAAGCGCGAGGGCAGGGTAGGCGGGAAGGATGTAATGGCTGAGCTTCGTCAGCAGCAGCTCGAAGAAGATCCAGGTGGGTAGGCCCCAGGCGATGAGGAATTTGAGCCCCTGGCGGTGTTCTCCAGCAACGGTTTCGAGAGCCGAGCGACGTACACCTTGCCAGGCGTAGTAGAGCCCAGGGATCAGGAACAGGGTCGCTGGAAAGAACCAGACCGGCACATGCAACAGGTGATAGCCGGGTGGGCCGCCATGGCCTTCGGAAGCGCTGACCAGCTTGTCTCTTAGATCCTTGCCGACAGCGCCCTGGAGGTATTCGCCGGATGTCGCGATCTGGACCCAGATGAACCAGGGCAGTACCAGGGCGACGAACAGGACCGGCCCCGGCCACCAGGCCAAAACGCGGAGCCAGCGGGCATCGCGCCGGTCCCAGACATAGAGCACCGCGGCGGCGAAAGCGGCGACCATCGGTGTCACCGGGCCCTTTATGAGGAAGCCGAGCCCCATCGCGGCCCAGAACAGTAGGGCGATCTTCTTGTCGTTATCGCCGCGCATATAGAGACGGGCCAAGGCGCCGAGACCCAGCGTGGTGAGGGCAACGAGGACCGCGTCAGTTTTGGAGATGTGCGCTTCGCTTGTGAGCAGCAATGTGGCGCCGAAGAGGCTCGATCCCAGGAAGGCGGGCGTCCGCCCGATAAGGACCGTTCCGGCCCAGAGGCAGGCGGCAGCGGCGAGTGAAGCGCCGATCCATGAAGGGATGCGGTAGCTCCAGATCTCGTTTGCGCTGGCGTCCGAAAAGGCCGCGGTCGAAGCGGCCTGGAGCCAATGGATGCCCGCGGGTTTCTTGTTGCGCAGCTCGTCCTGGTAGCGGATGCGAATATAGTCGCCGGTCTCAAGCATCTGCTTTGACGCCTGGGCAAATCGGCTTTCGTCCCGGTCGAGCGCCGGAAGTTGGAAAACACCCGGCGCAGCGGCTGTGAACGTGATGAGGAACACGATCAGATAGGCTTTCCAGCCGGTCGCGATACGGTCGAGCAAGGTCATCGTGCCCGGCATTTAAGGCGGAGTCCTGGCGCTGTCTTCCCTCCAATTGCGGTTTGTCCTCGCTTCAGGGGCGCGACTTCGCTATTGAGCCGCGATCCTGATCCATGATCCGCCAACCGGAGCGCCCCTTGGCTGAAACCGCCCATACGAGACCGGAATTCTCGATTGTCGTGCCCGTCTACAATGAAGTCGGCAACGTGGAGGCGCTAGCGACGGAGATTGCTGAGGCGCTTGAGGGACGGGCCTACGAAATGGTGTTCGTCGATGACGCCTCGACCGATGGGACTCGGGACCGGCTGGTCGATCTCAAGCGGCGCTTTCCAGCGCTCCGGGTGTTGAGCCACAGGGCAAATGCCGGCCAGAGCCGGGCCATCCGGTCTGGCATACTGGCGGCGCGCGGACCGGTGATCGGAACCCTGGACGGGGACGGGCAGAATGACCCTGCCGATTTGCCTGCGCTTTACCGCCAGTTGACTCGGGCTGACGCGGCTTCGGATCTGAAGATGGTCATGGGCCGCCGGGCCAGCCGCAAGGATACCGCTTGGAAGCGCTTTGGTTCGCGGGTCGCCAACCGTATTCGGCGGCGCCTGCTGCGCGATGATTGCGACGACAGCGGCTGCGGGATCAAGGTGATGGACCGGACGGCGTTCCTATCGCTTCCCTATTTCGACCACATGCACCGCTATATGCCAGCCCTTATGGGCGGAGAGGGATATGGTGCGGAGTTCTTGGACGTGAACCACCGCGAGCGGGGCTCGGGCACCTCGAAATATACGAATTTCGGCCGGCTGTGGGCAGCGCTCAGCGACCTCCGAGGGGTGGTGTGGCTGATCCGCCGCCGCCGAAAGCCCGGGGGCGTGGACGAGGTCTAGCGGCGCCACCTTCCAACTTGGTCAACGGATCCGGCTTGTGCGACTGGGTGTCAAGCGGGCTTCGGTTGAGCGCCGACGGGCGGTTCCTTTGCCGCCTCCGCGTCCTGTTTAGCGGCCGCGGCTTCTGCCGCACGCTGGCCGATTTCCGTCGTCTCGGGCGGACCGAAGCTGATGAGCGTGGCGCCTTCGCCGCCTTTCACTTCCTTGTTGTGGCTGATGAACACCACCGTTCCATCCGGTCGGATTTCTGCCAGGACATCGGATTTCGGGCGATCGGCGACGAATTCTGCCATGCCGTAGTGCTCGGTGAACGGCGTACGGGCAAATTGCCAGCCGCGATAGTGGTCCCGGATAACAGCATCATAGCCCCGTCCACGCTTGATCAGCGTCCGGCCCCTGTTTCCGACACCCAGGGCCCGGGGGTCTTCTTCTTCGCCATCCTGGTTGGAAAGCTGGAACACCTTGTGACGGCCAAGCTCCGGGGCGAAATGGCCGCAGACGAGGGCGTTGTAGGGTTCGTTCGCGGTCAGCGCCACGGCGGTTTCGAAGCGCGCATGATCAAGCCGGACTTCGGCATCCTCCGACAGGACCTCGCCGAAGAACGTTTCAAGCCCGGCTTCCCGGGCGGGCCTCAACCGCCGCCAATTGCTGTCGGCCACGATGACCTCAATGCTCGCTTCGCCCAGTGTCTTCGCGAAATCCACGCTCCAGGGCGTTGACCCGACAATCAGGACGCCGGGTTTGCCCTTGCGTGCAAGGCCGAGCCGACGTGCGAGTGGGCCAATGGTGAAACCATGGAGGACCACCGTCGAGAACACCATGGCGAATGCAAGCGGCGTAATCTGCTCTGCGCCATAAAGGTCGAAGCTCGAATTCCGGTTGAGATCGATGAGAAGTGTCGAGAACAGTCCTGAAACGGCAACAGCGACAACACCCCTTGGGGCGATCCAACCGAGCAGGATCGCCTCCTCGCGGGTCAGCGTGCCATAGGTGGAAATCCATACCGATAGGGGCCGTACGATGAGCAGCATGACGGCCAGGAAGGCGAGCGTGCGCGGGTTCAGGGCGAGCGCAATGATCTCTGGCGTCAAATTGGCCGTCAGGATCACGAATACACCAGAGACCAGCAGGACGGCGATATCTTCCTTGAACTTGCGCAACTCCGCCAAGCCCGCCAGCCTCGAATTGGCAAGGTACATCCCATAGGCGGTCACGGCGACGAGGCCAATTTCGTGTTCAATCGCCTCGGCGATCGCGTAGCACAGGATGATGGACGCGAAGATCAGCGGCGCCTTGAGATATTCAGGCGTCCACCCGGCCCGGAAGGCCCGCACCATTCCATATCCAAAGGCCATCCCGAGCGCTGCGCCAAGGATTGCGGCGACGATGATCCACAGGAACGCACCGAAGACGCTTTCACCGCTGGCGGCGACCCGGATGATCTCATAGCCGGCCACGGCGAACAGCGCGCCGATCGGATCATTGACGATGCCCTCCCATTTCAGGAACTGGCCGGCCCGGCCGCCAAGCTTGGATTGCCGCAGGAGGGGCATGATCACGGTCGGACCGGTCACCACAAGCACGCCGGCAAAAACCACCGAACTGGCCCAGTCTAGCCCAGCAACAAAATGCACAGCGAGCGTGCCGAGGAACCATCCGATTGGCCCGCCTACAAAGACCATCCTGCGCACCGCCGCGCCCGCGTCGCGGAGGTTTTCGAATTTCAGGACCAGCCCACCTTCGAACAGGATGACCGCCACCGAGAGGGAAACGATGGGGCGCAACAGGTCGCCGAATTCCTTCGATGGGTTTAGCAGCGGCCCTTCAAAGCCGATGAACAACAGGCTTGATGGGTTGCCGAAGATCACGGCCCACATGGGCCCCACGAGTAGCCCAGCCAGCGACATGAGCACGATCGCAGGGGCTTGCAGCCGCCAAGCCAGCCACTGGGCGCCGAGCCCCAGCGCACCAATCATGGCTGCAGAAAAGATCAGGGTGTCGTAGCCCCGTCCTGCAAGAAGCAATGCAAATTCTGGCATATGTCGTTTGTTAGGCCGTCAAACCTTCAGCAGGGCTGACGCTGTTTTCCCCGTCCGTAAAGTCGAAACCTATTTCGCGCGAACCGTAATCGCCCTCTTCGTAGCGCTCTATACGTACGGCAAACCACGAATGGATGTGATTATAGAGGCTGTCGAAGAAAGGATCTGGATCAACATCCGACAGCGGCAGTTCGAATTCGAATTCCTCCCCGCCCTGGATCTGAACGGTGAAGACATCGCCGGCCTTCCTGCACTCCAGCGTGATCCTCAGCCAATCCGTTCCCGGCGTAACGCGAACAGCAACCCCAAACGAAACCGGCCCCAGGGGCCGAAAACCGCGCGGGGGAATCGAAAAGGCCTGGTCACCATAGGCCTTTGGTTCGAAGGGCCCGACCGGTGGAACAAGATGGACGCAGACCCCAGTGTCTGTTCCAAGATACCCGCAGAAGCCATCTTTCAGGTCCTCGGCCAACGTCCGGATACGGCCGTAATTCTCGGCGGCCAGCACCTGGTAGCGCGCAACCGTTTCCAACAGATCCTCGAACCGCGACATGGGGCCCTCCATTTCCTCGAAAGGAAAGGCGCCCGTTTCGGTAGCATAAGTCAAGGTGTTGATCGCGCCGATGCGCTTTTACCGGCCCGCCGATCCTTGCCGTGATCAGACGGCAATGTACCGCTGCTCATCGGGGGACAGGGCCTCACCTTGCTCGTCGTACCCCTCTTCGCGGAGCTTCTGGACAGCCCGGTTCCAATAGAACTGGAAGCCCAGGAAAGCGAGCACGACACCACTGGCGGCCGCTGCGGAGAACGACATCTGGTGACCCGCAATCGGCATCAATATCCACTCCTGGAACAGGGCGAACACCATCACCGTCATGGCGGAAACGCCGCGGCGGGGAATACCGATCGTGAACGTCGCCCAGATCGTGAGGGCAGCGAACGCAACAGTCCGCATAATGGCGACTTCCCACATCGCGGTATCGCCGGTGATATCGGTGGGCGTGAAATCTGCCGTCCGAAGGGCCATGAACACTGTCATGAAGCCTGTCGCTCCCGTCACGATCCGCTCCGGTGTCCCCTTGGGCCAGTGCGTGATCGGCAGTTTTGGAGCGTCTTCCAAGATTTCGGGTTCGGCGTCGTGATGCATCGTTGCAGCTCCTTCAGCTCTCCCGCTGTCCTACTCGAAAACACTCAATTCACCGTCTAGGCGCCCTGGAAAACTCAGCGCTTGCCGTTAACCTTCAGGCAGCACCCCGATGAACGACCCTGAGCGGCCCGCCCACCGCCGATAGTGCGGCATCGATCGCAGCATCGTCGGGCCTCAGCGCGAGCGGCAAAGCGTTCCGGCCCGCCTCAATCGCGAGCCTTGGAGCGCTCCCGCCCGCCGCCGCGGATATGACCGCCTCGATGACATCCAGCGCAAGCAGCTCCTCATCGACCACTTGTGCAAACCGGTTGGCGAGCGGTCCAACCAGGCCATAGGCGAGAAACACGCCCAGGAACGTGCCGAGCAGTGCCGTTGCAATCATTGCCCCGATGACGGCCTCGGACTCGTCGATCGCCGTCATCGTCTTGATGATCCCGAGAACCGCCGCAACGATACCAAGCGCTGGCAAGGCATCTGCCATGGATTGCAACGCGCCGACCGCTTGCATGCGGCGATGGTGAGCGGCTGCCACGGTGCGCTGCATCTGATCGGCCAATTGGTGGGCTTGCATCGGGCGATCAAGCGATCCCGCCGCAAGGTGTCTGGCACTTTCCTCAAGCAGGTTCATGGCATCCCGGTCCTCAAGCAGTCTCGTCGCGCGGCGAAGCATTTCCGATCCTTCCGGCGCCTCGAACACAGCGTCGATGGCCGGTGCCCCCCCGCGCCGCACCAAGGTCAACGTGCCGTGGAGCGCGCCGAGCAGCGCCGTGAAATCCGCCCGCTTCCACCGGCTCCCCGTGACCGCCAAACCCAGTCCGCGCAGGGCATCGCCAGCAATGGAAGGCGCGTTGCCGATGAGCAGCGCGGCCAGCGCCGTTCCGCCAATCAGGCCCAGTTCAAACGGCAGCGCAGCCAGAACCGGCGTCGCGCCGGTTGAGATCACCCCCCCTGTGATCAGCGCCAACATGAGAAGGAAACCGATGATCTGGCCCATGACCGCCTGCTTTCGCCAATCGTCCAAACCCCACTGTACGGCCAACAGGCTTAAGCCGAGGTGCACGCCCCACATCCGGGATGGCCAGCGCTTTGCATCGCCTCACGCAGGTAAACGATTGATGGCTTGGGGCCGCTTTGGTAGCTGTCGCACCGGAGGGCCGGGAAACGATCAGGATTGGAGAGGAGTGGGGCCAATGACGCGCAAACCGTTTCGAACAATGATCACGGGCAGTCTCGCACTGCTGCTCACCGCACCGGCGTTTGCCCAGGACATCGTGCCGGCCGGCGATTTCCGGACCTGCCCAGGCGACCAGACCCGGCAGGGAAAGGCGATCGTGATGGACGCCTGCGGGGCCATAGAGCCTCCGATGGTTCCAGGCCCCTATGGCAGTCTCCCTGACCTGCTCGCGGCCCAGGCCGCGCGCGATGCCTTCAACAGCGACGTGGCTGAATACGGCCGGTGCGTCACCGACTTCATCAACCTCTATAGACGGCCCGGCGCCGATGCCTCATCGAAAGCGCCAGACCAGGCCGCCTGCGCCCATGCCTGGGCCGAACAACAGGCCACCGAACTGGTCCGGGACGTCGGGTTTGCCTGCATCGACTTCTCGAACCGAACCATGATGGACAGCGCCCTGGAGCCCTGGTCCGGCGACTGTTTCCCGACACCGGAAACGGGCCAAGGCTGATCTTTCGCTCGCGGCGCGTGGCGCCTCCGCGGGGGCGGCGCAGTTGCGCCGGCGGGCGGTCGCCCTTGCGACGCTGGGCGTCGGGGCGGGACGCTGAATTTGGGCTCTGCCCCTGATCCGCGCGGACGCGGGCGTGGGGCTTTGGGTTTTGGCTCCGGTTTGCTGGGGTTTCTTCGTTCGATGAATTTCAGGCAGCCGCTCGTGTTTCCGTGCGCTGGGTTAGAGCTGGCGGATTCTGGGGCTGTTGTTGGGGGCTCGGCCCAGGGGTGGAGGTCTCGCTCGGCTTTGCTCGAGGATTGCGACGGCGAAACTATCATGAAGCGCGCCGGGTTCGGTGCCGAATTGTTGGCCGCTGTGGGGGCCGCGGTAGGGCGGTGCTCTCAGGAGGCCGGGGCGGCGGCGGGCGAGGTGGTAGGCGAGGCGCCTTGCTCTGGCGGCGGGGTCGTCGATGAGGGCCTTGAGGGCCGCGAGGCGACTGAGGAGGGGGCCCGAGTCTATGGGACCGCTCGGCTGATGGTGGCCGGGGTAGGTTTGCGATTTGGCTCTTGCGGCGGCCTTCAGCGCTTCGAAGCGGGTGCGGTCGAAGGGGGCGCCGCTTGGGAAGATGCGGAGGGAATGCGTGGGCGAGCTCAGCTTGCGCTCTCGGTAGTACCGGATGTGGGGGTGGTCGTCGTTTGAGAGGGTGGGCTCGATTTCAAGGGCGAGCAGGATCAGGGCCCGCCGGATCCAGGACTCGAGCATGGCGATGCCGGCCTTCAGACGTGCAGCAGCCGCCCGCGTGAGAAAGTCGGGCGCGAGATGGAGGTCATCTCGGCCGATCACGCGGGTATATAGCTGCTCGCCGAAGGGGCGCAGCTCTTCTATGGTGTCGGTGATGTTCGACATTTGAGGCGGAGTATACCACTGCCGCCGAGGGGGAGGATAAGTTTAAGGGAAGTTCAATGATTACAGTGCGCTAGGCGAGGAAAGTGTTGGATAAGTTCTGATTGGGGATGGGGGCTGGGCTGTACGCCGCTGGTGGGTGTGTATCGACGGCGGTGACCCCGCCCCCTATCCGTGCTCGGGCGATCGATTTCATCGATCGCTGATCCTCGCACCCCACAAGGCGAGGGAGGCGCGTTGGGGCGGGGCCGGGAAAGGCCCAGAGCCTTCAGCCGGATCCATCGCGTCGCGTAGGGCAAAGCCCGGAGCCCAGCGGGCGATCCAAGCATAAAGAGCGAAGCGCCCCCGCCCGTTGGGGGGGGCTGCAGCCTGCTCAGGCTGCGGTGTTTGTGTCCTCGATCCAGTCGTTGACGGTTTCCTCGAGGACGGCGAGGGGGACGGGGCCGTTCTTCAGGACGACATCGTGGAAGGCGCGGATGTCGAAATCGTCGCCAAGTTCGGTTCGGGCCGTTTCACGCAGCTCGAGGATCTTGTTCATGCCGATCTTGTAGGCCGTCGCCTGGCCCGGCATCACGATGTACCGCTCGATGGCCTTTCGGGCATCGTCGGCCGGGTTGGGCGTGTTCTCGATGAGGTAATCGATCGCCTCTTCCCGGGTCCAGCGCTTGGAGTGGAGGCCGGTATCGACCACGAGCCGGGCCGCGCGCCAAAGCTCCATGGCGAGGCGGCCAAAGTCGGAATAGGGGTCTTCGTAGAAGCCCATTTCCTTCGGGAAATACTCCGAATAGAGCCCCCAGCCCTCGGTGTATGCGGTGTAGCCGCCGAATTTCCGGAAGCGGGGAAGGCCCTCGAGTTCCTGGCTGATGGCAAGCTGCATATGGTGGCCGGGAATGCCCTCATGGTAGGCCAACGCCTCCATCTGGTAGATCGGCATCTGGGCCATGTCATAGAGGTTGGCATAGTAGATTCCGGGCCGGGAACCATCGGGCGCCGGGCGTTGGTAGAAGGCCTTGCCCGCCGATTTCTCGCGGAAGGGCTCGACGGCCTTCACGATCATCTCGGCCTCGGGGAAGGTGTTGAACTGGCTGGGCAGGGCCTCGCGCATGGTGTCGATCATGGCGGTGGCTTCAGCGAGGTATTCCGATTTGCCTTCCTCTGTGTTCGGCTTGAAGAATTGCGGGTCCGAGCGGGTGAAATCGAAGAAGTCCTGCAGGCTGCCGTCAAAGCCCACCTGGACCATGATGGCGCGCATCTCATCGTGGATACGGGCAACTTCGGCGAGGCCCAGATCATGGATCTCGTCGGCGGTCATGTCCGTGGTGGTCATCATCTGAAGGCGCGTGTCGTAATAGTCGCGCCCATTGGGCAGTTTCCAGACGCCGTCATCGGTCGTGGCAACGGATTGTTCGGACTCCATGAAGGCGATGAGCCGTTGGTAAGCGGGGCCGACATGGGCGACAAGCGCGTCACTGGCGGCAGCCTTCAGCGTGTCGGCTTCGGCGACTGTGATATCGCCGTTCTGGGCGAGGGCATCGATCTTGGCGGTGATGTCCTCCATCAGGGGGCTGGAGGTTTCAGGATCGCTGCCGGGGAATGGCGCACCCGTGATCACGTTGCGGGCGTCGTCGAGGACGAAATCGTAGACGAAGAGCGGAGGCCGGATGGCCTGGCGCGAGCTCTCTATGGCATTCTCGATGTTCTGGCCGAGATAGGTCTCGATGCCCTTCAGGCGGGAAATGTAGGCTTCGGCGTCGGATTTGGAGGTGACCTGGTGCTGGTTGACCATGAAGGCAGGGATCCGGGACTGGGCGCCGAACATCTGATTGAAGGTGTAGGAATGGTTCCGATAGGGGAACGACGCTTCGGCACGCTCGAGATCGTATTCGGCCAGGCGCCAGGAGATCTTTCCCTGGTCATCGAGGGCGTCGAAGTCGAAGGTTGCGCGCATTTCGGCGACCTCGGCCCGCTGGATCTCGAGTTCGGCAAGCTGGTTGGCGGTCGAGACGTCGTCCCATTTGTCGTAGTCGTCCTTGATGCCGAGGAAGGTCTGGCTCATCGGGCTGCGGGCGACGCGTTCGTCGAACTTGGTCTCGAACCATGCATTGAGGCGCACGGTTTCAGCGCTGGATTCGGCCGATACGGCAGTCAAAGCGGGAGCGGCCTGGTCGGAGCCCTGGGAGGCGCTGGCTGCTTCGCCGCCGTTCACGACGGGCGCGGGTCCAGTGTCCTGTCCGAAAGGAACGAATTGGCAGGCGCTGAGGGCAAAAATCGCGGCGAGCGCAGTGACCGGTCGCTTCATGGGTGGCTCCGAATTCAAGGTCCGTTTCCCGCGTCTCTAGCGCGTTTTTCAAGGGCATTGAAACACTTCGCAGTGATCGCTTGTCGCAGTTGCCCCATGGGGCCCGTTTCGGCCTCTCGGTATCGCGGCCTTAACCATACCCGCGTAGCGTTCCCGGGATGAAGCGGCTTTACCACTGGATGCTCGACCCGGCTGGACGGACGGCCCGGCTGGCCCTTTCCGAGAAGGGGTTGGAGGTCATGGGCTGTGCGGTGACGCCGAACGTGGTCAATCCCGAATTGGACCGCCTGGCGCCTGGAGCGGTGGCGCCTGCCCTCGTCGATTCCATGGTGGAGGGCCGCGTGAACGTGGTGGGGCTTGGGGCTATTCTCGCCCATCTCGAAGAGGTTTACCCGACGCCTCGGCTTCTTCCGGTCACGGCGCAGGACCGGGCTGAAGCGCGCCGTCTGGTGGACTGGACCCGGGAACAGTTCAGGCCGGTGAACGAAACGCTGCTGGCCGAGCGGATCACCCAGTGGGTCCGCCGGGACCGGCAGCCGGATTCAAGTGCATTGCGGCGAGGTGCCCATGGTCTCAGGGGGCTTCTCACATTTCTTGACGCCGTGGCGGGGGAGCGGACCTATCTCGGCGGCCGGGGCTTTTCGGTGGCCGATCTGGCAGTTGCAGCTCAGCTCTCTTGTCTCGACTATTTCGGCGATGTGGACTGGGGCGGTGTGCCCGACCTCAAGGGCTGGTACGCGCGGATGAAATCGCGGCCGAGCTTCAGGCCGCTTCTGTCGGAACGGGTTGAGGGCGCGCGCGCTGCCCACCACTATGACGATCTGGATTTCTGAGCGCTTTTTCGGCTGAGGCGCCCTATACTCAGTGTCATGGACGTCCTCACCCATCCAAGGCTGCTTGCCGAAGCGATCGGCTTTGATGTGTGCCGAATTGCGCGCGCTGATGAGCCCTGGGACGCCGGTGCGCGGTTAGCGGAATTCGTGGCCGAAGGTCGGCACGGTCAAATGGAGTGGATGGAAACAACGCTGGCGCGCCGTCAGGCACCGACCGCGATGTGGCCTGAAGCCCGTTCGGCCATCGTTGTCGGCCTGAACTACGGGCCGGACCACAATCCGCTGGACACGCTTGCCCATACCACCAAGGGCAATATCAGCATCTATGCCTGCGGAAAGGACTATCACGACGTTCTCAAGAAGCGTCTGAAACAGCTTGCACGCGCCTTCGCCGAAGAGACGGGCGAAGCGGTGAAGGTTTTTGTCGACACGGCACCACTTATGGAAAAGCCCCTGGCCGCAAAAGCCGGGCTGGGTTGGCAGGGCAAGCACACCAACCTGGTTTCGCGCAGTCTCGGCAATTGGCTTTTCCTCGGGGTCATGCTGACAACCGCCGATCTCAAGCCCGATGCGCCAGAATCGGACCATTGCGGCTCCTGCACAGCGTGCATCGATGCCTGCCCGACAGCGGCGTTTCCAGCCCCTTACAAACTCGATGCCCGGCGCTGCATTTCCTACCTGACCATCGAGCACAAGGGGCCGATCCCCAAGGACTTCCGTAAAGCCATCGGCAACCGCATCTATGGCTGCGACGATTGCCTGTCGGCCTGCCCATGGAACAAGTTTGCCGCCACGTCGCAAGAGGCGCAGTTCCACGCGCGCGCGGAGCTCAAGCTACCGGACCTCGACGCGCTCGCGGCCCTTGATGACAAGACTTTTCGGGAGGTCTTCTCTGGCTCGCCGATCAAGCGGACCGGTCGAGATCGTTTTGTGAGGAACGTCGCCATCGCAATCGGAAACTCGAACAGCCCGAAGCTTGTGGAGAGCCTAATCCCACTTCTGGCAGACCCCTCGCAGGATGTCCGCGGCGCTGCCATATGGGCCTTGGCGCAGCTCGACAGGTCGCGCTTTGAAGAGGAGCGCGCGCGCCATGTGGGGTCAGAACCCGCTGCGTCAGTTGTGGACGAATGGGAGACTGCCTGACGCTGTACCGCGTTGGCGCCGCTGGCCCGTACTGATCCTGAAAGCACTTTTGCTCAGCTTCGTGCTCATCCATGTCTACGCCCTGGCCAGCAGGGTCGTGAACCCTCCCGTGACGTTGACGATGGTCGAGCGCTGGGTCGGCGGGGCGGAGATACGGCGGACGTGGGTCCCCCTTGACGACATCTCGCCTAATCTGGTGAGTGCGGTGATCGCGGCGGAGGACTCGCGCTTCTGCGATCACGAGGGCATCGACCCTGACGCCATAGGGCAAGCCCTCGAGGAATTCCGTGAAGGACGAAGGTTGCGCGGCGGTTCCACCATCACGCAGCAAACCGCGAAAAACGTCTTTCTCTGGAATGGCGGCGGCTTTGTTCGCAAGGCCGGGGATGCGTGGATGGGCGTCTTTATCGACTTTGCCTGGGGCAAGCGCCGGGTGATGGAGGTTTACCTGAACGTGGCCGAATGGGGGGACGGCCTCTTCGGTGCCGAGGCGGCGGCACAGGCGCGCTTTGGCAAGTCTGCATCTGACTTGTCTCGCCGGGAAGCTGCGCTGTTGGCTGCGGTGCTACCCAACCCGCACAAATGGCGGGTCGACCCACCAGGACCCTACGTCTCTCGAAGGGCCGGGACGCTGCTTGCGCGGATGAATGTGGTTGAGGGCGAAGGGCTCTGGGCCTGCGCAACCGACGGGTAGCGGCGGTTTAGCGCCGCATTGTGAAGCTGAGACCCGCGAATTCCTCGTCGATGCTGGCTCCGCCATTCCGGTCGCGCCACTCGACTTCGCGGCGAATGTAGCTCAGCGAAAGTTCGCCCGAGCCTCGCTGGAGGGCAAAACCTGCCTGGACGTCGCCGACCGTCACCTGATCGGTGAGTGCCATCGCGCCAGTGATGTTCGAAAAACCATGCTCGCCGGCTTTCCAGACGAGGGCCTCACCATCTTGACCGGCAAACATATACCAACTGTCGATGGGTGCGCGTTCGCCGCGAAGGTCGAAATTGAAGTCCTGTCCAACGCGGACCTCAGCACCCACACGGCGTGTGGAGAAGCGGCCTTCGTCATTGTAGGCGAGGCGTGGTGCGACGCTCAAATCGAAGCCGAGACCTGTGCTTTCGGCGGGCGCGGCGAAGGCGATCTCGGCCGAGAAATTCTGATCCGTCACGAGCGGGCTGAGAAACGCTTCAAGGTTACGGTCGCTGTCGAAGGCCAGGATACCGCTGGCGGATGACCAATCGAGGCTCGACAAGGCCTTATCGGCGTAGGGCCTGGGTTGCGCGATCGCAAATTGTTCGAGCATCGCGGCCTCGCCCTCGGTCAAGGCGACGGCGTCAACGGCAACCGAGGGCCGCTCCCGATCAAGGAACGATGGCGTTTGGAGGTGGGCCGCTGTGCCCCGGCTTAAATCGTTGATGTTGGAGCCGAAATCGGTGGCAGTGGCCATCCTCTGGCCATCGCTCAATTCCGTCACAGCGCGTTCGGGAGAATAGTATACCGCGTTCGGAGCTGCAGAGTGGGAGCTGCACGCCTGGCAAAGGAGGGTCAGGACCCCGGTTGATGCAAGAAGAGCCATTCTAGCGGTATTCCCCATTCGAATAACTCCCACGCGACGCCCGAAACTTTGTTCCGGGATCTCTTAAGGCATGCTGAACAGTACACCGTTCAATTGGCCTTAAGTGTGAGAGTTCATTAATCTTCGCGACTGCAACATTCCTTTACTTTAGACAACCAAGCCCTGTTTTACAGGGACTTTTTCGCCACCTCGAAAATACTAACAGCTTTTCATTTCGATAGAGTTAGTGTCTTCGATTTCAGGAAGAAGTGCAAGATCAATGCCTGCTAATGGGAGAGTGTGTGCCAGCTATTCACTCTACTGGCAGGCGAGACACTCCTCATAGTCGGTTTGCTCGATCTCCATATCGTCGGCCTTTACCTTCTCGGATCCGGCGAAGGCTGCCCGTTGAACAGACTTCGAGCGGCAGTAGTACAATGATTTCACGCCTTTTTCCCACGCAGTCCAGTGCAACATGTGGAGGTCCCACTTGTTGATATCGCCGGGCAAGAATAGGTTCAAGGACTGGGCCTGACAGATGTAAGGCGTCCGATCACCGGCGAGTTCGACAATCCATCGCTGGTCGAGTTCGAAGGCGGTTTTGAAGATCGCTTTCTCATCTTCGGACAAGAAATCGAGGTGCTGGACCGAGCCTTCGTGTTCCAGAATGGAGCCCCAGACCTCAGCTGTGTTCTCGCCTTTCTCCTCCAGCAGTGCCTCAAGGTGACGGTTCTTGACGGTGAACGAGCCCGACAGGGTCTTGTGGGTGTAGACATTGGCGGGAATGGGCTCGATGCCAGCCGAGGTGCCACCGCAAATGATGGAGATGGAGGCGGTGGGAGCCACGGCCATCTTGTTCGAGAACCGGGCCATCATACCGACATCGCGGGCGTCTTCACAGGGGCCCCGCTCCTTGGCGAGCTTGACCGAGGCGGCATCGGCCCCGCGCCGGATGTGCTTGAACATCGCATTGTTCCAGGCCTTCGCTGCAGCGCTTTCCATGGGAACGCCTTGCCCTTGCAGGAAGGAGTGGAAACCCATGAGACCCAGACCGACCGAACGCTCGCGTTTTGCGGAATAGACAGCGCGCTCCATTTCGGGCGGCGCATGCTTGATGAAATCTTCGAGGACATTGTCGAGGAACCGGTAGATGTCTTCGATGAACTGCTCATTGTCCTTCCACTCGAGGAACTTTTCCGCGTTGAGGGACGACAGGCAGCAGACGGCCGTGCGCTCATTGCCGAGATTGTCGGTCCCGGTGGGGAGCGTGATTTCCGAGCAGAGGTTTGACTGGGTCACCTTGAGGCCCAGCTTTTTCTGGTGGGCCGGCATGGCGTTGTTCACGGTGTCGACGAAGAGCAGGTATGGCTCGCCGGTCTGGATGCGGAGTTCGAGTATCTTCTGCCACAGCTTGCGGGCGTTGATCGTTCGCAGGACTTCCCCGCTCTTGGGACTACGGAGGCCGAACTCGGCATCGGTACGCACCGCTTCCATGAACTCGTCGGTGATGTTGATGCCGTGGTGGAGGTTGAGGGACTTCCGGTTAAAGTCGCCAGACGGTTTGCGGATCTCGAGAAACTCCTCGATTTCCGGGTGGTGGATATCCAGGTAGCACGCTGCAGATCCGCGGCGGAGCGAGCCTTGGGAGATGGCGAGGGTGAGGCTGTCCATCACGCGGATGAAGGGAATAATGCCTGAGGTCTGACCATTCTGGCCGACTTTTTCGCCGATGGAGCGGACGTTGCCCCAGTAGGTGCCGATGCCGCCGCCGTTCGAGGCGAGCCAGACATTTTCGTTCCAGGTTTCGACAATGCCGTCGAGGCTGTCACCGACCTGGTTGAGGAAGCAGGAGATCGGCAGGCCCCTCTCGGCGCCGCCATTGGAAAGCACGGGCGTTGCAGGCATGAACCAGAGGTTGGACATGTAGTCATAGAGGCGCTGGGCGTGGGCCTGGTCGTCGGCATAGGCGCTGGACACCCGTGCGAACATGTCCTGGTAGCTCTCTCCTGGCAGGAGGTAGCGGTCGGTGAGCGTGACCTTGCCGAACTCCGTCAGGTTGGCATCGCGGCTTGCGTCCGTTTCGACCTTGAAACCGTCAACAACCTTGAGATCGACGTCCTTGCGCGTCTTTGGTTTTCCCCGGCGCGCTTGTGTATTGGACGTCTTGATAGCCTCGGACGCGGACATGGGCCGAACCCCCTTCATTTTGCCTACAACATTGGGAAGCGCAGACCTCTTCCGCGATGCAACATTAATATAGGGCCGAACCCCTAAAAACGCCATATGCGGTAAGTTCCTGCGTCTTCTGACACAAGATATAGTGGTCGATTGGTTAATCAGCCGTCAACGCCCGGACCGTTCATGACGCGAACGAAACGGTGGAAATAGGGTGATAAGATCCTGAAGACCCCGTAATGACAGGGCTTTCATGCGGACCGAAAAAGATGACCGGCGTGGTGGCAATATGAACCATGATCAGGGCTTGATTTTGGAAACGCCAGATTCGTCGGGCGTTGGTCTTAACCGGGCCCGGGTCGGGGCGGAGAATCATCGCTTATGATTCCCCTTCTCACATGCCCGATTTCCTGGGGGGCAAAGCGGCTCGAGCCGTCGCAGAGCCACGAGATGGCCTAGCGCGCCGCGATGTGGATGGGGTGTCCGAGCGCTGCCATCGCGCTCTCGGCCGTTGTCTCCGTAAGCGTTGGATGGACGTGGATGGTCTGGGCGATGTCCTCGAGCACAGCGCCCATCTCGAGGGCGAGCGCGAACTCGCCGCTAAGCTCTGCCACATGCGCACCGACGGCATGGAGGCCGAGCACGACATGGTCGGATGCGCGGGCCGTCACCCGCACGAAGCCCCGCGACCCTGCGCTATCCATGGCGAGGGCGCGGCCTGACGCCGCCATCGGGAATTTTGCTGTGATCACATCCTCCCCGGCCGTCCTTGCATCATCGGGGGATAGGCCACATCCGACAATTTCAGGCTCCGTGAAGCAGACAGCGGCGATGGCTGCTGGATCGAAGGCGCGTTTACGCCCTGCACTGTTTTCGGCGGCAATCTCGCCCATGGCCGTGGCCCGGTGTGCCAGCATCGGCTCACCGGTGACATCACCGATGGCATACACCCCGCGCATGGCGGTTTGACAACGCGCGTCGACCTTGATGAACGGCCCGTCCATATCCAGCCCCATCGCGTCGAGCCCCCACCCCTCAGTTCGTGGTTGCCGGCCGACCGCGACAAGGATCTTTTCAGAACGTGTCGTGCGGGCCTTACCTGCTGCATCCTCGAATTTGAGCACAGTCTTGCCCTTTGAAGTGCCCTTTCCGGTAGCTTTGGCGCCCAGATGCACCTCAACGCCGTGGGCTTTCAGCCACGCTGCGACGGGCCGCGTGAGTTCAGCGTCGTATCCGGGCAGGATCCGGTCACCCATTTCGACCACCGTGACCTTGCTACCGAGCTTGGCGAACGCGATCCCGAGTTCAAGGCCGATATAGCCAGCACCAACGACGGCGAAGGTTTCGGGGATTTCGTTGAGTTCCAGTGCGCCTGTCGAACTGATGACCGTGTCGTCATAGGGCAGAAAAGGCAGCTCCGTCTCCGTGCTCCCTGTCGCCAGGATCACATTCTCGGCCGTCACTTCGATCGGGCCATTCGCAGTGTCTACGGTGCATGTCTTCGCTGTGGTGAACGTTGCCCAGCCGTTCAGGTGCCTCACCTTGGCCGCCTTCAAGAGGCCTGCAACGCCGCCCGAAAGTTGATCGACGATACCATCCTTCCAGTCTCGCAGCCCACCCATATCGAGGGCCGGCGCCGATGGTAGCGTGATCCCCATGTGGCCGGCATGGCCATTTGCGTGGGCCGCCATCTCGTGGACCTTGGATGCAGCGTGGATAATGGCCTTGGAGGGTATGCAGCCGCGGATGAGACAGGTTCCGCCAAGGCGATCGGCTTCGACGAGGATTGTGTCGAGGCCAAGCTGCCCCGCGCGGATCGCGGCTGGATACCCGCCAGGGCCACCGCCAATAACGAGGGTGTAACAGGAGAGGGTTTGGGTCGGCTGGGTCATGGATCAGGCTCGGATCTGCAGGACGTCGATGTCGTTTCTGACCTGAATACCACTTACGGTACCCATGCCAGAAACTAGAGAAACAGCCGGGCTGGCGTTTCGAGGAGGGTGCGGATTGTCTGGATGAGACGGGCAGCATCGGCTCCATCAACAATGCGATGATCGAAGCTTGAAGAGAGGTTCATGAACAGGCGGGGGACCACGCGTCCTGCCCCATCAAAGACAGGACGCTCGGTGATCTTATTGACGCCGATGATTGCTGTTTCTGGAACATTCAAAAGCGGCGTTGTGACGACCCCGCCAACGGCGCCGAGCGACGTGATGGTGATCGACGAACCGGAAAGGTCTTCACGCGCGGCCGTGCCATCGCGGGCCGACTGGGATAGACGGCTGATTTCGCCGGCCATCTCCCAGATATCAAGCGCCTCGGCATGGCGAAGAACGGGGACGACAAGCCCCCGATCTGTGGCCGTTGCGATGCCGACATGGGCGGCGTCGTACCTCGTGAGGGTTCCAGCGTCGGCTTTATAGTGTGCGTTGGCCTGGGGGATGTCTTCGAGGGCGACGGTCAGGGCCGTAATCAGGAACGGGAGCACGGTCAGCTTAGGCTGGCCGTCCTGGCGGTCAGCGTTAAGCGATTGCCGCAGTGCCTCGACCTCGGTGACGTCGATTTCCTCGACATAGGTGATCATGGGAACCGACCAGGCTGCTTGCATGTTCTGGGCGATCTTCCGGCGCAGGCCGATGACCTTCTCTTCCTTTATGCCTATGCGAGGTGCATGGCGGCGATGCGCCTGCTCGATTGGTCCAGAGCTTGTTTTCGAGATTAGCCGTCCACCGGCGGCGGAGAAATCTTCGAGGTCTTGCCGCGTGATCCGGCCGGCCGGGCCCGTGCCGGGGACGACGGCAAGATCAATATCAAGTTCGAGGGCGCGCGCGCGAACGGCGGGGCTTGCGAGGGGTTTTGCACTGCTCTTCGGGGGCGATGCCTGGACGGGTCCAGGCATCGGCGCAGGGGGTTCCGCTTGTGGCTCGGGAGCCGTAGGTGCAGGGTCCGTATCCACTTGAGGGGCGGGTGCAGGTTCGGGAGTGGACGAAGCCGCTTCTATTGGCGTTGCTCCGTCACCGTTGATCTCGATGATCGTTGTGCCAACGGCGACCACATCGCCGGGTGCTCCATGCAGGGCGGTGATCGTTCCGCCGACCGGGGATGGGATCTCGACCGTCGCCTTGTCAGTCATGACATCGACCAGGTCCTGGTCTTCTTCAACGGTGTCGCCAACGGCCACATGCCAGGCCACAATCTCAGCTTCGACAACGCCTTCGCCCACATCCGGCATCTTGATCACTTGCGTCGCCATATCAGCCAGTCTCCATGACCTTGCGGAGGGCCCGGCCCACCCGCTCCTGACCTGGGAAATAGCTCCATTCGTGGGCGTGCGGGTAGGGCGTATCCCAACCTGTGACCCGGAGGATCGGCGCTTCGAGGGAATAGAAGCAGTCTTCCTGGATCTGGGCGACCATCTCGGCCCCGAAGCCGGATGTGCGGGGCGCCTCATGCAGGACGACGCAACGGCCGGTCTTTGTGACCGATGTCGTGACGGTCTCAACATCGTAGGGAAGCAGGGTCTTCAGATCTATGATCTCTGCATCGATGCCCTGGGCTTCGGCAGCGGCAAGCGCGACATGCACCATGGTGCCATAGGCGATAACGGTGCAGGCCGACCCTGGACGGACGATTTCCGCGACGCCGATTGGTAAAGTGTAATGGCCACTCGGAACCTCGCCCTTGGGGTGGGTGTTCCAGGCAGATTGGGGCTTGTTGGGGTCGCCATCGAAGGGGCCGTTATAGAGGCGCTTCGGCTCGAAGAAGATGACAGGATCATCGCTCTCGATGGCGGAAATCAGGAGGCCCTTGGCGTCGTAGGGGTTGGATGGCATGGCCACGACGACGCCCGGGATGTGGGTGAAGAAGGCCTCTGGGCTCATGGAGTGTGTTTGCCCGCCATAGATGCCGCCGCCGCAGGGGGTGCGTAGGGTTACGGGCGCTGTAAACTGGCCGGCAGACCGATAGCGGATCCGGCTTAGTTCCGAAATGATCTGGTCGAAACCGGGGAAGATGTAGTCGGCAAACTGGATTTCCGCGACGGGGCGCATGCCGTTGACCGCCATGCCCATGGCCATGGCAACAATCGCCCCCTCATTGATGGGCGCGTCGAACACACGCGTTTCGCCATGCTTGTCCTGCAGGCCCTTCGTGACGCCGAAAACACCGCCGAAATAGCCAACATCCTCACCGAAGGCGAGGACGGAGGGATCGGCTTCGAGTTTGACGTCTAGCGCGTTGTTGAGCGCCTGGATCATGGTTTGCGCAGGCATTCAGGCCTCCAATTCGGGCTGTAGTGCGCTGCCAGAATCCCGAAGCACAATCGGAGCGCTGGCGAGGACTAGACGCCGAGATCCTGGCGTTGACGGCGTAGATGCCACGGCTGTTCGGCATAAACCCCCTCAAACATGGTTGGCACGGGCGCATGGGGGCCCTCTTCGAGGGTGCCTTGCGCAATAGCGGCTTTCCAAGCTGCGCTGACAACATCCTTGTACTCGGTTTCCAGGGCGCTGTGCTGGTCTTCACTCCACTCGCCAAGGCCGATCAGGTGGGTTTTGAGCCGCTCCAAAGGATCGCCAAGCGGCCACGCTTTCCACTCATCCTTGGGACGGTAGCGGGACGGGTCATCGGAGGTCGAATGGGCCTCGCCGCGATAGGTGTAGTGTTCGATCAAGGTGGCACCGCCGCCGTTCCGGGCACGGTCGGCGGCCCACTGGGTCGCGGCGTAGACCGCGAGGAAATCGTTACCATCCACACGAAGGCCGGGAATGCCGTATCCAATGGCCTTGGACGCAAAGGTTTCCGCCTTCCCGCCGGAGATCGAATTGTGCATGGAGATCGCCCACTGATTGTTCACCACGTTGAGGATGACCGGGGCATTATAGGTGCTGGCGAGCGTGAGACCGGCGTGGAAGTCCCCTTCCGCGGTGGTGCCATCCCCAATCCAGGACGATGCCACTGCCTGACTTCCCTTAAGCGCTGAGGCCATCGACCAGCCGACGGCTTGGGGAAACTGCGTGCCGAGGTTGCCGGAAACGGAGAACCAATTGAGCGCCTTGTTGGCATAGTGGACCGGAAGCTGGCGGCCGAGCAGATTATCACCGGTGTTGCCGATGCAATGGCACATCATTTGGGTGAGAATAGACTGTTCGTCGGGCTCGATCGTCTTCCAGCGCGAGATGTAGGCGGCCTGCTGGCGGTAGGAGGGGAACAGCATGTCCTCAAACGCGAGTGCCATGGCGCCAGCGGTGGCGACGGCCTCTTCACCGAGGCACTTCATGTAGAAGCTGAGCCGCTTGGTGCGCTGCATCTTCAGCATCCGCGCATCATAGGCGCGGGTGAGCAGCATGGTCTTGAGACCCGCCTGAAGCGTTTCAGCGCCCAAGCCGGGGTTCCAGTCACCGACCGCCTGTCCATCGTCGCCGAGCACTCGGATCAGCTCAAAGGGGAGATCCCGTAGTGTTGCCGCATCCGCCAGGGCGTGGGGGCGCTCTACGGTGCCAGCGGCCGGAACCTCGATGTGACTGAAGTCCGGGGCGTCGCCGGGCCGGGCATCGGGATGGGGCACATCGATGGGTCTGGTCGCATCCGCCATGGTGTCTCCGCGTGCTGCGTCGCAGCAAAAAGTGAAGTTTTTTCTTGCGTGTACATGGGCATAATAGAACGATTTTTTCAAGTGATATGCAAAATACAATCAATGTATACTGTGTAAGGCGTATTATAGAGAATTATCTATCAATCGTCGATCTGTTATCGTGCTGTCTCGGGAACAATTTGCCGACGTTTTCGTGTTCAACGGCATATCCTTGCGTTTCGTCCGCCAAACGCTGCCCTTGACCGGGGCGCAGCAGACCGCCACCACAAACGAATGGCCCCCCCCTATGTTTTCCTCGCCCATCGCGCTGTGCTCGCTCTAACGGGTCCGGACACGATTGCGATGCTTGAACGGCTCGTGACCCATGGTACGAGTACCTGGCCTCCCGGGGATACGCGTTATGGCGCTCTCCTGACACCGCAGGGAAAGGTCATCGCCGACTATCTCGCACTTAGGACTGACGACGGCGTGCTGATCGACGTTGCGGCTGACGCACTGGCAGATCTCAAGAAACGCCTCACCCTGTTTCGGCTGCGCGCCAATGTTACCATCACCGTGCGCGACGACCTTTTCGTCATCGCGGGCACGGCCCCCGCCGAGCAGGGCCCGAGGCCCATCTCCGGCGCTGCCCATGTGCTGGTCGACCCCCGCTTTCCGGGTGGACGACTTCGAGGACTGGCGACCGAGGCTGAGTGGCAGGCCTGGTATGGTGTCCACGCAGCCGAATGGTCGTTACCACTGCCTGACTATCATACGGACCGCATCCGGCATGGCGTCGCTGAATGGGGCGCAGACTTTGGGGCAGCGGACGTTTTTCCAGCCGACATCAACATGGACCAGCTCGGTGGGGTCGACCTCAAGAAAGGGTGCTTTGTCGGCCAGGAGGTGGTGTCGCGGATGCACAGGCGCGGCAAGATCCGGCGTCGAACGCTCACGGTGGAAGGCGATCAGCTCGAGGTTGGGGCTGCTCTGGAGGCAGGTTCTGCCCTTGGAGAAATCACGAGTGTTGAGGGCCGTATGGGCCTTGCGCGCGTTCGGATCGACCGCTTGGCGAAGGCAGACCGTAGCGCGTTGACGGTTGGCGGACATGCCGTCTCCGTATCGGCACCTGCATGGCTTACCGCCGAAATCGATGCGAGTATCGCTGATGCCTGACCCTGCAGGCGCCGAATTGCCCTGCGGGTGGGCGCCAATCAATGACGCCCTTTACCGGGGCTACCACGACACCGAATGGGGCGTACCCGAATATGACAGCCGTGCGCTGTGGGAGAAGCTTCAACTCGATGGCATGCAAGCGGGTCTCGCCTGGATCACCATTCTGCGGAAGCGAGAAGCGATCCGCGAGGAGTTTGACGGGTTCGACCCCCAACGCATCGCGAGGTGGGACGACCGCCGGGTCGAAAAGGCGCTCGGCAATCGGGGCATCATCCGGAGCCCGAAGAAGATCGAAGCCACGATTGGTAACGCCAGAGTCTATCTGAAAATGGCCGATTCAGGTGAGGATTTCGCTGACTATCTTTGGGGCTTTCTGGACGGAAAACCGCTGGTGAATGCGTGGGCGAGCTACCGCGATGCACCGGCGAAGACCCCATTGTCGGAAACGATCGCAAAAGATCTCAAGAAACGCGGTTTCAAGTTTTGCGGCCCTGTGATCGTCTATGCTTTCATGCAAGCGGTCGGAATGGTGAACGACCACCAGGTCGATTGTCCGCGCCACAAGGCCTGCCAGGCGATGGCCCGGTGATAGCCCAAGAGGTACAAGCGTCGTCGCGGCATCAGAACGAGCCGCCAAGATCGAGGTGTAATGATGCGTATCCTGTCGACCTTTGCCTTAGCCGCGCTCTTGGCAGCCTCGGGCTGCAACGGGGCTGCATCCCAGGCTGATCAGGAGCCCTGGCAGGACGTCCTCGCAGAGAAGGGGCTCGCGGCCACGGAAGCCCAACTGTCGGAAGGAGAGCAGACCGAAGAAACCGCTTTCGTCCTCGGCGGCGTCCGCTTCTTGCGCGCGGTAGAGCATATTCTCCAAGTCCGCTACGCAACCTATCAGGGCACTCTGCCGTTTATCCCAGGCATGCGGAACCCTCTGCCGCCCAATCCCGATAGCCGCTTTGATCCTGCCTTTCTTGAAACGGCAATGACCGGCGCGTTGACCTATCTTTCTGGCGCCGAAGACGCGCTGGGCCCGGCACTTGATGGCACGTTTGCTGTCGAAGTCCCCCTCGACGCGCTCTGGTTTGACTTCAATGCCGATGGCACACGCCAGGACCATGAGGGCGTTCTTGCCGTCATGGCCGGGCTGAATGCCGAAGCGGATGACGGCTTCGACGGCGTTGTGCGTTTCGATACTGCCGATGCAGAATGGCTCGCGGCTTATGTTCACGTTCTTTCCGGCATGGCGGAGATGGTGCTTGCTGCGGACCCGACCCCCGCGATCCAAACGGTCAGCGAGGGCCGAGCGGCACTCGAGGCGGCTGGGCCAACCGTATCGCTTGGCCTCATCGACAATGAGGACAGTTGGATCGACACGGCCGCGTCAGTGCTGCTCACCTTGCGCGGGGTGCCCGACGCCACGCGGACCCAAGCCGCCCACCGGCACTTCAAGGCGATGGTCGAGCATAACACTCGATTTTGGTCCGAAGTCGCAGAAGAAGAGGACGATGACCGGGAATGGCTACCAAATCCGGATCAGGCGTCCGCCTTTGGAGTGGAGGTCACGGCAGAGACCGCTGAAGAGTGGCAATCGGTGCTCGCAGAGATTGACGCCATCCTCGATGGTGAGGCGCTCGTGCCCTATTGGCGGATAGGCCTGCCGCTGGGCTCGGAAGTGCCAGAGGCTTACGTCCCGGTTGGGCTGAATATTGGCGCCTGGATGCAATCGCCCGGAGAGATGGACCCCGTGCTTTGGATCCAGGGCGCAGCGGCAGCCCCCTATCTCGAAGAAGGCCGCATGGCTGACCTCGATGCCTGGCGCCGCTTCACCCGCATGACCGGCGGCGATAGCCTTTTGTTCGCGGTCTGGCTGAACTGATACGCATGAACTTGCTCCAGATAACGAGGGACCCGACCATGAAACACCTGACGGTTCGCCTGCTCCTCGCAGGTTTCGTCCTATCCCTGCCAGGCTGCGTCATCGTGCAGGGCAGCTACGACAGTGAGGCCCGACGGTCCTGCGATGACATCGCGAACGTAGAGGATCGTCTGACGTGCGAACGGGCCGTGAGGGATGCCGAGCGGCAAAGGCGGACGGGCGCGCGAAGAGAGAATTGACACGACCCGGAGAAAACCGGGCAGCAAATGTCATCAAAGGGAGGAAACCATGAAGGACTTCAGCGGCAAACTGGCCGTTATCACCGGCGGCGGGACCGGAATCGGGAGGGCGCTCGCCAAGACGTTGGCATCGGAAGGCTGTAGCGTCGCCATGTGCGACATCTCGCAGGCCGACATGGACGAGAGTTGCGCCCTCGCCATGGAAGACGCGCCCCAGGGCGTGCGGGTGACAGGAACGCTCGCCGATGTCGCCATGGAGGCCCAGATCGAAGCGTTCCGCGATGATGTGCTGGAGCGCCACGAAACCGACCATATCCATCTCCTGTTCAACAATGCCGGAATTGGTGGGGGTGGCAGCTTCGTGAACGGTGACCGGGACGCGTGGGAGCGGACCTTCGGAGTGTGCTGGTATGGTGTCTATTACAGTGCCCGGGCGTTCCTTCCTGCGCTGATGCGCGCCGATGAGGGCCATATGGTGAATGTGAGTTCGGTGAACGGCTTCTGGGCCAGCCTGGGGCCGGATACCGCGCACACCGGCTATTCGGCCGCGAAGTTTGCCGTAAAAGGCTTTACGGAGGCGCTTGTCAACGACTTCCGACTGAATGCGCCCCACCTCAAGGCGAGCGTGGTGATGCCAGGCCACATCGGCACCAACATCGCGATCAACACACTCCGCGAATTTGGTGACCTGGTAGAGGCCTCCGATATACCGTCCGGCGAAGGCGGGGGAAATGAGGACGCCCAGGCGATGGGTGAAGCTTTCCGCGATGGGGGCATGGATCCCAACGAGGCTGCCCAGATCATCCTCGACGGTGTGCGCGAGGAACGCTGGCGCATACTGGTCGGCATAGATGCGCAAGGACTGGACGCGGCCGTTCGCGGGGCCCCTGAGGAAGCCTACGAGCGGGATTTCATGGAAACCAAGGTCGTGCCCATCATCCCGCAACTCGCGGCGAACATGACCGATACCTGACGCGCTGAAAGCATCGACAGAAGGTTGCATGGCCCTGATCACCGGCAAGATCAAGGCAAAGTATCGGGGCGGTATCACCGGCAGTCAGCCCATGGACGGTCCCGAAACTGGCGCCTAAGCTGCTTTGTAGTACGTTGGAGGTTGGCGTTGGAGCTCAAGGACAGGATCGTCGTCGTAACCGGTGCGGCCAGTGGAATTGGCCGTGCTATGGTCAAGCGCTTCAATGCTGAAGGCGCCAAGCTTGTTGTCTCCGCCGATCTCGATGGTGATGGGGCTGCCAAGACCGCCGCCGATTTCGGCGGGGTGGCCTTTACAACCGATGTCAGCCGCGAAGCGGACATCCAGCGCCTGATCGAAACTGTCGAGGCCGAGCACGGGCCGATCGACCTGTTCTGTTCCAACGCCGGGATCGGTATCGCCGGCGGCGCTGAAGCTTCCAATGAGGGCTGGCAGAAGATCTGGGATATCAACGTCATGGCCCATGTCTGGGCTGCACGGCACCTCATCCCACGCATGATCAAGCGGGGAGGCGGTTACCTGCTCAATACGTCTTCTGCGGCTGGCCTCCTCAGCCAGATCGGATCGGCGCCCTATGCCGTCACCAAACATGCCGCTGTCGGGCTTGCGGAATGGCTTGCCCTCACCCACGGCGATGACGGGATCAAGGTTTCGGTGCTGTGCCCCCAGGCCGTGCGTACGGCCATGACGGCGGGAAACCCCGACGGGGTCGCCAGCATAGACGGCATGATGGAACCGGATGAAGCGGTGAATGCCTGCGTGGAAGCCATCCGCGCGGAGACGTTCCTCGTGCTGCCCCACCCGCAAGTGCTCGACTACATGCGCAACAAGACAGCGGACTATGACCGCTGGATCGGCGGTATGCGCAAACTCAATCGAGCCTACCAGGGATAAACACGATTGCGTCGGTGCGTGCCGCATACTGGGGGAGACCGTCGGTCTTGATAGGAGGGGGAACCGAATGAAGCGCCTGTTCATCGCCAACCGGGGCGAAATTGCCGTCCGTATCGCCCGAACGGCCGCCGATATGGGGCTCACCACGATCGGCATCTACGCCAAGGACGATGCGGCCAGCCCCCACCTCAGGGCCATGGACGAGACCGTCGGTCTGCCTGGATCGGGGGCGCGGGCATATCTCGATATCGACGCCGTGGTTTCGGCCGCCAAGGGCTCGGGCGCGGATGCGATCCACCCCGGTTACGGGTTCTTGAGTGAACGGGCCGACTTCGCCGAAGCCGTGGAAAGCGCCGACATCGTGTTTGTTGGCCCCGCACCGGAAACCTTGTCCCTGTTCGGCGACAAGATCGAAGCGGTCGCCCTGGCAGAGGAGCTCGACGTCCCGACCCTTTCGCTCGCCAAGGGCGTTCTGGACACAGAGCGCGCCCACCGCGCCCTCGCTGATCTGCCGGAAGGCGAAGCGATGGTCCTGAAAGCGGTCACTGGCGGCGGTGGCCGGGGCGTTCGGATCGTCAGGAGCGCTGAAACCTTGAACGATGATTTCGCAAGGGCCTCCTCTGAAGCCCGCGCCGCCTTCGGCAATGGCGAACTCTACGCGGAACTGTATCTCGACGCGGCCCGCCACATAGAAGTGCAGATACTCGGCGACGGTCAGGGCAGCGTCGCTCACTTGTGGGACCGGGACTGTACCCTCCAGCGGCGCCATCAGAAACTGATCGAGATCGCCCCTAGCCCGTTTCTGACCAATGCCCGCAGGGCCCAGATCACCAAGGCGGCGGTGAAGCTCGCCCGGGAGACCCGGTTTCGGGGCGCCGGCACCTTCGAGTTTCTCGTCACCGAGAATGGCAAGACCGCCTACTTCATTGAAGCGAATGCCCGGCTGCAGGTGGAACATACGGTTACAGAACAAGTTCTGGGGGTCGATCTGGTGGCGGCACAACTGGCCATCGCCGGGGGCTCCACCCTGAATGACCTCGGCCTCGACCAGGGCAATCTGCCGAGCCCCGATGGCACCGCAATCCAGGCCCGCATCAACCTCGAAAGCCTCCAGAAAGACGGGACTGTCCGGCCCAGCGGCGGTACCTTGGACGTCTTCTCGCCACCCGCCGGCCCTGGCATCCGGGTCGATACCTATGGCCGGGCCGGATACAAGCCCAGCCCAGCCTATGACAGCCTGATCGCCAAGGTCATTGCTTCGGTTCCAGGCGGCACCTATCGCGACGCCCTGAGACGCCTACGCAGGGCCCTCTCCGAATTCGAGCTGGAAGGGCCGAAATCGACCCTCGGCATCCTGGGCAAGATCCTCGCTGACCCCCGTGTTGAAGCCGGAGAGGTTCACACCCGTTTTATCGACGAGAATGCGGCGGATTTTGTTGCCGCCGCAGAAGCCGATGAACGCCAGACTGCAGACGCCGCAATCGGAGCCGCTGCACCGGACAGCACCGAAACAGACCACGGCGACGAGGAAGACAGCGCGGGGGCAGGTGAGGATCGTGCCCTCAAAAACCTGACGCCCATCACCTCACCCATGACAGGCATCGTCGTGACCCTCACCGTTGCCCCGGGAAATTCCGTCTGGGAGGGCCGGGTCATTGCGGTGCTTGAGTCCATGAAAATGGAACATGAGGTGGTTGCAACGGCCAGCGGTATCGTCCGCACGCTGCCCCTTTCGGAAGGTGACGCCGCAACAGAAGGCGATACCCTCCTGTATCTGGAGCCTGAGGACGTAACGCCTCCAGAGGAAGGCCCAGACACGGAGCTTGATCTCGACCACATCCGCCCTGACCTCCAGGAAGTGCTTGACCGCATCGGTGCAGGTCATGACGAGAACCGTCCTGAGGCAGTGAAAAAACGGAAAGCCCGCGGTCACCGCACCGCGCGAGAGAATATCGCAGACCTCTGCGACGAGGGCTCTTTCGTGGAATACGGATCAGTCGTGCTCGCTGCTCAACGCCGCCGCCGGGAGATGGAAGACCTCATTTCCAACACGACGGGAGACGGGATGGTCTGCGGTCTCGGCCACGTGAATGGAGACCAATTCCCAGAACACCGCTCCGGGATCATGGCCATGAGCTATGACTACATGGTGCTTGCCGGCACCCAGGGCGCATTGAACCACTACAAGAAAGACCGGATGTTCGAAATTGCCGAACATCAACGCCTGCCCGTCGTCCTCTATGCCGAAGGCGGAGGGGGACGGCCCGGCGATACCGACACAATGGGGGTCGCTGGGCTCGATTGCCTGGCCTTCAACTACTTCGCCAAACTGTCAGGCCTGGTGCCGACCATCGGCATCGTGAATGGGCGCTGTTTCGCCGGGAATGCTGTGCTCCTCGGTTGTTGCGACGTGATCATCGCCACGAAGAATGCGAATATCGGCATTGGCGGACCGGCGATGATCGAAGGCGGCGGACTCGGCGTGTTCGCACCAGAAGAAGTGGGCCCCAGCGATGTACAGGTTGCCAATGGGGTGATCGACATACTCGTCGAGGACGAAGCTGAAGCCACGCAGGTTGCCAGGCAGTACCTGTCCTACTTCCAAGGCACTATCGAAGATTGGCTGGCACCAGACGCCCGTGAGCTCCGCTTTGCCGTGCCGGAAAATCGGCTGCGCGTCTATGACATGCGCAAGGTTATTGAAGGCGTTGCCGATATCGGTTCGGTGTTGGAACTACGGCCCACTTGGGGGGTCGGGATCATCACCTGCTTCGCCCGCATCGAAGGTAGACCCGTCGGCATTGTCGCGAACGATCCCCGGCATCTCTCCGGTGCAATCGATTCGCCGGGCGCAGACAAGGGCGCACGCTTCCTCCAACTCTGCGATGCTTTTGATATTCCTGTCGTTTCCCTTGTCGATTGTCCCGGGATCATGGTCGGCCCGGAGATAGAGAAGACCGCCCTCGTGCGCCACGCCAGCCGCATGATGGTCGTCGGCGCGAATGTCGACATTCCGATCATGGGCATTGTTATACGGAAGGGCTACGGCCTCGGCGCGCAAGCCATGGTCGGGGGTAGCTTCAAGGCTCCGCTGTTCATGGTGACATGGCCGACCGGCGAATTCGGCGGCATGGGCCTCGAAGGCGCCGTCAAGCTTGGCTACCGCAAGGAATTGGAGGCCATAGCCGATCCCGAAGAGCGGGAAACGGAATACCAGAGGCGCGTCGCGCAGATGTATGAGCGTGGAAAAGCCGTCAACATGGCCAGCCATTTCGAGGTCGACGATGTGATCGATCCCGCCGACACGCGGAATTGGATCATGGCGGGGCTGAAATCGCTTCCGCCGCGCCCGATCCGCACGGGCAAGAAACGCCCGAACGTGGACGCCTGGTGATCCTCAGACCTGTTCGTTCAAGGATTGCCACGCCGCGATCGTTTCAAGCAGGTCCTGGAACGGCAGGTCGTTTCCATCGAGGGACAGAACGCTGCAGATTTCCGGGAAATCGCATTCGTATTGCTCATAGCGTTCGGTGATCGTTGTTCCGCCGGGCAACGTTTTCCGCCGCGACACTGTCCTCAGCCAATCCCTTACCCGCTTGATCGCCTTCAGCGGATCGCCCTGGTGGCATTCCACATCCTGCCCTGAAATATCCGATATGGCTTCGCGGTAGCGGAAGGCCTCGCGATCCATCACGATCAGCCGTTTCTGTTTCTGGAGTGCATCGCCATAGCGTTTGGCGCCGAGAAAGAGGCCAAGTTCCAAGGGCATGTTGAAGCGCGGCAGGTGGGAATTCGGGTCGAGCGCCATATTTGACAGATCATGGATCCCGTAGCGGCAATCCTGAATAATGCGCATGATCTTGTCGAGACGGATCTCGCCACTGTCGATATCTTCCAGCGCACAGCGGGGCTGGAAGCCGCAATCGGCGACGGCAAAGACAATGGCACGAAAGAAGGGGGTGTAGTCGTCGGAGAAGGGACAGTTGATGAAGACAGAGGGCCGCGCGTCGGCTGTCATCCGACCTCAAGAGCGCGGCGTTTCTCAATCGCCTTGCGCACGGCGTCGTGGATTTCTTCGCGGCTGAAGCGTTCGCCGGTGCCAGGCGAATAGATCATCCGTCCATCCCGAAGTCGGATAAAGCCGGGTTTCGGAACGCGCAGGTTCGGTGTGCGGCCTTGGTGCTTCGTCGCTTTATTCATACTGCTGATATACTGTCAGTCATACGCCGCAGCAAGCGCAATACCCGGCTCACGACCCCTAGCTGACATCATTGTCCAGCCGCATCCAGTCCTCGGCTTCGAGACCGTAGACCATATCCATTACTTCGAACTGGAGCCCGACCGGGTTGCTAGCAAACGAGTTCCAGACCACCGCGATACCCGTATCCAATGCGGGGTCGAACAGGATCGTCGCGCGGTATCCCTCGACAGCGCCGCGGTGACCGACCACCGCATGCCCGCCCTCATAGGTATATGTGCGCCATCCCAGGCCATATTGAGCATTCTTCATTCGTCCCCCATAGCGCCGGTTCATGTACCGTTGCTCGCGCAGGGTGCGCACCGCAGGTGCATGGATGGTATCGATCACGGGCGTCGGCAGGACATCTGACCTGAGCCCCATCTGCGCCCGCATATAGAGGGCAAGATCCAGAACCGAGGAGTTGATCCCACCGGCCGCTGGCACGCGGAAATAGGGTGCCTTGACGCCGACGAGACGGGGAGTGCGCGTCCGGCGGATCCGTCGGTGAGGCATTGCGTGGTCGCTCGCAAGCAGTGCGTCTCGGCTAGCGCTGGCCGTCCGCATGCCGAGCGGTTCGAACAGGCGGGTCTCAAGAGCCGTTTCGAAATGGTCGCCTGTTTGCCGGGTGACGACCTCGGAAATCGTATCGAAGGCGACGTTCTGATAGGTGTGGCATGCCCCTACGCCGCAGGTCGCCTTCAGAGCGCCCAGGGCCCGACGAATGCCAGCGGGATCTCGCCCGTCTTCCAGCCGGGTGTCGTAGGCATTCGGCACGATACCTAGTTGATGCGACAGCACATGGGTCAACGTTGCCCGGGTGTGTCCGCCATTCGGAAGCCGCAAGCTCGTGCGATAGTCGGAAACAGGTCTGTCGAGAGCGAGTTTCCCCTCTGCCGCCAGCAGGCCCGCCAAAGTCCCGGCAGCCCCCTTTGAGAGCGACGCCCAGCGGAAAACCGTGCTCTCGGTGACAGCGTTGCCGCTGCCATGGACGGTCTCCCCGAAGCCCTTTGCAAGCGTGATCTCGCCCCCTTCAACAATGGCAACCCCGAGCCCAACCATTTCTTCGCGCTGCATCAGTCTGTCGATACGGGCCTCGATCTGTTCAAGGTTGAGCGATGGCCTCGCAACTGGCGTCACAATAGGTGCATCCGGTGCATTCGCCTCGCCCACGGGTTCTTCGGCAAAGGCAGAAAGGCAGTAGGCCAAGAGCACGAGCAGAGGGACGATGGCGCGCAAGGGTGGCTCCAGGCTTTCCTCCGCCAGAGACTATGGTGCAATGGCCATAGGGATAGTTACGGATCTGTCATAAAGGAGGTGTCAGACAGGGGCGTAAGTGGAGCCATCTGGGCGATACAGCGCGTAGCTTAACACCGGCTGTTGCTTAGCTTTGGCGAGATCGATCAAAAACATCCGATGAAATGCCAGACCGGCCGAGAAGCATGCGAAAGGTCATGCTTTCTCGATTGGTGAAGGTGACGTCAGCGGGCCAGCTCCGGTCTCCGACGGAAAGCACTGTCTCTATCGCGCGGGCATGCAGGGCCGAAGTCCTGGCGCCCGTGTCGACTTTTGCTCGAACAGCGATCAGCCCAAGCGCGGGCATGGACAGCTATTTTGCCAGCCGAAAATCACGGCTAGATCCTGTGCGCCGCTGCTGCGCTGGACCCCACGCGAACACTCCCCACGATCAAACCCAGACTATGCCTGCCGTTCATCATGGTAGGGATCATCCTGGCTTTCAGCCGCCTGGAGTTTGATGCGGCGGCGGGCCCGGTCTTTCGCACTGCCGCTCAACTCGACGTAATTATACGCTGCGGAGCCATAGGCGCTGTAGTAGTATCCGTAGTCATAGCCCGCTGTTTTTGCGTCGAATTTCATCAGGATTACCCCGAGAATGTTCGTTCGGCTCTCGTAGAGACGGCCGAGCGTCCGCTCCACAGCCGGCCTACGGATCTGGCCGGAATGCACCACAACCACCGAGCCCGCGCATGCTGAACCGAGAAGCGGGGCATCGGCAAAGCTGAGCACAGGTGGACTATCGACGATCACGATATCGAAGGCGTCCTCTGCCTCCCGAATGATCTGCCGCAGTCTTGGCCCGGACAACAGTTCGGCAGGATTGGGTGGGATGACGCCGCTAGGGAGCAACCAAAGGCCGGACGTGTCCGATTCTATCGTATGCTGGTTCAGGGGCTCATCACTTGTCAGCAGCCCGGAAAGGCCGACGGAGCTTCCGTTCTCGACCACGAATGAAGGCTTGCGCATATCCGCATCGATAATGACAACCGATCGTCCGATACGGGCAAAGGCGCGGGCCAGGGCGATCGTTGAAGAGGTCTTCCCCTCGCCCGGGCGCGTGCTTGTGACGAGCAAACTCCGCGGTGCGCCGCCATCGGTCGTGAATTCCAGCGCAGTTCGCGCCGATACGAATGCTTCTGATATACCCGACTTCGGATCATCGAGGGTGTCCATGACCAGGTCGTTCTTCTTGGCGATCCGGGGAATGATCCCGATTGCCGGAAGACCGAGCTTGTTGCGCACATCTTCCGGTGTGCGGATCGTGTCATCGATGAAATTCCGGGCAAATGCGATGGCCACGCCGATCCCCAAGCTCAAGATCAGTGATTGGATGACCACGCGAGACAGGTTGGGCTCGAATGGCAATTTCGGCACAGCGGCGCGATCAACGATGGAAACCTGGCTCGACCCCACGCCCGATGCGATGCTCACTTCTTTGAGCCGGCTTAGCAGCGCCTCGTACTGGGAGCGGTTGGTGTCGACTTCGCGCTGCAGGATCGTGTACTGGATCCGTCGATTACGCTGGCTTTGAACCTCATCTTTCAGCTGCGCGACCCGCTGAAGTAACGACTGCTCCCTCGCGAGTGCAGCATTGTACTCCCCCTCAAGGGCGATCAGTATCGCGCGTGTTTCGGCGGCGATCTCAGTATCGATCGCTTCTATCCGTGTTTTGAGGCTGACCATGTCAGGATATTCAGGTTTGAACTTTCCAAGCTGCTCTTGATACTGCGCGTTCAGTTCCGACTGGCGCGCCTTGAGGGCCTGCAAACTGCTGCTTTCAAGCAACGGACTGGAACTTGGATTATCGCGGGCCTGCAGGTAGCGCTGCTCCTTCTCGATGCGGTCGCTTTCAGCGTCAGCAAGGTCCGAGTTCAGAGAAATGAGCGAATTGGTATCAAGGTTCACGCCCGACACATCGCCGGAGCTCAGGTCCAGAATACCCTGGCGTTCGGCGTAGGCCACGAGTTCACGCTCTGACTTTTCAAGCGATACTTTCGTAACTGCAAGCCGCTCCTCAAGGAACTCCCGAGCATAGGCTGTCGTGTTGTACTTTCGCTCCAGATTGGACTGGATGAAGTTTTCCACAAAAGCATTGGCGATCCTCGCAGTCTCGGTCGGCGATGGGCTTCGGAACTCGACGTTCACAACGCGGCTCCGGCCGGCAGGCGCGACGCGGAGCTCTTTTAAGACCGTGGTTGCGGCGCCGTCCAATCGTTCGGCTCGGGACAAGGTCTGGTCTGCGTAGAGGGGATCAGATGGCAGGTCGAGCGTGTCCGCCACCCGCTCTGCAAGCGATCGGCTCCGCAGTAGTTCGTACTGTGTCGCCATGTATTCCGCATCGGCCACCACCGTGGGCTCGACGTTGGCGCCTTCAATGATCTGCGCCTCTTGCCGCTGGATCTCGATGGTCGCGACGGACTTGTACATCGGCGTCGCGCGTAGGGCGAGCATGGCTCCGATCAGGACCCCGCAGAGTGTGATCGCAAGGATCATCCACTTGTTGGACAGCAGGATTTGCCGGGTCGCCCAGAAGTCAAAGCCTTCGCCCCGCGGCTCGGCATACTCTTCATCCCGCGGGTGAAGCAGGTGTTGGGGCTGCTGCTCGCGAAGAGGAACGACGCCGGTCATCGGAACGGCCTGTGCCGATCGTGGGTCGCGATTATCGTGATAGTTCATAACAAAAGCCCACGCTGCGCGCTGGTAAGACTATGCCTCAAAGGGCGAGAAAGAGGGCGACAATCGGGATCGACCTGATCACCTCACGATAGCCGCTCCGCACCTCGGAACCATCCATTACCACGATATCATCTGGATAAATCTGTGGATCTCCCGCCGTTCCAGCGCGGATAGCAATGAGATCGAACGCAGCCGCGCTTCTCTCCCCATCGATCGTGCGAAACACGACCACCTTTCGAGGGTTCGCAAACTCGGAAGGCCCCCCCGCAACAGCGACAGCTTGCAAGAGCGTCATGTCCTCGGCCACCGGGAAGATACCAGGCTTGTTCACAGATCCCTCGATCGTGAATTCCCTCAGCGCATCCGCCGATTCCTCAACGATCACGTTCACCTGCGCGTTTTGCAGGTAGCTCTTCTCCAGTTCGTCCTCGAGCACGCCCGACAGCTCATATGTGCTCAACCCCATCGCATTGACCTCGCCGACGAGGGGGACCTTTATCCGGCCCAGGTAGTCGACCTGGTATCGTCCATCGAGTTCAGGAACCCCGAACACTTTGATTTCCAGCATGTCGGCCGGGCCAATCAGTAAAGTGTCCAATTCAACTTTCGTCAGATTGGCATCGGGGGGTGCGGAAGATTCGAAGGACGAGGGGTATTCCGGCGTGCTGCCGCCCGACGCACAGCTCGCAACCCCCAAAATGGTAATCATCGAAGAGACACAGACCAGCCCACGCTTCATGATTTTCGCCCTTCTACACCGAGGCCGATGTCTAGTACCGGCTTTCGCCGCCGGCAAGGTTCACCGGCACTTAACCTGTGCGTTGCTGTGCAAGGTTCTGCTTGCACAGCAGGAGGCCATGCTGCGCCGTGGCACGCCCGTCGCAGATCCTTGCAAGCTGGGCGCACGCATGTTGATCTCGGCCGCCGGGTGCTTCACAGAGCGCAATCACAAGACCGCACACGCGCCCCTCAGCAGCTATCCCAGGAGCCGATCCCATGGCCGGACCGCAATACGTCTACCACATGCAGGGCGTCTCCAAGACCTATCCCGGCGGCAAGAAGGTCTTTGAGAACATTCATCTCTCGTTTCTACCCGACGCAAAGATCGGGGTCGTTGGCGTCAACGGTGCGGGCAAATCTACGCTCCTTAAAATCATGGCGGGACTGGAAACCGAGTTCAACGGCGAAGCTTGGGCCGCCGACGGGATAAAAGTCGGGTACCTCCCCCAGGAGCCCCAACTGAACCCTGATTTGAACGTCTTCGACAATGTCGCCAGCGCGTGTCCCGAGAAACAGATCCTTGACCGGTTCAATGAGATCTCTGCCAAGCTCGGTGAGGACTATTCCGACGAGCTGATGGAGGAGATGACAGCGCTGCAGGAGCAGGTCGACGCCGCCGATGCCTGGGATATCGACAGCAAGATCACCATGGCCATGGAAGCCCTGCGCTGCCCAGATGATCTCGCAGACGTGACCAGCCTGTCGGGCGGCGAGATCCGCCGCGTCGCCATTTGCCAGCTTCTGCTCTCCAAGCCCGACATGATCCTCATGGATGAGCCAACCAACCACCTCGATGCCGAAACGGTGGCCTGGCTTCAGAATTACCTCATCAACTTCCCCGGCTGCGTCATTCTTGTAACCCATGACCGCTACTTCCTCGACGATATCACGGGCTGGATCCTGGAACTGGACCGGGGCCGCGGGATTCCCTACCAGGGCAATTATTCCGCGTGGCTGGAGCAAAAGGCGAAACGGCTGGAGCAGGAGGCCCGCGAGGACAAGGGCAAGCAACGCGCGCTCACCAAGGAGCTGGAATGGGTCCGTGCAGGCGCCAAGGCGCGCCAGGCGAAATCGAAAGCGCGTATCCAGCGCTATGAGGAAATGGCGTCCGAGGCCGAGCGCGAGAAGGTCTCGACGGCTCAGATCCGCATTCCCCCGGGCCCAAGGCTCGGCAATCTGGTCCTGGAGGCGGAAAACCTGCGCAAGGGGTTCGGCAACCACCTCCTGGTCGAGGACCTTACCTTTTCCCTCCCGCCAGGTGGGATTGTCGGCGTCGTCGGGCCCAACGGTGCGGGCAAGTCGACCCTATTCAAGATGATCACCGGACAGGAGGAGCCCGATACCGGCTCCATCCGGCTGGGCGACACGGTCAAGCTCGGCTACGTGGACCAGAGCCGGGACACGCTTGATGGCAGCAAGAATGTCTGGGAAGAGATTTCCGATGGCCTTGATATTCTCGACCTGGGCGGCGTCGAGGTGAATTCGCGGGCTTATGTCTCCGCGTTCAACTTCAAGAAGTCCGACCAGCAGAAGAAAGTCGGCGTCCTCTCAGGTGGGGAGCGCAACCGAGTCCACCTGGCAAAAATGCTTAAGCAGGGCGCGAACCTGCTCCTGCTCGATGAGCCGACCAATGACCTGGACGTCGAAACGCTGCAGGCCCTGGAAGAAGGGCTGGACGGCTTTCCGGGCTGCGCCGTGGTGATCAGCCACGACCGTTGGTTCCTCGACAGGATGGCGACGCATATCCTGGCCTTCGAGGGTGATAGCCATGTCGAATGGTTCGAAGGCGATTTCACATCCTATCTCGAGGACAAGAAACGGCGCCTCGGTGAGGATGCGGTCAATCCGAAGCGGGTGAAGTTCAAGAAATTCGCCCGCGCCTGATGGATTCAACAGGCCCAAAGCTGGGTTGCATCGCTCTGCGGTCCGGGTCGCGGGATTTCACGCGCTCGCCCCTTTTTGTTCCTATTCTTGTGCTTATCTCCTCACAAATGGGATGGAACGATGCGGAAGCATCCAGCGTTGCTGCCAAGCGGGACGCTGCTGCCATCGAAGATAATTGGCCCTTTGCCGAACCCGGGAGGTGGCCAGGACGAACAAGGAGGCCATGATGGCTGAAGGGAAAATGAAAAGCCTGTCGGTAACGCTCAGTCCAGAGCAGGGCTTGTCGCGCTACCTGTCGGAAATCCGCAAGTTTCCGATGCTCGAGAAAAATGAGGAATTCATGCTCGCCAAGCGCTGGGCGGAGCATGGGGATTCCTCGGCTGCTGAGAAAATGGTGACGAGCCACCTGCGTCTCGTTGCGAAGATCGCAATGGGATACAGGGGCTACGGGCTCCCCATGGCCGAGGTGATTTCCGAGGGCAATGTCGGCCTGATGCAATCGGTGAAGAAGTTTGATCCCGACAAGGGCTTCCGCCTGGCCACCTACGCCATGTGGTGGATTCGCGCCTCGATCCAGGAATACATCCTGCGGAGCTGGAGCCTCGTGAAGCTCGGCACCACGGCAGCCCAGAAGAAGCTCTTCTTCAACCTTCGCCGTCTCAAGGGCGAGATCCAGGCGCTTGAGGAAGGCGACCTGAAACCCGCCCAGGCAAAGCTGATTGCCGAAAAGCTGAACGTCTCCGAGAAGGACGTGATGGACATGAACGGGCGGATGTCCGGCTCCGATGCGTCCCTGAACGTGCCGATGGGAACCGATGGCGATATGGAATGGCAGGACTGGCTCGCCGATGACGAGCCCAACCAGGCCGTCGAATACGCAAACCGCCAAGAGTATGATGCGCGCATGAATCTGCTCACCGAGGCCATGCAAGATCTCAACGAGCGCGAGCAGCACATCCTCACCGAACGCCGTCTCAGCGATGAGCCGAAAACGCTGGAAGACCTCTCCACGGTCTACAACGTGTCCCGTGAGCGTATCCGACAGATCGAAGTGCGCGCCTTTGAGAAACTCCAGAAATCCATGAAGAAACTCGCCAAGGAACGCGGCCTCATGACCAGCGTGTGATGAGCGCCTGTCGAAGGGTCAGGTGCAGCAGCGTTCCTTCTTCGATATCACTGACCCCGGCGATCCCCGGGTCGCTCCCTATACACGGGTCCGAGAGAGGGATCTGACCGGGCGTGGCGATCGCTTTATCGTTGAGGGTAAAGTGACGCTCGACGTGCTTTTGACCCGGTCACGTTTCGAGGTTGAGAGCCTGCTCCTGTGCGATACGCGTCTCGCGCCCCTGGGCCGGTTGCTTGAGACCGTCCCGGCGGAGGTGCCGGTTTTCACGGCTAGCCAGTCCGTGATGGACGAGATTGCTGGCTTTCCGATCCACCGCGGCATCCTCGCTTGCGCCCGGAAGGGACCGGCCCTGGCCGCGGCCGATATCACGGGCCAGCCCGGCCCGCTGGTCGTCGCGATTGGCCTGTCCAACCACGACAATGTCGGCGCCCTGTTCAGGAACGCAGCGGCCTTCGGAGCCTGCGGGATCCTTCTGGACGAGACCAGTTGCGACCCTCTGTATCGGAAAGCAATCCGGGTTTCGGCCGGGACCAGCCTGTGGCTCCCCTTCGCCCACGGCCAGTCCGGCTGCGCCCTTTTGGACCTTGCCGCGAGCGCGGGTTTCACCCCCTTGGCGTTGACACCCGACACTGAAGCGATCTCACTCTATGCAATGCCGAGAGAGGGGCGTGTTGCCGTCATCGTTGGCGCTGAAGGCCCGGGCCTGTCACACGATATCCTCGCCATGGCCCAATCCGTTTGCATCCCCATGCACCACGGCGTTGACAGCCTAAACGTCGCCACCGCGGCTGCGATCGCCCTTTCCTGGTTGCAAGCGACAGAGCGATAAGTCCACTGCTACTGGCCATCGCCCACGGGCGTTTGCTTCGCGCAGGCGCGCCAGGGTGCGCAAATCACGTAGGCGCCTTGGGGCTCCGCAGCAGCGACAGGCGCGTCCGCCCGCGGCATGGACTCCGGACGGGCAGCTCCGTCGAGCTCATTGTTCAGGATGCCCTCAAGCCCGCCCGGCAGCCCCGGGATCGACGGGAATCCAGCCTGGGCTTCTTCTTCGACGGCTTCAGCGACGGCCTGCTCCTTCGGCACGATCTGGAAGCCCATATTCGTCAGCAGCAGGTAGAAGCCGACCCCCGTGAAAACCGCTGTGGTCAGCGTTCGGATGATGAACTTCTTCACCGCTCCAGCAAACGCCAACGCCAGCGCTGCCGATCCGCCCGCGCCCCCAAGCCCCGCCGCCGACGCGATCGCGGCCAGGTCGATTCCCAGTTCTTCCATGGTCTTTCCTCCTTTAGCCCGCTCCCCGCGGGGGTCATTCACCACCCTATCGCACGCGCGACTATCGATGGGCACGGTTTTGTGCCATACGGGCCGTGGGCCAGGCACCCCCAACGGTGCCCAGCCTATCTGGAAGGATAGGAGTAAAACCAGATGACGACTGTCACAACGCCGGCGACGAAGCCGGCCATGAAGCCCTCGTGCCCGCACTTCTCGTCGGGCCCAACCGCCAAGCGGCCAGGGTTTTCCCTCGATCAACTCGCCGGCGCTGAGCTCGGCCGGTCCCACCGGTCCAAGGACGCGAAAGCTCGGCTGAAACGCGCCATCGATCTCACCCGCGAGGTGCTCGATGTTCCGGACAACTACCGAATCGCCATCGTACCCGCCTCCGATACGGGCGCCGTTGAAATGGCTATGTGGTCCATGCTCGGCGAGCGCCCAGTGGACATTTTCGCCTGGGAGAGTTTCGGCAAGGACTGGGTTACAGACGTCCTCAACGAACTCACCGACCTCGACGCCGAGGTTCACACAGCCGACTACGGCATCCACCCCGACTTTTCCCAGGCGCGCGATGATGCGGATATCATCTTCACCTGGAACGGCACCACATCGGGCGTGCGGGTCCCGAATGCCGACTGGATCGCGAAAAACCCGGACAGGATCGTCATCAACGATGCCACCTCGGCTTGCTTCGCCCAGGACATCGATTGGGCCAAGTGCGATGTCACCACCTATTCCTGGCAGAAAGTCCTCGGCGGAGAGGCAGCCCACGGCATGCTGATCCTCAGCCCCGCAGCAGTTGACCGGCTGGAGCGCTACAAACCGCCCCGCCCGCTGCCGAAGATCTTCCGCATGACCAAGAAGGGCAAGCTGAACGAAGCCTTGTTCGAAGGCGCCACGATCAATACGCCCTCGCTCATGGCGACTGAGGATTACATCCAGGCCCTCGAATGGGCCAAGGGCCTCGGCGGTTGGCGTGCGCTCAAGGCGCGCTCCGATGAGAGCCTCGCCATCCTTGAAAATTGGGTGGCCGCAACGGAATGGATCAGTTTCCTCTGCGCGGATCCATCCATCCGCTCGAACAGCGGCGTGACGCTCAAGATCACCGATCCGCGTTTCACCGCGCTCGGTCTCGAAGCCCAGAAGGCCTTCATGAAGGCGATGACCGGCCGCCTTGAGCAGGAGGGCGCCGCCTTCGATGCCAATGGCTACCGCGATGCTCCGCCCGGACTTCGGATCTGGTGCGGCGCCACGGTCGAACCTTCGGATGTGGCCAAGCTCACACCGTGGCTCGACTGGGCCTTCGCTGAGACCATCGCGGCGCTCTAGCACTGAGAGCAGCCTCCGCACCTGCGCCTTCTCCCGCCCGGCCCGCTGGTTTCCATGGCCGAGCCGGGCCGGGCCACACCAGCCACTGGCGCTTTTCCAGCACACACAACACGGAACGGACCTTTCACCATGGCTTCCCCCAAAGTCCTCATCGCCGATAGTCTTAGCCCCGCCGCCGTCGATATCTTCAAGCAGCGCGGCCTCGACGTTGACGTCAGAACCGGTCTCTCGAAAGACGACCTGATCGCGATCATACCGGCCTATCACGGCCTCGCTGTCCGCTCTGCGACTAAGCCCGATGCCGATGTCATTGCCGCGGCGACCAACCTGCAAGTGATCGGCAGAGCCGGGATCGGCGTCGATAATATCGACATCAAGGCGGCAACCGCGAACGGCGTCGTCGTCATGAACACGCCTTTCGGCAATGCCATCACCACCGCTGAACATGCCATCGCGATGATGTTTGCAGCCGCTCGCCAGATCCCCGCTGCGAATGAAGGCACCCAGGCCGGCACATGGCCCAAGAAAGCTTTCATGGGCCGCGAGCTGACCTACAAGACCCTCGGCCTCATCGGCTGCGGGAATATCGGCTCTCGGGTCGCCGAACGCGCCCAGGGCCTGCAGATGCGGGTCGTCGCGTTTGACCCGTTCCTGACCGATGAGCGGGCCGAGGACCTCGGTATCGAAAAGGTCGAGCTGGACGATCTCCTCGCCCGGGCCGACGTCATCACCCTCCACACACCGCTGACGGACCAGACCCGCAATATCCTCTCGCGCGAGGCCCTGGCGAAGACAAAGCCTGGCATCATCATCGTCAATTGCGCCCGCGGTGGCCTGGTTGATGAAGCCGCCGTCCGCGAGGGGCTCGACAGCGGCCATATCGGAGCCGCCGCCTTCGATGTTTTCGCCGAAGAGCCCGCCAAGGAGAATATCCTGTTCGGCGCGCCCAACTTCATCGCTACCCCCCACCTTGGCGCAGCAACCACCGAAGCCCAGGAAAACGTGGCCTTGCAGGTTGCCGAACAGATGTCCGACTATCTCCTCTCCGGTGCGGTCACGAACGCGCTCAACATGCCGTCTGTCACCGCGGAAGAAGCGCCCCGTCTCAAACCCTTTATCGACCTTGCCGGAAAACTCGGCAGCTTTGCGGGTCAGATCTCCGACCATGGTTTTGAAGAGGTGGTCATCGAGTACGAAGGCGAGGTCGCGGAGCTGAACCGCAAGCCCGTGACGGCCGCCTTGCTTGCCGGTCTCCTCAGGTTTTCCCGGGGCGATGTGAACATGGTTTCGGCGCCTTCCATTCTCGCCGATAGCGGGGTCAAACTGACCGAAACCAAGACCGAGGAAAGCCCGGTTTATGACAGCCTGATCCGTATCAAGGTGAAGACCAAGGCGACTGCCAACGCCCCAGATGGCGGCTGGCGCACCCTTGCCGGAACCGTGTCGCCCGCCGGTCCGCGCGTGGCTGAGGTGAAGGGCATGGCGTTGGAGGCCGATTTTTCCCCGGTGATGCTCTACGTCAACAATGTCGACGCGCCCGGCTTCATCGGCGCCCTGGGACAGATGCTGGGCGAAGCATCGGTGAATATCGCCACATTCCATCTCGGCCGGACAGAGGCCGCTGGCGAAGCGGTCGCCCTGGTCGGCATCGACAGCGAGCCCCCAGCCGGCGTCACCGACACCCTGCAGAACCTCGAACACGTCCGCTACGTGAAGGTCCTCAGCTTCTGAGGGCGGGGTTTTTCCTTTCGGTGAGTAGCAGGCAGCCGTCCGCGTTTCCGCGCGCGGGTTAGAGCTGGCGGATTCTGGGGCTGTTGTTGGGGGCTCGGCCTAGAGGTGGGGGGCGGGCTCGGCTTTGCTCGAGGATGGCGACGGCGAAGCTGTCGTGGAGCGCGCCGGGTTCGGTGCCGAATTGCTGGCCGCTGTGGGGGCCGCGGTAGGGCGGTGCCCTGAGGAGGCCGGGGCGGCGGCGGGCCAGGTGGTAGGCGAGGCGCCTTGCCCGGGCTGCTGGGTCGTCGATGAGCGCTTTGAGCGCGGCGAGACGGTTCAGGAGTGGGGCGGCGTTGATGGGGCCGCTCGGCTGGTGGTGGCCGGGATAGGTTTGGGATTTCGCTTTTGCTTTGGCTTTGAGCGCTTCGATGCGATTGCGGTCGAAGGGGCCGCCGCTGGGGAAGATGCGGAGGGCGTGTGTGGGTGAGCTCAGTTTGCGCTCTCGGAAGTAGCGGATGTGGGGATGGTCATCGTTTGAGAGGGTGGGCTCGATTTCCAGGGCGAGGAGGATAAGCACGCGTCTGATCCAGGATTCGAGCATGGCGATGCCGGCCTTCAGGCGTGCAGCAGCGGCCCGCGTGAGAAAGTCCGGCGCGAGATGCAGGTCATCTCGGCCCAGCACGCGGGTGTATAGCTGCTCGCCGAATGGGCGCAGCTCCTCGATGGTGTCGGTGATGTTCGACATTTGGTGGGAAGCGTATCACGGGCGCAAGCCCGTCGGATAAGTCCTGCGTTTTCGCAAGGATTACAGGGCGCGGGGCGTGGATAGGGGAGAAGTTATCCTACACCCCTACTCCGCAGCCACCGCCACTTCGAAGGGGTCGTAGTTGAGGATCGGGGCGAGCCAGCGTTCGGCGGTGCGCAGGTCCCAGCCCTTGCGGTGGGCATAGTCGGCGACCTGGTCACGCTCGATGCGGCCGACGGCGAAATAGGCGGCATCGGGGTGGCTGAAATAGAGCCCTGACACCGATGGAGCCGGGTCCATGGCGAAGCTAGTGGTGAGAGAGACGCCGATGCGGGCCTCGGCTTCGAGGAGCTTGAACAGGGTCTCCTTCTCGGTGTGGTCGGGCTGGGCCGGATAGCCGGGCGCAGGGCGGATGCCGCGATATTTTTCCTTGATCAGTTCGTCATTGGAGAGGGTTTCATCGGTGGCGTAGGGCCAAAGCTCGGTGCGGACCCGGGCGTGCATCATTTCCGCCATCGCTTCGGCGAACCGGTCGGCAAGGGCCTTCACCATGATGGCCTGGTAGTCGTCTCCGGCGGCCTCGAAGGCCTTGGCGAGGGCATCGGCTTCGGGCCCGGCGGTCACGCAAAAGGCGCCCACATGGTCGCCGCGCTCGCGGACAAAGTCGGAGAGGGCGAAGTTCGCCTTGCCATTGGATTTCACCATCTGCTGGCGCAGGGTGTAGAGCGTGTCTCCGGTCTCAAGGCGAATGTCATCGCCGCGGCGGCCCGCAGCCCAGAAGCCGACAACGGCCTTCGGCTTGAACCATTGTTCGCCGATGACGCGCTGGAGCATGGCCTGGGTTTCGTTCCAGAGATCGGTCGCTGCTTCGCCGACGACTTCATCATCGAGGATCTGAGGGAAACGGCCTGCCAGGTCCCAGCTCGCGAAGTAGGGCGTCCAGTCGATGTAGCGGGTGATTTCTGCAAGGTCGAAATCCTCGAAGGTTCGAACCCCCGTGAACGTCGGCGGCGGCGTGTGGGGGTCCGTGCCGGGATCGAAAGCGGCGGCACGGGCATCGGCGATGGGCAGGCGCGGTTTCGGTGGTCCGCCCTCACGGGCTTCGCGCATGCGCTGGTAGCGCGCCTGGGTGGTTTCCCAGAGTTTTCCCCGCTCTTCGGTGTTCATGAGCGCGCCGACCACGCCAACGGCTCGGGAGGCATCGGTGACATGGACGACCGGTCCGTCGCGGTAGGCAGGTTCGATCTTGACGGCGGTGTGGGCTGGACTGGTCGTCGCGCCGCCGATCAGCAGGGGTTTGTCGAGGCCGAGCCGCTGCATCTCGGCGGCGACGAAGACCATTTCATCGAGGCTGGGCGTGATGAGACCGCTCAGTCCGATCATGTCGACGCTGTGCTTTTCGGCCTCGTCGAGAATGGTCTCGGCGGGCACCATGACGCCGAGGTCGATGATTTCGTAGCCGTTACACGCGAGGACGACGCCGACAATGTTCTTGCCGATATCGTGGACATCGCCTTTCACGGTCGCGAGGAGCACCTTGCCGTTGGACTTGCCGACGAGGCCCATCTCCTCCTTCTCGCGCTCCATGAAGGGTTCGAGGTGGGCGACGGCGGCCTTCATGACGCGGGCTGACTTCACCACCTGGGGCAGGAACATCTTGCCGGAGCCGAAGAGGTCTCCGACGATGTTCATACCGTCCATCAAAGGGCCTTCGATGACGTGGAGCGGACGGTCATAGCCCTGGCGGGCTTCTTCGGTGTCCTCGACGATATGGTCGAGGATGCCGTTGATGAGCGCGTGTTCCAGCCGCTTCTGCACGTTGGCTTCGCGCCACTTGGTGTCCTTGACCTTGGCCTTGCCCTTCTGGCCGCGATAGGTCTCGGCGAGATCGACCAGGCGCTCGGTTGCGTCGTCCCGGCGGTTGAGGATCACGTCCTCGACGGCCTCGCGCAGGGGCGGGTCGATCTCGTCATAGATGTCGAGCTGTCCGGCATTGACGATGCCCATGTCCATGCCGGCGGGAATGGCGTGGTAGAGGAACACCGAGTGCATGGCCCGGCGGACGGGCTCGTTGCCGCGGAAGCTGAAGGATACGTTCGATAGGCCGCCTGAGATGTGGCAGCCGGGGCAGGTTCTGCGGATCTCACGGGCGGCTTCGATGAAATCCACGGCGTAGGTGTTGTGCTCTTCGATACCGGTGGCGACGGCGAAGATGTTCGGGTCGAAGATGATATCCTCTGGGGGAAAGCCGACGGTCTCGGTGAGGATCTTGTAGGCGCGCTGGCAGATCTCGATCTTGCGTGCTGCCGTATCGGCCTGGCCCTCCTCATCGAACGCCATGACCACAACGGCGGCACCGTAGGCGAGGCAGGCATGGGCGTGTTCGAGGAACTGGGCCTCGCCTTCCTTCAGGGAGATGGAGTTCACCACCGCCTTGCCCTGGACGCATTGGAGCCCGGCCTCGATCACATCCCACTTCGAGCTGTCGACCATGAGGGGCACGCGGGCGATATCGGGTTCCGCAGCGATCAGATTGAGGAAGGTGCGCATCGCGTCGGCACCATCGAGCATGCCCTCATCCATGTTCACATCGATGATCTGGGCACCGTTTTCGACCTGCTGGCGCGCTACCTCGACGGCTTCGGTGTAGTCGCCGGCAAGGATCAGCTTCTTGAAGCGCGCCGAACCGGTGACATTGGTGCGTTCACCGATGTTGACGAAGGTCTGAGAGGGTTGGGTCATTTGCGGGTTCGTCCCCTGTCTAGGGGCCAGTTGCCATCGGAGATGACGGGGTACTGGGCCGTTGACTGGTTGAAGACATAGATATGGGCGGTTTCGCCTGTCGGGGTAGCGGTGTCGTCGAGCAGAGGCCAGCGCTCGCGGCGGTAAAGGGATGCGGCGGGATCATCGGGCAGCACGTCCTCGAAATCGTCGAGGGCGGGGACGATGGAGACGTCCGAGATGCGCCAGATCACAGCATGGCAAAGCGTTTCCCCTTGCACCATGCCAGGAAAGCCGCCGAGGTCGTGAAGCGTGCCCAGCAGCCGGATTGGCCCTTCGAATGCGCCGGTGGCTTCGAGGTCGATATTCTCGGGCATACCGGCGGCGCCCTGCTTGAGCAGGCCGTAAAAGGCGAACGCATCGCCAGGGGAGACGGGGGGAAGGGTCATTGGATGAGCACCTCAGCAAGTCTCGGCGAACGCGCGCCTGCCCCTGCGAAGGGTGAGACGATCTCGAGCGCGCCGAACATGAAACCGTCGTTCATATCCTCGGAAATCAGGACCTTGCAGCCAAACCGCTCGCACGACGCCAGTAGAACGCCGTCCCAGAACGAGGAAACACCGCGATTTGCGAGTTCATTGCCGACCAGCACGTCCTCGGCATTATATTGAAAACTATGGAAATTCTGGAGATGCATCGACACCAGTTCGGAAACGATCTCGCCGGGCACCTTCACCCGCCGCCTTAGCGCGTTCGACAGTTCTCCAAGCACCTGCAGTGGGATCACGACATCGTCCCGCACAGCCAAGTCCGCCATGAGCACAGCGCTCGTCACGTTCTTCGTGGGATCGCGCTTGTCTACCGCATAGACAATCGTATTGGTGTCGACCGCAATCATCAGCGTTCGTGCATTTCTTCCCGCGTCGCCTTGCGGTCTGACATAAAGCCAGTTGCGTTCAGCCGTTGGAGCATAGCCGCGTACGCGTTGGGCCCGCAGATTTCGGTCGATCGCAACTTCCTCGCGCCGGCAATTGCGCGCTTGATGGCTTCGGTAAGGCCAACGCCCTCTTCCGCCGCAAAAGCCCGAAGCATCTCTTCGGCCTCATCATTCTTGATATTGATACCCATCTGGGAAACTCCCGTTCTAGAAAATCTAGAATTTAGCTCGCCAGTTCAAACGGCTCAAGGCCAGAGAGGCGCATGGCGCGGTCGAGCGCTGGGACGGGTCGGGGTGGAACATTTTTTGCCGACTCTGCGATGGCGGTGATGTGTTCTGGCGTGGTGCCGCAGCAGCCGCCGATGATATTCACGAGGCCGCTTTCCGCCCACTCGCCGAGGTGCCCGGCCGTCTGGCATGGGGTTTCATCGTACTCGCCGAAAGCATTGGGAAGCCCTGCATTCGGATAGGCGATGATCAGCGTATCGGCGATCTTCGAGAACGCGGCGATGTATTGGCGCATCAGCTTGGCACCGAGGGCGCAATTCAGGCCGACGGCCCAGGGCTTTGCATGGCGCACGGAGTACCAGAATGCTTCCGCCGTCTGGCCCGACAGGGTCCGCCCGGAGGCATCCGTGATCGTGCCCGACACGATAAGCGGGATGTTCTCTCCGGTCTCTCGCCGGGCATCGAGCAGGGCCTTGATCGCCGCCTTGGCGTTGAGCGTATCGAACACGGTTTCGACCATGAAGAAGTCGACATGAGGCGCCATCGCGATGGCTTGCTCGTGGTAGGCAGCCCGCACATCTTCGAACGTGACTTCGCGAAAGCCCGGATCGTTCACATCTGGACTGAGCGACAAGGTCTTGTTGGTTGGGCCAATGGCGCCAAGGACGCCGATCGGACGGTCAGCTTGGTCGGCGGCAACACGGGCAAGCCGCGCACCCTCAGCGGCGATCTCGGCCGCTTCGGACTCCATGGCGTAGTCGGCCATGGCGATCGTCGTGGCAGAAAACGTGTTGGTGCCAATGAAATCGGCCCCCGCTTCGACATACCGCTCGTGAATGGTCTGGATCGCTTCGGGCTGGGTCAGGTTGAGGAGGTCGTTGTTGCCCTTCAGCGGCCGGTTCCAGGTTTTGAAGCGTTCGCCGCGGAAATCATCCTCGCTGAACCCGAAGCCCTGGATCTGGGTTCCCATGGCGCCGTCGAGAATCAGGACGCGCCGCTTGGCCTCTGCTTCCAACGCAGCGATGCGGGATTGACGATCCATGGTTTGCTCCTAAGCCGCAGCCCGCTGGGCATCGGGTTTGAGACCGAGCAGGTGGCAGGTAGAGAGCGCCAGACTTGCGCGGTTCAGGGTGTAGAAGTGGAACTCATTCACGCCCTCATCGGAGAGCTTGTGGCAAAGCTCTGCTGCGACATTGGCCGTGATCAGATCACGGGTCTCGGCGTCCTCATCCAATCCGTCATAGAGGGCGTGCAGCCAGTCCGGCAGGTGCGCCTGGCAGAGCGATGCGATCCTTGCGAGGCCCTTGAAGTTTGATTGGAGCATGATCCCTGGAACAATTGGGAGTGTGATCCCGGCGGCGCGGACTTTTTCGAGGAATCGGAGATACGTCTCCGGTTCGAAGAAGAACTGGGTAATCGCCCTGTCTGCGCCGGCGTCCTGCTTGGCTTTGAGAAGATCCAAGTCAGCGTCCCAGCCGCGGCTTTCCGGGTGCCGCTCAGGATAGCAGGCGACGGAAACCTCAAACACCTTGCCCAGATCTGGCCGGTGATTGCGGAGAGACTGCACAAGATCCACCGACCCCGAGAACCCATCGGGGTGCGGTTCGAATGAAGCGCCCATGCCCTCTGGCGGATCGCCCCGGAGCGCGACGATATGCTTTACGCCTGCTTGCCAATACTCTTCTGCGACTTGCAGCACCTCGCCCTTGGACGCGCTCACGCATGTGAGGTGTGCGGCAGGCGTCAGGGACGTGTCTTCGGCGAGCCTTCGGACGGTGTCATGGGTGCGCTCGCGGGTTGAGCCGCCAGCGCCGTAGGTGACGGACACGAAGCGTGGGGCCATGGGCTCCAGCCGGGCGACACACTCCCACAGGCGTGACGACATGGCCTCGGATTTCGGAGGGAAGAATTCGAACGAAACGAGCGGGGCTCCCCCCGCCTGGCGTCGAGCTATGGACAAGGCGCTCATGCGGCAACTTCCTTCTGTTGTTGGGGTTTTTCGGCCGTCCAGATCTGCACGGCGAGCCCTTCGGCCATGCCGGCGGGCGGATCGAACCGGCGTGGTGGGGCAAGGGCGAGACTTGTGGCAGACATCCATTCTTCCATGGTGTCGGGCCGGATGCCGAGGCGGCGGTGGCCGTGTTCTTGGCGCAGGAATTCCAAAGCATGTGGCGCGAAATCGACGACGACCAAGCGGCCGCCTGGGCGGATCAGTCGATCGGCTTCGATCAGGACCGCTGCAGGCACATCGACGAAATGCAGGACCTGGTGGAGAATGACGAGATCGGCCTGGTTGTCTTCGAAGGGCGTTGCGGCCGCATCGCCATGTCTGACCCGCGCATTGGTGAGACCCGCAGCTTCGAGATTGGCGCGAGCGACATTCAGCATGTGATGGCTCAGGTCGAGCCCTTCGACCTGGCGGGCATGGGGGGCGAGCAGGGCCAGCATCCGGCCTGTCCCCGTGCCGAGGTCGATGACGCGATCGAACGGCCCCTTACCGGCAACGTCGAGAACAGCCGCCTCGATGGCCTCATTTGGATAATGCAGGCTGCGCACCGTATCCCAGGTGGCGGCAACGCTTTCGAAATAGGCCGCAGCGCTGTGGGAGCGCGCTTCTCTGATCGCGGTGAGCCGGGCCTCATCCCGGACTGTGTCGCCGGGCTGAGCCTCGAGCCTTTCGAAGAGGGGCGCGAGCAGGGTGACCGCATCGGTCGTGGCCGCAAGCCTGTAGAAGACCCAGGCGCCTTCGGGCAGCCGCTCGACCAACCCGGCCGCGCTGAGGACTTTCAAATGGTGTGAGAGGCGCGGCTGACTTTGGCCGAGGATCTGGACGAGTTCGCCCACGGATAGATCGTCCCGCCTTAGCAGGGAGAGTATCCGCAGGCGGGTCGGCTCGCCCGCAGCTTTCAATTGTTCGACCAGATTATCCATAATCAACCTCGCATCATCGCATAAAAATACGTTTATATGATTTCCGCAAGCTGAATCTTTGCGCGAATATCCTGTTGCCGATAAGAAACGCACGGACCTGTGAACGCTTCTGGGGTGGTGGCGCTGTTGCGCCCTCAGATGGAGGCGCCCATATCTAAGGTTCGGTCGGGAGGAACTCTGCCTTGTTAAAAGCCTTTTCCACGTTCACGCTTGTGATTGCGTCGACGGCATGCGCCACGACGGGGCAAACTGAAACGGTCGATGGCGGCGTGTATGACCCTTTCGAAGGGTTCAATCGGCGTGTCTTTGCCTTCAATGAAGCGGCTGACCGGGTGGCCATCGGGCCTGCAGCGCGAGCTTATGAGACGGTGACACCGTCGGTTGCGCGGACGGGGATCTCGAATGCGCTGAGCAATCTTAACACGCCCGTCGTGTTCCTGAACGACGTTCTGCAAGGCGAGTCAGAGCGTGCTGGGGAAAGCTTCTACCGGTTCTTCGTGAATTCGACGATTGGCGTGCTGGGCCTCTGGGATGCGGCAGACTACTTTGGCGTCGAGGGGCATTCGGAAGATTTCGGACAAACCCTCGCCGTTTGGGGCGTGGACCCCGGCCCGTTCTTCGTGACCCCGTTCCTGGGGCCGAGCAATCTTCGGGACACGGTCGGCATGGGCGTCGATACGGCGATCGATCCGCTCACCTATGTGCAGTATGGGAATGACACCACGGTCAATTTCGCGGCCCGCGGCGGCACGGCGCTGGTTGGGGCGCTGAATACCCGGATCGAATTCGATGAGGCGCTGGAGCAACTCCGTGAACAGCCCGAGCCCTATATCGCGTATCGGCGCCTTTACACGCAGGCGCGGGAAGCCGCGATCAGAAATGGGCGAGAAGAAGAAGACCCGTACAAAGATTTGCCCGATTTCGATGATTTCTAAGCGGGGATGGCGAGCGGCATTGCCCAAGGACGGGGCCAGGCCGGAAGACTGGAAGGCAAGAGAATGGTGAATATCAGAAAAGCAATCACCGCAGCACTGGTGGGAACACTGATCGCGGCGCCTGGCTTTGCGGATGAGCGAACCGAAGCGTATGTGGAAACAAACGCCAACGCCGTGTTGCAAACACTCAACGACCCGGCCTTGGATGGGGCGGACAGAACGGCCGTGTTTTCCCAGTATATGGACGAGTTCACAGATCTGAATCGGGTCTCGAACTTCGTGGTCGGCAAGTACGCACGCCGCTTCGACGAGGCCGAGCTCGCGCGATACAGGGAGGCGTTCCGGGCCTATGCGTTGACCGTCTACGAGGTGCAACTTGACCAATATCGCGGCGAGTCCGTCGATGTCCTGGGCTCAGTGGATCGCTCGCCGACAGACAGCATCGTGAACACGGTGATCAAACGGCAGGACGGCCAGCCCATGGATGTTCGCTGGCGCGTGCTCGAACGGGATGGCCGATTCCAGGTGGTGGATGTCGCCCTCAATATCGAAGGCAACCTGCTCTGGCTCGCCATCGAGCAAAGGGCACAGTTCATCTCCCTACTGGACCGGACCAACGGCTCGGCTGATGCGCTGGTCGAGAAGATCAATGCCATGACGGCAAAGCTCGTCGCCGAGAAGGCTGAGGGACGGGCACCGGCGCCAACCGGATTTGCTGCTGAAGAGACCTGATCGGCCGTCGTTCGGTCGTATCGGAGAAACAAGACCGCCGGGCCCTTGGGGATCCGGCGGTTTTTTTGGGGCTAGGCGTTTGCGATCGGTTCTGCAGGCCGGCCGATCCGCCTGACTTCCCAACGCAGATCGACGCCGGAGGTCTCCAAGACCCGCGCGCGGACCCGTTCGCCGAGGGTTTCGAGGTCGGCGGCTGTGGCAGAGCCCGTGTTGATCAGGAAGTTGCAGTGCTTCTCCGAGACTTGTGCGCCGCCCACGCGGAGCCCCCTGCAACCCGCCTCATCGATCAAACGCCAGGCGGACCGGGCATCGGGCGTTCCCGGCGGATCGGGATTGGCGAAGGTCGAGCCGGACGTTTTCTCGCGAATGGGCTGTGTTTCCGCCCGGCGGGCTTGATGCGCTGCAATCTCGGCCTTGAGATCTTCCGGCTGACCGGCGGCGCTGCCCACCAGGGTTGCGCTCGTGGCGATGACGTCCTCGGGAAGGTCGCTGTGCCGATAGGTTAGATTGAGGTTGGGATGGCCGTGGTCTGCGATATTGCCCTGGTAGGTCACGATATCGCCCGTCCGGGTTACGACCCTGAGCGTGTCGAGTACATCTTTGAGTTCGAGACCATAACAGCCAGCGTTTGTCCGCGTGGCACCGCCGAGCGTGCCAGGGATGCCCGACAGGAATGACAGCCCTGAAATCCCATGGTCAGCCGCCGCCTTTGCAACAGCGAGGTCGAGCGCGCCAGCACCAACGGCGAGACTGCGCGCATCAACCCGGTCGATCTGGCCCCAATAGCGGCCAGCGAGGCGGACGACGAGGCCCGCAATCCCGCCGTCCCTGACGATGACGTTGGAGCCGACACCAAGCACTGTCACGGGGACGTCCGAGGGGAGCGCTGCGAGGCATGTGGCGAGGTCTTCCTCATCGGCGGGCAGAAAAAGGGCATCTGCCGGACCGCCGACGCGGAACCACGTATAGGGCGCAAGCGGCGCATCGCGGATGAGTTTTCCGCGAACGATGGGCCAGTCCTCGAAACGTGCAGTCATGACGTTCCCTACTGCCGTGTGCGCAGGGCGAAAAGGGGGCTGTGGGATGACGAATGCGGCTGGCCGCGATATCCCGGACAAACCGCAAGGCCAATCCTGAACCGACGAAAGCGCCGACATGCCAAAAGCATCCATCACCAAGGACAGCCATCTCTATCTGGTGGATGCGTCAGCATACATCTTTCGCGCCTACCACGCCCTACCGCCCCTCAGCCGCGCCAGTGATGGGCTGCCCGTCGGCGCGGTGTCGGGGTTCTGCAATATGCTCTGGAAACTCCTTGAAGACCTTCGCGGGAAGGACCGTCCAACGCACTTTGCATGCATTTTCGACCACTCCTCCTACACGTTCCGGAACGAGCTTTATGCCGACTACAAGGCCAATCGCCCGCCACCGCCAGAGGACCTCGTCCCCCAGTTCCAGCTCGTAAGGGAGGCGGCCAAGGCGTTTGCCACCCATGCCCTGGAGCAGGAAGGCTATGAGGCTGATGACCTGATAGCCACCTATGCCCGGCAGGCCGAACGGGAAGGCGGGCGGGTTACGATCGTGTCCTCGGACAAGGACCTGATGCAGCTCGTCAGCGACCGGGTCCAGATGCTCGACACCATGAAGAACAAGACCATGGGTCTGGAGGCCGTCCAGGAAAAGTTCGGCGTTGGTCCTGACCGCGTCATCGACGTCCAGGCTCTCGCCGGTGACAGCGTGGACAATGTGCCGGGCGCGCCTGGGATCGGCGTCAAGACAGCCGCGCAATTGATCGAGACTTTCGGCGATGTCGATACGCTGCTTGAACGCGCCGAAGAGATCAAACAGCCCAAACGGCGCCAGACCTTGATTGACCATGCTGAGGATATCCGCGTCTCGAAGGCGCTCGTGACCCTGAAGGACGATGTTCCCGTCGAAGTCGGGCTTGAGGAACTGGGTGTGGCAGATCCCGACCCCAAGACGCTGATCGGTTTCCTCGAGGACATGGAGTTCCGAACGATCACGCGCCGGGTGAAGGAACATTTCGAGCAGGAAGGGGTCGAGGTCGAAGCCTCCTCAGAGGCGGACGACGCCGTTCCTGTCGAGACAAGCGCCTACGCCACCGTCACCACGCTCGCGGAGCTCAACACCTGGGTCGCTCGCGCCACGGAACAGGGATATGTCGCCGTTGATACGGAGACCGACAGCCTCGATGCACAGCAGGCGAGGCTGGTTGGCGTGTCGCTGGGGCTCGGCCCGAACGATGCTTGCTATATCCCGCTTCAACATATCGATCCCGAAGGTGATGACCTTCTCGGCGATAAGGGCCCTCAACAGGTGCCGTTTGACGATGCGATTGCCGCGTTGAAACCGCTGCTCGAGAACCCGGACGTCCTGAAGGTGGGACAGAACATCAAGTATGATCTCACGGTGCTGGCGAGCCGCGGGATCCATGTGCACCCGTTCGATGACACGATGCTGCTCAGCTTCGCGCTGCACGCCGGGATGCATGGCCATGGCATGGATGAGCTATCGGAGCGTTTCCTGTCCCACACGCCAATTTCCTACAAATCCGTCGCGGGCACGGGCAAATCCCAGGTGACCTTCGACCGGGTGCCGCTCGACAAGGCCACGCCATACGCCGCCGAGGATGCAGACGTGACCCTTCGCCTGTGGAAGGCCTTCCGCCCGCGCCTGCCAAAGGAAACCGTGACAGCGGTCTACGAGCGGTTGGACCGCCCGCTGATCCCGGTTGTGGCCGAGATGGAACGCGCGGGCATCCGAGTTGATCGGGCGCATCTGTCGAGGCTGTCGGCCGACTTCGCCCAGCGCATGGCGGCGCACGAAGCGGAGGCCTACGAACTGGCCGGGCGGGAATTCAACATGGGTAGCCCCAAGCAGTTGGGTGAAATCCTGTTCGACGAGATGGGCCTTCCCGGCGGGAAGAAGACCAAGACCGGCGCGTGGCAGACCGGCGCTGACGTGCTCGAAACCCTGGCCGCAGAAGGCAATGCCCTGCCGCGCAAGATCCTTGAGTGGCGGACGCTTTCGAAATTGCGGTCGACCTATACCGAAGCCCTTCAACACGCCATTTCTCCGGGCACCGGACGGGTACACACGACGTTCTCTATGGCGGGCGCACAGACGGGGCGTCTCTCCTCCAATGATCCTAACCTCCAGAACATTCCCATCCGAACCGATGAGGGCCGCAAGATCCGAGAGGCTTTTGTCGCCGAGCCAGGGCACAAGCTGATTTCCGCAGACTACAGCCAGGTGGAACTGCGACTCCTTTCCCATCTCGCCAATATCGATGCGCTGAAGCAGGCTTTCCTCGACGGGTTGGACATCCACGCCATGACGGCCAGCGAGATGTTCGACACCCCGATCGAGGGGATGGATCCCATGGTGCGGCGCCGGGCCAAGGCCATCAATTTCGGCATTATCTACGGGATTTCAGCGTTTGGGCTGGCCAACCAACTCTCCATTCCGCGCGAGGAGGCGTCCAGCTACATCAAGGCATACTTCGCCAAGTTTCCCGGGATCCGAACCTACATGGACGAGACCAAGGCATCTGCGCGCGAGGCCGGGTTTGTGGAAACAGCGTTCGGTCGCCGCCTGCATCTCAAGGACATCAAGTCAAAGAACGGGGCGAGCCGTGCCTTCGCCGAGCGCCAAGCCATCAACGCGCCGGTCCAGGGCTCTGCTGCCGATATCATCAAGCGCGCCATGATCGCCATGCCGGCGGCCCTCGAGAAGGCCGGCCTGAAAGCCAGAATGCTACTGCAGGTCCACGATGAGTTGATCTTCGAGGCGCCTGAAGCTGAAGTCGATGACACGCTGGCCGTGGTGAAAGAGACCATGCGCAAGGCGCCGTTCCCTGCCCTCGAAATGTCTGTTCCCCTGGTGGTCGATGCACAGGCCGCCGATACGTGGGCGGAAGCGCACTGAACGGCGTCCGTCGTCTGGGGGTTAGCCGGCTCTGACGAGGTAGCCGACCCTTGGAAAGTGCACGTGCAGCGTTTCTGCACGCGGATCGATCCGTTGGAGGATAATCTTCTGGTGGTCTGCGTGGACCAGTTGTCCAGTGACCCAGTCCCGGCCGTAATCATCAGGCGCCACGGCGATCTCGTCGCCCGGTGCGAAGCCCTGGCCCGCCACTTCAGCAACGGTTGCCGGTTTGAGGCGCGGCGCAGCCTGGGCGGCGATCTCCACCGCATCGCTGCTGGTGATGACATCGGGGGCCTGGCCACCGGCCTCACAAAGCCGCTGATACCAGGCTTTGGTCAACGGCGTGGTGGCGAAGCACTCTTCGAGAAAGTCCGGAACGGTCTGCTGCATGAACCAGATGTTCATATGCGCGTGAACATCGACCAGGCCTGGCTTCGTGCTGACGAGCCATGCGCCCGATCCCGCGCCCTGTCCGCCTTGCAGCCGCTCTTCCAACCAACCGAGATGCGCGAGCCACTGCTCACGGAGCATCGGGGCGGCGGCTGCCATGGCATCGGTATCAAACGGCCGGCCCGAGAGTGCCTCACGATCGGCCTTGAACGCATCGGGCACGTGCTCGCCGATCGCACCGAAGATCACACCTACCGAACATTGGAACCAGGTCCTGTCGGCCCAAGCGCCGACCATTCGATGAAGGCCCTCATGCCCGGGAAGGTTGAGCGCGGGGATGGGAAAGCGCCGTTCAAGCTCAGCCAGGATAATCGCTGTATCGCAAAAGATATCTGCGCCGATCTGCATCACGGGCGTTCGCCGGTAGCCACCGGTGAGGCAGACAAGATCAGGCTTGGGCATGATGTTCGGGATGTCCACCGACGACCACGCGAGGTTTTTCAGCCGTAACGCCAGACGGATCTTTTCAGAGAAAGGCGATTGATCGTATTGGTGAAGAATGATGCTCTGGGCATTGGCCAAGGCCGAACCCTCCGGTCAGGTTATTGTTTTGCCGAGTGTTGCTTGCTCCGCCGGACTTGGAAAGTCCAACGCGAAAGAACCCGCCTTTGAGGCATCAATCCGGAAAGGCCCAAACCATGGTTTCGAGCGCCCGCGCCCTCGCCTATGCCGCTGTTTTTACCGGTTTGGTGTCTGCGTGCGCGATACCTGAGCCCGAACCCTGTACGTCGGAATGGGTGGATTGGAAAAAGGATCAGGTGTTCAGTGAGTTCACAGCCGCCCACCGGTCTGACCTCCGCGTTCTGCGCAATCTCGAGGACGATTTGAACGATCCCGGAGTCATTGGCGCGGTTCGTCTGGCGAGCCGGGCCTCGATGATTGGCGATATGGTGGAGACCTTTGTCGACGTGACGGTGCCAGACCTTCAAACCTCGCTGGCACCTTGTTTGTCGTCGCCCTTGAGCGCCAGTGAACTGATGGCGGACCTCTTGCTCGACCAGGGGGTCGACGAGACTGTCGTGACCTGGGTCCAGGCCCTCGGTGCATTCATGGAAACGGGCGCATCATCCCCGGGCGAAGAAGATGCGTGATCGGGGTCGCTGGACCATCGTGCGATAGCACGGGAGAGGCTGCATGTACCGTATTCATGCCACGGGCGGAAAGCTCGAGATCGAGCAGGCTTGGTCGATCCTCGCCTGGACCGATCCATCCCCTGCCGATGCCGTCGACTACCGGGAGGATGGCCGAACCCGTTGGCGTCTCGACGCCTATGCCGCCGATAAGGACGCCGCAGAAGCGTGCCGCGCCCTCGTCGCAGACACCGTGCCGGCGCTCAGCGTGCGGGTCGATCCGCTCGAGGACCGGGACTGGGTCGCCATGTCGTTGGAAGGCCTTCCATCTATCCGCGCAGGGACGTTCCTCGTCGCCGGCGCACACAGCTTGCCCAAAGTCAGGACGGGCCTGCACACCGTACAGATAGAGGCTGGGCCGGCCTTCGGTACGGGACACCATGGTACGACACTCGGCTGCCTGCTCGCGCTGGACACGCTGCTTCGCGGGCGACGGCCAGGGAACGTGCTTGATGTGGGAACAGGCACAGGCGTGCTGGCAATCGCCGCCTTGAAAGCTGGGGCGCGCCGCGTTGTCGGCACCGATATTCACCCGGGGAGCATCGAGACGGCCCGGGAGAATGCGCTGCTCAACGACGTGAACGCGCGGTTCAAGTCCGTCGTGGCCCGCGGCGTAAACAATATTCGGTTGCGGAGAATGGCGCCCTATGACTTGATCCTGGCGAACATCCTCGCACGCCCGTTGATCGGTCTTGCAACGCACTTGCCCGGCATTACGGCGCCGGGTGGCCACATCGTGCTCTCTGGATTGCTCACGCGCCAGGCGCCCTTGGTCAGCAAGGCCTATGCAAGCCGTGGCCTTTTGGAAATCACCCACATTCGCCGTGATGGGTGGTCAACATTGGTCTTCCAACGCTCGCCCTTTCCCAGGGGCGCATAGGGCGTTAGGGCTATACCATGAGACAGGATTTTGATGTGAAGGGCGGGCCCAACGTGGCTCCGGCTTCGCTACCGAAGTTGCGAGCCGCCATGTGTGACCTCGGGCTCGACGGGCTCTACGTTCCGCACGAGGACGAGTACCAGAACGAATACCTTCCCGATGCAAATGAACGCCTGGCGTGGGCAACCGGTTTCACGGGATCGGCCGGTGCTTCGTGGATTTTCAAGGACCGGGCGGTGCTGTTCATCGATGGCCGCTATACCCTGCAGGGCACGGATCAAGCGCCTGCGCCGCTGTTCGAACACGTGGCAATGCCCGATCCAGGCCCTTTCGCCTGGCTTGAGACGCAGGCGTTGGACGGCATGGTACTGGGCTTCGATCCAAAGCTGGTCGCGCCCAATGCCGCCAAACAGCTGTCAGATGCCTGCCAACGTACCGGCGCGAGGCTCGTCGCCCTCGATCGCAATCCGATAGATATTGCATGGGCGGATCGACCATCTCTGCCATCTGCAAAGATCGTGGCCCATCCGATTGAGCGATCAGGCAAGGCCAGCGCCGAAAAACGTGCCGATATCGCGGAGACACTCCGGGCGCGCGGCGCGGGCGCCGCTGTGCTGACGGCGCCAGCTTCGATCGCCTGGCTTTTCAACATCCGTGGGGGTGACGTGGCGCGGTCTCCACTGCCGCTCTCACAGGCCATCGTCCGCGCGAACGGTAGCGCGGATCTCTATGTTGACCCACGCAAGGTTGATGATGCCCTGAGAGCCCATCTCGGGAACGGCGTGTCCGTTGTCGACGAGGCCGCGTTTGCCGATGGGCTTGCAGGTTTGTCGAACAAGACAGTCAGCGTCGATCCGGACACGGCTTCGGCATGGGTGTTCAACACCCTGGAACAAGGCGGCGCCGATCTGTTGCGCGCGCCAGATCCCGTTCTCTTGCCGAAAGCCTGCAAGAACGAGGTTGAACTCGCCGGCACGCGCGCGGCCCACTTGCGCGACGGAGTCGCTGTCACCCGGTTCCTCCACTGGCTCGATACGGAGGCCCAATCGGGTACCATCACAGAAATTGACGCAGCCCTGGCGCTTGAACGTTTCAGGGATGCCATCGGCGATGTGATCGACCTTTCGTTCGATACTATTTCAGGGGCGGGACCGAACGGAGCGTTGCCCCACTACCGGGTGTCGAGCGCCAGCAATCGTGTCCTTGCCGATGGCTCGCTCTATCTCGTCGATTCCGGCGCCCAGTATCTCGATGGCACAACGGACGTGACGCGAACGGTGCCGATTGGAACGCCAACGCCCGATATGCGCCGCCATTATACTCTGGTGTTGAAGGGGCACATCGCCCTTTCCTCGGCGCGGTTTCCGCAAGGAACAACGGGTACGCATCTCGACACCCTGGCGCGGCACGCCTTGTGGCAGAGCGGCTACGATTACGACCACGGTACGGGGCATGGCGTCGGAGTCTATCTCGGTGTCCATGAGGGACCTCAGCGAATTGCCAAGCCCTGGAACAGCGTCGCCCTGCAGCCTGGGATGATTGTTTCAAACGAGCCTGGATACTATCGCGAAGGGGCCTACGGCATTCGGATCGAGAACCTTGAAGTGGTGACCCCGGCCGAAGCGATTGAAGGCGGAGACCGGCCGATGCTCGGGTTCGCAACTCTGACATTTGCGCCCCTTTCCAGGGCCTTGATTGAGCCCAGCTTGCTGACGCAACACGAAGTATCGTGGGTGGATGCCTATCACGCCGCTGTTCTCGAAAAGATATCGCCGGGACTGGAACCGGCGCTACAGGTCTGGCTTGAAGCGGCGTGTCGACCCCTTGCTTCATAGCCTCCGCGCGTCTGGTGGATATGGAGGGTTGGGTTTGATTACGGGCCCGGCTCATGGCTCTCCATCGGGCGCTTCAGGTGTACCTCCGGCGATGAGAGTGAGCCAGTCTTCCTCGCTGAGAACGGTCACACCAAGGGCTTCGGCTTTGGCGCGCTTCGATCCTGCCTTTGCACCCGCGACCAGGTAATCGGTCTTCGCGGATACCGATCCAGACACTTTCGCACCCAGGGCCGAGGCGCGGGCTTTGGCTTCATCCCGCGTCATCTGCTCAAGGGTGCCGGTGAATACGACAGTTTTTCCTGAAACAGGTGTATCCTCGGAAGCAACGTCCTCTGGTTCGATCGTTACGTCCGCCAGTAGCGCTTCGAGCATTTCGAGATTGTGCGGTTCGCGGGCGAAGGCGACGAGCGCTTCTGCTGCGGTTTGCCCAATGCCATCGATCTCGGTGAGTCCACTGTCTGCTGCCCCGAAAAGGGCACCATCCCGCGCCGCCTCGACAGCGGCCCAGAAGCTGGGCCAGTCCCCGTAGGCCCGCGCGAAGGTCGACGACGTGATCTGGCCGACATGGCGAATGCCAAGCCCGTTCAGAAAACGAGAGAAAGAAATGGATCGGCGCGCATTGATTGCGGCCAAGAGATTGTCAGCCGATACCGCCCCGAATCCAGGCCACTCCGCCAGACGGGGCGCCCCCGACGCGGCGATCCTTTCTTCCAGTCGGAAGATATCCTGAGGCCCGCGAAGGATGTCTTTTTCCACAAACAGTTCGATCTGCTTCGACCCGAGCCCTTCAATGTCGAGCGCTTTTCTGGACACGAAGTGCTTGAGTCTCTCAATCCGTTGGGCTGGACAAACCAGGCCGCCTGTACATCTGCGGCGTACGTCCAACTCGCCTTTGTCATTTTTTTCCCGCACGGCGGCCGATCCGCATTCCGGGCAGGCCTCTGGAAAATCGAAAGGCGGGCTCCGCCCGGCCCGGTCAGTATCCACCACGGTGACGATTTGGGGGATGACATCGCCTGCCCTCTGGATTGTGACGCGATCACCCCACGCGCGCATCAAGCCTGAGGATTTCATCTTCATTATGCAGCGTCGCATTGGAAACAACGACACCGCCAACTGTGACCGGTTTCAGCCTGGCGACGGGGGTCAGCGAGCCCGTTCGTCCGACCTGGATATCGATGGCCTCGATCTCCGTGACGGCTTGCTCAGCGGGGAATTTGTGCGCGATGGCCCATCGGGGGGCGCGGCTGACCATGCCGAGCCTGCCCTGCCAGTCCAGCCGATCGACCTTGTAGACCACGCCATCGATATCATAGTCGAGCGCGGCCCTTTCCCCCGCAATCTGCTCATAGGCGGCCAAAAGTGTCTCGAGCGTCTCATGGCGGGTAAACATCGGGTTTGTGACGAAGCCCCAATTCTCGAAGGCAGCAATGGCGCTGGACTGGGTGTCCGCGAAGTCGCGCGCGGCATTAGCCCAGGCGTAGGCGAAGAAATTCAGTGCTCGTGTGCGCGTGATTTCGGGATCCTTCTGGCGCAAACTCCCGGCCGCTGCGTTCCTCGGATTGGCATAGAGCTTGTTGCCCACCGCCGCCTCCCGCGCGTTTAGCGCAGCGAACTCCCGTTTCGACATGAAGACCTCACCCCGGATATCGATCCGGTTCGGCCACGAATTACCGCGTAACGCATCGGGAATGTCGGCCAGGGTTCTGGCGTTGGCCGTCACATCCTCGCCCTCTTGACCGTTGCCGCGTGTCGCCGCGCGGACCAGACGTCCCCGATCGTAGGTGAGGCTAAGCGACAAACCATCGATTTTCGGCTCTGCGGTCAGGCTAACGGTCACATCCTCTGCAAGACCCAGAAACCGGCGGATGCGTCCGATGAAGTCTGCCACATCATCACCAGAAAAGGCGTTGTCAAGCGAGAGCATGGGTTCGGCATGCAGCGCTTTTCCGAACCCTGAATCCGGTGTTGCGCCCACCGACCGGCTAGGGCTTTCCGCACTGGTGAGGGCTGGAAACCGCGCCTCGATATCCAGCAGGCGCCTGCGGAGTGCATCATAGTCGCCATCGCTTATTTCAGGCGCGTCGCGATTGAAATAAGCGTCGTCGGCCGCCCGGATACGCGCCGATAGATCGGCTATTTCCATCTTCGCCTCTGTCTCCGACAAGGCGTTCACGGATTTTGCCTTTGACATGAGCTCTCCAACAACCGTGCGGCGGCCTTGCGGGCTTCAGTGGTGACCGTGTGTCCCGAAAGCATGCGCGCGACTTCATCCAGACGCGCGTCTCCATCTAGCTGCGCCACGCAGGTTCGGCCAGCGTCGGTTTTGCCCACTCGTTTCTGGATCCGCCATTGTGCGTCGGCCGATGCGGCAACCTGTGGCGAATGGGTGACTGCCAGTACCTGTCTTTGCGCCCCCAAGCGGGAGAGACGTTCACCGATTGCCGCCGCGACAGCGCCGCCGGCGCCCTGGTCTGCCTCATCGAACACCAACACCGGCGCTTCACCAATGTCCGCCAGCGCACAACGAAGCGCCAGGGAAATTCGGGATAGCTCTCCGCCAGATGCTATTTTCGCCAGAGGACCGAAACCTGCACCTTTGGTCGTTTCCACTTCGATTTCGACGGTGTCCTGACCGTGCGGTCCCTCGGCGGTCTCTGCCGCTTGCCTGATCGACACGTGCAGGGTTGTTGACGCCATTCGCAATGGTTTGAATTCTTGTCCGATTGCTTTGCCGAGGCGCTTGGCTGCAGCTATGCGTGCCGTGGTCAGGCGCGCTGCAACCGTTCGCCAATGGGCTTTCGCCGCCTTCTCCCGTTCCGCGGACTCTCGAAGCGCGTCGTCCCCTGCTTCAAGATTTGCACGTTCCTTCTTCAGGACTTCCATGAGCTGCGGAAGCGCATCGGCTTCAACCCCAAACCGACGCGCCAGACCCTTGATCGCGAAAAGGCGCGTTTCAACGGCCTCCAGTCGGCCATCATCGCAGTCCAGCTCAGCCATGAGACTGACCAACAGGCCGTCAGCCTCATCCATCTCGATAAGTGCGCGCTCGAGACAATCCCTGAGTTGCACGAACGTGGCTGCGATCCCCGTAGACCCATCATCGAGTCCAGGTAGGCGGCATAGCCTCTCAACCGCTCGGGCGGCCAAAGCGGCCCCTTGGCGGCTTCCCGCTTCGCCCAAAGCCGTCATGGCCTCACTCAGCCCGTCCCTCAATCTCTGCCCGTGGCTGAGGATCTCCCGCTCACTGGCCAGCGTCTCGCACTCCCCCGCTTCGGCATTGATTTCCGATAGTGCAGCAAGGTCCTGTTCGAGGCGGTCCCGCTGTGTCTCGTGGTCTCTTTGAGCCGCAACGAGGGTGTTATGCACCTCCTTTGCAGCGGTAAAAGCGGCCCATGCATGAGCGCAATCCTCCAGCAATGCGCCGTTCTGGGCATAGGAGTCGAGTAAAGCCCGGTGGGACGATGCCCTAAGGAGTCCCATGGCTGCGTGCTGACCGTGAATTTCAACGAGCAGCGCACCGATTTCCTTTAGACACGCTGCCGTCACCGGTTGGCCATTCACATAGGCCCGAACCGCGCCCTTTCGCGGGATTACGCGTTTGAGAGTCAAGAGTTCTTCCTGATCGACGGCGAGGTCGGCATCCTCCAGAGCGGTCCAGACCGGGTGGCCGCTTTCGACAGAGAATGCCGCGGAAACGATGGCCCGATCTGCGCCGGACCGGATCATTCTGCGTTCGGCGACACCGCCCAGCGCGACCGATATGGCGTCGAGGATAATCGATTTCCCCGATCCGGTTTCCCCAGTGAGCGCCGTAAAACCCCCGGCCAGCGACAAATCGAGCCGATCGAGGAGAATGAAGTTGTGAATAGAAAGGTCCACCAACATAAGCGGTGGACTATCACAAGAACTTATAGAGAACAAGTCATGATCGAACTAGGGTAGCTGATCTGGAGATCCCTGTGCCGAAGTCTTGGGCGCGTCAGCCACTTTTGCAGCTGAGCGACCGTTTTCCTCGGCAAGGATGGATTGTGCACCGTTCTCGCCGCCCACCAAATTGTAGCTCATACGGTACCAACGCGTGTCAGGGTAGTTATGGCCGAGTACCGCGGCAGCTGCGACCGCCTCTCCCCTGAGGCCCATCGACATGTAGACTTCCACCAAGCGGTGCAGCGCCTCCGGAACGTGGGTGGTCGTCTCGTATGTTTCGACAACTGTCCTGAAGCGATTGACGGCGGAAAGATGCTGGTTCTTGCGCAGGTACCAGCGCCCGATTTCCATCTCTTTGCCCGCTAATTGGTCAGAAACCATGTCGAGTTTAACCCGCGCGTCCCGGGCGTAGTCTGTTTCCGGAAAGCGGCGCACGACATCTTCCAACGCCGCCCGCGCGGCAACCGTTGTGCCCTGGTCGCGTCCGACGTCGATGATCTGCTCAAAGTTGGATACAGCGACGATGTAGTACGCATATCCCGCACCGTCGGTTCCCGGGTGCAGGGCGATGAAACGTTGGGCAACGCCAATCGCATCATCATATTGCCGCGCGCGATAATGGGCGTACGCGGTCATGAGTGTGGAACGACGTGCCCACTCTGAGTAGGGGTGTTGCCGCTCAACTTCGTTGAAGAGTTGGATGGCCTGTTCATATGCCCGGCTATCGAGTTCGGCCGATGCAGCATTATACAACATCTCAACGGGGCGCTCGACATAGGCAATACGATCTGGGCCGCGATTATTTTGGCATCCTGCGGACAGGCTGAGGGCGGCCGCAAGCAAGCTTGCCGAAAGAAGAGGATTGGAGGCCATGCGCTCGTCCCTGTGGCGTTTGTTGGTGCAGACCGCGATCAAAGGACAAACTGCGATCTGTCTGACACTCCACTAACATCTACAGGATCGACGGCAAAGCAACGAATGCTGCTGGCGGCCTCGTCGCCTTTACCTTGCCCTTTGAAATTAACGATCTAGCTCGGGTCGTGGCGAGGTGTGTATTGGCTCACGTCGCAGCAATCTGGACGCCGGTGATGGCAACCTCGACATTTGACGCCTCGGAGATCGATCGTATCGTAGGCGAGCGTATTCGCAGACGGCGCGTGCTCCTCGGCTTGACCCAGGATCAGTTAGCAGACGCCCTTGGGATCTCCTATCAGCAGATCCAGAAATATGAGACGGGCGCAAACCGCGTGAGTGCCGGCCGCCTGTTTAAGATTGCCGAGACGCTTGATACAACAGCGGGCTGGTTTTTTGACGGCATAGGCGGCGATGCAAACGCTGAGCTTGGGGAAGAGCCTGTCGGGTCTTCTCGGCATACCATCGATCTGGTGCGGAGTTTCCAACGCATCGATGACGACAAACAGAGAATGGCGGTCTTGTCCCTCGTAAGGGCGCTCGCTGGTGAAGAAACGGCTGAACCGTCAACGATAGCCGACAAGCCAGTGACGAATGGCTCGGCGCATTCGGCGTCGCCCTCACACGCTTGAGGCGTTCCCAGCCGGGAATTGACCAATTGCTTATATCGGCCCCGCAGGTGGGCAGTCGAAACCCTACCTACGTTTCTGCCAATTCGTGCCGTGTCGGCTCTTCATGAAATCTGAAAAACTGTCGGCGAGGCGGCGGATATCGCCTTTCACGTGCCCTCGGTAACGTCCTGAAAAATGGTGGTGACTGTTCTCGTCTTCCCGTTCGAGTTCCCGGCTAAGCGATAGACGCTGGCGGATGGGTTCGGAGAACGCCCGGTCCTGCCAATCGGCCCGTAATTGGCCGAGCGCCCTTTGGTGTGCCCGCGAACGGGGTGCGTAGCGCGTGCAGACAACAAATTGGCGTTCGGGAACCGTATCGCGATCATGGCCGATCCATTCACACATGGACGGGTGGATGAGCCAATTCAGGAACTGGTGCACCCCCCAGATTGAAAGCACTTCGGCCAGCGTTGGGGTCACGTAGTAGTCCGCTAATTTCAGCCCTGTACGGCAGAGTGCCGAAATATGCGGTGGGCAATCGATCAGGACGAGATCAGCCTGCGCCCTCACGTCTGCTGTTGCTTCCTGAATGACATTTCCAAGTTGGTCGCCGATCTCGAACCAGCCATCACCGGGGCTGCGCTCCAGATGCGGCTCCAGGAACCGCATTCCAGGATGGGCTGGCAGAAGGGAGACCCAGCCATCGTCGTCCAATCGGTCCCGGGACTGCACAAGCTCTTCGATGACCGTGGCCGTCCGCGTGTCGACCAGAGGACTTTCCCCGCCCAGTTCCGAATCGCCGCCGGGGATGAATGTGTCGAGGATTGCAGGGACACCGCCCCCCTGGTTCAGCGCCCGCCGAACGCCATTGCTGGTCAAGAGGGTCTCGGAGAGATTGGCTTGGGCGTCAAAATCATAGAGCAGGACGTGGAGGCCGTAATGGTAGGCCAACCCTTCCGCCAGCATCAGGGCGGTCGTGGATTTCCCCACGCCCCCCTTGAGATTAGCCACTGCAACCACAGGCGGCGAAGTCGCCATGCGCTGCCCTCTTCTACTGTGCGGTTCGTGTCGGCAACGGACATGGCATGGCGCACCCGTCTTGACCAGCGCTACATCCACCTCCTCCGCAACATGATACAGTCGGCCATTATGGCAGCTTGGCTTTCCTTGGTTTTTTTGTCCGCGCTGCTTCCTCCTTTGCCCGGCGTTCGCGCCGGATCGCGTCGGCTTTCCCGGTTGCGACGAACCAGAAGATCCGCCAGGCTTCCCCTATTGTAAGGGGCATATCGGGACGCGCGGTTCCAACCTTGTCCTTCGAGGGAAGCTTGGGCCGTTTGCGCTTTTTCGCTTTTGATAGATGGCGCGGCTCTTCCGGGCCTTCGCCGCTCTCTGAGAGCTTTGGCGCATCACCATGGTGGAACGACAGGTCGTCCACCTCAGCCAGAAACTCCTTCTGGGCAGGGCTGTCGAGCGCATCTGCGGTGATGTTCTTCAGCAAGTGCTCATCCGAGAAATCGATCGCCAATTCGACCCATAGCGGCAAGTGATCCGACATTTGCCAGGTCATCCAACGCTGCTTGAAATAGGCCTTGTCCTTGCCTTTGTCGGTGGGGTTCCCATCCGGTTTCAGGTCCCTGTGCCGGTCTGGAAGAACGGGGGCGTAGTGGGCGTAGTGCTCATCCTTGAAAAGGGATTTCGTGAAATTGAACGCGCCGGCAGAGAGGAACGTGCATTCGTCCTTGCGGGTGCGGAAAGCGATCTGATCGTAGAACTTTGTGCCTTTGATGTTGGATGGAAACAGCTCCGGCGGGAGGATGAAACCGGCCTTGGTGAGCGCCTTCATGGTTTCGTCCATGGTGTTCTTGATATTGAAGTCGCCGAGCAGGATGTAATTCTCGTCTTCCCGTTCAGCCCGCCTCGCCATCTCGCGCGCGATGTACTCGATTTCTGCAACACGCCGTTTGTATCCGTCCGAGTTCTTCGCGTTCGAGCCGAAATAGATATGGACGGTGCACAGTGAGAACTTGAACCAACCGGCCTGGAACGAGACCATGAAAGGTGTTCTCGCAAACTGCTGCTCGTCTGGAAGCAACGCGTGCTTGGGCAAGACGATTTCGCCTGCGATGTGCCGGAAGCGAACCTTCGACTTGTCATAGACAAACGCCATTCGCTCCCGGTTTCCCGAAGCGCCAACGGTGACATCGGTTGCGATGAAATCCCAGTCCGGACCCATGAGACGCAGAACCTGGCGCAACGGGTCGAGGTCCTCGTTGATTTCCTGGATCGCGCAAATGTCGAACGCGGAAATGACCTCCGCGATGTAAAGGAAACTCTCGCGCCGGCGCGGGCCGTGCTTGAACTTGTTGTTGTCAAAATCCCGGATGTTCCACGTTCCGATGATGAGGGAGCTTTCCCGCGTCCTCTGCGGAACGCCCTCCGGCGCCGGTGTGCGCAACTGCGCTCTCAGATCTAGAAGCCTGCGTGAAACCCAATCCTTCTCAGATTCCGAGAAGAGACGCCGGTTCCGGAGGTCCCTGTAAAAGACCATTGTCGTATTCCTCCTGGGAGGGCGCCGCCTTTCTGGCTGGCTCGCGCATAAGCCGGTGATTCAGGTTGAATGGCGAGAGTGAACCGCCCGCCGCGCTCGAATGCGTCCCCCGTGTACCGTGGTGCGGTGTTGTCGCCATTGAAAGTCCACCGCCGATGGGTCATCTCCCGCTCTCATGACCGACGTCCTCAACCCCTCTTCGCCGCGTGAAGACGTGGTAGACGCTGCACCGGCGGCGCCTGGGAAAGGGCCGCAAGTCATAACCATGGGATGCAGGCTCAACACCTACGAGTCGGAGGTGATGCGCCGGCACGCGAGCGACGCCGGCCTTCAGGATGCTGTGGTCGTGAACACCTGCGCCGTGACGGCCGAAGCCGTGCGCCAAGCGCGCCAGACCATCCGCCGGACGGCACGGGAAAACCCCGAGGCGCCCATCATCGTGACCGGCTGCGCCGCGCAAGTCGATCCGGCCATGTTCGCTGAGATGCCCGAAGTATCCCGCGTCATCGGCAACCATGAGAAGCTACAGCCAAAAACCTGGGCACCGGCGACACTCTTCGACGACCGGCCGAAAGCCCGTGTGAACGACATCATGTCGGTCCGTGAAACCGCTGTTCACCTTATTGACGGCATGGGCGGCCGGGCCCGGGCCTACGTCCAGGTCCAGCAGGGTTGTGACCACCGCTGCACCTTCTGCATCATTCCCTATGGCAGGGGAAATGCCCGCTCGGTGCCCGCCGGCGACGTCATCGCGCAAGTGGAAAGGCTGGTCGAGACGGGCCACTACGAAGTGGTCCTGACGGGTGTCGATCTCACCAGTTGGGGAACCGATCTGCCCGGCACGCCGAAACTCGGAAACCTTGTTCAGCGGATCCTGAAGCGCGTCCCATCGCTGGCCCAACTCCGTATTTCCTCGATCGATGCGATCGAGATGGACGACGCGCTGTTCGAAGCCATGGGCGACCAAAGGCTTGCGCCATACATGCACCTCTCGCTTCAGCACGGGGATAACCTGATCCTGAAACGGATGAAGCGCCGACATGGCCGCGAAGAGGCCATCGCGCTGACAGAGAGGCTCCGCAGCGTTCGGCCGGATATCGCGTTAGGCGCTGATATTATTGCAGGTTTTCCGACCGAAACCGAGGACGCGTTCGAGAATTCCCAGCAGCTTGTCGAAGCGTGTGGCCTCGCTTTTCTGCACGTCTTTCCCTATAGCCCGCGTGATGGAACACCGGCGGCCCGCATGCCTCAGGTCGACAAGCGTGTGATCAAGGCCCGGGCCGCTCGGTTGCGAGAAACTGGACAGGGGGCGCTCCTGCGCCATCTCGACAAATGGATCGGTCAAACCGCCGAAGCGCTCGTCGAACAGGGTGAGGGCGCCCGCTTGCCCGATTTCACACCCGTGACCGTGGAGAGCCACCATCCCCTGACGGCTGGACGGCCTCATCGCGTGCGCCTACTCAGGCACGATGGCAGGCGGCTGATCGGGACACCGGAATGATCCTCTGGTTCGGAAAGAAGAAGAAAAAGAAAGAGATGTTGGAGGAGGGGACCGCGCTGGAGGCGCAGGGCACCTTCTCCGACGTCGACACGAAGGACCCACCCGACATCGCCGCCGCACCGCCCCCGGTTGCACCTGAGGCGCCTCCCGAAGCGCCAGGGACGGCAGAGCTCCAGATCGAGACTACGGATGAGGAGGCCTCTTCCTCCGACCCCATCGGTGAAACAGTCATCGACGCGGATGAGGACCCAAGTCCAAATCCAAGCAGTCGCCCAATTTCGGGCGAAGACGTCCAACCCGACCCAACCGACGAAACAAAAAAACCCGGCTTCTTCAGCAGGCTGACCCAAGGCCTCTCGCGCTCATCCTCGAAGCTCGCAGACGGGATTACGGGCGTTTTCACGAAGCGAAAGCTCGATGACGATACGCTTGAAGAGTTGGAAGATCTGCTCATTGCCTCAGACCTCGGCACGGGTGTCGCCGCTCGCGTGACCGCAGGCCTCGCGCGAGACCGCTTCGACAAGGAAGTCACCGACGAAGAGATCAAAATCGCCCTTGCAGATGAGATTGCAGGCGTTCTCCGGCCGAGGGAGCAGTTTGTCGACTTTTCCGATGGGCCAAGCCCGCGGATCGTCCTGTTCGTAGGTGTGAACGGATCGGGCAAGACCACCACCATCGGCAAGATCGCATCCAGGCTTCAAGCCCAGGGTGCACGGGCATTGCTTGTGGCTGGCGACACGTTTCGCGCAGCGGCCATCGAGCAACTCACGGTCTGGGGCGAACGCGCCGGAATTCCCGTCATGTCCAAGCCAACCGGTGCCGATGCAGCAGGGCTCGTTTTCGAAGCGATCGAGCGGGCCAAGGCCGACGGGCTCGACCTGGTTCTGGTCGACACAGCTGGTCGGTTACAAAACAAGGCGGAGCTGATGTCAGAACTCGCCAAAATCGTGCGCGTGACCCAGAAACTGGATCCCGATGCGCCCCACGATGTTATCCTCGTTCTCGATGCAACGGTGGGCCAGAACGCCCTCAGCCAGGTTGAAGCGTTTCGCCATACGGCCGGGGTCACAGGGCTTGTCATGACCAAGCTCGACGGTACGGCAAAGGGCGGCGTGCTGGTCGCGATTGCCGATAAGCACGACCTGCCAATCCATTTTGTCGGCGTGGGGGAGAAACCCGAAGACCTGCAGCCATTCAGCGCTGATGCCTTCTCCAAGGCCTTGGTCGGCTTGGAAACGTAGGGCAAAACACCGCCCATCGACCGGGTTCCACTGAAGCGTCCGGCGCTAGCCGTTTACCACCTCATGCAGGCGCTTGAGCGTCGCCAATAGCGGTTCTGCAGCTTCCAGCGCCAAACAGCTCGGCCCATCGCAAAGCGCCGCATCGGGGTCGGGGTGGAATTCGAGGAAAACACCATCTGCGCCTGCTGCGACGGCAGCCTTGGCGATCACGGAAACGCCCTCACGCCGTCCTCCCGTGGATCCGCCTGCCGTTCGCGGGTCTGCACCAGGCAGTTGGACAGCGTGCGTCGCATCGATGGTCACCGGCACCCCCAGCGCCTTCATTGCAGGGATCCCAAGCATGTCCACTGTCAGGTTGTTGTAACCGAAACTCGTGCCGCGTTCGCAGAGAATGGTGGGATTCACGCTGTCCTCCCCCACCACTTCGCCGACCTTGGAGACGATATTCCTGCAGTCCCAGGGCGCCAGGAATTGTGCTTTCTTGACATGCAGCCAGCCCCCCCGATCGCGCACAGCGCGCGCGCCAGCAACGACAAGATCGGTCTGCCGGCACAGGAAGGCTGGAACCTGGATGATGTCACAGACCTCAGCCACTGGTACGGCCTGCTCGGCCGTGTGGTAGTCGGTGATGAGCGGCACATCGAACGCAGCCTTGACCGCCGCCAGCATATCCAATCCCGCGTCGAGGCCGGGCCCCCGATAGGATGTGATGGAGGACCGGTTTGCTTTGTCGAAACTGGCCTTGAAGACGAAAGGCAATGCCAGTCGCGCGCAGACCGTTTTCAGATGATCGGCAACCTGCAGCGCAAGGTCTCTCGACTCCAGAACATTGAGCCCGGCCATCACGACCAATGGGTGCCCGTAACCGATGGATAGAGGGTAGCCCGACAATGAGAGCGATGCGGTCATGGATGCCTCCGTTCGCCGTGTTGTCCTGACATACCGTACAATAGAGGATCTGCCACGGGGCCTTACCAATGACGGCCGCCGGACGACTGCGAGATCAAATCGAAGGACTGGCTCCGCGAGTAGGACTCGAACCTACGACCGGGCGATTAACAGTCGCCTGCTCTACCAACTGAGCTATCGCGGATCACCACTTGAGTAAGCGGGCTTCTATCAACTTCGCACTCTGTGTCAAAGTACTGGTCCGCTGTCACCTCAAAAAAATTGGCGGACGCTTGGAAGCGTCCGCCGAGGCGTTGGGTGATGGTGGGTGTCTCCAAAAGAAGACGTTATCTCTATCGCTCATGAGGGTTAATGGGACGTTAAGCGTTAATGCGCGGGCCATTCCTGTGAACTAAAGGAAACCGTCTCTGCGCGTCTTCCATGGAGGCCCCGGCCGGAATCGAACCGGCGTACACGGATTTGCAATCCGCTGCGTCACCACTCCGCCACAGGGCCAAACTTTGTAATATTTGGGAATTCTTGGATTTTCGGCTGCGCTCCGGCAGACGATACCCGCCCTTCCTGTTCCAGGCTCGGTGGTGATCGCGCCCGGGAGCAGCTATGTATCGGGTTCATGGTTTGTCGGCAAGCGCAGTGATCCCGTTCGAACAAAATCGAATCAGTTTCGTTCTCTGCCATCGCCCCTGCGTCGGTGGCGACGCTTGCCGGCAGGAGACCACGACGATATCGGGGCCATTCGACGCCGCCAAAGAGCGGCGAGAGATATGATTTCGGAGGTACCATGGATTACGTCTCGGCGCGCAGAACCATGGTGGACACACAAATCCGCCCCAACGACGTGACGGATCCCCGTATCGTGAGGGCTTTCCTGTCCGTTCCCCGCGAAGCGTTCGTGCCCCGGTCCAAGCAACCAGTCGCATATTCGGAGATGGAAATCGCGACTGGCGACGACCGTGCACTCTGGATCCCGCGCGACGCTGCGAAATTGATCGCGACGCTCGACCCAGGGCCGTCGGATGTCTGCCTCGTGATCGCAGCAGGGGCTGGCTACGAGACCGCGCTGCTCAGCCATCTCTGCGACACCGTGATCGCCATCGATGACGATGCGGACACGGTTGAGACGCTGGCCGGTCGGATGGCTGATCTTGCCATTGATAGTGTCGTGGCCGTCGAAGCGCCGATCACCGAGGGCCTGCCAGACCAGGGACCTTTCGATCTCATCGTCATCTGCGGCATGGTCGAAACCGTGCCCAAGGCGCTGACCGATCAGTTGGCCGATGGCGGACGCATGGCGGTTGTGGTTGCGCTGGACGACGCGCTCGGCCGTGCCAGGATCTACACGCGCGCGGGCGACACGGTATCCTACCGGGATACCTTCGACGCAAGGCCGCCAAAGCTGTCGGCCTTCGATGCACCGGAAACGTTCGTATTCTGAAGCGTCGCACATGATCGCCAGATTGGCGCTTCTCCCAGCGGGGTCGCCGATGCGCAGTTGTGGACGGCAGCAAATACCCGGTTCAGTTTTCGCCATTCGCCCTCTATAGGGGGTGGGTCTGGGGTGAGTACGGAGAGCGTTGGGATGAGTTTCAGATCTGGCTTGATGACGGCATGTTTGTTCGGAATGGTGCCCATGGCCGCCGAAGCCGAGACCCTTTCCGACGCCCTGGTGCTGACCGAAGCAACCAATCCACAGCTCGATTCTGGTCGTGCCGATGCCGATATCGCCGACGAAAACCTCGCCCAGGCTCGCGCCGCCGGACGCACCACGATCAACATTACAGCGACAGCCGGGGGCCAAGCGACGGACTCCAACAGACAGATCCCGCCCCAATTCCAGGGTGCTGTCGGCGCTGGATTCAATGCCGAAACGGGTATCGCAACGGCTGCGATCGAGGCCGCTCGCCCGATCTTCACCAATGGCCGCGTCCCCGCTGGTATCCGGTCCGCCAAGGCCGGGATCGAAGCGGCGGACTTCACGTTTGACGAGCTTCGCCAATCGATCTTCTTCGATGTGGTCGCCGCGTATATGGACGTGATCCGCGATACCGAAGCGGTCAGTATCCGGAAAAACAATGTCGACGTCCTGGCAGAACAGTTGCGCGCGGCGCAGGACAGGTTTGCCGTCGGCGTCGTGACCCGAACCGATGTGAAATTGTCCGAGGCACGTCTCGAAGGCGCGCGCGCCAATGAAGCCGCGGCCCAGGCCCAACTCGAAAGCAGCCGCGCGACCTATGCATTTCTCGTCGGCCAACGTCCCGAAGATCTCGTGACGCCCGGCGCGTTGAGCATTCCGGCGTCCCTTGAGGCGGTGAACGAGATTGTCTTCACGAGCAATCCGTCGCTGCTCGCGGCAAAGGCCAATGAGCGCGCCGCCGCAGAGCAGGTGAAGGTCGCCAGGGGAAATGGCGGACTGCAAGTCGATATCGTCGGGTCCGCGAATGGGCAGGAAGTCTACCAGGAAGACCTGAAGCCGGAGCGGGACACCAATCTCTCCGCCGTGGCCCGGGCCCGTATTCCCCTTTGGCAGGGGTGGACTGGTGCGCAGCCAGATCCGCGCGGCCAAGCTGCGCCGGGAACAGGCGAAACTCCAGACCCAGGCCATTGAACGCCAGGTCCGTGCCCAGACCGCTGCCGCCTGGTTCTCCTTCCTCTCGTCGCAGCAGGCCGTGACAGCCTCCGAACGACAGGTCGAGGCGGCCGAGGTTGCCTTTGCCGGCGCGCGAGATGAGTTGTCCGTCGGCACCCGGACAACCCAGGATCTGCTTGACGCCGAGCAGGACCTCCTGAACGCCCGGCTGTCGCTGGTGTCTGCAGAGCGTGACACCTATGTCGCCGCCGCTCGCCTGCTTCAGATCATGGGTCGTTTGACCCCGGAGGCGGTCAGCATCGCTGGCAGAGGCTAAACCCCTTTTTTCAGGGCGAGCGGCGCTATTGCCAGGCGCGAGATGGAATTGAACAGGAATTCCCCTTCTCAGTGTGCGTGAATCCCTTGATGGCAAAATGAAGAGATTGTTATCGCGCCGGAGTGTGATGACCCGGCGATGGTGTGAATCGCCTGAACCGCAGGAAGGTGCGACATGGCCCAAGAAGCATCCAAAGAGCCGACGATGGAGGAAATCCTCGCGTCGATCCGCAAGATCATTTCTGAGGATGATGCGCCCCAGCCCGCAAAGGCACAGAATGCTCCTGTTCGTCTGGACCCCAATGAGATTGCCGTCACCGACGACATCTTCGCTGCCGAAGAGTCAGAGCTTGCTGAAAACGCAGACGATAACAGCGGCGAAGGCTCCGGCGGTTTGAGTTTCGAGGAACTCGTGGCCGACGTGAGCGCGCAAGCCAGTGAAGCGGTGGTGGATGATGCCGTGGAGACGGCCATGGCCGAGGCCGCTTTGGAAGAAGAGGCCGTCTTCGAGGCCGAACCCTTCGACAACGCTCCGTTTGAAGAAGCCGTGATGGCTGAAGATGACGGTATCGCGCAGGAAGAAGAGTTTCTTCCACCACCACCGCTGACCGAAGCCGTCTCCCAGGCTCAGCTGGATGCGGCAACTGCCTCTCAACCGGCGCCTGATCCCAATCTCGCCGCGGACGTACCAGACGCACCGCTCAATGATCCCCTTCCACCGACCGATGAAACCGAGGTGAACCCCATGGCGCAGTCCATCCAATCGATTTCGCTGACCGAAGAAAAAACCGCAGACGCAGCCGCGGGTGCCCTTGCCCGTCTCGTCGCCAAAATGGACATGGGCAGCGAGAACACGCTCGAGGGTATTGTTCGCGAGCTGCTCAAACCGATGCTCAAGGAGTGGCTCGACCAGAACCTTCCGCAAATCGTGGAAGAGAAGGTCGAAGCAGAGGTTCAGAGGATCGCCCGTTTGGCGCGCTAGACCGCTTCCACTCACCCAGAATGAAAGAGCGCGCCCAGGGTGGCGCGCTCTCTTTTTTATGGCTATCCCCCCGCCATGCTTGATCCCCGTTTCGACCCCGCCGAAGCCGAACCACGAATATACCAGCGTTGGGAAGCGGCAGGCTGTTTCAAGCCGTCCATGGACACGGCCGCTGAACCCTATTGCATCGTCATTCCGCCACCGAATGTGACAGGCGTCCTGCATATGGGGCACGCCCTGAACCATACGCTCCAGGACGTGCTGATCCGGTTTGAACGGATGCGGGGCAAGAATGTTCTCTGGCAACCCGGGACCGACCATGCGGGCATCGCGACCCAGATGGTCGTGGAACGGCAACTGGCCGAAGCGGGCAAGGGTGAAAGCCGGGCCAGTCTGGGGCGGGAGGAATTCGTCAAGCGCGTCTGGGCGTGGAAAGAACAGTCTGGTGGTCAGATTGTTGGCCAGGACAAACGCCTGGGCATCTCCGCTGACTGGTCGCGCGAGCGCTTTACCATGGATGACGGTCTCTCTGCCGCCGTCAGGAAGGTGTTCGTTGAGCTCTACAATGAAGGGCTGATTTACCGCGACAAGCGGCTGGTGAACTGGGATCCGAAGTTCGAAACGGCGATTTCCGATCTTGAGGTCGAGAACATCGAAACGCCCGGCCGCATGTGGCACTTCAAATATCCGCTCGCACCCAAGGAGAACGGGGAACCCGAGACCTACACCTACGTCGAGAAGGACGAGGACGGCCAGATCATCCTCGAGGAGGAACGGGACTATATCTCCATCGCCACGACCCGGCCCGAAACCATGCTGGGTGATGGGGCCGTCGCCGTCCATCCCGATGACGAACGCTACAAGCCAATTGTCGGCAAGCTATGCGAAATCCCCGTCGGGCCGAAGGAAAGCCGCAGGTGGATCCCGATCATCACCGACGAATACCCCGATCCCGACTTCGGCTCAGGCGCGGTCAAGATCACCGGCGCCCATGATTTCAACGACTACCAGGTCGCCCGCCGGAACAATATTCCGCTCTACAACCTCATGGATTCCAAGGCCCGGATGCGGTCCGATGGGCGAGCCTATGCGGAATCGGCCAGGGTCGCGGCTGATTTGGCCAAGCACCCCGAACGCTCTTCGGACATGGATGTTTCCGAAGTGAACCTCGTCCCCGACGCCTATCGCGGACTTGATCGGGAAGAGGCCCGGCAGAAAGTCATCGACGACATCACCGCCGAAGGCCTCGCAGTGATGGTCACTTCGGACGATGGCGAACGGGTTCCATTGGTCGAGGACAAGCCGATCATGCAGCCTTTCGGCGACCGCTCCGGAGTCGTGATCGAGCCGCTGCTGACCGACCAGTGGTTCGTCAACGCCGCCGAACTGTCCAAGGAAGCACGCGCCGCGATCGAAGACGGGCGAACCGAATTCAGGCCGGAGAACTGGTCCAAGACCTACTTCAACTGGCTCGACAATATCGAGCCCTGGTGCATCTCCCGCCAACTCTGTTGGGGCCACCGCATTCCGGCTTGGTACGATGACAAGGGCCAGATCTTCGTCGCTGAAGATGAGGAAAGCGCCCAGAAGCTGGCCGGTGCTGGCGCCGTTCTGCAAAGAGACGAAGACGTCCTCGACACCTGGTTCAGTTCCGCACTCTGGCCGTTTTCCACCCTCGGCTGGCCAGATGAGACCGATGAACACCTGAAGACCTTCTACCCCGGCGCGGTCCTCGTGACGGCGTTTGACATCATCTTCTTCTGGGTCGCGCGGATGATGATGATGGGGCTGAAATTCGGCCCGAAGGGTGAAGACGGCAAGCCCATGGTGCCGTTCAAGCATGTCTACATCCACGCCCTCGTCCTCGACGAGAAGGGCCAGAAGATGAGCAAGTCCAAGGGCAATGCCATGGACCCGCTCGACCTCGTTGATGAGTATGGCGCCGATGCCCTCCGCTTCACCATGGCGGCCATGGCAGCGATGGGCCGGAACATCCGCCTCTCGAAGCAGCGGGTGGAGGGATACCGCAACTTCTCCACCAAGCTCTGGAATGCCGCGCGCTTCTGCCAGATGAACGAGTGCCAGAACTGGGACGGCGACCTTGATCCCCAATCGCTCAGCCAGCCGGTCAACCGATGGATCGTCGGCGCACTTGCAACCGCCGTCACAGAGACCACGGAAGCGCTGGAAGCCTACCGGTTCAACGATGCGGCCGGAGCGGCGTACAAATTCGTCTGGAACGTCTTCTGCGACTGGTATCTCGAACTCATCAAGCCCCTGCTGAACGGCGGTGACGAAGCGGCCAAGGCCGAAACCCGGCGAACAGCGGCCTGGACGCTGGACCAGGTCTTCAAGCTGCTGCACCCGTTCATGCCATTCGTGACCGAAGAGCTCTGGGATAAGCTCTCAGAACATGGCCCCGCGCGCGACGGCTTCCTCATGCTGCAACCATGGCCCACCTTCGGCGACAGTGCCCACGATCCCGCCGCAAAGGAGGAGATGGAGTGGGTCATCGACGCCATTTCGGAAATCCGGTCCGTGCGCGCCGATCTCGGCGTGAATGCCGGCGCGAAAGTCCCCATGGCGCTGGTGAATGCAGACAAGACGATCGCCGCCCGCCTCGAAGCCCACCGCGAGGTGATCGAGCGCATGGCCCGGCTCGACAGTGCCCTGATCGAGACCGAAATGCCCGACGGCGCGATTTCCACGGTGCTGGGCTCATCCACGCTGGCCCTTCGAATTGCCGACCTGATTGACGTGACCGAGGCCAAGGCCCGGCTCGACAAGGACCTGAAGAGCCTCGACAAGGAGCTCTCCGGCCTTGCCAAGAAACTCGCGAACGAGAATTTCGTCGCCAAGGCACCCGCCGAAGTGGTCGAGGAAAACCGTGAGCGCCTCTCCGCTGGGAAGGCCCGCTTGGCCAAGCTGAAATCGGCGCGCGAAGGCCTCGACCGGCTGAGCTGAGACCGGTACGGCGTGACAGTCTGGGCGAGTGTCCGTAAACTTGCGTGATCGCTGATGGGGTTTGCCGTGTCTGATTTCCTCGATTCCTTCATGTGGTATGGCGCGGTGATCGCGATGGCCGTCCTCCTCGTCAGCCTCGTGATCGCCATCGTGCGCGGGATACGTTCGTCCGGGTCCGAACCCAAGTCGCGGTCCACGGCAGATCCGGCCCGTCCGCGCCAGGGCGGGGATGAGACATGAGGGCGAATTCCCGACCGGCCCGCCTTCAATCATGGGGCCTCGGCCCGATCACCGGCGTGCTCGTCGCCACCATCCTGGCGAGTTGCTCCGCATTGCCAGAGCGCGCGCCACAAATTTCCGGGGCCGAAGCCCCTGTTCAGCAAATTGACCCGCAACCCGATTGGCGCATCGCCATCCATGGCGGAGCAGGCGTGATCACCCCAGACCAGATCACCGGCGAACAGGAAGCGGCCTATGAAGCGGCCCTGACAGAGGCCCTCGCCGCAGGCGCTGAAGTCCTTCGGCGGGGCGGATCGTCGGTCGATGCCGTTCAGGCGGCCGTGGTACAGATGGAAAATTCAGAGCTTTTCAACGCCGGCGTCGGCGCCGTCTTCACCGAAACGGGTGGCCATGAACTCGATGCCTCGATCATGTCCGGAAAGGACCGGAACGCAGGATCCGTCGCCGGTGTGAAGGGCGTGAAGAACCCGATCCTGGCGGCCCGGCAGGTGATGGATGCCAGCCCCCACGTGATGTTTGCCGGCGGCGGGGCAGACCGGTTCGCCGTGCTCAACGGCCTCGAAATGGTGCCGAACAGCCATTTCTCCACGGACCGGCGCCGGCAGGCGCTGGACCGGGTGTTGAAATCCCGCGCCCCAACATCGGCGGACACATCAGGAACCGTCGGTGCCGTCGCGATCGACCAGGACGGGCACCTCGCTGCGGCCACGTCGACGGGCGGAATGACCGCGAAAGTCCCCGGCCGCGTCGGCGACAGCCCGCTGATCGGCGCCGCCACCTACGCCCAGGACGACCTCTGCGCCGTCTCGGCCACCGGGCACGGCGAGTACTTCATCCGGGTTGCCGTGGCCAAGACGATTTGTGCCCGCATGGACTACTTGAACGAGGACGGCGAGGCGGCCGCCGGCGATGCACTCGACCAGGTGGCAGGTCTCGGCGGCGATGGTGGGGTCATCGTCATGGACGGATCAGGGGCGGTATCCTTCGTTTTCAACACCCCTGGCATGTACCGCGGCGTCATGGATCCGGGCACACTGGACATCGCAATCTACGCCACAAGCACCGAAGACTAGGGCGGGCATTTTACCTGGATCCCATATCATGCTCGGATCCCCCGCCGTGGTCGCTTCGCTCTCTTTACACTTTGATCCCCCGCTGTGCTCCGGGCTCCGCCCTTCGCGACGCGATGGATCCGGCTGAGGGCTCAGGGCCTTTCCCAGCCCTTAGGGTGCATGAAGCGAAGCGATATGCACCAGCGGTCTCCCATCGCGCCGCGCTCCCCCGCACGACACCGACAGCTGTAGGATAACTTCTTCCCTATCCACGCCCCGCACTCTGTAATCGTTGGGAAAACCCGGCGCTTATCCGACCGGCTTGCGCCCGTGATACGCTCCTCCTCAAATGTCGAACATCACCGACACCATCGAAGAGCTGCGCCCCTTTGGCGAACAGCTATACACCCGCGTGATCGGCCGAGATGACCTCCATCTCGCGCCCGATTTCCTCACGCGTGCCGCTGCCGCACGTCTGAAAGCCGGCATCGCGATGCTCGAATCCTGGATCAGACGCGTCATGATCCTCCTCGCTCTCGAGATCGAGCCCACCCTCTCAAACGACGACCACCCACACATCCGCTACTACAGAGAGCGCACGCTCTCCCCACCCAAGCAGTCTCTCCGCATCTTCCCCAGCGGCGCCCCCTTCGACCGTACCCGCATCGAAGCCCTCAAGGCCGCCGCAAAAG
>JBCDLC010000006.1:0-101614 GCA_038745855.1 Pseudomonadota bacterium | reverse complement strand
TGATGGGGCCGCTCGGCTGGTGGTGGCCGGGATAGGTTTGGGATTTCGCTTTTGCTTTGGCTTTGAGCGCTTCGATGCGGTTGCGGTCGAAGGGGGCGCCGGTTGGGAAGATGCGGAGGGACTGCTTGGGTGGGCTGAGTTTGCGCTCGCGGTAGTAGCGGATGTGGGGATGGTCATCGTTTGAGAGGGTGGGCTCGATTTCGAGGGCGAGGAGGATGAGGACGCGGCGGATCCAGGATTCGAGCATGGCGATGCCGGCCTTCAGGCGTGCAGCCGCAGCCCGCGTGAGAAAGTCAGGCGCGAGATGGAGATCATCCCGGCCGATCACGCGGGTGTATAGCTGCTCGCCAAAGGGGCGTAGCTCTTCGATGGTGTCGGTGATGTTCGACATTTGAGGGGAGCTTATCACGGGCGCGGGCCGGTCGGATAAGCGCCGGGTTTTTGCAAGGATTACAGGGCGCGGGGCGTGGATAGGGGAGAAGTTATCCTACACCCCTCGGCGTCTCCCGGAGCGGCTGGGCGCACCAGGAACGACCGGGAAAGAACAGCAGTCCAGAGCCCAACCCATCGGGTAACGAAGAAAAAGCACGGGGTGCCGCTAGACCTCCCAATTTATTCTACTATTATTCAACAACAATCTGATATCCTGATAAATCATTTGGCCAATTTCCAAAATACGAGAACCCCTCCAACATATGAACGAATCCATTTTTTAAAAATAGAACGAATCCGATACTGTCAGAGCCATCTGGATCTTCAGCGTCCACACCGGTTATGGCGGTGGTTATTCCGCGGCTTTCAGCGTGAGCACCATAAAAGTTGACGAATACCCCAACGCCAGTTTCCTCCCGCGATTCAACCCTTAACCCGTCCAACTGCCCCCCGATATTCGCCGCCATCCCCTTTTTTTCGGAGAATGCCTCTAATATGCGACGTTCAAATTCCGAAATCTGCTCACTCATGGTGAATATATTGCCCCAATTCGATTTTGCGCATCTACCAGACGGGCACGCAAAAGTAGATCTGAGCTTTGAATGCTTATAATCTGTCCGAATACTACCCTGGTACGGTGCCCCTCTACGCTTTTGCGAGGACGAATTGGCCGACGTCGATGCGGCCATTGTCGAAGCCGGCTTCGCAATAGGAGAGGTAAAAACTCCAGAGGCGGCGGAACTTCTCGTCAAACCCCATGGGCGCGATATCGGGCCAGTTTTCCTGGAAGGCCTTGTTCCAGAGCTTTAGGGTCCGGGCGTAGTCCTTGCCGAAGAAATTTGTCTCGAGGTGGGCAAGGCCCGCCGCCTTGAATTGCGGCGTCAGCACCGCCGCACTCGGCAGCATGCCCCCTGGAAAAATGTAGCGCTGGATGAAGTCGACCCGGGAGCGGTAGCGCTCGAACAGATCGTCCTGGATCGTGATGATCTGCAGCGCGGCCCGGGCCTGGGACTTCAGCACTTCGGAAATCTTGGCGAAATAGCTGGGCCAGTAGGCTTCCCCAACCGCTTCGAACATCTCGATCGAGGCAACCCCATCATACTGGCCCGAATGGTCGCGGTAGTCCTGGAGCCTGATGTTGACCCGCTCGGCGATGCCCTCCCGGAACATCCGCTCCCGGGCGTATTCGGCTTGCGCTTCGGAGATCGTGAGGCAGGTGACATGGGCGCCCCGGTGCTTGGCGGCATATTCGGCGAACCCGCCCCAGCCGCAGCCCACCTCCAGGATCTTTGCCTCGGGGCCAGCGCCAATCCCGTCTGCGATCGCGGAGTACTTGGCCTGCTGGGCCTGCTCGAGGGAATGGTTCGGGGTGTCGAAGAGGGCCGCAGAATAGGTCATGGAGGGGTCGAGCCAGGCGGTGTAGAAATCATTGCCCAGATCATAGTGGGCCATGATGTTGCGCTTGGCCTGGGCCTTACTGTTCCGGTTGAACAGGTGGCGGACCTGATTGGCCAAGCGCATCAGCATGCCGCCGACGAAGATGCGGCCCCGCGTGTCGAAATTGTCGGAGAAGAATTCCAGAACGGCGGTCAGATCCGGCGTCGACCATTCCTCGTCCATGTAGGCCTCGGCGAAACCGACATCCCCGCCAGCAAGGGCCCTGCGGGCGAAGCCGTAATCGTGGACAATGATGTGCGCCTCCGGGCCGTCCACGCCATGGTCGAACAGCACGCGCCGGCGATCGGGCAGATCAACCGTCAGCCGGCCGCGCTTTGCCCCCAGGAGCGCAAGAGCGCCCGCCCGGAAGACCGGCGGGATGTTCGGCATGCGGCGGATACGCTGGGGGGTGGCCTGGATCGGCTCGGCATTGGCTATCATGACTTCTCATACACTAAGGGGGGTTTATGAGGCTCTGCAACTGTTGCGAGGGCGCTGGGCGGCTTGGGCTTGCTATGGTAGCGCGCGCCGCGGCGCCAGATCCAGAGCGCTTCCCAGTGGATGGCGGCTGTGACCCCGAGTGTCGACAGGGGTTGCTGGATGGCCGCGCGGGCGAAATTGGCGGTCGACGCGGGGCGGGCAAAGCCGTGCATCGTCGCGGTGTGGGTGCGCGCGCCATCGACCCGGGTTTCGACGACGAGGCTGAACCGGTTGGGATCGCCGGTCCGGAGGGTGAAGCCATAGCGGCCATCGACGCCGAAGAAAGGCGAGACGTGGAAGTCTTTCGGGGCGTCGTGACGGTCGAAGGCGCGGGTGTCTTCGCCCAGGGGCGCGACATAGCAATGGCGCTCGCCGAAGGTGTTGTGCACTTCGTAGATGACACCGCGGGGTGTGCCATCCGGCCCGAAGCCGCGCCAGACGGAAATGGGGGCGAACTTGTAGAAGGTGTGCCGCGGAAACGAGAGGAGCCGGATGGGCCCGCCGCCCAGGTCGATACCGGCGTCTGCGAACATCTGGTCGGCCCAGGGGCGGAGCGGTCCGGTCGCCTTGGCGCCGTGATCCCTGGAGCGGAAGGAGAACAGGCCCGGTGCGTCGACGCCGAAGAGGGCCGAGGCCTTGGACGCAATGTCCAACCGGTCGATGTCCAGGTCGATCAGCAAGAGGCTGTACTTGAACCGGCGCTCGAATGGCACGTAGCGCGCGTGGGTCGTGTGGCCGACCATCAGACTGAGGGCTGGCGCGCCGATCAAAGGGCAGCACCTGCCGCCGTGACCGATTGGCCTTCGCGCGGCTTGCGCACGTATGGTTCGAGACCCTGGGCGTCCCATGGCACATTGCCGCCGAGCGCGAGGGCGCACGCCAACCCCGATTTCAGGCCGTCTTCATGGAAACCCGAGCCCATCCAGGCGCCAGCGAACCACAGCCCGTCATCGCCCTGGTGCCGCTTGATCGCGCGTACGGCCGCTTCGGCGGCGGCGTCGAATTGGGGATGGTCGAGTTCGAAGGTGGAGAAGGTGAGATCGTCCCGCGGCGGGCGTTCAGGGTTGAGGGTGACGAACAGGGGATAGGTCCGGTCGATGCCCTGGAGGCGGTTCATCCAGTAGGTGAGGCAGATATCGCCGCCCGGTTGCTTGAGGACGTTCCAACTGGCCCAGGCGGCCTTGCGCCTTGGCATCAGGGCCGGATCCCGGTGGAGGAAGATCCGGTTAGGCCTGTAACGCACCGAACCGAGCAGGAGACGCTGGGTCTCGTAGGCAGGGTCAAGCAGGGCGAGGGCCTGGTCTGCGTGGCAGGCGAAGATGACCTCATCGTGCACCGCATCGGCTGCTCCCGCTTCGGTGACCAGCCGGATCTTGTCGCCAAAGGGCTTGATGGACACCACCGGACAGGCCGGGCGGATTTGGGCGCTTAGCGCGCTGACGGCCTTATCGACATACTGGCGGGAGCCGCCTGTGACCGTGCGCCAGATCGGGCGGTCCCGGTGCATTAGGCGGTGATTGTCAAAGAAGCGGAAGAAGCTCTCGGCGGGGTAATCCAGCACGCCGCGCTCGGGCGTCGACCAGATCGCCGCCGCCATGGGAAGGATGTAATTATCGCGGAAGGTCTCGTCATAGCCGTGGCGGTCGAGCCATTGGCCAAGGGTGTGATCGGTAATGGTGCCGGCGCCAAATTCAGCCCGGGCGGTATCGTTGAATTTAAGGATAGTGCGCCAGAAGCGGTGGAAGGCCGGGTTCAGGAGATTGGAGGGCTGCGCAAACAGTCCCCGCGCCGAAGAGGCCCACTCCCAACCATCGGGATCGGACACGGCGAAGCTCATGTCGGAGTCCTGGGTCGCCACCCCGAGCGCGTCGAAGAAACCGATCAGATTGGGATAATTGAGCCCGTTGTAGACGATAAAGCCCACATCCACATCGATACGCGTCCCGTCGTAGTCAACGGTCTGGGTCCAGGCATGGCCGCCAATACGGGGACGGCGCTCATAGAGCGTGACATCGGCGGCATCTTCCAAGGCATACGCCGCGCCCAGGCCCGAGATGCCCGATCCTATGATCGCGATGCTGGTCATGCGGCGTCCCGTTTTTGCTTGAGGATATCGTAGGCATCGAGTGCGCGCTGGCGGCCATCCTTATGGTCGACCATCGGGCGGGGATAGGTCTCGCCAAGACGCACCTTGGCATGCTCGAGAATGGCTGGAGGCGCGGTCCATGGGGAGAAGAGATACTTGTTCGGCAGGCGAGCAAGCTCCGGGCACCACTGGCGGACATAATCGCCGGTCTCGTCGAACTTCTCACCCTGGGTGATGGGATTGAAGACCCGGAAGTAGGGGGCCGCGTCAGCGCCAGACCCGGCGACCCACTGCCAACTCGCAGCGTTCGAGGCGGGGTCAGCGTCCACCAATGTGTCCCAGAACCAGTCCTCGCCCTTCTGCCAGGGGAGCAGAAGATGCTTTGTGAGGAAGGAGCCCGTAATCATCCGCACACGATTATGCATCCAGCCGGTCTGCCAGAGCTGACGCATCCCGGCATCAACGATGGGATAGCCCGTCTCGCCATGGCACCAACGGCGATAATCGTCGCCCGACGCACGCCAGGGCATGTGTTGAAAATCGGTGTTGTAGTTTTCGTCCGCCAACTCCGGATTGTGGAAGAGGAGGACATAGGCAAACTCCCGCCAGACAACCTCGGACAGGAAGACCATGGCCTGGTCCTCTTCGAACCGTCCAGCCGCGATGCCGTCCTTTACAACGCGCCAGATCGCGACCGGGCTGATCTCTCCCCATCTCAGATGCGGCGACAGGCCGGACGTTCCCCCAGAAAGATCAGGCCGGTTCCGATCGTCGCCATATCGCTTGATACCCGCGTCCAGGAAGGCGTCGAGCCGCTTGAGGGCGCCCGCTTCGCCCGGTTGCCAGATCGGATCAAAGCCTTCGGACCAGTCTGGCTGGGTTGGGTGAAGGCCCCAGTCGGAAAGGGTGTCGCTGGCGACGGCGGGGCCTTCCAAATGCTCGGGGGCAGGAATTAGCGGAGGGGCCTGGTACTGGGCGCGCACCATTTTCCAGTAGGGCGTGAACACCTTGTAGTAGCCGCCGGTGCCGGTCTTCACGGTCCACGGTTCGGTCAAGAGGCTGCCATTGAAGCTTTCAGCACCGATGCCGCGGCCCGTGAGGCGCTCTTTCAGGGCGGCATCGATGGTTCGGCCCGCTTCGTCATAGCGGCGATTCCAGAGCACTTTGCCGGCGCCTGATTCGGCGATCACGGCGTCTATTTCGTCGGATGTTTCCCCCTGGCGCAGGACCAGATGTCCGCAGCGGCGCTCTATATCTTCGGAAAGCGCTCGGAGGCTTTTGTCCAGCCACCACCGGCTCGCCCCGCCAAGGGGCCGCTGGCCCTCGTTCTGCTCGAATATGTAGAGAAGGATGAGGGGATCGCCGGCATCGATCCCTGCCTGCAGCGCTGGATTGTCAGCCAATCTCAGATCATTTCGAAACCAGACGATGGTGGGCTTGTTCGACGTCACACGCAGATCCTTATCACAACCATGAGACGTACGCTGTACGCGTATAGGATGCAACAGGATCAGAAGAACACGCTGTTGATTTGCAGATTGCCCTGGGTCCGGAGCACCCTACCCTTTTCACGGGCGCGAAAGCGCCCTGAGCGAAGGGCGCCAAAACAAGGGGTGCCGAGGTGACGAACAACAGAGAAGAGCCGTCCAATCAGACCGATGCCGTTGGTGCTGCTGCCCAGCTCCTGAAACAGTATGGCGAGGACGCGGAGGTGATTGCAACGCTGCGGGCCGCCGAAGTGGCTGCCTTGGGTGATGCGGCTGCGCTTGCCCACTGGGATGCTGTGATCGCACTGCTGGGCGATGACGGGGCGGCTGGGGATGTGCCGACGCAATAGGCGATCACTCGTCGATCCGCGCGCCATCTGCGGTGTGAATGGGCGCAAGACCAATCGTTTCGAAGTCACCAAGGGGCTCGGCAGGTTTCGAGACATTCTCGTTCAGATGCGAGAGCCATCGCGCCTTCAAGGACGTGTAGGCCGACGATAGGGCGCCCCGGTCATCGGTCCGAAAAGGATGGACACCGCCGGGCGGCTGCGGCGCCACGCGCGCGCGCCACGTGGGTGCGGTGTGAACGGGTAACGTATCGGGGCACCCATCGCCGAAAGAGCAGCCTTCGAGGGCCGCGTCCAAGGCGGGATCGCCCGTGCCCAAGGCAGTGATCGAGATGACCCGCGACCGCTCCAGGTCTGAACGGGCGGCCAACGCAGCCTTGAGGGCGGGGATCAGCTCCCCTGCCCCGGCTGGAACGACAAAGGCCACCGCGCGGCCGGTGTTTAGATCCTCGAAATAGGTCTCGGTCGCGGCTTCCAGATCTGCTTGGGCCGCAATCCAATCCGGCGTTCGAGACGCCGGTGACGGTACGCGAAGGGCGGGTGAATACACCGCCTGCTCAGCCGGCCAGGCCTCGCGGATATCGGCGAGGGCTTCGGTCTGCGCGCGCCGGTACGCACCATCGCGGGGATCGATCGTGCCGGGCGCGGCCCACGCTTTTGGCCAGGGCGGGAGGAGGAAGAGATCCACGTCCCAACCGGCTTCCCACACGCTGGGCGGCGGCGTATCGGGGCGCGTGATCCAGCTTGTGGTCTGGGCGTAGTCGGGCGCTACGGGCGCACTGGTGGCCGCAGATGCATTGAGCGCCATGGCGATTGGGTTTTTCGCGATCGCGTAGAGACTGACCGCGATCAGGAGCGCCACGAAGGCAACTGGGAATGATTTCAACATGCCTCAGTCTTGGCCAGACTTCATGGCGATTGCGAGGCCTGAATATTTCGGTTGATCCACCTTCAACTGGTCGATGGTGGTTGCCTTCAGGTGGTCCAGCAAGCCTGGGCTTGTCTCGTCCAACGTGCCGGCACGGATCGCGTCTGAAAGCTGGGTGTTGAGGGCGTCGAGCGCGGTGTCGTCACTTTCGTATAGGAGCGCGAGCAATCGCTTCCGGGCGGCGCCGTCGGCGCGGGGAGCGTGCTCGAGTTCCCTCTCCACAATGGCAAGCACGTTCTCGGCGACCCGGGCGTGGAAGGCTGCATGGCCCATCAGCGCCGGGCGCGCGGTTTCCGCCAGGAAGCTTCGGACGGCGGCGATCAATTCGCCGGCAGTGGGTTGGTCATGCATGGCGCGCTCCGGTGAGCCGTTCGAGCAGGTTGATGAGGTCGATCTCGTTCTCGGAGACCCGGCGGCCAATAGCGGCGCGCTCGACGCTCGGATCGCCGCCCGAGCGGTAGATGTCGTACATGGTCATGCACATGATCCCCCATTTGAGGCTTCCGAGCATTTCGAACCAGTCGATTTCAGCGGGTGCGATCGGATCGCCACCCGCTTCGGCATAAGCGCTGAGGAGGTCCTCAAGCTGGCCGAAGCCGCCGACGCGATTTTCGCTGACGCCGAACCGCCAGGCATTGATACACGCCCAAGCGATGTCCTCCCGGGGGTCGCCAATGTGGGCGAGTTCCCAGTCAAGCACGCCGGCGAGGCCGTTCTGGTCGACCATCAGATTGCCGAGCCGGAAGTCGCCATGGACGGGGACGGGGCCGCGCGGCTCCGGGGCGTGGCGCCTGAGCCAGGAAATGGCGAGATCGAGGACAGGCCGCCGGGCGCCGTAGCTGTGGTAGAGCGTTTCGTACTGGTCGAGCTGTTCCAGCGGTCCGGAGGTCTGAAGCGGTGGGAGTGCGGAGGGCGCAAGCCTGTGGATACGCGCCAGCGCCTCGCCACAGGCACGGGCGAGCGCCGGCCGGACCTCTGCAAACGCCTCGTCGCGCAGGATGCGCCGGGCAATCGTCTCACCCTGGAGCCGTCCCATGATGTACGCTTCGCCCAGGCCGTCGCCGGACGCGCAGACATGGATGATATCGGGCACCGGGACGCCAGCGGCCGACGCAGCATTCTGTAGCGCCGCTTCCGTGGGCAGGGTGACCGCTGTGGTCCGGTCTTCAGGGCGCTCACCGCCGGGGACGCGGCGCAGGATCATACCCGTCCGGGTACCATCCGTACCGATCGTATCGAACGCCCAGAGTTCCTGGCTCGCCCCGCCAGACAGTCTCGTGAGCGCTTCAATTCGTGTGGCCATGCTGCCCGCTGGTCCTGCTGGGAGACGGGGCGCGAGGGCATTCAACCGGTTCTCAATCTCTTCGTGGTAACGCATGGATGCCACAATTGCGCGGAATACACGCGTGGCCAAGCCTGATAGCCGTCGGCTGCGCAACGAAGGAGCTTTCCCGGTCCATGAGCAAACGGAACCGTTCTGACCATCCCTTGCCAAGCCTCGAAGACCTCCCGAAGCTGACCCTTTTTGGCTGGCTTCGTGGCCGTTTCTTTGCCGGTGTCGTGATCGCGGCGCCGATCGCCATTTCCGTGGGTGTTGTCGCCTGGCTGATCACTGTGATCGACGCGCGGATCAAGCCGCTGCTGCCGCCGGTGCTGGACCCTGAAACCTACACGAACATCGCGATCCCTGGCGTCGGTCTGGTGGTGGCCGTTGTCGGTCTAACACTGCTTGGGGCTGTCGGGACGAATCTGATTGGCCGGTCGATGGTGAACCTGACCGAGCGCCTCCTGAACCGGATCCCGGTGGTGAGCAATATCTACGGCGCATTCAAACAGTTGTTCGATATCCTTGGTTCGGGCGACAGGAAGAATTTCAAGGAAGTCGTCCTGATCGAGTATCCCAGGCGCGGGACCTGGTGCATCGGCTTCCTGTCGGCTGAAGCGAAGGGCGAAGTGAAAGATCGGCTGGTTGACGGATCGGTGGGTGTTTTTGTCCCGACAACGCCAAACCCGACCTCCGGCTTCCTGCTTTATGTTCCACGGAGCGAGTTGAAGACCCTCGACATGACCGTTGAGGAAGGCGCCAAGATGATCATTTCTGCGGGGCTTGTGGTGCCTGAACGCCTTCCGGTGAAAGATCCTGATCAGGATCTCGATCCGGGTCCTGATCCTGACCCTCGCCCCCAAGCGCCTCCCCCGGAGACGACGCCGTCCGCAGTCGAAACAGCTCACGGATAAGGCTGAGCGCGCGGCCCCGCTCGCCTTGCAGGTCGGGATCGTTGGCAACGGCCAGCCCGGCGTCCTTGCGGGCAATCTCGACGAGGTCATTGTCCCTGGGCAGGGACATCACGCGGTAGTCGGCCATACCCGACTGGCGCGTGCCGAGAACGTCGCCTGCTCCGCGCAGGCGGAAGTCGGCTTCGGCGATCTCGAACCCGTCTTCGGTCCGGCGCAGGGTTTCCAGCCGCTCCCGGGCGGTTTCGCCGACCGGTGGCTTGTAGAGAAGCAGGCAGTAAGCGGCCTTGTCGCCCCGGCCGACGCGTCCCCGGAGTTGGTGGAGCTGGGCCAGCCCGAAACTTTCGGCGCGCTCGATCACGATGATGGTCGCCTCGGGCACGTCCACGCCCACTTCGACAACGGTTGTGGCCACAAGCACTTTCGTTTTCCCGGTGCGGAAGTCCTCCAGCGCAGTGTCCTTCTCCTGGGCTTTCAGCCGGCCGTGGACCAGGCCTACCGGCACCCCTAACTGATGGGCCAGTGAGGCTTGACGCCCTACGGCGGACGCATCCTCGAGGTCATCGGAGTCGACCCGTGGGCAAATCCAGAAGGCCCGCTCATCCCTCTGGATCGCCCGGCCGACGGCCTGGATGATTTCCCCGATCCGGGTTTCGGGAAGGACGCGCGTTTCGACGGGTTTCCGGCCCTCCGGTTTCTCGTTCAGAATTGAAACGTCGAGGTCGCCGAACTGGCTCAGGGCGAGCGTGCGCGGAATCGGGGTCGCACTCATCACCAGCATGTGCGGGTCGACAGCCTTTTGAGCGAGCTTGACCCGGTCGAGCACGCCGAACCGGTGTTGCTCATCCACGATGACGAGGCCCAGTTGGGCGAAGCTGACCCCCTCCTGGAACAGGGCATGGGTGCCGGCAGCGACCTGGATCGAGCCATCGGCAAGGCCCATGAGCGTTGCGTTGCGGGCCGATCCCTTGTCGCGCCCGGTCAGCGCGGCGACGGTGTAACCGTGGGGTGAGAGAAGCTTGTCGAGCGTGGAGAATTGCTGGCGCGCGAGGACTTCTGTGGGCGCCATGAAGGCAACCTGGAACCCGGCTTCCACCGCTTGCACGGCGGCGATAGCCCCCACCAGCGTCTTGCCCGCCCCCACATCGCCCTGCAGCATCCGGCGCATGGGCGTCGGGGTGACAAGGTCTTCCTCGATCTCGATGATCGATTTGAGCTGGGCCCCGGTCGGTTTGAACGGCAGGGAATAGAGGACTTTCCGCTGGGCCTCGCGGTTCGCCTTGATGGGTGGGCCCCGGCGCTTCTCACGGGAGGCCCTGGCTAGGGCAAACGCCGCTTCCCGGGAGAGCGCTTCGTCATAGGCCAAACGATCGCGGGCCTGGGCAAAACTTTCTGGCAGATAATCTTCGGGACCGTGCAGCGCCTTGAGGGCGTCCCTGAAAGAGGGCCAGCCCTTTTGGGCTACGAGGTGAACATCCTGCCATTCCGGCAGATCTTCGGGGATCCGGTCGAGCGCGGCCAGCGCTGCGTTGTGCACCTTTTTGTTGGTGAGCCCTGCGGTCAGGCCGTAGATCGGCTCCACCCGGGGCGGATGTTCTCCGCTTGCAGGATCGACCACATGGTCGGGATGGGTCATCTGGCGCTCGCCTTCCCAATCATCGATCCGGCCTGACACAATCCGGGTTGCGCCGATCGGGAACTGCCCCTGCAGCCAGCGGCCATCGGCACGGAAAAAGACGAGGGTGAGGAAGCCCGTTCCGTCGAACAGACGGATCCGGTGGGGTGAGCGTTCGTTATAAGGCGCCTTGTAGGAATTCACCTCGCCCTGGACGGTGGCCACTTCGCCGGGCTCTGTTTCATCGAAAGTGTCGCGGACGCGCCGGTCGAGCCAGCGTTCCGGAAGATGGAGCAAGAGATCCCAGATCGACGTGCCGCCGGTGAGCCGCTCATAGGCAGGCTTGGTCTTCGGGCCGATCCCTGGCAAGGCATCAACCTGTTCGAAGAGGGAGTAGAGACGCTCGTCCCGCATGGCGCGGACCCTATGCGGCACCCTCTCCAAGAGCAATCGGCTGTTCAGCAGGTCTCCACAGGCCTATGTAGCCCCTGACAGATGGAGCGTGCCTATGGACGTGAGACGGCGGAAACTGAGATTCAGGGCCTGGCGACGCGGGTTTCGCGAGATGGACCTGCTCATGGGCACGTTCGCGGATGCGGAGATCGAGAGTTTCGACGAGGCCGGCCTTGACGAATTCGAGCGCCTGCTCGCGACGCCGGACTGGGAAGTCTATGCCTGGCTGATCGGCCAGAAGGAAGTTCCGCCCAACCACCAGGGCCCCGTGCTGGACCGGCTCATCGCATTCCGCTACGAGGCGCAGCCAGGCTGATAGATCCCATCCGATTGACGCCTCGCCACCCCCGACGCGGGAGCTCGCCTCACCCATGACGCCGCATGACTTGCTGACATCCCTGTCAGGCCCTTCGACTCTTGCCGGAGCACCGTTCGGCGCTGACATCCTCGCGCTTGTGGAGGCGCTCAAGGCGCGCGGCTCGATGGGCGTTTACGTGGCGCGGGACGGGAAACAGGCCGAGACGGCCAAGGCGGTTGCGCTGTTTGCCGATCCCCAACTCGAGGTCATCGACCTGCCCGGTTGGGACACCCTGCCCTATGACCGGGTCAGCCCCAGCCCAGCCACGTCGGCCAAGCGCTGCTCGGCCCTGGCAGCGTTAGCGCAACGCAAGGCAGGCGGTGCGGCCGGCGGCGGGGTGCTACTGGTCACCACGGCCTCTGCCCTCGTCCAGAAAGTGCCGCCAGCCGAGACCATGGCCAGCGCAAGCCTGGAGGTCGTCGAAGGCGGCACCGTGGATGAGGCCGCGCTGACGACCTTTCTTTCGATCAATGGCTATTCCCGGGTTTCCGTGGTCCGCGAGCGGGGGGAGTTCGCGGTCAGGGGCGGGATCATCGATCTCTATCCGCCGACGCATCCCGAGCCTCTCCGCCTCGATCTCTTCGGGAACGTGCTGGAACAGCTACGGACGTTTGACCCCGAGACCCAGCGGTCCACAGGCGGGCTGAAGCGGGCTGTGCTCTCGCCGGTCAGTGAGGTGCTGTTCAGCGAAGAGGTGCTTGCCGGCTTCCGCGAGCGCTACCTCGAGACGTTTGGACCGCCGTCGGGCGATCCCATGTTCGAAGCTGCGCGGGCATCGGTTCGGCGGCAAGGGGTCGAAACGTGGTTGCCGCTCTTCTATCCGCGGCTCGAGACCCTGTTTGACTATCTAGCGGAGGACGCGCTGATTGCACTGGGCCCGCTGGCCCAGGAAGCGGGCCGGGAACGCCTTACCCAGGCGCGCGACTATTACGATGCTAGGATAGAGGCCGCAGGCGATCGGCAGACCGTCCGGGTGCTTCCGCCCGAGACGCTATACCTGACGGACGCACAGCTCGAGGCGGCGCTTGGAACGCGCGCGTCGGTGCGGTTCACCCCCAATCCCGCATCCGGGAGCGAGATCGACCTTGGCGCCCGCGTCGGCCGGGATTTCGCACCCGAGCGCCAGAGCCCGGACGTGAATATCTTCGAGGTCGCCATCGCCCATGCGCGGGCCAGGCGAGACGCAGGCAAGACGGTTGTCTTCGCGGCCTGGACCGAAGGATCAGCTGAGCGGTTGTCCCACGTGATCGTCGACCATGACGTCACCGATGCGGACAGGGCCCACAGCCTGGAAGCGGCCCGGTCGGCGGGCTTTGCCATTTCCGAACTCCCGATCGAGCGCGGCTTCGAAACGGATACGCTCACCATCATCGCCGAGCCGGACATGTTGGGCGACCGCCTCGCCGCGCCCAGGCGGAAACGCAAGACAGCGAGCTTCATTGCCGAGGCAGGATTGCTGGATGCCGGCGATCTCGTGGTGCATGTGGACCATGGCATCGGCAAGTATCTGGGCCTCAAGACCCTCGACCTCACGGGCGCGCCCCATGACTGCCTGGAGCTCGAATATTCAGGGGGCGACCGCATCTTCCTGCCGGTCGAGAATATCGATCTCATCAGCCGCTATGGGTCGGAAGGCGCCGAAGGGTCGATCGACAAGCTCGGCGGTGCGGGATGGCAATCGCGCAAGGCGAAGGCGAAGAAACGCATCCTGGAAATGGCGGAAGAGCTGCTCAAGATTGCGGCCGCGCGCCAGCTCAAGAAAGCGCCCGCCCTGAATGCGGGGCAGAGCGTCTATGAGGAGTTCGCCGCCCGGTTCCCCTATGACGAAACCGACGACCAGTTAAACGCGATCGAGGACGTCTTCACCGATCTTGGATCCGGAAAGCCGATGGACAGGCTCGTGTGCGGCGATGTCGGTTTTGGCAAGACCGAAGTCGCGCTGCGAGCGGCGTTCATGGCGGCGCTTGATGGCGCCCAGGTCGCGGTCATTGCGCCGACGACATTGCTCGCCCGCCAGCACTACCAAACGTTCAAGACCCGTTTCGCAGGCTGGCCCGTCAAGGTGGCGCACCTCTCCAGGCTGGTCACCGGCAAGGATGCGGCCGCTGTGAAGGAAGGCATATCGTGCGGGACCGTTGATATTGTCTGCGGCACCCATGCGCTGCTCGGCAAGGGGATCGAGTTCAAGCGGTTGGGCCTGCTTGTCGTTGACGAGGAGCAGCGATTTGGCGTGAAGCACAAGGAACGGCTCAAGGAGCTGCGGGCTGACATGCATGTGCTCACGCTGTCAGCGACACCGATCCCCCGGACGCTTCAGATGGCGCTCACCGGGATCCGGGACCTTTCGATTATTGCGACGCCGCCCGTCGATCGCCTCGTGGTTCGGACATACGTCACCGAGTTCGACACGGTGACCATTCGCGAAGCGCTCCTCCGAGAGAAATACAGGGGCGGCCAGGCCTTCTTTGTTGCGCCCCGGATCCAGGACCTGGACCGGCTCGAGACCTTCCTCCGAGATCAGGTGCCGGAAGTCAGCTTCATCGTCGCCCATGGCCAGATGGCGCCCACCGAACTCGAAGACATCATGACCGCCTTCTATGAGGGCAAGTACGACGTGCTCCTGTCCACGACGATCGTGGAATCAGGTCTGGATATTCCCCGGGCGAACACGCTGATCATCCACCGGGCCGATCGGTTCGGGCTTGCTCAACTTTACCAGCTTCGTGGGCGTGTCGGCCGATCGAAGCTTAGGGCCTACGCCTATTTCACCACACCGCGTGACCAGGTGATGACAGAAAGTGCCGAGCGCCGGCTGAAGGTGTTGCAATCGCTCGACAGTCTCGGCGCCGGGTTCCAGCTTGCAAGCCATGATCTCGACATGCGCGGCGGCGGGAATCTGCTCGGTGACCAGCAGTCGGGCCATGTGAAGGAAGTCGGTGTCGAGCTGTACCAGTCGATGCTCGAGGATGCGGTGACGGCGCTGCAATCGGGGGACGAGGACGGGGCTGATGCGGTGGCAGATGAGTGGTCGCCGACGATCAATCTCGGTTCTGCGGTCCTGATCCCGGACACCTATGTTGAGGACCTCACGATACGGTTGTCGCTCTACCGGCGTCTCGCCGCAATCGCGACTGATGCTGAACGCGAGAGTTTTGCGGCGGAATTGATCGACCGGTTTGGCCCGATGCCGCCTGAAACCCGGGAGCTGATGGAGGTCACATCGATCAAGGCCCGGTGTAAGCGGCTCGGCATTGCCAAGCTAGACGCCGGACCGAAGGGTGCCGTGTTCACCTTCCGAGACGACACACCCCTCGACCCGCCCAATTTGATGATGATCGTCCGGGCCCGGCCTTCCCAACTCAAGCTTCGGCCGGACTCAAAGCTGGTCTTTACCGGAGCCTCAGGAGACGCCAACCATCGCCGCACCCAGATCAAGGGCCTGCTGACAGAGCTGGAAGCCTCCCTGGTGGAGGCGGCTGCTTAAGCGGCGACGGCAGCCCGGACGAATGCACCGGAAAGCGCCGCTTTGATAAGCGTTTCAGCCGTATGGCTTGCGCGGCATTCGGCGACGCGCCAACTGAAATCCAATGCGTCCTCGCCGGTGCAGACATGGGCAACGCGAGCGGCGATCCGGCGCGCGAGCTTGACAGCGCCCGCATAGGGCGTTTCCCGCAAGGAGATAACGATTTCGGTCGCACTGGCGCGGGCGGCGAGGTCGGTCACCCGAAGATCGCCGGAGACAATGTGCGCCAAGGTTCGCATGTGGGCTGCACGCGCCGCGATCGGCAGGCCGGGGTTGATCTTGAGGCTCAGCAGGCAGAGCGGCGCTTCCAATCGGCTGCAGGCCCGCATCTGCTCGGCCAGATGCTCTTCGAGGAAAGCATGGGAGTAGAGCTTTGTATGGGCGTCAAACAAGGTCGAGCTCAACCGCACCCTGGCCGGCGCCGAACTTGGAAGACCGGTCGCCATGGCGGCGACGGCCGCTTCGATGATTGCGTCGTTGGGCTCATCGGCAGAGATGACTTCGTCCACAACATCCAAGTAGGCCGGGTCGCGGAGGTGTCGGGGAATGTCTGTGATCAAGGCGATCGGCGAGGCAACCATGATCTGCCCCAGTGCGATGCGTTCGAGAAGGGCGAGCACATCCTGCTGCCCCCTCGTCGCGTTCAGGCACACAATGGCGAACCTGCCGCTTTGAAGAAAGGTTTCGGCAGTAGGAACCGAAAGCGCCGCAACCATATCGTGGCCTTTGGCCTTGAAGCCGTGGCGCAGTGTCTGGAAGAATTGGCCGCTCTCCCCGAGGTAAAGCACGTCCTGACCGGCGATCGCACCTGGGGGTGTGCACCACTCCTCTAGTCCACCCAACTTCTGCGCGGTTTCGCGCCTCAGGACGGTCTCACTCGCGCGGGTCTCGCGCCTGCGGCGCAATTCGAGCCGTGCGCAGAGCGAGGATAACTCGTGGTCCCCATGGAGGACGATGCAGTCTTGAACATCGATACCGGCAGCGCCCTTTCGCGAAAGCAGGATGACCGTTCGGTTCATGCCTGCGCGGACCGCCTGCTCGAGCTTTTGTAGCGTTGGCGCGGCGACTGACTCGACATCCACGACGATCGGCATCTTCGACCCGGCGCTCCACGTCTCATCAAGGGCGATGGGACGAAGACCACTGGTGCGGAGCCGCGTTGTGAGCATGGCTTTTCGCGGCATGGTGGCCAGCAGTTCCACAGGAGGATCGAGATAATTCAGGTCGGTCAAATTCTCGCTCCCAAAACCCATCAGCCGTTGCCAGAGGGTTTCCAATGCACCCAAGAGGCTTAATGTCGGGTTGATCACCCGCGCCTCGACGGGAAAATAGGTGAGACCCCCGATCGACTAGAAAAGGAAGACAGTATGGGACAGGGACCGCTTGATGGCGTGAAAATCGTCGAATTTGCCGGAATCGGACCGGGCCCGTTCTGCGGCATGCTCCTGTCCGACCTGGGCGCGGATGTGATTCGTATCGACCGGGCCGGCGGTACGGGCATTGGCGGAACCGCAAAGGACGTGACCGGCCGTGGACGACGGTCGGTTGCTCTGAACCTCAAGGCGCCTGGCGATGTGGATACCGCCCTGTCATTGATCGAGAGGGCTGACGGCCTGATCGAAGGATTTCGGCCCGGTGTGATGGAACGGTTGGGTCTCGGCCCGGATGTGGCGCTGGCGCGTAATCCCCGGTTGGTCTACGGGCGCATGACCGGATGGGGACAGACTGGGCCTCTGGCCCATGCTGCTGGCCATGACCTGAATTACATTGCGCTCACGGGTGCTCTCCACGCGATGGGACGCAAGGGGGAGCGGCCGTCACCGCCGCTCAATCTGGTGGGAGATTATGGGGGCGGCGCCCTCTATCTCGCCTTTGGTCTTTGCGCTGGGATCATTCATGCACGCACATCAGGTGAAGGCCAGGTCATAGACTGCGCGATGACCGATGGTGCAGCATCCTTGGCGGCCATGTTCTTCGGCATGCGCGCATCCGGCATCTGGACCGACGACCGTGAAGCCAATCTGCTGGATGGCGGAGCGCACTTCTACGACACCTACGAGTGCGCAGACGGCAATTGGGTCGCGATTGGATCGATCGAGCCACAATTCTATGCGTTGCTGATCGAGAAGGCTGGACTCCTGGATGTGCACGAAGGCTTCGCTTCGGCCAACCAGATGAACAGGAATGACTGGCCTGAATTGAAGACCGCTTTGATCGACGTCTTCAAGACCAAGAGCCAGGCCGAGTGGTGCGAGATCATGGAAGGGACCGACATCTGCTTTGCGCCGGTCCTTTCGATGGCAGAGGCTCCAGGTCATGCCCATAACCAGGCCCGGGGGACCTTTGTCGAATATGATGGCGTTGCCCAACCCGCACCGGCGCCGCGGTTTTCGAGGACGCCGGGAGAAATCAGTCGTCGTTCGCCGGCCGTGGGAGAGCACACCGAGGAGGTTCTTGCCGACTGGGGCGTGGAGCGCTGATGGCGACGCTGCCTGGAACGACGGGGCGGCGCCGACTTTACCTCATGCGCCACGGTTTTGTGGACTATACCTCGAAGACGGTTGTCGAGAGCCAAGACCCAAGCCTGGCCTATCTCACCCCATCGGGGCGGGACGAAGCCCGTGCGGCTGGCCTTGCGCTCAAGGATATCCACTTCGACCTCGCGCTCTCTTCGGGTTTGCGCCGAACCCGCGAGACGGCTGAAATTGTCCTCTCAGAGCATCCCTACGATCTGGAGCTTGAGGACGAGCCACGGTTCGCAGAACTTCGATCGGGGCGGTACATCGACTTCGAGAGCGCTGAGCAATTGGCGGCGACGATGACGTTTCAGTTCGAGAAAGCTGGCGAGCCGGGCGCGACCTTCCTGGAAGGTGGAGAGGCCTTTGCCGATGCCCTAGAGCGTGTTGCGACTGGGGTCAGGGCGCTCCTTGCCCGTCCGGCTTGGCATACGGCTTTGCTGGTTGCCCATGAGGGGATCAATCGGATCCTGCTTTCGTGGGCAATCGGCGCTCCGCTGGGCACCAGCGCCTGTTTCGAGCAGGACACCGGATGTATCAATATCATCGATTTCGATCTGGTCCCTTCCGGCCGGGGCGAAGGCGCCGAAATTGAGCGGTCGCTCATCAAGGCCGTGAACCTCACACCGGCAAATTACCTGAAGAACGGTATGAACTTGCGCTCTCTCGAATCGATCTTCACGCGGGCCCGCGAGGAAAACGCGGGGACCTGATCGAGCGAGCCCCGATCGCTGGACGCGAAAAAGAGTGCGCTTCTGCCCATAGCTCTCCACTTTCTGTTCAGCGCGCGTTCACCGTGCTCGCCTGCTGGGGGAAACATGAACGGATATTTTTCGCGCAACGGGGGCGCCGTTCATGTTGGATGCGCTAGGTTCAATCCATCGAAGGAGCGCGAATGGATGTTGTCCAACGCACTCTGACGATGTCCTTCTTGCAAACTTGCCGGTCTTCGGGCCGGCTTTTTTTTCACGCAGGACGCACCAGCGAACGTGTTTGAAGTCGGCGCCGGAACGCCTTTGATCGGCGAAGCAGGGGCTCTTCGACATAGGTGAAATAGAGGGCGCTGACGGCCAGGCAGAGGGCCGTATAAACGATGAATGACAGGAGGAAGAAAAGCGGGGCGGGCAGCCCGCTCCAGAGGTTTGCGATGCCCATGAAGAGAATGACCGTTGGGTGTAGCAGATAGAGCCCGTAGCTCCAGTTTCCCATGTGGGCGAGACGCGCGCCGACCGGATTGCGCAGCAGGGTTTCGAGCGTTGGGACGGCCAAGAGCAAAAGCATGGCGCCGCCGCCGAAGAACAGCACATAATGGGTCTGGCCGAACCAGCCTTTCTGAAAGATGCCAATGGCGAAGAAGACAAGACCGAGCAACACGCTCCCGGCTTGAAGCCAACGGGGCACGCCCTTTTGACAGAGATGGGCGACAAGGCACCCGCCAAGAAATTCGAACCACCTGAGATCGGTGAAAAGTACCGGCACTTCGGCAATGCTCGAGGCTTCCGCGTACCGCGCCAGGAGCACCACCGAAATCGCGACCATGGCGACCAATGGGGCCCATTGCCGTCCGGCGAACAGTACGCCGGCAAAGCCCGCGTAGAAGACAAGCTCATAGGTCAGCGACCAAGTCACGTAGAGGCCGTGACCAGCGGCGGTTGGGTTCACGTCGATCAGGATGAGTGAGCGGAGGAACGAGGCACCGGAAGGCAAGTTGAGCCCCAAGACCAGGACGGCGGCAGCAAAGATCAGAACAGCAGGCCACAGCGCGGTGTAGATCCTGGCAGCGCGCCGATAGAGAAAGTCAGCCGGGTTTGTCTCTGCTGTCGTCGATGTCCAGATGATGAACCCTGAGATCACGAAGAAGATGTCGACGCCCGCACTTCCCGTCGTAAGGAGCTTCTGCACAGCGGATGTGCCGAGCACGGGAGCGAACGTGGGCTCGATGTGAAACCAGGCGACCGCCAGGGCCGCGATGATCCTGAGGATTTGCACCGAATGCAGAACGTCTTGTCTCGCCCGTGGGTGCATCACTGTCGCCGCTCTCTTCGTCTCGCCCCCTTCCCTAGCAAATAGCGGATAAGTGGCCGTTAATTGCAGGCCGGGATACGCAGCCGATTCGGGTGGCGAGGCTTGCCCCGCGGCCTGTTCCCGTCGGCGCCAGCGCGTTTGCCCGGCCCGCGCGGGTGCGCGTCCGGTGTCCTATTGCTGCTGTACCGCCGTCTGGCGCCCCTATCAGGGCGTGGCGGACGGATCGGCGGGGATCATGCGACCTCCGCGCGTCCGATTTGTTTCCTGCTTGCCCATAGCAGAGGCCATGGTTGTGCCGTCGCCAGCATCCATCGCCATTGAATGCCGCGGCTGCCCGAAGCGGCTTTCAAACCCGGATGCACCTAACCCAAATGCATCTGACCGGTTTGCAGGCTCAGCCCAATACGCCTGCGCCGGTGTGTGGATCCGCTCGCCGGTCGCTGGCGGCTTTATCCCGCCAATGATCGTGTTGTCTGACAAGCGGACGTCGGGGGCCCAATCCCGGTCTGGCCTGTCGTCAAACGTCTCGCTCTCGGATTGGGGATCACCCATAGCTTTCGCCGCCGAACGGGCGCGGAGCCCGGCGGCGGCGATCACTAGGGCTGTCGCCCAGATCGAAAGGAGGATGAGAAGATCCATGGCTGTAGAATACCACTGGATGGGAGGGTGGGGATAAGATGGGCCGAATTATTTTTAGTGCTTTGTAATTTTTTGGTTTTATAAGCGTTGAGGTGTTGGATAGGTTGGGGTTACAGCGGCGAGGCTGGGCCGTGGCGCAGGACGGAGGGGCTTCTGGAATTTGAAAGCCCTGGTCCGGTAATGGCCCGTTCATGCGAAAGCGGCGGTCTATGGTTCACTCCAGACCGCCGCTTTGCATATGTGTTCTGGCCGAACGCGCCGTTCGGAGAGCGCTTTAGACGCGCTCGACGATGATGGCGGGTGCCATGCCGCCTGCCGCGCACATGGTGATCAGTCCACGCTTCAGGCCCTGGCGTTCCAACTCATCGACAACCGTTCCGATGAGGATCGATCCGGTTGCGCCGATGGGATGGCCGAGGGCCATGGCACCGCCGTTGACGTTCACTCTTTCGCGGTCGAGGTCGAGGTCACGGATGAACTTCTCAGCCACGACCGAAAACGCCTCGTTGATTTCCCAGAGATCAATATCGTCTTTCGTCAGGCCCGCTTTCTCCAGCACTTTCTTTGCCGCGGGCACGGGGGCATTCAGCATGAGTGTGGGGCAGTCGCCCATGTTTGCGGTCTGCACAATGCGCGCCCGCGGGGTCCAGCCATTCTTTTCGAGGGCTTTCTCGGACGCGATCAGAAGGGCGGCGGCGCCGTCGACAACGCCCGATGAGTTCCCCGCGTGGTGGACATGGTTGATCCCGCTGTCATTGAGTTGCGGGTATTTCGAGGTCACCATCGACCCGTAAGTCCCGCCCTTCTCGTCCACGGGCACGCCTGCAAACATGTCGAAAACGGTTTTCAGCTTGGCGAGGCTCTCCATGGAGGTGCCGGGGCGGGGGAATTCTTCCTTGTCGAGGGCGAGCGAGCCATCTTCGTTATAGACCGGGACGAGCGCCCGATCGAAGCGGCCTTCGGCGATGGCGCGGGCGGCGCGTTCCTGGCTGACCACGGCGAGTTGGTCGACCGCTTCCCGGTCGATGCCCTCGAGCGTGGCAATCGCATCCGCGCATACCCCCTGTTGGGACTGGGGATGCTTTTCCCTGAGCCGCAGGTTGCCGGCATCCATCATGGGCGGGTTCTTGGGGTCTGCGGTCGCCGCCGTGTAGCTCATCATCTCGGTGCCGCCGGCGATGACGACATCTTCCATGCCGCTCATGACCTGCGAGGCCGCGAGGTTCACCGTGGTGATGCCGGAGCCGCAAAACCGGTCGAGCGTGACACCGGACGCCTTTACATCATACCCTGCGTCGAGGGCGGCCATGCGGCCCAGGTCGGCGCCTTGGGCTCCGCGCTGGGAACTGGTGCCCCAGATGATGTCATCGACTTCGGCCGTATTGATGTCGTTGCGGTCCCTGAGGGCGGCCAGCACGGTGGCCCCAAGATGTTGGGGGTGCAAGTGGGCCAACGCGCCCTTGCCTTGTTTCCCGATGCCTCGTGGGGTGCGACACGCATCAACAATGTACGCTTCGGCCATGTAATCCTCCCAGGGTGTTGATTTGCTAATGGTACAGGTGGCCAGGCGATCAGATCCGGGCCGCGTTTGGACAATAAGGTCGTTTCCAGATACCCGGCAAGGGCCCCGCGATCGAGTATGTTCCCCGGTTCAGAGACCTTTGCCGAGCCGCTTACCCCTCATCGTCGGCTTCGCCCATGCCGCGCGTGCGCTCCACGTCTGCCTTGTCTTGTAGCGCCCTGAGCGTGGCTTCGCTGCGGGCGGGTGGTGCCATAATTTCCGGCGGATCCTGCTGCTGCATGTAAAGAGTGCGGCTTGGGAACGCGAAGCCCGTGCCCGCGCGCTCGATGATCTCGATGCAGGCCTCTGCGAGCGACTCCTTCGTGGCCAGCCACTCGCCCCAGTTCTTGGTGTGGGTGAAGGTGTAGATAAGGAAGTCGATGGAGGAGTCGTTGAAACTATCGACACGGACGAACAGCGCCGCTTCCGGCGGCTTGGCGAACCGGTCATCGTTCCAGAGCCAGGCTTCGATTTCATCGCGGATGTAGCGAAGTTGGTCGACCGTCGTCCGGTACTCGACGCCGATCACCCATTTGATCCGCCGATGGGTCATGCGCGAGAAGTTTGTCACCGGATTATCCGACAGCATGGCGTTTGGCACGAACACGGGGCTCTTGTCGAAACGGCGGACAAGGGTGGACCGGAAGTTGATCTTCTCGACGGTGCCCTCCACGACGCCATCGACCTGGATCCACTCGCCGGGGACGAAACGCTTTTCGGTGAGGACCAGGATCCCGGCGATCAGGTTCTTGAAGAGATCCTGCGCACCGAGCCCGACAGCGATGCCGAATATGCCGAGGGACGCAATCAGCGGGGCAATCGGGATGCTCCAGATCTGGGCGACGGCCAGAACGCCCAGCACCATAAGGCCAAGCTGGAGGAACTTGAGCATCCAGTCGACCACCGCCGAGGACAGGCTCTCCCTGAGGCCCGTGAAGATGAATTCGAAGGCGTTCACGGCCCGAGAGAGGGTCCAAAAGACCGCCAGCGCGATCACCGACTGCACCAGCTTGTCAGCGATGTCTTCGGTGTCAGGGCCGATATCGACGACCTGCAGGGCGAAATAGAAGCCGATAATGACGGGTACGATCTTCAGCGGCGTCGCAATCGCCTTGACCAGCGCATCGTCGAAATTGGTCTGGGTGCCTGCAGCGGCGCGGGTGATGGTCCGCACCACGGTGCGCGCGAAGATCCCCCGGATCAGGAGCGCAACGAGCATGATCCCCGTTGCCATGATGATCTCACCATAGGTGATCCCGAGGGCTCCCTGGTTCCAGATCTCGAGCAGGTAGATCAGCCCCTCTTGCAGCCAGTCCGGCAGATTGTCCTGCATCCACGATGGTAGCTCGACTGGCGCCGAAACCGCTTCATTCATGCCATCACTCCCCGTCCTTACGCGTCACGCCATCGGCTCGGCTGCACCGGAATTTCCAGGTGCCCGGCAAGTGCCGCACGTGTTTCGCTCCGCCACATGAAACGATCACCCGCTGAGGTAAAGCCCGCAGAGCCGATATCACACGCGTGGCCGGCTATACCGCTTGCCCCGCGCGTTTCGGCGCATTAGCCTGGCGGGTCAGCGTCCGCCCTCACCCAAAGCGGGTTTTCACCAGCTCGTAGTCTTCGACCGTATCCACCTCGGCCCAGGTCCGACCTTCGATGGAGTGTGTCGCGACGGGCACACCCGATTTTGCGAGCGCATCGATGGCGCTGAGAAACCACGCTGAAACCCCATCTCCGGTTCGCATCATCTGGTGGATTTTATCGGCGAACATCGCAGGCCCATCGCCCATGAAGCGCAGGAAGCCGATCGACTCGCCATGGGTCTTTTCAGGCCCCAGCGTCTTGCCGATTTCCAGGAGCGATGACCCGTCCAGCATCACTTTCATATCGTCGGAATCGTAGCTGGGCTTCTTGTCTATGGTGACCTGTATATCGCGCTGGGGACTTTCGAGGACGCTGGTCGCGAGGGCCTGCTCGAACAGGGTATCGCCATTGATCAGCAGGAAGTCTGAGGCCATGTGCGCCCGCGCCATCCAGCAACTCGCAAGGTTATCGGCGACCTGGTAGAACGGATTGAACAGCGTCTGGACAGCCATCTTGCCAGACCGGCGGGCGATATCCGCTTCCACCCGGGCCGACATGAAACCGGTGATCACGACAGCCTCGTCCACGCCGGCATTCTCCAGGGTGTCGAGTTGGAAGCCCAGGACTGTGGTGCCTGCAATGGGGAGCAGGCATTTCGGCAGGGCTTCGGTCAGCGGCAGAAGGCGCGAGCCCCGTCCAGCCGCCAGAATAATGGCTTTCATGGTCCTTTTGCGCCTTCGTCGTCTTTATCCCAGTCCTCGATAGGTAGCCCAGCTTCCCGCGCAATGCGCGCAAAACTTCGATCGGGATTCACAACGACGCCCCTGCCGACCCAATCGAGAAACGGTCGGTCGGTGATGTGGTCGCTGTAGCCATGGAGCGGCCGGCTGAACGCTTGCGCGTGATCGGCTTCTTCGAGCCGCCTGCGTTTTTCGAGACCATAGCAGTTCTCGCCCGCGAGTTTGCCGGTCAGCCGACCATCTGCATAGCGCTCCAGCTCTGTGCAGATGACAAGGTCCATTCCCAGCCTGTCGGCCATGGGACGGGCCACAAGGTCGGCTGCTGCGGTCGCCATGACGAGCTGGTCCCCGGCCGCACGGTGGCGTTCAAGGACTGATCGTGTTCGGCGACGGAGCCCGTGCTGGACTTCGGCATCGGCAAATGCGGCGGCTGCCTGCTCCAGGTGGCTCCGCTGTGCCCAACGCAGGGTCCTGAGCCCCCGCTCCTTGACCACCCGCCTCGAGCAAAACCCCAGCTTGTAGGCCGCGGCGTAGAGACCCAGAATGGGCAGTTGGAGATAGAAAGACGGCCGCGCTCGATTGACCCGAAAAAGGTATCGCGACCAGGTGCCCGATCGGGTGAGCGTCTTGTCCATGTCGAAGATCGCCGTGCCTGCCACGGCTCAGGCGTCCAGGAACGACGAAACGGGCGCTTGCGTCGCAAACGCCTGGATAAGGCGCACGATATGAAGCGGCACGCAGATCAGGGTCCACGCTGCAATGGCGATCACCCCCCAGAGCGGCGCGCCGAAGACCGTGAAGATCGTGAAGATCAGCAGGTTCGGATTTCTCCGCGCCGTGATCTCCCGCATGAACGCATCCAGCGGCCGCCAGACATGGATGTGGAACCCGAAGGCCCGCATGAAGATCCCTTCGGTCATCCGGCCAATGACGTAACCCGCAAGGATGATCCCCAACGACGGCAATAGCCATGGGTGTTCCTGTCCCGTGGCCAGCAGCCCGATATAGATCGCCCAATACCAGAAGGGTGGATGGATCAGGTCGATCCCGTGGTCGTAGACATTTCCCCAGGCGGAAAAGGTCATGGTTGTCCGGGCCAACTTTCCGTCGACCGTGTCCAGAAAGGTCATCGCCCAGCCCGAGACGATGGCTGCCCACCACGCGCCAATCCAGAAGAAGTAGAAGGCGAGACAAACCAGCACGAGGCTCGCCGTCGTCACCATGTTAGGCGTCAGACGAAGCGACGCGCACACGCGGGTGACGTGGAGCGCGGGTTCCGGCCAGACATACTTTGTGACGAGGTCGGTGACGCCCTTGTACGACCCCTTGAACAATCGCCGCTCTATTGCTGCTGGTGTGTGAGAGAACAGCGACAGCGCGTAGGGCGCCTCTCGCTTCCGAAGGGCGGCGTTGTAATCGCCGGCAAAATCGGCAACGTGACCGGGCTGGAGCCCCATATCGCGCAAACCGTCCCAGTCGGGATCGATTGTGTTGACGAGGTCTGCCATGGCGTCGGCCCTGCCGGGTTCGGCATGGATGACGGCCAGCCTCTGGTGACCAAGGTCTTGGTCCGTGACGATCAATGCAGCGCCGGGCGTCTTGAGTATGTTGGTTGCGAGACCGGGGGAAAGCACCCAGTCGGTTCCGACGCACACCTCTCCACCGGCCTCGACGCTGCCCGCACCCAATTTCTTCCAGGCACGGGTCTGCCACTCTTCAAGCGACAACCCCCAGAGCTTCAAGGGAAGCTCTCCGACAAGCCGCACCCGGGGCGCTTGCGCTTGTTGCGACGGTTCCATCAGGCATACTCGCTTTTAGGCTTAGGGGCGGTGCACGGCGCCGTGCGTGAAAGAGCGGGAGACCACATGACGGAACACAATCCAACATTCTTGAAATTCGGCGGTCCTCAAACACAGGTCGCGACCTATCACCACTGGTCCGTGCTCGTGCGGCCGAAACAAGCGACACTTGGCGCGCTGGTATTGGTGGCGAATGGACCGGCGACCCGATTTTCGGATCTGACACCGCAAGCTTTTAGCGAGCAGGCGACGGTGATCAAGGACATCGAACAGGTTCTGTCGACGGCATTCAACTACGACAAGATCAACTACCTGATGCTGATGATGGTTGATCCGAATGTGCACTATCACGTGCTGCCTCGATACGGGCAGGTGGCGCAATTCAGGCAGTGGTCGCTCGAGGACGCCGGATGGCCAGGCCCACCCGATCTCTCAGCTGGATCAGACGACCAGGCCCTGGTCTCGCAGCTTACCTCAGACCTCCGCGCGGCCTGGCCTCATCAGGAGGGCGGGGTTTGAGCGCTGCGCACGTTCGACATTTGCGACATGGCAATCGCACTTGTCACAACAAGCCCCAAGGCAGCGCCCAAGACCATTGCCCTACCGGGGCCTGACGGACCGAAAGTGTTTGCCAGGATAACGAAGGACATCAGTGTCAAGGCGACGGTAACCGCCCGTGCGAGCACAGCGCGCCCTGGACGTCCGAGCGCATAGAGGCCCGAGTAAACTGGCGCTGCCGCCCCCATCAGCGCCGCGGCGACGACAAGGAGTGTCGCGATGGGGGCAACACCCTGGTAGGCCGGCTCCAGGGCGACGGAAAACAGAGCGGGACCGAATATTCGGATGAGAACAGCCACGCCCGATCCCACTGCCAGCAGTGAAAGGCTCGTGTAGAGGATGATCCGGACTGACCGCGCGCTGTCGCCGTCGGTCATGAGCCGGACGAGTTCGGGATAAAGCACCTGGTTCAGCAAGCGCGCGGCCTTGGCGAATACATCCGAGATATCCCGCGCGATCTTGAACAACGCGGCGAAGGCCGGGCCGAGTAAGACGCCCGACAGCATGGTCGGCATCTGCTTGTCGAAAAGACTGATGGTGGCGTCGATATTGGACATCCAGACGAAACGCCAGATCCCCTCTTCTGGCGCTTTCAGGGTTGGCGCCGCGCTAAACAGACCCTTGTCCTCGCCCCGACGTCTCAGCTCACGGAGCGCAAGCGCCGGCATGACAATGTTGGTGGCTGCGGCGGCCACAGCCCAGACGCCTATGAACCAGCCGAGCCCTCCGCCGATCAACACTCCGGCGATCGCTCCAACGAGGCGAACGAAAGGGACCACCTGATCGTAGAGGCTGATCAGGTCGAACCGGTCATGCAGGCGAAGAACGCCAAGGGGCGTCGACCGCAGATTGGCAGCGGACACGAGGCAGTGGACCAAGGCCAATCCGAAGACTGAATCGGGCAACCCAAGAGTGGTCCGAATGACGAGGAATGCCGAGACGCTGAGAATGGCGGCAACCAACGCAGCAAGAAGATCGAGCCCGATGGTGAATCGAAGCAGCCGTTGAAATCTGGGTAAATCACCGTCCTTGGAGGGCCGCGTGCCGTACTGGATCAGGGCTTGCCACGACTTGAAGGACGCAACCCCAGTCACGAGCGCGACGAAGGCATGGAGAAGGAGGAGGCTGCCGAGTTCCTCAACGGTAAGCGCGCGTGCAGCGATCCCGAGCACCACCAATCCGATCAGGACCGCCGATGTCTTCCCACCGAAGAGCAGCCCCATGTTCTTGAGGATCCTCGAGACGGTTCCGTCAGATCGGTTCGGGGCTGCCATTGTCATTGGGGACGTCTCGAAAGGACGCGTTCAACCAGCGCGAGATCGTCAGGCGTGTCGACGTCGACCGCGGCATCGGCGAAAGGAAGGATCACGGGATGGACCCGAACGCCCAGACTTCCGGAGAGAATGCGGAAAGCCTTCTCGATGGGCGGCCTGCCAACCAGCAGGCGGATCGCACTGACCACGCCGAAACGCCAGGCCAATCGCCAGGGGCGTTTGCGGTCTTCCTCCGCCGTTTTCCAGAAGGTGACAACGCGGGCGGCTTCTGGTGTCTTCAAACAGAAGAGGTTGCAGCTTGAATACGCGCCGTCGCCGAAGGAAAGGTAGGTGCGTTTTACATCGGGATAAGCCGCCTCGATGTCTTGCCGCCGGGCCAAGGCAACAGCGAGGTCTATGTCCTGCCCTTCGATTTCATAGAGGAATCCATCGACGATTTCAGGCGTGAGGAGCGCGTGATCGCAGGTTGTGACGAGCGCTGGAAAAGGGTCTCTGTTCGACGCGAGTGCTCCAGCGACACTGGCTGCTGGCCCATCGGCACCAGGCAGTGACACAAAGCGGGGCCACGTCTCGGCATGCTGCAGATCTCCGTGTTCGGCGAGCCCAATTACGGAAAGCCCCCCGACCCGTTCGCTTTGGTGGAGCGCGTCCAGTACCCGGCCAAGCATGGAGCGGCCGGCGATCTGAATGTACGCTTTGGATGGCACATCGAACCGCGAAGCAAGCTGGTCTCCGCTGGCGCGCGCCCCTGCCAGGACGAACGCCTTGATGGCCGTTTCTTGCGCCATCGCGTCCACTCCGTCAGAGCGCCTTCTCATAGATTCGGTACGTCTTGTAGCGGTCGCAGTCATAGATCTCGGCAAGACCCAGCAAGTCAGTGTTCGTTTCCAATACCCACGAAAACTCCACTTCGCGAACGCCTTTCGCATGCTGGGCGCTCAAACACGCCTCCCACGCCCCAACCGTGGCCGTCATGCCGCGCCTCGATTTGTGAAACTGGTGGCGCAAACCGGCCAGGGGAATGCGGGCCGATGCAACGCCGGCGATATTGATCCGATAGAGCAACTTGGCCCAACCGAAGGGCAGCAACCGACCATCCATCCCCCGCGTGGCCTCGTTCAGATTGGGGATCATGAGGGTGAAGCTGGCCGGGAGACCGTCGATGTAGGCGATCCAGAGAGATTCAGGCTTGAGGACCGGCTTCATTGATTCAGCGAGAAAACGGGCCTCGCTATCGCTGATCGGCAAGAAGCCCCAATTGTCTGACCAGGCATCATTGAAGATGTCCACGATGAGAGCGATGTCCTCGAACAGGCGCGAACGGTCGAGATGACGAACCGTGATGGTCGGATCCTTGTCGAAGCGCTGTTTGATCCGGGATACGAAAGGCGGCGTGGAGAAGACCTCACCCATCCGGTGGCGGAATGCGTAGAGGTCCATCGCCTTCTGGTATCCCGCCGCTTCAACGAGAGGCGCGAGGCCCTCGCGGCCATAGGGCATCATCACACTTGGAGGGCTATCAAAGCCCTCGACGGGCATTCCGCATTCGTCATTGACGGAAAAATTATAGGGTCCGCCAATGCGGCGCATCCCCTTCGACTCAAGGTCCCTTTCCGCAGCCTTGAGCAGCGCCGAGACGGTTTCCCCATCGCCGTCTCGCGCCGTATCAAGAAAACCGAAATGACCGGTCTCGTCTTTGTGATGCGCAAGGTGCACGGGGTTCACAAACGATGCGATGCGTCCAACCGGGTGCCCGTTGCGCGAAGCGAGGAAATAGCTCGGCTGCAATTGCTCGAGAGCGGCATTCTTTCGCGGATCGAAATGCTCCCGACGTTCAATACGCAAGGGTGCGCGCCAATTCGGTTCAGCGCGATAAGCATCGTATGGAAAATTCACAAATGCGCTGATATCGCTCGAATTTTCAGCCTTACGCACGGAGATCGCCATGGGCGTAACTCCTACCCGCCGTGGCATGGTGGGCAAGCGCTATTTCACGAGAGCGATCGTAATCGACCTTCCATTCTCTGGAACGTCGAAGGCTGCGTCCTCAAAGTCTGGGACTTGCAGCTTCAGTTTCGGATTGGTCGACAGGCCAAACGGTTCTTTTGGCATGCGGTTCCATTTTTGATCGAGGTCGCGGTTGCCGTTCACGTCGTGATAGGCGGCAACGGCATATCGGCCGGCGGGCTGCGCCTCAAAACAGACAGTCTGGGGCGCATCCCGGGCAGGGACCCGGATCCTATGGATGCGCGACGCCTTCTTCAGGAAATCGCGTTCGCTCGGGCGATAGAGCTCGACGGCAAGGATGCCACCCGCTGCAACACCATCCACGGTAACCTCTATCTGCCCCGATCCACTCTCGCAGATCGCCGCGCGCTCATGGGCACGGATATCCAGCTCTGCAACCGCAGGCGTCGCGGCGACGACCCCGAGGATGACCGCGCTTAGACTAACAACCTTTGCAACCATAACAACGCTATTCACCCCCAGATGTGACCGGATCAAGACGAGAACTGGATGTGGGTCATCACAGCGCCGTGAGCAATGTCCCAACCTGTCCGGCAGTCGAATAGGTGTGCTGATGGAAAAATTGGGCTAGCCAGCGCTATGCAGCGGATCCAGCGGTACATATTCAGAGAATGTCTCGGCGTCTTCGCGGGCCTTCTGGCGCTGATTGTCAGCATTCTGCTGCTCGAGCGCCTGCTTAGAATTGCGGATTTCGTGTCTCGCTCACCCGGAAATCTGACCGAGGCCGGGTTGATGCTAGTCAATCTGATCCCGCATTACGCCGGGATTGGCATCCCCGCTGCTTTTTTCCTGGCCGTGCTCATCACGGTGAGCCGGATGAGCCGCAGTGGCGAGCTGGTCGCGATCTGGGGGGTTGGAAAGTCCCTATTCATGATCTCACGGCCGTTCATGGTTTTATCGTTGGTCCTCGCGATCGTTCTTCTCGTGGTGTCTGCGTATCTCCAGCCGCTGACCCGCTACGAATACCGAAGCCTTGTCGGCACGCTTGCAGAATCCAGCGCGGAAACCGTTTTCAGCGAGGGCAAGTTCGTCGAGGCGGAAAACTGGACGGTTTGGACCGAACGCGTGGATCGCAGCGATGGAGCGCTGCAGAGCTCATTTATCCTGGAACGTCTCCCTGAAGGCGGGCGGCGCATCATCGTCTCGGAGGCGGGACGTCTTGTGCGGGCTGACGGGACCATCGCAGAGATACAACTTGATGGTGGCATGGGTGCGGAGGTCAAACCGAACGGCACCCTTCGCTCGCAAATTTCGTTCGAGTCCCTGATATGGCAGCCGCCGGGCGAAACATCTCAATTCAGAGCGCGCGGCAAAGACGTGCGAGAACTCACGATCGTGGAGCTCTGGCAACGCACGCAATCGAGTGCAGGGTTCGATGCGGCATCGATCCCCACTCTTGAGGCGCAGGTTTCGATTCACGACCAACTTGCGCGCTTTACCCTGATTCTGATCCTGCCGCTCATCGCGGTTCCATTCGGCTTGAGTTATGGGCGAAACCCGCCATCGAACGCGATCCTTATTGGGCTCGTCACCTTGATCGCGATCCAACAGGCCCTCGAACTGGGGAAATCCCTCTCCCTGGATGGCGCTGTGCCCTACTGGGCAGGCAGTTGGAGTGTGATCGGTGTCCTCATGGTCCTCGCCGCTGCGCTCTTCCTGCGAAGCAGTCTGACCCTGTCGCAGCCGCCTCTTTCCGCCCTACCCTCGCTCAACCTCTCGCGCGCTCGGCAGAGGCCTGAAAAATCGCTCCGGTCGCAACCATGAAACGGGCTCGTCAGTACTTTGCCGCGCTTTTCCTCGCGCGTTGGTTTGTGACAACCTTCGCATTGCTGGCTCTTTTGAGCATCGTCGACTCGATTGGTGCCGCTGATATCTTGCCCGACGGAACAGGCGCGTCGGGCACACTGTGGTACATGGCGCTTCGTCTGCCATCGCTCTACGACAGGGTTTTCATGTTTGCGCTGTTCATCAGCTTGCTGGTGACACTCCTATCCCTGATCCGGCGCCAGGAATTGGTAGGTTTTGTATCGATGAGCGTATCACCGCTCATGCAGGCGAAAGCGCTGGTCCCCGCTGTCTTGCTCGTCACAGTGGCCTCGGTTGTTGTAATCGACCAGGCTTTGCCGCGCACCATGTCGGCAATCGAGAATTGGCTCGGCGTGGGCGCCTTTCTCGAGGAAGATGCCGGCAAACCCCGCTCGCTTTGGATCGCCGAAGAAGAGACTTTCATCGAGATCGGAAGCCAGCGCGGCAACACACTCTTTAATCTGGTGGTCTATCACAGGGCAGGACGTGGGATGATCTCGGCGATCACATACGCTGAGACGGCCGTTTATGTGGGGGACGGCTGGCGGTACGGCGCAGCAGAAACGGTGCCGCTCAGAGAGGGCGCGAGCGCTCCCCAGACAAAGTGGGAAACAACGCTGAGCCCGTTATCTTTGCAGAAACTGGGTACATCCCCGCGAAACCTCTCCATGGCCGACCAATACAGGCTTTCACAGTTCCGCGGATCAGGCGTTCGCCCATCTTCTGCCTACCGGGTTTGGCTGCTCGATCGAATGACAATGCCGATCGCAGCGATCGGATTCGTGTTTGTCTCTGTGCCGCTGATGCAGCAGTTCGGGCGCAGGCAAACCGGTGACCGGCGCCTGATCATGGGGATCGCCATTGCCTTCGGTTACTTCATTCTTGACGGCGTGTTGAAGACGGTCGCTGAAGGCGGCGGTGTTTCAGTGATGGTTGCGGTTGGACTGCCCCTGCTTCTCCTGGCTGGACTTGGTATCCATCTGAACCTCAATGCCGAGCGCGTCCGATGACGGGCGGGCCGATCTTCATCATCAATCCGAAGAGCCATAAAGTGAAACGCCGCGGATCGGTTTTGGCTGAGCTTGCGAAAGAGGCCACAGATCACACCGTCGTAGAGTTCACGGGCGACCGATCCCTAACGCCAATCCTGGCGCCGCATCTGGATCGCGGCCCAGGGGCCCTCTTTGTGGAGGGCGGAGACGGGACGGTCTTGGCCACTCTCACCGCGTGTCTGGCTCACAGGCCCGATGGTAAAGGTCTGCCGCGATTGGGTATCCTTCCGGGAGGCAGCACCAATCTCGCCCACGCCCGCGTTGGCATTCAGCGCTCATCGGTGAAAGGGCTAAGGCGCCGGTTACAGAGCGCGGATGCTCCAATCTGCGAGGGCCTCACCGCCCTGCAGAGAACGCTCTTGATAGAGACTGCCAATACTGAGGCGCCCTACGCCGGGTTCCTTCTATCTACGGGATCGCTATCTCGCGCCATGCTGTACACGCAGACAAGCCTGCACAGGAAACGGCGCGGCGGACTATCGATTGTTCGCGCGATCCTGCAATTGGGGCTTTTTCCGAAATCGACACGGTATACGGACGGAGAACCCGTGGTCCGTCCATCCGCTTTTCAAGCACTGTCAGCCCCGTGCGGTGGTCCCGCAACCGACCATGCCTTCTCTCTGTTTTCGACCTTCGATACATTGAGCCTTGGTCTTCGCCCGTTCTGGGGACGCGGCCACCATGCCATCGGGTTTACGCAGGGTACGTGGCCCGTCCGCCGCCTCCGGACCGGCATTGCCAAACTCGTGACAGGACAGCCGGGAGAACGACTGGAAGCACATGGACTTTCTTCAAGGGGATGTTCAGAAATGACGTTTGCATGCGAGGGGCCGGTCGTGCTGGATGGGGAAGAGCTGCCCATGCCTGCTGATCGTATCTTCAAGGTTTCGGCATCCCCTCAACTCACTTTCCTCCGATGACCGACGCCACCGTCCGCGCCCGTATCCAGACAATTATCGCGGCCGAGCAGCGCCCCGTCGGTGCGCGGGCCGATGCGCTCATCGCGGCGATCAGGCGTAAACACGGCGGCATCGACAGGGCACTCCTGTTCTACGGATCGAGCCTGCGCGCTGGAGAAGCATCGGGAAAGATGCTCGATTTCTACGTGCTTGTGGACAGCTATCGTGACGTCCATGGGAACGGGCTCAAACGACTTGGATCCTTCCTTGCGCCGCCGAGTGTCCATTACTGCGAGGCAGACGGCCCTGGCGGAGAGCGGCTACGCAGCAAGTATTCAATCGTCAGCTTGAGCGCATTCCGTAGACGCGCCCGCGGGGCGGCATTTGAAGCAATGCTGTGGGCCCGATTTGCGCAACCGACTTTGCTTATCTGCCCAGACCCAAACCTGCGTGCAGACCTTATCGAAACGCTCGCCCACTCCACACATCATTTCCTGAATGAGACGTCACCACTGCTCCAAGGAGAGGTTGAGATGGACAGCCTCTGGGCACGCGGGCTCAGGGAAAGCTACAGAACAGAGCTGCGGCCGGAAGATGCCGATGGGCGCTCACGGGCGATCGTTGTGCAGAATAGGGAACGCTATCGAGCGCTTGCGGGTGCGGTTTTCCGCAAAGGTGGAACAGCACCGGCCGTTACATTACCAGATGTCGGCCGGTTGCGCCGGAATGCTTGCCGAGCGCGATGGTTTCTTCGGCGCGTTGTCGGCAAACCAATGGGCGCGTTTCGAGTAGTGAAAGCCTTTTTCACCTTTGATGCCGGGCTCGATTACATCCTCGAGAAGATCAAGTCGCATAGCGGAGCGGAGATCGAAATCAGCGACCGGGAACGAAAGTACGTGTTGCTATACGCGCCCGTGATGGCCTGGCGGCTCTTCCGCAAAGGTGCGTTCCGATAGGGAAATCAACCTCACGACAGGTTAGAGAACGCCTCAAGGACCCGCTCGACTTCCTCACCGGTATGGGCCGCGCTTACGCTTAATCTCAGCAAGCATGTTCCTGCTGGCGTCGCAGGCGGAACGGCAAGATTGACGTAGACGCCCTGCTCGAAAAGCTGATTCCATTCGCGGACGGCTGTCACTTCATCGGGACGGCGCACAGCGATCACGGGTGCAGCGGGCGCGCACAGGTCGAATCCCATATCAGACAATCCGGCATGGAGTTTCCGCGCCATTGCCCACAGAGAGTGCCTGAGTTCCGGAGCAGACTTCAACACGTCCAAGGCGGAGTGCGCGGCGGCGATGTTTGCCGGGGCGCCGGATGCTGTGAACATGTAGGCCCGGCTAACCAGTCTGATACTCTCGAACTCTGCGTGCCGGGAGATACAGAAGCCGCCAATCGACGCGAGGCTTTTCGAAAATGTCCCGGAGAGGAAATCCACTTTCTCAAGCACGCCATGCGCTTCTGCGATACCGCGGCCGTTTTCCCCAAAACATCCAAACGAATGCGCTTCGTCGACGAAGATCAAAGCCCCGTGAACGTGCGCGACCTCCACCATTTCTGCCAAGGGGGCGACGTCGCCGAACATCGAATACATCCCCTCAACAACGACGAGACGGCCACCCTCTTCGGGAAGCCGGCGTAGACGTTTGTCGAGATTATCAGGATCATTGTGCCTGAAACGGTGGGTCTCAGCGTCTGACAACCTACATGCATCATAGATGCACGCGTGGCTGTCGGCATCAATGAGCAGGTGGTCACCGGTGCCTGCGAGTGCGCTAATCGCTCCGAGATTTGTTTGATAACCGGTCGTGAAGACAACAGCGCTCTCGGCGCCGAAGAACGCCTTCAACGAGGCTTCAAGCGCCGTATGGTTGCCATAGGTTCCATTGGCTTGGCGGCTGCCAGTGGTGGCCGATCCTTGGATGCCGATTGCCTCAACCATCGCGCGGCAGACGTTCTCATTGTAGGTGAGGCCAAGGTAGTTATTCGTGCCGAAGAGGAGGATTTCCCGGCCATCACATCGCCCGCGGGTCGGCGATATCACCTGGTCGAATGGCACGCCTATCGGGCTCTGCCCGAGCGCCTTGGCCATATCATGCCGTTGTTTGATCGCCGCAAACTTCTCGAAGAGCGGCTTTGTCTTTTTCGCTTCAGTCAGCACCGGTAAGATTTTCCACGACTTGTACCAGTTCGCCCACGGTGTGGGTGTTCGATATCATCTCCATTGAGATGCTTATGTCATAAGCATCTTCTACCTCCATGATGAGGTCAAAGGCATTGACGGAGTCAATTTCCAGATCTGCGACAATCTTTGTATCGAGCGCGATTTTCGTCCCTTCTGGCACATATCCGCCAAGAACAGAGCAGATGGTTGCGAAAATATCAGAGCGATCTGCCATCTATCCTGCTCCAAACCCCATCATCTGCTGTCACGAACGATCGGGAAGACAAGCCGCGATCGTCTCTTCCAAGGTCATGGCACCTTGCACGGCTGTATCATAAGTCCAATCCGAAACGAGCAGTTCGCGCGCCTTTCCAGACGATAATGGTAGCGCACGTCGGGTCATTGTCGCGACTGCGCTGCTTGCCCATCCAAGGCCAACGAGCAGTCCCGGCCAGAAACGTAGAAGGCGCAGTGGCTTCGATCTTACAACGCCTGCCGCACCCGCCACATCCGCCCAGCTTATACTTGCGATCGAGCTCGGCTCGATCCGCTGTCCGGACCTCGTTCCCGAAGTGACCTGATCGACAATAACCTCCACCAGATCGGAAACGGAGATGACTGCAAATCTGCGCGGGCCCGAACGCAGCTCTGCAGGCACTGGCAACCATCCAAAGCGCATGATGTCGAAGAGTGGTTGCAACATGGGGTCTCCTGGTCCGATCACGGCTGGAGGCCGAATGATCGTGACCTGCATCGCCGACCGAAAAGGCGCCAACGTCGCCTCACTTGCCGCTTTCGAAGCGGCATAGGACGAAATGGCTGGTCGCCTCGCGGCTTGCGATGATACGTGGATGAAACGTTTGACCCCAGCCCGGGACGCGCGATCGGCAAGCCAGAACGTGCCAATGACATTGGCCAAATGAAAGCCAGCCTGATCCACGGATCGTGTCGCCCCTGCGAGGTGGACGCAGCAGTCCGCGCCATCAAGCAACCGGTCTATGGCCCCAATATTCCTCAAATCGCCCGGAATGGCCTTTGCCGACATTGGTAATTGTAACGACCGACCGGATTTCTCCCGGATGAGCGCGCGACTCTGCACCCCCGATTTATCAAGCTTTTCAAGAAGGTGTTGACCGATGAAACCAGAGGCACCGGTCACAGCGACCAGGCTTTGTCGGTTTGATACGGAAACAGGACGGACAGCGTCACTCAAGCGCTGAGCGGCTCCGGGGTCGCTTCTTCGAACGCGCCTGAAATGAACTTTCGCCGAGTACGCATCCGGCTGAGTTTGCCCGAGGACGTCATGATGAGACTTCGCGTCGGCACGAATATAACAGAAATGGGCGCACCGACCGTCTGCCTGACCTTGTCGGATATTTCAGACATGAGTTCGGCGCGCTGTTCGGGCTCGCGCGCCTTACACTCGGCAAGGAGATAGATCTTGCCGTTACTATCATCGTCGGACACCCGGAAGGCGGCCGATTTCGTGATGTGCCGTCCGCCAGCTTTTTCGGCCGTCCATTCGATATCCTGGGGCCAAATATTCCGGCCATTCCACACGATCAGATCCTTGTGGCGGCCTGTGATGACAACTTCGCCGTTCAGCCAGTAGCCCAGATCGCCAGTGTCGAGCCATCCGTCATCGTCTGTTAGTGGGATAACCCCATCATCTCTGTCGAGGATTCCTGGAGAAACACTGTCGCCCCGAAAGAGTATTCGGCCAACACTCCGGTCTGCGAGTGCATTACCGGCATCATCGCAGATCTTCATCTCATGGCCGTCGATTGACCGACCGCAGGCGATGAGCGCACGCTTATTACGCTCTTCAGTGAAGCGATCGGCCGGGATCGCCCGTTGTTCAGCCCGCATGATATCCGAGTTTATCACGTCAGCGGTCACGCCCTTGTTCAGCGGCGTAAACGAAACCGCGACCGTAGCTTCGGCGAGACCATAGCTTGGAACGAAGGCCTCTGGGGAGAAGCCGTGCTTGGCGAAGACGTCCGCGAACGTATTCAGTGCGTCCACCCTGACCATGTCGCCGCCAATGCCGGCGACCCTCCAGGACGATAAATCCAGTCCTTCACCGCGCCAGCGCTTGGCGCTGATTTCATAGCCGAAACTCGGGCTGTAGGAATGCGTTGCTCGGTTATCGCTGATGAGTTTGAGCCAGGTAGACGGCCGCCGCGCAAACGATTGCGGATCAATATAATCGACCGAAAGTTGCGACATCAGCGGTGCGAGGAATTGCCCGATCAGGCCCATGTCATGGTACAGCGGCAGCCAAGAGGCGATACGGTCACCCGCTTTCGCGTCCAGCCCGTTCTGGATTGCCCGGCAATTGGTTGTGACGCTTTTCTGGCTGCCAACGATCCCTTTCGGAGAACTCGTACTGCCTGACGAGAACTGGATGTAGCACATGCCGTCAGGTTTAAACGGGCGCAGGGGCGATGTGGTCCTTGGAAGATCAGAACCGTCCATATCCCGAACCTTGACCTCGGTTCCTTTCAACGCGTCACGAAGCACACCCAAGATCGATTGGGGCCCGAACAAGCTGTGTAGACGCGCGGTCTCACAAATCCGTTTCGTCTGGTCCTTATAGTATTCATTGCTGCCTAGCGTGACAGGTACAGAAACCGGGACAGGCAGAACGCCCGCATACTGGCACGCGAAAAACAAGACTGCGAAGTCCGGGCTCGTCTCTGCGATGAGGCCGATCAGATCGCCGGGCTGCGTGTCGGCGGCAATGCGGCCAGCCATGTCCACTGCACGCGCTCTGAGCTCCGCGTAGGTCAGTACGTGCTCCAATTCGCCACGAACGGAATAGAAATTGAGGCCCGTCTCGCCGGCTGATGCGTAATCAAGGGCTTCGCAAAGGGTGTCGAAATTTCCGCGGTTGAAGGCAACACCGTTGGCGCTTGGCGTTTTCGTTCGCATCATCAACCCCGTTAGTATGCGCCCCCGCTCGTACGAACGTCTGCCGCTTGAAGATGTTCCCCTCGTCATCCCAATGTCATATTCTAATCGGTAACAACAACCATTTCCTCAGTATCGTGATCGTAACCGGCTCTTTTTCACGTCGTAGGCGAGTGCGTGCACTGCTCGCAACACGATGATAAGGCTCCGAGTGCTGGAGGTGTGCACGTGAAGCTCTTGAACAGTATGATGGCGCGGTTTGTTCAGACAGGAACACTGAACATTATCGATGTCGACGGGGTGCATCATCGACACGGCACGGGCGAAGCGCCCACGGCGACCGTGCGGCTAACGGATAAGTCACTGTATCGGAAATTGTTTTTGAATCCCGAGCTCTACGCTGGTGAAGCCTACATGGATGGGACGCTAATCATTGAAGAAGGCGGCATCCGCAGCTTGCTCGAGGTTTTTGCCCACAACAGAGGGGCGCTTCGTAGACACCCTACCCAGAAAGTCCTGAAATCCTGGTTGAAACGCATCCGCAAGTGGCATCAGCGGAACCCGGCGGCCGCATCGCGTAAAAATGTGCAGCATCACTACGACCTGTCGAATGCGTTCTATAAGCTCTTCCTCGATGAAAACATGCAATATTCTTGCGGATATTGGCCGCGGGAAGACATCACTCTGGAACAAGCCCAGACACTTAAAATGGCGCACATCGCGTCGAAACTGAACCTGAAGCCAGGCATGCGCGTCCTCGACATTGGATGCGGCTGGGGCGGGCTCTCAATTTTCATTGCAAAGCATTTCAATTGCCACGTTGTTGGGGTCACGTTGTCCGATGAACAGCTTACACTCGGGAAAGAACGCGTGGCCGCCGAGGGACTCGAAGACAAAGTTTCCTTGCGCTTGCAGGATTACAGGCACGTCGATGAAACCTTCGACGCTGTCGTTTCCGTCGGCATGTTCGAGCATGTCGGCGTGGCGCACTACAAGGAATATTTCGATGCCATTCGGGACCGGTTGACAGATGACGGATGTGCGCTCGTTCATTCGATCGGGCGAAAAGGTGGGCCGGGGACGACGGGCGCCTGGATCAGAAAGTACATCTTTCCTGGAGGATATTCCCCGGCGCTATCGGAAACCTTTGCTGAGATTGAGAAAGCAGGGCTTTGGGTGACAGACTGCGAAATTCTGCGGCTGCATTACGCCCACACACTCCTCGAGTGGGACAAACGGTTCCAGGCGAACCGCGACAAGGTCGCCGAGATGTTCGACGAATCCTTCTGCAGAATGTGGGAGTTCTACTTGATCGTCAGCGAGTTCACGTTTCGCTACGGCAAGCATATGAACTTCCAGATCCAGCTGAGTAAATCCGTCAACGCCCTTCCCCTAACGCGGGACTATATGCTTGAGACGGAAAGAACCCTGGTAAGCCAATCATGACGTCCACAGATACGATCGCAAAGCCCGCCACGCTGACGAAGCCCTATCGTAAGTTCGTCAAGAGAAACGGCAAGAAGCTAATCCGTTGGGCGGCAGGGTTTCAGTCCAGGCAGTCTATCGTTCCAGACACACCGGTGATCCCCAAAACGAATTTCGACTTCCTCGATGCGATCCATGCGGAATGGCCGACAATACTTAAGGAAGCAAAGGACGTGCTGGCCTACAGGGAGGTCATTCCTGGCTTTCAGGACATTTCACCAGACCAATATCGCCTCGCGAAGGGCCAGAACTGGCGCACATTCATTCTCTTTGGTTTCGGCAAGCGATTGAAAACAAACACGCTGCTGGCGCCGAGGACTGCCGAGCTTCTCGAAGCCGTTCCAAACCTTCAGACCGCCATGTTCTCGATCCTGGCGCCCGGTTATCATATTCCTGCGCATGAAGGCGTAACGAAGGGGATCCTGCGTGCGCATATTGGGCTCATCGTTCCGGACGATGCCGAAAAATGCCGGATCCGTATTCATGACGAGATTGTCGCCTGGAAGCCGGGTGAACTGTTTGTGTTCGACGACACCTACGAGCATGAAGTATGGAATGAAACAGACCAGGAGCGCGTGGTTCTCATCTTTGACTTTGACCGCCCCATGAAACCCGCGGGTCGGCTGCTCAACAAGCTGTTGATGTCTGCCATGAAGATGACGGCCTTTTACAAGGATCCCAAGAAAAACCTCGAGCACTCAGAGGCGGATCTCAAAGCGGCCATTGAACGGCGAAAGGCTTCCGCCCAGCAGTGACTGGTGCTACTTTTGATCACAAACTCAAACGAAAACACCTTCATAAATAGAAGGTTTTAGCCGCCTGAAGCGCCGCTTCCTGTCAGGTCGGAAATAGAGCGGGCGAGAAGGTCTGCGGAAGCCGGCTTCTCAATGACAGCAGCATAACCTGCGTCGCGTGCTTTCTGCTCCAACTCATGGGAATAGAACCCGGTTATCAATAATGCAGGTGCAAAAAATCCCGCCTCTCGGAGACGGGTCAACAATTGCAAACCATTGATTTTCGGCATCTTGTAATCGATCAGAATACAATCGGCGTCGGGGAGATATCCCGTCGAAAGGAGCTCCAACCCGCTCTCGTAAACATCGAGGGCATATCCCCTGGCTCTCAGCATCATGGTCAGCGACCTACGAACATCCTCGTCGTCTTCGATCAATAGAACGCGGTCTTTGACTTGGGAGAGTGTCGCGCTTGTCATATTGTCCTTGAGGCTATGCCGCGCCGGTGCGGAGGCGGGTTGATTGAGCGGTAGGTTTTTTGCGACCGAGTGTCACTAAGCAAAGATACCTAGTCCTGCGTCGTCCCCAGCCCAGCGGCGAACGCCAGTTTAAGCGCTGCGGAAAGGGTTTCAGCTTCAAGCTTGTCCATAAGGTTAGCCCTGTGGATCTCTACCGTTCTCGCTGAAATGCCTAAATCTTCAGCAATTGCCTTGTTCGTAAGCCCGTCCGCCAACCGATCGAGAACATCCTTTTCGCGCCCCGTCAGCACGGCGATGCGTGCCTCGGCCGCTTGCCTCCGCGACATCTGGGTTTGCCCGACTTCGATCAGATGGAAAGCGGTCTCGATCGACTGAAGGAGGGTCTCTTTCTTGTAGGGCTTTTCTATAAAATCCGTCGCGCCCGCTTTCATGGCCGAGACTGCAGTGGAAACGTCGCCATGTCCCGTCAGAACGATGACAGGGAGCGAGGCCCCTACCGCTCGAACTTCTCTCAATACAGACAGCCCGTCCATCTGGGGCATCCTCACATCAAGCAAGACACAGGCATTTTCACCGACGTTTTTGAAGTCTTCGAGGAAAGGCGGGCCATCCGGATAGGTTTTCACGGCAAATCCGGCGCCGCGAAGCATGAAACTCGTGGAGTAAAGAATGGCTTCATCATCATCGACGATGAGGATCGACCGCTTACCCATGGATCACCCCGCCTCGACAGCTTTGAGGGTGAAACAGAAACTGGCGCCACCGAGCGCGCTTTTTTCGACCCAGATTTCACCGCCGTGGGCTTCTATGATGGTCTGGCAGATCGAAAGCCCCAGTCCCATGCCGTCCGGTTTCGAACTCTGAAAGGGTTCGAACGGTGAGCGCTCGTCATCAAGCTCTACGCCCGGCCCGTTGTCCGACACGCTGAGGACGATGAAGTCCTCGTCGCGCTCCGATTTGCAAATACCGATTTCGATGATCGGAGAGGCGCGATCTTGGGTGGCATCGACGGCATTACGTATCAGGTTCAAGATGACCTGGCGGATTTGCAACGCATCGCACCAGACCAGGAATTGTTCGCCCGTCCCATTGTAAATCACCCTCGGGACAGCGCCTTCCACGCCAATCTTGGAAAGTGAAATGCCTTGTTGCGTTAATGCGCCGAGATCAGATTTACTGAGTTCGAATTCACCGCGTGAGACGTAATCTCTCAATTTCCTGACGATGTTTCCGGCGCGCACACATTGATTGGCCGCTGCATCGAGCGCCTCCTGTACGAGCGCCACGACATCGGGTTCGGGCGACTCGAGCATGTCGCGAGCAGCCTCAAGGTAGTTTGCCACGGCTGTCAGCGGTTGATTGAGCTCATGAGCCATTGCTGACGCCATGGTGCCAGCGGTGCTGAGCCGAGAGAAATTACTGAGTTCAGCCTGCATTTGGCTGATCTGGTGATCGGCGGCCTGTTGTTCTGTGACATCGCGAATGTAGCCGGAGAAATAGCGGCGCTCTCCAATGCGCGCTTCGCCGATTGTGAGATGGACAGGGATAACGTTGCCGGTCGCCAGCCGCGCTTTCACCACCCGTCCCTTGCCGATGATCTGTTTCTCGCCGGTGTTCAGATAGCTGGAGATGTACCGGTCATGGTGGCGCTCATCTGCCCCCGACATCAGTATAGAGATATTCAGCCCCATGACATCGGCAGCCTTCATCCCGAATAGCTTCTCAGCCGACTGACTGAAAGCCATGATAATTCCCGCCTCATCGATCAGCACCATCGCATCGGGGACCGACCGCAAGACGGTATCGAACAAGATGCCCAGTCCCTCTGGCGATGGATCGGGATAAAACTCGCTCATCGCAATTGATCATCCTTCTACTGACCATCATCGCGAAACCCATTTGATCGCAGCATGGTTCAAATTCAGCCTTAACGGCCAAATACCAATAGCAAGCAGGGCCGTTCCGAGCGCTGCGGTGTAACACCCCCAACAATGCGCGCCAGAATTCGTTTTCGCTATGGTCAGCACGCCGCCCTGGCAGCTTTCAAAGGTCAAGACAGGGCCTGACGAGACGTGGAGCCATACTTTCAAGGCCCCAATACCCACGCAAATTGCGCCCACAAGAAAGATGGACATTCGAGACATGGCGTCTCCTCCAAGCGTCCAATGACTTCATGGCTACATCTCGGCCCAACCCCACCTGCTCACCATCCGTAGTTTCCCCTATACGCCCGCCCCCAGGCCTTCAGTAGAACGATCATCAGACACGCGGAGAAACTGGTGGGGAGACGACCAGCGATGCTTTCAGCGAAACGACCGGCACACGCCGACCACGCCAGTTTGGTCATGGTTGGAGCCCTCATGGGCACGTTTACACTTCTCGCAATTCTGATTGCCGGACATGCAGCCGATCCGGGCATGGAAATTCAGGCCCTTACCTTCCTCGCCCTCAGCGGCGTCTTTCTAATTGGTCTGGCGGGCTGGAGCGCGACACTCGGAGACCGCAACCCGTTCGACCATAGAACGTATGAAGACACACTCGTGAAGTTTGGCGTATTCGCGTCCACGTTCTGGGGGCTGGCAGGCCTCCTTGTGGGGGTCATCATTGCGCTTCAGTTGACCTGGCCGGCCTTATTTTACTTCCCAGAGCATGGCTGGCTGAACTTTGGACGCTTGCGGCCGCTTCATACCTCGGCGGTGATCTTTGCATTCGGCGGTAATGTCCTGCTCGCGACTAGCTTCTATGTGGTGCAACGGACTTGCCGCACGCGACTGGCAGGTGGGATGTGGCCGTGGTTTGTTTTCTGGGGTTACCAGATCTTCATCGTGCTGGCGGCGACGGGTTACCTGCTCGGTGTGACCCAGTCGAAGGAATACGCCGAGCCTGAGTGGTATGTTGACCTCTGGCTCACCTTGGTCTGGGTCGTGTATCTGCTCGTTTTCCTGGGAACACTGTGGAAACGGAAAGAGCCCCACATCTATGTGGCGAACTGGTTCTACCTGTCCTTCATCGTGACCATCGCGATGCTCCACATCGTCAACAATCTTTCGATCCCCGTCAGCCTTACCGGGTCAAAGTCCGTGCAGGTTTTCGCTGGCGTCCAGGATGCCATGACCCAATGGTGGTATGGACATAACGCTGTGGGCTTCTTCCTGACCACCGGCTTTCTGGCGATTATGTACTACTTTATCCCAAAGCGGGTGAACCGTCCCGTCTATTCCTACAGGCTCTCCATTGTACACTTCTGGAGCCTGATCTTCATCTACATCTGGGCTGGTCCGCACCACCTCCACTACACGGCACTGCCGCAGTGGGCGCAGACCCTTGGGATGACCTTCTCGATCATGCTCTGGATGCCCAGTTGGGGCGGCATGATCAACGGCGTCATGACGCTCTCGGGCGCCTGGGACAAATTGCGGACCGATCCCGTTGTCCGCATGATGGTCGTCAGTCTGGCGTTCTACGGCATGGCCACCTTTGAAGGGCCGCTGATGAGCGTGCGGGCTGTGAATGCGCTCAGCCACTACACCGAGTGGGGTATCGGACATGTGCATTCCGGTGCACTGGGCTGGGTGGGATACATCTCATTTGGCGCCCTTTATTGTCTTACGCCATGGCTCTGGAAAAGGCCCGCCCTTTACTCGAAAGGCCTGGTCGAATGGCATTTCTGGATCTCGACCATCGGCATCCTCTTCTACATGATCTCGATGTGGTTCGCAGGCATTACCGAAGGCCTCATGTGGCGTGCTTACAATGAGTTCGGTTTCCTGGAATACAGCTTCGTTGAGACCGTAGAAGCCAAACATATCAGCTACATCATCAGAGCCTTTGGCGGACTGCTTTACTTCGCCGGCGCCGTCCTGATGTCGATCAACCTGACACTGACAGCGCTCGGAAAAGGTGAAGCCCGCTCACACCGCGACGCTAGCACGTCTGGATCGGCAGCTTCGCCCAAACTTGTGCCGGCGGAATAGGGAGACTGCAATGACTGTGCTCGATCATCACGACGTTTTTGAACGTCATTCGTTGCTTCTGACCATTGGTATACTGATCGTTGTCTCCATTGGCGGTATTATTCAGCTGGCACCGCTCATGTACATGGACAACACCATCGAGCGCGTTGAGGGCATGCGCCCTTACACACCGCTCGAGCTTGCCGGTCGTGACATCTACATTCGCGAGGGCTGCTATGTCTGCCATTCCCAGATGGTCAGGCCGTTGCGAGATGAAATCGAGCGGTATGGCCACTACTCTCTCGCAGCCGAAAGCATGTACGATCACCCATTCCAATGGGGTTCAAAGCGAACCGGTCCGGACCTCGCACGGGTTGGCGGCAAATATTCAGCCGAATGGCAGGTTGAGCATCTGAAGGACCCGAGGGCGCTCGTGCCAGAGTCCATTATGCCGCCCTACGCGTTCCTCGCAGAAAAGACCTTGCGGTTCGGCAATATAGAAGACCGTCTACGGACAGAGCGTTTGGTCGGCGTTCCGTATACCGATGAGATGATCGAGAATGCGCGCGGCCATCTCGTCGCGCAGGCCGACCCCAATGAACGCGGCTATGACCACATCGATGGGCTGATAACCAGTTACACAGAGGCATCTGGCCGTGAGGAGACGATCGAGGCCCGCGACTTCGATGGTGATCCCAAGCGGATCACCGAGATGGATGCGTTGGTGGCCTACCTGCAAATGACCGGTACGCTGGTGGATTTCTCCACCTACGAAGCCGACGACCTGAGCAACAGGCGATAGGGACCCAGTCATGTATGAAATTCTTGCCAGTTTCGCCCAGACCGGTGGTCTCGTTTACTTCGTTCTGATGTTCGCAGGAGCGCTTCTGTATGCGCTGTGGCCAAAGAACAAGGCGACATTCGACCAGGCGGCGCGTGCACCGCTCGATGACGGGGGACCAGACCGATGACCGATATCCCCCATGAAAAAACCGTCGATCCCGTAACTCAGGTCGAGACGACCGGTCACAGCTGGGATGGCATAACAGAACTCAATAATCCGCTGCCGCGGTGGTGGCTGAACATCTGGTATGTGACCATCGTCTGGGCCATAGGTTACATGTTCTTGATGCCAGCCATCCCAGGACTGCCATTCACCGAGCAATCCAACACGACCGGCATCCGGAACCACTCGGACCGGACAGAAGTTGCCGCGGCCATGGCCGAGTTGGATCGCGAGCGTCAGGGCATGTCCACAGCGCTTCTCGACGCGAGCCTCGAGGAAATTCGCACCGACCGCAGCCTCCAGCAATTTGCCCTCGCCATGGGGGAAAGTGTATTCGGCGATAATCGCGCCACCTGTCATGGCGCGGGTGGTCGCGGCGCAAAGGGATACCCATCCCTTGCAGATGATATTTGGCTGTGGAGTGGCACGCTGGACGGCATTCAGGCCACGATTCAGAATGGCATTCGCCACGAAGACAATCTGGACACCCGTTTCTCTCTCATGCCGAATTTCGGGCGGGATGGCATTCTCACAAACGACCAGATCGATGACCTGGTCGCCCACTTGCTCGACATCTCAGGCAGGCCAAGCGAAGCCAGTGCCGTCGCCCGCGGAGCTCAAACGTTTGCCCAGCACTGCGGCTCTTGCCACGGCGCAGATGGCAGGGGTGATCCAATACAGGGTGCACCGAACCTGACCGACAGCGAATGGCTCTTCGGTGGCGAACCGAGCGATATCTACGCCTCCATCCACACGGCCAGGAACGCCCATATGCCTGCGTGGGCTGGCCGACTCGATGAAGCCACGATCAAGGCTGTTTCTGTCTATGTCCATTCGCTCGGTGGCGGCGAGTAGGTGCCAGTATGGCGACATCGACCACCCTATTGAATCTGGTCGAATCGAAACCGCCGGCATTTTCACGGCCAGCGAGTGAACCGGCGTGTGCCCAGGAAGGGCCATCGACACCGCCCCCTAACCTTTATGCAAAGCGCGAGCAGATTTATCCAAAGCTCGCCCATGGGCCGTTCCGAACAGTCAAATGGATCGTGATGGCCGTTTCGCTTTCGATCTACTACCTCATTCCTTGGATTCGATGGGATCGCGGTGAGGGGATTCCTAATCAGGCCGTTCTCGCGGATTTTGCCGGAGAGAAATTCTATTTCTTCTGGATCGAAATCTGGCCCCAAGATGCCTACTACCTCGCCGGGCTGATGATCCTGAGTGCGCTCGCACTGTTTTTCGTGACCGCTTTACTCGGCCGGGTCTGGTGTGGATATGCCTGCCCCCAAACAGTTTGGACAGATCTCTACATCTGGATCGAGCGCACATTCGAGGGCGACCGTGCAGCGCGGATGCGGCTCGACAAAGCGAGATGGACCGCCAACAAGGCACTGCGAAAAGCCGGCAAGCACACGGTCTGGCTCATTGTCGCTTTCTGGACCGGCGGGGCCTTCATTTTCTATTGGCACGACGCGCCCACGATTGCGCGGGGCTGGTTCACCGGCGAAGCCCCACTCACCGCATACTGGTTTGCCGGCATCCTGACCTTGACCACCTACTTCCTTGCCGGGACCATGCGTGAGCAGGTCTGTACATACATGTGTCCATGGCCACGTATCCAGGCTGCGCTGACCGACGAGCACGCCCTGAATGTCACCTATCGCTACGACCGCGGGGAACCGCGCGGCCCAAAGCGTAAAAGTCAATCATGGACTGTCCGCGGTGACTGCATCGACTGCAAACAGTGCGTGCAGGTTTGCCCGGTTGGTATCGATATCCGCAATGGCCCTCAGTTGGAGTGTATCCATTGCGCTCTCTGCATTGATGCCTGCAACCAGATGATGGCTTCTATCGATCGTCCCCAGGGGCTGATTGCCTACGATACCGATGCCGCTGTTGCTGCAAGGGCGGCCGGGGGGAAACCTCCCGAATACCGACTGATCCGCACACGAACCGTTTTATACGCCGTCCTGATGACTGCCATTGGTGCGCTTATACTTTTTGGTCTTTCGACCAAAGCAACATTTGAGATCAACATCATCAAGGATCGCTCACCCTCGTTTGTCCAGCTGTCGAATGGCGATGTCCGCAACGGCTACACGCTCAAACTCGTAAACAAGGCCAGCGAACCGCGAACGATGCGGGTGACCCTTGGTGCATCCGAGAACACGTTTTTCGAGATCATTGGTCTGGAAACAGAAATGGGAACGATGGCGCGCTTGCCTGTCGCAGCGCACGGCGTAGACCGATACCGCGTGCTGGTAACGATGCCTAAAGGTGTGGCTCAAACCCATGTCATCTTCACACTCACCGATGAAAGCAGCGGTGAAACCATAATCAATCGAACGCCTTTCAGGACGCCAAAGTAATGAACGAAACACCCTCCTCACCCCCTTTTACCGCCTGGCATGCCCTCGCTTGGCTACTCAGCTTCTTCGGTCTCATGTTCGCAGTGAATGGGGTCTTCCTGTACCACGCCATTGTATCATTCCCCGGGGAAGACATTCCGAAATCCTACGTTCAGGGGCTCAACTACAATTCCGTGCTCGAAGCGCGCGCCAGCCAGGCCGAACTCGATTGGTCGGCTGAGATTGGCGTCCGCGGCTCTGTACTTGTGTTCCGTCTTTCAGATCATTCCGGAGCCCCTGTCGGCTGGAGGCGCGTTGAAGTGACACTGCGTCGCCTCGCGACAACCGCTGACGATACCGTCGTGGTTCTCACGCCAAAAGTGGCAGGGGAGTATGAAGCCGCGCTGGATCATCTTGCGCCGGGTGAGTGGGAAGCGATTGCGTCGGTCTTTGCACCGGGCGATGAATGGCCTGAATTCGTCGCCAGGAAGCAGGTTAGCATTCGATGACTGACGTTCCAGCCGATATGCCCGAAACGGGATGTCCTGCAGGACTTGCCCCGCCAACGCGCTCGGCGCACAGCGCTGACCTGAGCGCCTTCGTGAGGGTGAAGGACGGTTTGCATAAGCTCGACCTTTCCATACGCGGCGCCAAGTGTGGCGGCTGTATTGCGAAGATTGAAACCGCAGTCAGAGCGCTGGAGGGCGTCACAGCGGTTCGGGTCAACCTGTCCAATGGGACTCTCAGCGTAACAGGCAATGCATCTCTTTCTGCCAACGGCGTTGCGGCAACCGTGGCCGGGTTGGGTTATGGCGTCACCGCTCGATCCACTGATACCGCCGAAAGCGAGCATAAGAAGGAAGAGCGTAAGCTATTGGTCGCCATGGGGGTCGCTGGTTTCGCGACGGCGAACATAATGCTCCTGTCGGTCTCCGTCTGGGGCGGTCAGACTGAAATGGGAGAGCAGACACGCACTACCTTCCACGCCCTTTCGGGATTGATCGCGCTGCCGGTCGTTTTGTTCTCAGGACAGCACTTCTTTGCGAGCGCTTTGGGCGCGCTTAAGCATCGATCGGTCAATATGGACGTGCCGATCTCGCTGGCGATCTTGCTCGCGTTCGGTGTGAGTATTTGGGAAACAGTACACGGCGGCACCCACGCGTATTTTGATGCCTGCGTGATGCTTCTGTTCTTCCTCCTGATCGGCCGGTTTCTCGACGCTCGGCTCCGGCGCCGAGCTTTTGCAGCTGCACACGAACTTGCAGCAATACGAAACCGTCCTGTTACTCGGATCACCGGAGACAGGGTCGAAGCCGTCCGCAGCGATGAAATCGAGCCTGGCGACAGAATTCTCGTCGCGCAAGGTGAGCAGGTCGTCATCGACATCGAAGTGACCGGGGGCGGTTCGGAAGTGGACGAGAGCTTGGTCACTGGTGAGAGCTTGCCGAATTATGCCGCCAAGGGAACGAAAATCTACTCCGGTTCAGTCAACTTGGGCGACCCCCTCGAGGGCAAAGCCCTTTCCACTGCCGACGATTCTCTCCTCGCCGACATCTCAGCTTTGCTTGAATCGGGTGAGCAACGCCGCTCAACATACCGAAGGATCGCTGATCGCGCGGTCTCCCTCTACGTCCCCTTCGTTCATACCACGGCATTCCTCGCCTTCGCCGGGTGGTTGCTCCTCGGCGCCGGCGTTCGAGAAGCCACCATGATCGCCGCATCCACGCTGATCATCACGTGTCCTTGCGCCTTGGCCCTGGCAGCGCCCGTCGCACAGATGGTGGCCGCTGGTAATCTTTTCCGCGCTGGTACATTCCTGAAATCCGGCGATGCCCTCGAACGGATTTCCGAAATTGATTACGTGGTCTTCGACAAGACAGGGACGCTCACAATCGGTGTCCCTCGTTGGTGCCCAACAAAGGAAGCGGAAGGCGCTCTGATGTCAGCAGCGCAACTCGCCCGGGCAAGCCGGCACCCCCTATCACGCGCACTGGTGTCTGCAGCCGGTCCTGGTATCCTCGCGAAAAATGTCACCGAGGAACCTGGTTCAGGCCTACGAGCGTCGATAGCCGGTGTGGAGCACAGGCTTGGGTCGGCAAGCTGGGTCGGTAGCGACGCGGAAACGCAACATTCCGGCCCGGCGCTTTGGTACCGCCAGGGGGACGGACCGGCGATCCCTTTCATCTTTGAAGACGCTGTGCACGTCGATGCACACCGGGCAATTGGAAAGCTTCAGGCACGGGGGCTCGGCATCGAAATCCTGTCGGGCGACAAGGAGGATGCCGTGTTCTCCATGGCGAGACGCCTTGGCATTGAGCGTTGGAAAAGCGCAGCGAGCCCGCAGGACAAAGCTGCCCGTCTCGAAGACCTCGCCGCCGAAGGCCGCAAAGTGTTGATGGTGGGCGATGGGCTCAATGACGCCGCTGCCTTGTCACTGGCCCATGCGGCACTGGCTCCCGGTGGCGCCATAGATGTCAGCCAGGCTTCAGCGGATGCAGTCTACTCAGGCGGATTGTCGACCGTGCCACATACGCTGCATGTGGCGGCGGCGGCGAAACACATAACGCTACAGAACTTTGGCCTCGCCGCAGCCTACAATTTCATTGCGGTTCCTATCGCTGTGACAGGACACGTCACGCCTTTGATCGCCGCCATCGCAATGTCTGCCTCGTCTCTCATCGTGACATTGAACGCTCTGCGCATGCAGACCGGCCGAGCGCCGAAAAGTAATCGGAACAACGAAAGCGCTATGGTCGACCATGCCACAGGCGCGGTCGCCTGATGGAGACTATCGCATTTCTCATACCTGTGGCTTTGGCACTCGGTGCACTCGGCCTGCTTGGTTTTGTCTGGTCGGTGAAATCGGGTCAGTATGATGACCCAGACGGCGCCGCCCATCGTATCCTTGTCGATGTGGATGATGACTGTCCTCTCCCATGAGGCGGAGCCGGGTAAACGAGGCATAGGGGCAGTTAGGTACTTTCCCGGATACGGGAACGAGCGGTACTTCGCCAATCTGCATGACCTCAAGGATTGATCGGAACGAAGACACAAGGGGCCAACACATGAACCAGACTGCACTCCTAGAGCCCGTTTCAAACTCCTCGACAACAAGAACTGTACCGGCTGTGAAACCCGCACTTCACTTTGAGCCGCTTGAATGGATCAGGGCCCTGAAAGCACGCCGGAAGGAATTGTTCTGGGCGTGGATTACGTATCAGACTGTGAAGGGTTTGATTACCACATCGCTGATCTGGGTTCCCCTCTTCATGTGGTGGTCAAACAGCTGAGCGGTCTCTTCCTGTAAACACAAGGGCACCGGAAAACGAAAAACCGCTGCGATCAACACAGCGGCTTTTGATTGCCTTGGAAACCGGCGACGGCGGCGCTGGTCTTTCCCTACCTGCGGCGGGCTATGAAGCGGGGTGTCCTAGCGATTTCGCCGATTTTCGATGAGGTCGGCCACGACCTCCGGCTCAGCGAGTGTGGATGTGTCACCGAGATTGTCGAAGCTATTCTCGGCGATCTTTCTAAGGATCCGCCGCATGATCTTTCCTGAGCGCGTCTTGGGAAGACCCGACGCGAACTGGATCAGATCAGGACTGGCGATCGGCCCGATTTCAGTTCTCACATGCTGAATCAACGCTTTTCTCAGCGCGTCATCTGCTTCCTTGCCCGCTACTGGCGTCACATAGGCGTAAATGCCTTGCCCCTTGATATCATGCGGGTATCCGACCACGGCAGCCTCAGCGACGGCATCGTGGGCGACAAGCGCGCTTTCAACTTCTGCCGTTCCCATACGGTGACCCGAGACGTTGATGACGTCATCGACCCTGCCGGTAATCCAGTAGAAACCGTCCTCATCCCGGCGACATCCGTCGCCTGTGAAGTAGTAGCCGGGATACGTCGAAAAGTAGGTATCGATGAAACGCTGATGGTCGCCATAGACGGTCCGCATCTGGCCTGGCCAACTGCCCGTAATGATCAGGTTACCTTCGGTCGCGCCTGGTAATTCGGCGCCCTCGGCGTCGACAAGTCGAGGTTCGATGCCGAAAAATGGATGGGACGCAGCACCTGGTTTCTGGTCTGTCGCACCTGGTAGAGGCACCATCATGCAGGCCCCCGTTTCGGTCTGCCAATAGGTATCCACGATCGGACACCGGCCCTCACCAACCGTGTGATAATACCATTCCCATGCCTCCGGATTGATCGGCTCTCCGACAGATCCAAGCAGCCGAAGCGTACTACGCTGCGTCGACTTCACAGGCCCTTCTCCCTCGCGCATCAGCGCACGGATTGCGGTGGGGGCCGTGTAGAAGATTGTCACGCCGTGCTTGTCACAGGCCTGCCAGAAACGGCTTGCATCGGGATAGGTTGGCACCCCTTCGAACATCATGCTCGTAGCGCCGTTCGCGAGCGGTCCGTACACGATGTAGGAGTGACCGGTCACCCAGCCGACATCGGCGGTGCACCAGTAAACATCGTCTTCCTTGAGGTCGAAGACGTATTCGTGGGTCATGGATGCCCAGACAAGATATCCCCCCGTGGTGTGCAAAACCCCCTTCGGTTTGCCTGTTGACCCTGATGTATAAAGGATGAACAGCGGATCCTCCGCATTCATGGGCTCAGGCGGACAATCGCTACTGATGTTGGCGCCAACATCATGCAGCCAGACATCTCGCCCCTCCTTCATGGCAACCGTCTCGCCTGTTCGGCGCACAACCAGCACACCCTCCACCATCTCACCTGCCAGTTCGCACGCCTTATCGACATTCTCCTTAAGGGGAACTGTCCGCCCCCCACGAATGCTCTCATCGGCGGTGATCACAAATCTGCTGTCGCAGTCGGTAATCCGTCCAGCGAGCGCTTCGGGCGAAAACCCGCCAAAGACGATGGAGTGAACGGCCCCAATGCGCGCGCACGCCAACATCGCATAGGCCGCCTCCAGTATCATCGGCATGTAGATCGTGACGCGATCGCCCTTCTTAATGCCCATCGATTTCAGAACATTGGAGAACCGGCAGACCGCCGAATGCAGCTGCTTGTACGTGATCTTTGCGTCATCCGCAGGATCGTCGCCCTCCCAGATCAACGCAACCTTGTCCCCACGTGTCTCAAGATGCCGATCGATGCAATTATACGAAACATTGAGTTCACCATCACTGTACCAGCGCACGTGCAGATCCGACTTGTCCCAGCTGACATCCTTGATCACAGTGTAGGGCTTGGACCAATCCAAACGTTTGCCCTGCTCTCTCCAGAACGCCTCAGGGTCGGCAATCGACGCTGCATACATCTCGGCGTACTTTTCCGGCGTCAGGTTCGCTTTCTCCGCGAATTCGGAAGGGGTGGGATAGACTGCGGTTTGCGTCATGTTGAATGCTCCATCGGCCATGGCTTGGACCCTTCCTCCTAGAATGCGTATTTGGTTGAGACGGTAAAGCGGGTGATGTCGCCATCTTCGCCGCTTTCGAGTTCGCGGATGCCGTAATTCAACTCCACGCCAGTCGTGACTTTCGGAGCAATATCCCAGAGTATCGCTCCGTAGGCTGACTGAACTGATGATGTGACATCCCCAGCGAGAAAGCCTGGATTGTCGATGAACAGTCCAGAATATCCGATGTTGAAACGCGCGGTTTCGCCAAAGGGATGACGCCAGGCGATCAGTCCACCGAAGCTGGGAATAGCGTCAAGATCGCCGCTCGGATCAAGCGCGGTTGCTCGACTGGCCGCTAATCCGATGTAGCGTCCCAGCCCCTCTCCCCCGGTGAGGTTGAAGCGGATGTCATCTCTTTTGCCCAGGTTGACACGACCAGCGACGCTTAATCCGTATCCGAACGTTTCTTCCTCAGTTTCCCCAAAGTCTGCTCTCAGCTGGCGGGCTATTCCTGAGAAAGAGATGTTGCCGAAATCGCCTTTGAGATTGTACCGGCCAACGACATCGGGCAGTAAATTCTCATCCCGCGATCCAATGTTCAGGCTCGTCGTGTTCGGGTTCTCGACAGCGAACTGCCAGTTTCCGCGGGAGTATCGGATCTGAGCTTGCCGAACGAACACCATACCATCCGAAAGCACGAGGAAGCTTGCGCTCTCCGGAATTGTCGATGTGTTCTGAAACGTGGACCATTCCTGACCAACTCTCCAGCCACCATAATCGATATAGGCACGCCTTAGACGTGGGCTGAACGAGCTGGCGACAAGCTCGTTGCCTTGAGCGGATCCAAGGAAGTCGAGCTCCAGATATCCGGTCAGAGATTTCTCGCCCACCGGCTTCTGCGCTGTAATTGCAAAACGCGAGGCCTGAGCGGTTATATCGGTAAAGCTCGTTTCACTGCCGCCAACCGGCGTAGCGCCTGGGATGTAGAAGTCACGGGCAATGGAGTTGGATGCGATCTCACCATCGCTCAGGGTCGTGGCGTGAGCATCAACGTCAATAAATCCGGCCAACTTGAACGTCGTGTCACCGACCATGAAGCCGGTGTTCGTCGCGAAGGCTCGATCTGTAGGAGTTGCTTTTTCAACCTTATCCAGACGGACGATTGCATCGTCCATATCTGCCCGTTCTGCCGCGAGTTCCGCTCGTAGCTCCTCCACCATGGCTTCCAGGGCGGCAATCCTGTCTTCGATATCGCCATCCTGCGCTGCAGCACCTCCGACAAGCCCGAGGGCTGTACCCGCAAACAATCCGTGCTTTACGCATCTTAGCATGCGATCCTCCGTATACATCACTTTCTGCTGGTGAGTATCCCGGGAGGCGCGCCGCACCGCTATTAGCCATTGGTGTTACGACCTTGGTCGAAGAAAGCCTCGACAAGCTTTCTCAACGCCGTCATCCTAGCATCCAGGAAACGCGCTCAAGATCGGAAAACCGGCGAGCAAAATCCGGGAGGAAACCGTGGCGGACGCGCCAAAAGCCCTGATCGTGGATGATCACCCCCTGTTTCGGGACGCACTCGAAACAGCTCTAGCACTGGCGAGTAATTCATTGGCCTGTGCGATACATGCAGGCTCAATCGCAGAAGCCATGACGCAATCTGAGAAAGAGCGGCCAGACTTGATCCTGTTGGATCTCAACCTCGCTGACACGGACGGTTTCGACGGTTTGGCGCGTTTGCGACAACACGCCCCCGAAGCCCCAATTGTGATTGTATCGGCGACGGAGTCCGACTGGGTTTTCGAGCGCGCCGAGGCGTTAGGAGCCAGAGGTTATCTTCCGAAGAGCATGAGCCTGAACGCCCTGACCACCGCACTTGGCGTGATCCTTCAAGGCAAGAGCTGGTTCCCTGAGAAGCAGGAAGAACAGCCGGCCGACACAAGCGACGCCGTCAAGCGCATTGCGAGCCTTACCCCGGCCCAACAACGCGTCATCAATGGATTGTCAGACGGCTTGCTCAACAAGCAAATCGCGCATGAAATGGGAATTTCGGAAGCCACCGTTAAGGCGCATATGACGGCGATTCTCAGGAAGCTCGGCGCTAACAATCGCACCCAGGCGCTTCTGTTCTACAAGTCAGCGCTCGAACTCAGCGATCACTCAGCCGCGTAGGCTGGCCCAGTCGAGGCAGCCTTGGCCAAGAACCGGCGTATATCTTCAGGATCGGCAGGTTTCCTCATGAGTTCAACATCTGCTTCTTCGGCCCGCTCCGTGAGCGTTTGGGTCGCTTCAGCCGTAAGAAGCGCGATACCAAGGTCAGGCTGCTCGTCACGCATGGAGATCAGTAGGTCCAAACCGGACTGGTGCTGTTTCAGTTCAAAATCAGCAATGACGACCTGAACGTTTTCATGCGCCCGAACTGCCATCGCAGATGCAATTTCCACTTCGGTGAAAACCCTGCATCCCCAGCGCTCGAGGAGTGCGCGCATACCGTCCAGGATAATCGGCTCATCATCGATGCAAAGCACGTTCAGTCCCGACACATCCTCCCCTAGCGGCCCGGTACTTGTTTGCAGAGTACGGGATTTTCTAACAATCGGCGCTTTCACACGAAGAAGACGCACAGAGAACACACTCCCATGGCCAACCCATGAGCGGACATCAATCTGTGTACCCATCAATTTCGCCATTCGATTTGCGACGGCAAGTCCGAGCCCCGCCCCTCGGATGCCCATGTTGTCTTGTTCGGTGAGCCGCTCAAACTCGTTGAAGAGCTTCTCGCGCTGGTCCGCTGGAATACCAGGTCCCGTATCCCACACTTCAATCCGCACACCGATTAAACCAACGCGCCGTGCACCAATCAGGATACCGCCTTTCTGCGAATATCGCCGCGCATTCGAAACGAAATTCCGCAAGATGCTTTGCAAAAAATCTGGATCTGCCGAAACCCTCAGGCTGGTTGGTGCAACTCGAATATCGAGACCAACCGTCTCCGCCATCGGGCGCGCCTCATCCGCCAGGTCTTCGAGTAACGGCCCAAGAGGGATTGTCTGTGGATGGGGCTCGACATTGGAATGATCTAAACGGGAAATATCCAAGAGACCTTTCAGCAATTCGTCCGCTGACCGCACAGCCCGGTCTGCCTTTGCCAAAAGTTCCTGATTGTCGTGCTTACTGCCAGGATCGACGGCGCCAAGGAAAAGACGGGCAGCATTTAGCGGTTGGAGGAGGTCATGGCTTGCCGCCGATAGGAAGCGTGTCTTCGATGCGTTTGCGCCCTCGGCTTCGGCACGCGCGGCATCGAGATCATCAGCCATAACTCTGAGATCCTTGGTACGGTCCGCAACGCGCTGTTCGAGGGTTTCGTTGGCCTCAATGAGGGCCTGTTCGCGCCGCTTATCCTTGGTAATGTCGGTAAACGTCGTCACATAGCCGCCCCCCGGCATGGGACTTCCGGTTATCCTGAGGAAGCGCCCATCGGGATTTCGACGCTCGTACTCGTGCGATCGTCCGGCTCTCATATGGGCAATGCGGCGCTCAGCCTCTGCCTTCGGATCGCCACTGATCCACCCGGTCGATACATTGTGCTGAATAAGTTTCGAGATGGGTGAACCAAGCCGAACCAGCGCCTCAGGATAGTCAAACATCTCCACGAAAGCGCTATTCCAGGCGACAAGGTTCTGGTCTTGATCAACCACACTGATCCCCTGTTCGATGTTCTCGAGCATGGATTGCAGCATGTGCCGGTCGAACCGCTCAGCTTGTGTCTGCTGATCCAGGATGGAGAGCACATCACCTAGCGCCACATCAGCGCCCGCAATTGCGGACGACATGACAACCCGAGCCGAAGAGGCACCCAGCGCGCTCGCGAGCAGTCTCTCCGTCCTCTGCACAAGGCGCCAGTCGGCAGGTTCCGACCCCCGCGTCGGTATGTTCGTGTCAGCCTGGAACCGCTCGAATACGTGTGAAACGGCTTCATCACTCAGGAAACGAGACGCGAGCGTCATCAGTCCATCGGGCGTCACGGATTTTGTCACAGCCGGTCCCGAGGATCGAAAACCAGCACGACTGCCGAATTCCCCGATGAAGGCCGCAGCCTGTATCCGATCCCGCAACCGTTCCCGCGCCCGGCTCGACAGCACGGTGAATCCGAGCGCATTCAGCCCCAGGCTCCAACAGACGCCATGCACGAGGCTATCGCCCATGCTGACACCCATGAGAGCATGGGGATCAAGCCAGTTCGGGACCACCGAAGCCATTGTGCCGTGACCAATGAGCGCCGGTAGAAAGAGCGTATAGCCCCAGGTTACGAGTCCAAGCGATATTCCCCACATCGCCCCTGCCCGTTTCGCGCCTCGCCAATAGATGGCGCCCAGCACAGCCGGTGCAAATTGCGCTGCCGCCGCAAAGGACAGCAATCCTGTTTGAGCCAGAGCTTCGCTGCTGCCGCTAATGCGGAAGTAGCCATATGACAGCATGATGATCGCCAGGATCACGAAACGGCGGATCGATAGTATCCGAGCACCCGCATCGCCGCTGATCGTCGCCAGGCGTCCAGATCGCAGGAACGCCGGGACGATCAGTTCATTGGTGACCATGTTGGAAAGGGCGATGGTTGCGACGATGACCATGCCAGTGGCTGCAGAGAAGCCTCCGAGAAAAACCAATAAGGCCAGTCCGCTGCTTTGGTGCGCGAGTGGTAGCTGAAGGACGTAGAGATCCGCAGGAACGTCAGCGGGTAGCAATGCGGAACCCGCCAAGGTTATTGGAATAACGACAAGGCTCGTCAGCACCATGTAAAGCGGAAAAAGCCACCGTGCGACCGTTAGATCGCGAGCCCCACGGCGCTCGATGAAGCCAACGTGGAATTGTCTCGGCAAGCAGATAATTGCCGCCATCGAAAGAAGGGTGATGGTGACGAAGCGGGCAGATACATCGGCCGGAAAAACATCCTGCACGGCTAGGACGCCTTCGACCGACCCGGACTGAAGCAGGATCAGCGAAAGCACAGCAACTGCAATCAGTGCGACGATCTTGATAACGGCCTCGAACGCCAGAACCCGCATCAGCCCAGCGTTATGGCGCGTGAGATCTGAGTGTCGCGCGCCGAAAAGTATCGCGAACGCGGCCAGTCCAACCGCCGTCAGAAGGACTGACCCTGTTCCACCATCGGCTGGTACTTCGCCGACCGGGCTTAGAAGAGCCTGAACACTCATTCCGACCGATTTCAGCTGCAACGAAATGTACGGAACGCTGCCAATGACGGCTGCCGCAGCCACGAGTGCACCAATCGAACGGCTTTTGCCATAACGCGACGCAAGGAAGTCGGAGAGCGTGGTGACCCCTTCGCGCTCTGCCACATCGCCAATTCGCTTGAGAAGACCGGGCAGAAAAAGGAAAACGAGCGCTGGTCCCATCAGGATAGGGACATATTCCCAACCGTTTGATGCTGCTGTCCCAACAGCCCCGAAGAACGTCCACGAGGTGCAATAGACCGCGATGGCGAGCGCATAGACGACGGGACTTTGGGCAAATCCAGGTTGCGCCGCTTCCTTGTCTCGACGCCAGGCGATGCCGAACAGGATCGCCATGTAGATCACGACACATATAAGGATGAGCAAAGCCGGTATTGCCATAGGGTCACGCTAGCACGGGAAAATCACTTGTCGAATCCGGCACATCCGATGTCTCCGTCATCAAAATCGAATAAAAGTTGCCTGGTTTCAGAAGGGTCCCAGGTCGCGAAAGCAGGGGGCGACGCTCGGCGCCGCCCCCTGAATAATGCGTTCCCGGTTCTATTCTGCGGGAACAGCCGAAGCAGGAACAGGAGCCATTGTGGCATCGGCGACACCGTGCGGCTGTCTTGTTCCTGGAACCCGGATGTCCTCAACGAGGTCCTGAACATCCTGAGGCGGGGCTGCCGTGACCAACGCCGTGAGAATGCCGAGCGCTCCCGAGACCCACATGAACACAAAACCAATGCCTTCGGGTGAGACCCCGAACAGGTATTGGTCGGGCGTTCCACCGCCGAACTTGAAGTATACGATGTAGGCGAACGTCGAGACGAGACCGAACACCATCGCGACGATCGCCCCTTCCTTGTTCATCTCCTTCCAGAAGATACCGAGGAAGATGACTGGGAACAGCGACGCAGACGCCAGACCGAACGCAAACGCCACAACCTGGGCCACGAAACCGAGTTGGGCAGAGTAGATCCCCAGCAACCCGGCCGCCACGACGGCACCTGCAGCAGCGCCACGGGCAACCCGGAGTTCGGTTTTGTCATCCATGTTCTTGAACAACGTCCTTCGGCAGACATCGTGGCTGACAGCTGAGGAGATCACCATGAGGAGACCGGCTGCCGTGGACAATGCCGCTGCAAGCCCACCAGCGACCACGAGACCGATCACCCATTCAGGCAGTTGAGCGATCTGCGGATTGGCGAGCACGAAGATATCCCGGTTCGGATCGACCTCATTGGCAATTCCGTCGGGCGCATTCGGCCCACGGTACTGCATGATGCCATCGCCGTTCTTGTCCTCGTAGGCGAGCAGGCCCGTTTTCTCCCAACTCTTGTACCAGGCTGGGACCGGCTTACCGCCCGCAGCCAGGATCGCGGCAGCTTCGGTCTCGTAGTCAGCGTCGTCCGCGATATAGGTCGCTTCGTTCACTGTATCGATGAAGTTAATCCGGGCGAATGCACCCACCGCAGGCGCGGTCGTGTACAGCGCGGCGATGAACACGAGGGCCCAGCCGGCAGAGAACCGGGCGGCCTTGGCGCTAGGCACGGTGAAGAAGCGAATGATCACGTGGGGTAATCCTGCCGTCCCAAACATCAATGCGCCGGTGATCGCAAACACATCAAACATCGACTTGTCGGTCTGCGTATACTCCTGGAAGCCGAGATCGGTGACCACGCCATTCAATTTCTGCAACATAGGCACGCTTTCACCCGCAGCGTTGCTAACAAAACCCAACTGCGGAATAGGATTCCCCGTGATGATGAGAGACATGAAGATTGCCGGCACGGTGTACGCGAAGATCAGCACGCAGTACTGCGCCACCTGCGTATAGGTAACGCCCTTCATCCCGCCCAAAACAGCATAGAAGAAGACAATAACCATTCCGATGATGATCCCGACATTGAAATCGACGCCGAGAAAGCCGGAAAAAGCAACGCCCACACCTTTCATCTGTCCAGCGATATAGGTGAAGGACACAAACAGCGCGCAGATAACCGCAATGATCCGGGCGACGTCGGAATAGTAGCGATCACCCACGAAATCCGGGACTGTAAACTTGCCGAATTCTCGCAGAAATGGCGCCAACAAAACGGCCAGCAGCACGTAGCCGCCTGTCCAGCCCATCAGATAGACCGAGCCGCCATAGCCCAGGAATGCAATCAAGCCCGCCATTGACAGAAAAGACGCGGCCGACATCCAGTCAGCGGCCGTGGCCATGCCATTCACCGTTGGGTGTACATCGTGTCCCGCGACGTAGAAGTCGTCGGTTGATCCGGCACGCGCCCAGACCGCGATACCGATGTAAAGTGCGAATGTCGTGATGACGAAGAAAAGGGTCCAGTCCATCGATCTACCCCTCAATGCCGAATTTGCGCTCGAGGCGCGCCATGGCCCAGCAATAGTAGAAAATAAGTGCGACGAAGACGTAGATCGATCCCTGCTGCGCAAACCAGAACCCTAGCGGTGCACCACCAATGGAAAATTGGTCTAGGAAATCACGGAAGAGTATTCCGGCGCCGTAGGATACGGCAAACCAGATCGCCAATAGGCCAAGTGTCAGGCGAACCGTTGCCGCCCAATAGCCCTTTGCATCTGCTTGTTTGTAGTTGGACACGGACGTGATCCTCCCTGTTTATCTGAGACGGTGGTTTTACCGCATCATCAGGGTGGCTCAGTCTGCTGGGTTTGTTTAGGCCGACTTTGGTCTAAAGACCTTGTTCGAAGCACGCTCAGGGCGTTGGCAATAGGTTACCCAGAGGGGTCCGACCTTCCGGTATTCCGGTTGCGCTTCCGCTCCTTGAGACCAGAAAACAACAAAACACCGGACAGGAAAATGCCGCCCAACAAATAGACCTCGAGGAGGCCAAAGCCCGGGGACACGAACGCGTGAGCCATCCGGAAGCAGAAGATGGCGGCCATCAAAAGACCCATCGCGATCATCAGATGATGCTTCATGAAAAATCCCGAATGCTCAAGCCGTTCACTGAACACGCTTGGCGTTGCTCTCGATATTAGACGTTCGTCGGTTGGACGGCCAGGCCCGAGCCCTGGCGACTATGACCAAACAGCCATAGCAACATACTCACCGAAAGATGCTGGCGCCACACCAGGGGCGCCAGCACTAAAATACCGAAGGGTCCGGCCTATCCGGCCGCCATCGCCCTCTCGAAGTTCGTCGCTACCGCCTCGAGGAAGCCCTCGGTGGTGAGCCAGTCCTGATCCGGACCAATCAGCAAGGCAAGGTCCTTCGTCATCTGCCCACCCTCAACAGTGCTGACCACGGTGTCCTCGAGGCGCTGGGCGAACTGGCTGACTTCCGGCGTGCCATCCATTCGACCCCGGTGACCGAGACCGCGCGTCCAGGCAAAGATTGACGCGATGGAGTTAGTCGACGTCGCTTCCCCTTTCTGATGGTTTCTGTAGTGCCGCGTCACGGTGCCATGGGCGGCTTCGGCCTCCACGGTTTTGCCATCAGGGGTCATCAGGACCGAAGTCATGAGACCAAGGGAGCCATAGCCCTGGGCAACGGTGTCGGACTGGACATCGCCATCATAATTCTTGCAGGCCCAGACATATCCGCCCGACCATTTCAGACAGGCGGCGACCATGTCGTCGATCAAACGGTGCTCATAATGGGCGCCGACCGCTTTGAACTTATCTTCGAATTCAGTCTCATAGACTTCCTGAAACAAGTCTTTGAAGCGGCCATCGTACTTTTTCATGATCGTGTTCTTGGTCGAGAGATATACCGGCCATTCGCGCTGCAGACCATAGTTCATACAAGCACGAGCGAAGTCGCGGATCGACCGATCGAGATTGTACATCCCCATCGTGATACCGGCCTCTTCAAAGCGGTAAACCTCTTCTTCGATAACCTGACCGTCGTCACCCTCGAATCTCAGGGTAAGTTTGCCTGCCCCCGGAACGAGGAAATCCGTTGCGCGGTACTGGTCCCCAAAGGCGTGACGGCCGACCACAACCGGTTGCGTCCAGCCCGGCACCAATCGCGGCACATTCGAAATCACAATCGGTTCACGGAACACGACACCGCCAAGGATGTTTCTTATCGTGCCGTTCGGCGACTTCCACATCTTCTTGAGACCGAATTCTTCAACGCGCTGTTCATCAGGGGTAATTGTTGCGCATTTCACCGCGACACCGTGTTCCTTGGTCGCGTTCGCCGCATCGATCGTGATCTGGTCGTCAGTTGCGTCACGCGCTTCGATGCCAAGATCGAAATACTTCAGGTCCACATCGAGATACGGATGGATCAACCGATCCTTGATCATCTGCCAGATGATCCGGGTCATCTCGTCCCCATCCATTTCCACAATGGGGTTTTCGACCTTGATCTTCGCCATGTTCATGTCCTCTCTTGGGCGTTCCCTTCGAGCCATAGCAGAGCCGCCGCCTGCGTCAAAAAAAGCGGTCGCGACAGGCATGATCGTGGCTGAATGAGATACACTGGAACCGCTCTACCCGTTGCAGACGACAAAGTTGACGCGCCAATGCGGCCTCTGGCACTCCAGCCAGCACGATGACGAACAGCGCCCAACCCCCGATCAACGCGGCACCACCGGCGATTGTACTCGTTGAGCCCCAGCTCGGGGAGAATATCGGCTCAGCCGCCAGGGTCATGCTCAATTTCGGGCTCGTGGACCTCCGGCTCGTTGCACCCCGAGATGGCTGGCCCAATCCTGCAGCTGAAACGCTGTCCGCCGGCGCTTTTGATGCCGGCGTCGGTGTCTCGCAGTTCGATCAACTCTCAGATGCTATTGCCGATCGGAAGATGGTTTTCGCGACAACCGCCCGCCCTAGAGGCATGCAGAAGCCGATCTTCGCACCTCACCAAGCGACTGAGCGGATCCGTTCGTCCGGCCAAGCAACCGCGATCCTCTTCGGTGGAGAAAAATCAGGCTTGTCGAATGATGATATCGCCTTCGCTGACGGGATCCTGACCTACGCCGTGAATCCAAGCTTTTCCTCGCTCAACCTGGCCCAGGCTGTCGGCGTATTCGCATCAACGTGGGCAGCGAAATCCGATCTGCCTCTCTCATTCTCCGAACCGCTAGACCCGCCCGCACCGCGCATCGACGTCATCCGAATGCTTGAGCATTTTGAAAAAGAACTCGACCGCGCGGGTTTCTTCTTTCCTCCAGAAAAGACGTCGCTCATGCAGAATAATCTGCGAAACGCCCTGATCCGCGCGAATTGGACGGAACAAGAGGTTCGGACGTTTCGGGGCGCAATCAAAGCCCTCGCAATCGGCCGGGGAGCCGCACGCATCGATCGCGATCAGTCATAATCGACGCCCGTCAGATACAACCCATCCGCAGGCGCCACAGGACCGCAGCGCGTCCGGTCCGCAGCGGCGAGGATGTTTGCAATCCAGCCAGCTTCGCGCCGACCACGCCCAACCTCAACCAGGCTGCCAACCATGGACCGGACCTGGCGATGCAGAAACGATCGCGCTGAACAGCGAATATCCAACCGGTCACCTGTCCGATCCACAACGATCCGGTCTAACGTTTTTTGGGGACTTGCCGATTGGCATTCGCTGTCACGGAACGTCGTGAAATCGTGACCACCGACCAACGCTTGTGCAGCGGCATGCATCGCCGAAGCATCGAGTGCCATTGGCACCCGCCAAACCAACCCGTTCTCGAACGTCGCCGGCGCTCGGCGATTAAGTATGGTGTAACGGTAGTGCCGTTTGGTCGCGGAGCGACGCGCATCAAAAGTTTCATCCACAGCCTGTGCAACGTACACGACAATAGGATCAGGTCGCAAATGGGCGTTCAGGGCGTCGGCCAATTTGTGAATGGGAATTGGTTTTTCGAAGTCGACGTGCGCAGTTTGCCCCGTTGCATGGACACCGGCATCGGTCCGCCCAGCCCCGAAAACGGTAACCGGCTCGCCCACAAGCCTTTCGAACGACTGCTCAAGCACGCCTTGCACCGTTGGGCGGTCAGCCTGCCTCTGCCAACCCGCGAACGGCCTGCCATCATACTCGATCAGAAGGCGATAACGCGGCATCTAGGCCCTATCCGAGGAAAGCGTCGGGATAGGTAAGCACACCCTCTTTCGGTGCATCATCGGACATCGGTTTTGCCATGAAAGCAGGTCCTGACCAGGGCGCTTGGAAAGCGGTTGCAAGCTCTGGAGCGAAGCCGAAGCGCGGGTAAAAAGTCGGATGGCCCAGCACGAACACGACGGGTCGCCCTTGGGGCTTGATCGCGGCCAAGCCCGCTCGCACCAGCGCCGAACCGTGACCGCGTCTCTGGTGTCCCGGCGCTACAGACATTGGGCCCAGTCCGGCCGCGATATCCTTGCCATCCACCAGGATCTTGAAGAATGCGATATGGCCAATGATGACGTCACCATCTGCCAGGACCCATGACAGCAGCATGTCACCGTCATCATCCAGCTTCTGCAGGATCCTGGCCTCATCCGGCCCTTCGAAAGCGGCATCGTTCAGGGCTGCAATCGCAGGGCCATACGCAGATGTTGCTGGACGGATCGCCCGCTCTGTCATGAGAACACGGTCCCCGCAGGAATACTCGTTCCGTTGAGAAAGACCTCGGCATCCATGGGCGCCTTTCCGGGACGTTGCACACGCGTAATCCGAACAGCGCCCTCGCCCGTTGCGACGAGGAGTCGATCATCAAGACACGTGCCCGGCGTTACAGAAACTTGGTTCGCAAGCGGTCCGCAATCTGCCTCGAGGCGGCTGCCAAGCGCCTTCATGGAAAGCGCGTCGCCCTCCCCATCCTGGCCTGTGCCCGGGGACGCCCATTGAAATGTGGCGCCAGGTCCAGGCGATAAACCCCTGATTTGACAGTCGATGACATGCGCTGGTTCACGCCACCTGATCGGCTGATCTGCCGCCGTGATCTTATCCGCGTAGGTGATCCCATGTCCGGCTTGAGGCTCCGGCACGAGCATACCTGACGCCCACCCCTCGAGGGCGCGTGGCGCCAGGTTCGCTGCCAGATGAGACAGGCGATCGTGCAAGTCGCCCGCCGTATCGGATGGGAAGATCCGGGCTACGTCACCAGCAATAACGGGCCCCGTATCGAGGCCAGCCTCCATGACCATAGCGTCCACACCCGTCTCCTGATCACCCGCCATAATCGCGCGCTGTATCGGCGCGGCACCTCGCCATCTCGGAAGTGATGAGGCATGCAGATTCATGCAGCCTAAACGGGGCGCGGTGAGGATGGATTGTGGCAAGATCAAGCCATAGGCGACCACGACGGCGGCATCGAGATCGAGCGCGGCGAAATCCGCCCGTTCCTCCTCGCCTTTCAATCGCTGGGGTGTGCGAACGTCCAGGCCGAGCGCCTCAGCGTGCGCATGCACCGGCGTTTTCCGAACGCTTTTGCCTCGCCCCGCTCGCCGCGGCGGCTGGCAATACACGCAAGCGATTTCGTGTCCGGCATTGATAAGTGCATCAAGCACCGGGATCGAAAATTCCGGACTTCCCATGAATGCCAGGCGTTGGCGTGTCATTTCGCGTCCCCTCCGTCCGCCCCGAACTCCTATTCATCCGCCCGATATCTGAGTTGGCGCTGGCCGCAATAGCACGAGGACAACTATTTACCTGATAATCGCGAGAACGAGCTTATGCTACGGTAACGAATGCAAGTGGCGTAAAATTCTAAGCGTCGCTATGCACCTTGCTTCGCTGGAGTTTCTTCACCTTATCAACAGCGCGTTGGCGCTTCAGGCGGGAGAGATAGTCGATAAAAATCACACCGTTAAGATGATCAATTTCATGTTGTATACAGACTGAGTATAGCCCGTCCGCCCACTCCTCGACCGTTTCGCCGCCATAGTTCAGGTATCTGACCTTACAGCGCGCAGGGCGTTCCACCGTGTCGAAGACACCGGGAATGGACAAACAGCCCTCCTCGTAGGGCGCTAATTCTTCCGACGCTGCGAGGATTTCCGGGTTGACGAAGTAGCGGGGCTCCGTTGCGTCCTCGGAAAGATCCATGACCACGATCCGGATTGGCTCACCGATCTGGATTGCCGCCAACCCGATTCCGGGCGCGTCGTACATTGTCTCAAGCATATCATCCATGAGGGCACGGTGCGCATCTGTCACCGGACCTTCGACGGCATCGGATAACAGTTTGAGCTTGGGATCAGGGACGGTGAGGATCTTACGGATGGCCATAACGCTTAGGTATTCATCACTGCCAGTTGGGTCAACGGAGTTGATCTTACCCCAGGAAGGTGACCCTTCCTGTCATAAGACCGCGTACGCAATGAAGCTTCCGGATCCCCTTCTCCCGATCCGAATCCTTGTTCCAACATTGAGCTCAGACCGGTCGACGACGCCCAGTCTTGAAGGTCATGACTCTTCGCGCGCGCCCACAAGATCTGTCCCTGCTTGTTCGATGCGGTCGCGCGGCGCCGACATGATACCGCTTTCAGACGACGCCCGTGCCGTCTCTTTCGCTGCGAGGTATTTCTTTATGTTGCGCGCAGCCTGGCGGATGCGTTGTTCATTTTCGACGAGCGCAATGCGAACATACCCCTCACCATGCTCGCCGAAGGCAACTCCCGGGGAGACTGCCACGTGAGCCTCGCCGATCAGCTCGATGCAGAATTCGAGGCTTTCCATTCCCGCACATGCGTCGGGCAGCGGCGCCCAGGCAAACATGCTCGCATCTGGACTTGGAACATGCCAACCGGCCCGGCCGAAACTTCCGATCAGGGCATCGCGACGGACCCGGTACGTCTCGCGCGCTTCGTCGACACAATCCTGCGGCCCATCAAGCGCGGCACAGGCCGCCACCTGAATCGGGGTATAGGCCCCATAATCGAGGTACGACTTCACCCGCGCCAGCGCTGCAATCAACCGCTCATTGCCGGCCACGAAGCCAACGCGCCAACCCGCCATGGAGTAAGTCTTCGACATGGACGTGGTTTCGACCGCAACGTCCCGGGCGCCGTCCACCTGCAGAATCGACGGCGGTGGGTCGCCAAAGTACAGTTCATTGTAAGCCAGATCAGAGAGGATCCAGAGTTCGTGCTTTTTCGCGAACGCTACGGCCTCCTTGTAGAAATCCAGACCGACAACTTCCGCGGTAGGATTCGAAGGATAACATAGCACCATCGCCGTTGGTTTTGGATTGGTATGCTTCACGGCATGGCCAAGCCCTGACAAATACTGCTCGGCGGTCAGCGCGGCCACGCTTCGAATAGAGGCGCCGGCCATGAGGAAGCCAAAACTGTGAATCGGATAGGATGGGTCCGGCGCCAGAACGACGTCACCCGGGGCTGAGATGGCCTGGGCCAGGTTTGCAAACCCTTCCTTTGAGCCGAGGGTCACAACGACTTCCCGGTCCATGTCGAGCTCCACCCCGAATCGCCTTTTGTAATAATGGGTCAACGAGCGCCTGAGGCCCGGAATACCCTTGGAGGCCGAATACCGGTTGGTGCCAGGCTTTCGCGCTGTGTCGGCAAGCTTGTCGATAATGTGGGAGGGTGTGGGCAGGTCCGGATTGCCCATGCCGAGATTGATTACATCGGCCTTTTCCGCGCGAAGCGCCGCCGCTCGGCGGTTGACCTGCTCAAACACATACGGCGGCAAGCGCCTGATCTTGTGGAATTCGCTGGGCACTGCCATCGCCCTCTCTCCGCTGATTGAACCTTCGCCCGGTTCCCGGACTTAGGCCGCTTTCCGGCCACTACGAAACATCTGCTTCCTAGGGTTGCGCACGCCGCACGTTGAAAAGGGCCCGAAGTGCTTCGAGGTCCGCCTCCGAAAGGAACTCGCTCTCATCTGGCAGACCAACAAAAGCGGCTTGTTGTGTCTCAGCCCAAGCAAGGGCCTCTGCGAGTTCTGCTTCTGCGGTTGCGCCTGTGATCTCCGCCAGCAACAATGCTTCCGCGTCGGCGACGGCCAGACGCGTTTCCTCGACACGTTGCGGCATATCCCTGTTGGCTTCGAGACCCACCACGCGCGACACGTCGGGATACCCTTCCCCGCGGATCTCGACGCGTGCTTCCTGGTACCACTCCGGGGCGGACGCCATCGCCTGCCTCACAGCCCCCACGGGTGAGACACACGCGGATACCGTCAAGGCTGTTGAAGTCAGGCCAAGAATAAGGGGAAAGGGTTTCATCGGGACTCACGCTATCGTTAATGCCCGATAGCACACATCAGGCTCCACAGAAGGGCGACTTTGAGGCGATGTCGAAACAAGCGCAAGCAAACCACGATGAACAAACCATCCTGGAGGATCTGGTTTCCCTCCAGGATCCGGCCGCCATGCAGAAGCTCTCGGCAAACATGACTCAAGCCATGTTGGAGAGCCAACAACTCATCACGTCTATTCTCGGTCACGGCCCTGAAAATTTGGTCGACGCGAAAGAGCATCCGATCCGTATCGGGGCCGGCACGGCCTTCTCCAAGGTTGGTCAATCGCTCGCAAACAACCCTGAGCGTGTGGTGGACGCCAATCTTTCGCTTTGGCAGGGCTACCTTCAACTCTGGCAGCAGATGATGTCTGGGACATCGGAGGGGTCGTCCAATCGCGACAAGCGCTTTGCCGACCCGGAATGGCAGTCAAACCCCATGTTTGAATTCATGCGCCGCTCGTACTCACTGAACACGGGTTGGTTGCTGAGCCTCATCGAAAACGCCGAAGGGCTTAGCCAGCAGGACAAACGCAAAGCGAAATTCCTGGCCCAACAGACTGCCGACGCCTTCGCCCCGACCAATTTCTTCGCAACCAACCCAGCCGCCCTCAAGGCCATGTTGGAAACGGGTGGTGAAAGCGTCCTCAAAGGTATTCGGCAGGCCCGGCAGGATATCGAACGCGGGCGCGGTAAGCTGACAATCTCACAGACCGATGAAACGCCCTTCGAGGTCGGCGTTAACGTCGCCACGGCGCCAGGCAAAGTCGTCTACAGAAATGCCTTGATCGAAGTCATTCAGTACAGCCCTACAACCGAGACCGTCCACGAAATCCCACTGGTGATCTTTCCGCCTTGGATCAACAAATTCTACATTCTCGATCTGAGAGAAGAGAACTCGATGATCAGGTGGTTGGTGGACAAAGGCCTGACCGTGTTTGTTGTCTCCTGGCGATCGGCCGAAGAAGACATCAAGGATTTCGGCTGGGATGAATACATCGCCCACGGTGTTTTCGAGGGACTGGCAGCAGCACTCGAAGAATCCGGCGCAGATCAAGTCAACGCGGTTGGCTATTGCATTGGAGGAACCCTGCTCACATCCGCGTTGGGTTACATGGCCAAGAAGGGCTACAACCGAATTCGGTCTGCCACGTTCTTCGCAAGCCAGTCCGACTTCACCGATGGCGGTGACCTTATGGTGTTCACCGACGAAGACGCAATCTCGGAAATCTCCCTGCTCATCGAAGAGAACAACGGGATCATGCCAGGTGAAATCATGGGCGAGACGTTCAATTGGCTGCGCCCCGTCGACCTTGTCTGGCGCTATGTGGTCGACAACTACATGATGGGGAAAAAACCGCGCCCCTTCGACTTGCTCTACTGGAATGCGGACCAGACCAATATTCCGGGGCCGACCCACCTGACGTATCTCAACGACATGTACCGCGAGAACGCCCTCTCGAAGGGAACGTTCAAGGTGCTTGGCGAGACTGTAAGCATGAGCGAGATCACGATCCCGGTCACAGTGCAGGCCAGCCGCGACGACCATATCTGTCCGTATTCATCGGTGTATCGAACCGCGAAAGCGTTCGGAGGCGATACCCGGTTCGTCCTCGCCGGTTCGGGTCATATCGCGGGTGTGATCAACCATCCCGACGCGATGAAATATCAGCATTGGCTCAATGACGGCGAACTCCCTGCCTCGGCCGATGAGTGGATGCGCTACGCTGAAGAGTTGCCCGGCTCATGGTGGACCAGTTGGTGGGATTGGCTGGAACCCCTGTCAGGCGCCCATAGACCGGCGCGTGTGCCCGCTGATAAACAACTGGGCGATGCGCCAGGCGCTTATGTGAAAGCGCGACTGAGCGCGCTACGCAAGGCCCGGGCAAAGGGCGAGACCCTGGCGCCGGCACCGAGTACCGAGGTCAAGCTAGAGCCCAAGCCCAAGGCCCGGAAAGCGTCGGCTGCAAAGAAGCCAGCGACACCCAGAAAATCCGCTCCGAAAGCGGCCGCTGAGGCCGCAGGTAAGTCATCGAAAACGACGACGAAGCCCAAAACGACGAAAAAGCGGGGTACCCGCAAGAAGACGTCTGGCGACGCGGCAGCCTGATACCTACCAACGCACCGATGCCCTGGAACATTCAACGGGGCATCAAAAGCGTGCCCGTCAAGAAGCATTGCCCGTTGCCGAGTAAACCTCCGGCGTCCCCTGCGGCAACGTCAACACATCCCTCCCCATCCGTGTCGCGACGGCTTCGCAACGCCCGGGAGGCGCGCTATGTCATATGTATGAGCAAAAGCCCCGAAGACACGATCCAGGATCTTTTCCGGCAATCCCTGTCAGTGACGGCCAAGGCCATGTCCGCTGAACGCGATGTGGAGGTGACATTTTCGTCAGACGGCCCCAGGTGCACGACGGGCCGCATTGTGATGCCGCCGCCACCTCGGGAACTTTCGCCGCTGCTTGCTGCCAGAACAAGGGGGGAGGCCGACGCGCTGTCCCTTCGACTCGCCCACCACGATCCGGAAGCCCACGCGACGTACCGCCCCCAGGGCGATATCCCACGAGAGGTCTATGAAGCGGCTGAAACTGCGCGCATCGAAAGCCTCGGCGCGCGCGCCATGGACGGCACAGCGGACAATCTGGATGCCGCCCTAACGGCCCGGTGCGAGCGCGAAGGGCTTGCCAATGTCTCCGACCAGGACGGCGCACCGCTCTCCCTGGCGGTTGAATTCTTCCTCAGGGAAAAGCTGACCGGCCGACCAGTTCCGCCAATCGCCAAGGCCGTCGTCGACTTCTGGCGCGGCGATATTGAGGAGAAAGCCGCCAATCCCATAGAGCGGCTCGTGGACCAGATCTCTGACCAGCCTGCCTTCGCGAAAACCGTGAAGGACATGATCCGCGACCTGACCGCCGGCGATTCCCACCCTGAAGAGGGCGAAGATCAGGAAGAGGCCTCCGCCGAGGACGAAAACCAGGCGCCCGGCGAAAACTCAGGCGCCGATGAGCAACTCCCTGACGAGCCCATGGGTTCATCCATGGAAGAACTCGAGGCCGGCGAAAGCCAGGATGTGGACGGGGAAGAGGTAAATGTATCGGTCGATGCAGAAGCCGATATGGACGCCGACGACACACCAGACGAGACCGATGAAGGCGCCAAGCCCCTACGGCCGAACTACCAGGAAGGCGATGATCGCGAGGACTTTGCCTATCGCGCTTTCTCAACGACGAATGATGAGACCGCCCACGCACCGGACCTGTGCGATCCTGAAGAGCTTGCCCGTCTCAGAGCCTACCTCGATCACCAACTCCAAGGCCTCCAAGGCGCTGTTTCCAAACTCGCCAACAAACTCCAGCGTCGCCTAATGGCGCAACAAAACCGGTCCTGGAGCTTTGATCTGGAAGAAGGCGTGCTGGACACCGCACGGCTGACCCGCGTCGTCGTCGATCCCACGGCACCGCTATCATTCAAGCAAGAAGATGAAAGCAAGTTCCGCGACACGGTCGTCACCCTTCTGCTCGACAATTCAGGCTCCATGCGCGGCCGGCCAATCATGGTTGCCGCCCTCTGCGCCGACATCCTTGCGCGTACACTCGAACGGTGTGGGGTCAAGGTCGAGATCCTGGGCTTCACCACGAAGGCATGGAAAGGCGGACAGGCGCGCGAGGAATGGGTCAAGGCGGGCAAACCCGGCAATCCCGGCCGCCTCAACGACCTCCGGCACATCGTCTACAAGTCGGCCGACGCGCCTTGGCGCAGGGCTCGGCGGAACCTCGGCTTGATGATGCGCGAAGGGCTTCTCAAGGAGAACATCGACGGTGAAGCGGTCCTCTGGGCCCATGACAGGCTGATGGGCCGTCCCGAGCAGAGGCGGATCCTCATGGTGATTTCCGACGGTGCGCCCGTTGATGACAGCACTTTGAGCGTCAATGTCGGCAATTACCTGGAGCGCCACCTCCGCCAGGTCATCGCCGAGATCGAGACCCGCAGTCCCGTTGAACTGATCGCCATCGGTATCGGGCACGACGTGACCCGCTACTACAAGCGGGCGGTCACGATTGTTGATGCTGAACAACTCGGCGGCGTCATGACGGAACAGCTCGCATCCCTTTTCGACCCCGAAGGCCCCCACCCCGAAGCCATGGCCGTCCCACCGCTCACCAAGACGACCATGACACCCACGGGCGCCAGCGCCATCAGCGGGGCCAGTGCAGGTGCGCCTAGTTATGGCCGAGGCAAGGTCGATCTCGGACGCGGGGTCCGCAAAACAACACTGCAAGCGGTCAAAGGTCCGAGGGGGTAGTCGGAAATCAAGCTGCGTTCATGGGGCCACTGGCGCATCGGGTTGGGCTTCAGGCAGCGCAGCCTTGAAGGCGTCCAGTTCCTGGCACCGAGCTTCGGCGTCCAGAAGCGTCGGCATGGCTGACACGTCCACTTCGAAACGCCGCGCGTTGTAGAGCTGCGGCACAAGACAGATCTCTGCGAACCCAGGCGCGTTGCCGAACAGGAATTTCGTTTCAGAATCGGACACGCGCGCCTCGCATGCCGCAAGCCCCCGGCCGATCCAGGTCTGAGCCCAAGCCTTGATAGCTGCCTCATCCGCCCCGAATGTCTCTCTCAGAGCCTTGAAGACAGACATGTTCTGCAGCGGGTGGGTATCGCTCACGATCAACTGTGCGAACGCTCGAACCTCTGCCCGCGCCCAGGGATTGTCCGGCAATAGCGATGGACCTTTTTGGGTCTCTTCGATCAACTCCAGCATCGCCATGGACTGGCCAATGAGCTTGCCCCCAACCTCCAGGCTCGGCAGACGCATTTCAGGGCTGACAGCCTTGTATGCCTCACCATACTGCTCAAGCCTGTCTGGATGAAGGCTCACAACGACGCGCTCGTAGCTGACGCCCTTCAGGGCCAGCGCGATACGGACGCGATAAGCCGCAGAAGACCGCCAATAGGTATACAGCTTCATCGGTGTCGAACTCCCTAGGCCAAGGATGGCAGGCCTAATTGGGCCACGATGGCCTCATAGGCCTCAAGCGCTTCAACCATGAAGTCCGGATCTGCAAGATCAGCGGGTGCCAAACTGTCCCGATAATGGTTGCTCACCACGTCTTGCAACGCACCAATCCTCGCCTCATCCAGCATGACGCCGGCATGCACCGCGGACAGCTCGGTCTCGGTCATTGCCACGCGTAGGCGTAAACACGCTGGACCGCCACCATTCTGCATGGACTGGCGGACGTCGACGAAATCGACGCGTCCGATCGGGCCATTCCCCGCGACAAGCGCTTCGCAAAAGACGCGCGTGCTCTCGGTTTCCCGGGTCTCCAGCGGTGCGAGCAAGACCAACCGATCTTCTCCCGGGATAGCCAGTAGCTGTGAGTTGAAGAGATAGGACGATATCGCGTCTGCCAGGGGGACTTCAGCGTCCGGCACCTTGATCGGCCTCAATTCGAAAAGGCCCTCCCCTGCCCGGCGCAGCGCACCAAGCACGGCATCCGTATCTTCGAAGGCGTGCTCATGGAAAAAGAGCGTATCCAGCGTTCCGACACAGACCACATCATTGTGAAATGCGCCGGCATCGATCGCCATCTTGGATTGTCGCGCAAATACCGTCCGATCCGGCGAAAGGCCATGGCCCCGGGCGATCGCTTCACTGGCAAGCCTGGTCTGGCGCGCCGGAAAGCCCGCCGACATTTCTCCAGACTGGCGCCCATACACGAACAGCTCAACCCCCGAAGCGCCATGGTCCGCCGCCAATCGTACATGGTTTGCCGCGCCCTCATCGGAAAAGTCAGCATGCATCGGCAAGCAAGGCGCCACCGAAAAATATCGATCATCGCCAAAAACATCCATCAGCACAGCGGCTGTGCAATCGCCTTCGATGGACCGGTGCAACATGGTCGAGAGGTTTGCCGCCGTGAGGTGCAACCGGTTGCCTGCCGTGTCGGGCGACGGCGATACGGTTGCCGCATTCGCCGTCCACATGGCGCTCGCAGACCAGGCCGCTTTCAATAAATGCGGCGCGCGCTTGGCTGCCGCCTCGAGGATAGAACGGTCGGTGCCCGAAAATCCGGCACGACACAGAAAAGTGAAGTCTGGTCTCGGCTGGGGCGGCAGCACTCCCTGGACCAGTCCCATCCGCACCATCTGGCGCATCTTCTCCAACCCCTGCAGCGCCGCTTCCCGCGGATTGGAAACCAGTCCAGCGTTTCGCCCGCTTGCAAGATTTCCGTCAGATAGCCCGCCATAATTATGGCTTGGGCCGATCAGACCATCGAAGTTCGCTTCAATTCCTGACATGCGCCGTTCTTACTCCGAGAACGCAGCCCACGCCACGTGCGTTTCAGACGGCCGCCACCTTAATCAAGCTTAGCGGGCAATCCGAATGCCGCGATGCACAACATCCTGCCTTCGAGGCGATGAAACGCCCTTCCAACCGAACTGTAATTAGTCCCGGTCTTGATCTTGCTACACGGTTGGAAAGTTGTTTCGACTGTGGAATACGCCGGTCGTACAGCGGGATACTGATGACTGCAGAAGATAGTCAAACCCCGCGCATAGTGGTGAAGGCTCTTCGGCGGTACGCTGCCAACGGCCACAAACAGTAGGTGGTGTACCATGCCAATCAGTGTCGGTCGGACGGAGGCAGAAAGTCTCCAGCTCAGCGGATATGTCACTGAAAACAGGAATGACGCTTCGGGTGGACAGGCCATCCGGATGCTGAACCTCGGATCTGGCACCGCATCTGACACATTCAGTGGCGTCGCGGGCAATTATGCGCTCACCGTCAACTATCTCGATGAAAGTGACGGTGTTTCCACATACCAGTTGCTAGTGAATGGCCAGGTCGTCGACGCTTGGTCCGGTACGGGCGGCACCTCGCCGACGGGCACCGCTGCAACCCGCGACATCAACCTTTCGCTGAGCCCGGGCGACACGATTGCCATTCGCGGCACAACGGGTGGCGACGAGTTGGCACGGCTCGACAGCCTCGATCTGACGCTCGTCAATGCCACGGGCGGCGGCGGCAATCCTTCCGTACCCCCCATCGATATTGGAACGACTGAGGCTGAGGATCTGGAAATATCCGGCGGGTATGTGGTCCAGACCAATTCTGCTGCAGCGAACGGCATCGTTGTTGGCACCGCCGATGAAGGTGCGGTCACCGGCGCCTTCACTGGCGCGGCGGGCACCTACGACATCACTGTAAACTACCTCGATGAAAGCGATGGCGTCGGCACGTATCGTCTTCTGGTCAATGGCACCGTGGTGAACACGTGGCTGGGTGACGGCGGGACAGACCCCCTCGGTTCACCAGCGCAAGAAACAACAACCGTGAGCCTGAGCAGTGGCGACACGATCCGCATCGAAGGCGTGCGCGGCGACGGGGAAGTTGCACGCCTCGACTCGATAGAAGTTGCCGCTTCAACGGGTGGCGGCTCCCCACCACCTCCGCCTCCGCCGCCGCCGCCGCCTCCTCCTCCTCCTCCCCCACCCCCTCCGCCAGCAGAATTCGGCATCGGCACAACGCAAGCCGAAGCGTTGGACCTCTCGGGCGGCTACGAGATTGAAACCGGCCGAAACACGGCTGCGGGCAATACCCTCATCAGAACACTCGGAGGCCCTTCGGAAGCCAGCGGGACCTTCACCGGCCCAAGCGGCTCCTATGATCTCGACATTACCTATTTCAACGAAAACGATGGCGTCGCAACCTTCGCCGTCGAAGTGAACGGCCAGACCGTCGCCACATGGCTTGGAACCGGAGGTTCGAGCGCACCCGGTGGCGCGCCCGAGCTTCAAAGCTTGACCGTCGACCTCCAAACCGGAGACACCGTCAGCCTCGTCGGAACAATCGGTGACGGCGAACTTGCGCGCTTCGACCAGTTTACACTCACAGAGGCCGGCGTTGCGCCGCCTCCCGCTGAGATCGCGATTGGCACGACGCAGGCCGAATCCCTCGACCTCTCGAGCGCGTTCGAACTCGAAACCGGTCGTGGTGACGCCGCTGGTGGCACCTTGATCCGCACATTCGGTGGCGACGCCGAAGCCAGCGGTATTTTCACCGGCCCGACCGGCAATTACGCGCTGGACGTCACCTACTTCAACGAATCCGACGGCGTCGCCACGTTTTCGGTCGAGGTTAACGGCCAAACGGTCGCAGCATGGCAAGGTATTGGCGGTACTGCTGGAGCGGGATCTGCCGCAAACCAGATCTTCAATATTGGTCTGGCCACCGGCGATGAAATTACACTGGTCGGTGTGCGACGCGATGGTGAACTGGCCCGTTTCGACCAAATCGAAGTAACGAGCATTGGCGGACCGCCTCCTCCACCCCCTCCGCCAGCAGAATTCGGCGTCGGCACGACGCAGGCCGAAGCGCTGGACCTGTCGGGCGGCTACGAAATTGAAACCGGCCGGAACACAGCTGCGGGCAATACCCTCATCAGAACATTCGGAGGTCCTTCGGAAGCGAGCGGAACCTTCACCGGCCCAAGCGGCTCCTATGATCTCGATGTCACCTACTTCAATGAAAACGATGGCGTCGCCACCTTCGCCGTCGAAGTGAACGGCCAAACCGTCGCCACATGGCTCGGAACCGGAGGTTCGAGCGCACCCGGCGGCGCGCCCGAGCTGCAAAGCCTGACCGTCGACCTCCAAACCGGAGACACCGTCAGCCTCGTCGGAACCATCGGTGACGGCGAACTTGCACGCTTCGACCAATTTACGCTCACTAAGGCGGACACAGGCGGAAATACGGGTGGCGGAAACAACCCCGCATTCCCCGACATCACCATCGGTGTGACCGAAGCCGAAGACCTCAATCGCTCCGGCTATGATCTCGAAGCGAGAGGCGATGCTTCGGGCGGTGCCCTTGTTCGCACGCTTTCAACCGGCACCGTCGAAGGCGAATTTCAAGGCGATGCTGGCACCTACGATCTGACCGTCAATTACTTTGACGAGAGCGACGGGGTGGCGACCTGGACCGTCTTCGTCAACGGCGAAACCCGGTCCGTCTTCTCTGGCACAGCCGGCCAGAATGGCGCCGGCGATCCCGCGTCGTCCACTGTCGTTGTTGATCTCGAACCCGGTGACGTGATCACGGTCGAAGGTCAACGCGGCGGCGAAGAACTTGCTCGCATTGATTCCCTTTCGCTTGCAGAAAGCAGTGGGGGCGGTACCGGCGCAACGCTTAGTCTTGCCGGGCAAAACACGGCGTACACTGTGGATCTTGCGGCGAACACGCTCACCGAAGCGGCCCGTATTCTCCTGCTTGGCGACAGTCTTACAGATGGCGCCGCGATCCCAGGTGGATACCGCGAGCCGCTTTATGAGAGCATCACGCGGGATCTCGGCCTGTGGGTCGATTTCGTCGGTAGCCGGAACACAAATCCTGGTGACCTTCTCGATACCGATCACCAAGGGACTGGCGGCATCACCGCCGCAACAATCCGTGGCCAGATCAACTCGATCGTCAACGCCAATCCGAACGACTTCGTGCTGCTCATGCTCGGCACAAACGATGCGCTACAGACGGCCAATCCCCAAAACACGGTTGCAGGCAACCTCCTGGGCATCATGCAAGCTCTGGAAGCGGCCAATCCGAACGTGACCATCCTGCTTGGAACCCTTCCCGTGACAGGCCGGTTCGAGGCTAGCGCTGAAATCGGACCGATCAATGCCACGCTGCCGGGACTTGTGCAGCAGGCCAATCAGCAAGGGATCGATGTGAGCCTGGTCAGCTTCGGCAACATCCGGCTCAGTGACCTCTACGACACGCTTCATCCAGACCAGCAAGGCGTCGAGACATTTGCGTCAAACTGGCTCGGCGGTCTGACATCGGTAGCTCAGCAGGTGAACGGGACATTTGACGGCGTGGCAACGGCTGTCAGCTCTGACGTTTCCAACGTGACCGGCGGCAACAATAATGATCGCTTGCTCGGCGACGACGGGGCGAATACGCTCAATGGGTCAGCCGGGAATGACTGGCTCGACGGTCGCGGCGGCAATGACACGCTTGTCGGCGGGACGGGCACGGACACCTTTGCCTTCGATGCTGGCCAGAACGGGGTCAACACCATTACCGATTTCTCAGGCGGCGAGATTATCCGTCTCACGAGCTTCGGCTTCACCAACCTCAACCAGGCAGAAGCGGCCTTTTCCCAACAGGGCAGCGATGTTGTCTTCAACCGCTCTGGGGTGGAAATCACCGTGGAGAACGCGAGCGTCTTCCAGGTTCGCGCCAATCTCGAGATCGGGAGCACACCGGCTTACTCGCCAGAAATCGGGGACAGTTTCGCCTTTGACGGCTTCAACGCCGGCGGCATCATCTCTGCCGCTGAGCCAATCGAACAGTTCGTATCCGGCACCGAGATCAGCAGACCCGCAAACACAACGATTCCTGAGGACACGTTGGACTTCGCAGCGCTGTTCGATGAAGTCGATCCCGAAAGTGGCCTTTCTTACTAATTTGTACGTGAACTGACTGTTAGGAAGCGGTTCAAACCCTTCCTAACGACCGTTTTCGACCGTATCGTCCGATAGTCCCAAGCGCAATGTCGCACAGGTTTTGAGGTCAGGCGATTTGTCCGGTTTGTACATTTCCCACCGCCAGGGCGATCGACCTGAAACAGCGATGGCGATCGCTGCAAATCTGCGGGCGATCTTCGACGCATATCCCTGCTTCATCGACACCGACCGCGAACTCGCAAAGCGCGTTGAAGGCGAGTGTTTCGATGCACGAGTCGCCCGCCACTTGATCACGGCGACAGCGATGGCGGTCATTATTGGTCCAAACTGGCTGGCCGCGGATGCCAATGGTCGCTCCAGGCTGTGGCGGGAAGACGATTACGTTCGGATCGAACTGGAAACGGCCCTGAAACGAGGGATCGCCATCCTGCCGGTACTTGTTGGCGGCACATCAGCGGTTCCGGCTGCGGAAGACGTGCCTGATAGTGTGAGACAAGCGCTTCAGGGTGATGCTATCCGTGTACAGACCGATAAATTCGCCATGGGCGCCCATGCCATTGCCGACCACTTCAAGACGGTCCTTTCAGGGACGATCGGCACACCGACGCCGGACATCCTGCTTGATCCGGCCCTCGGCTTCACGCCCATTACGCTCCAGGATGGTAGTTGCCTTGGCGCTTTCGAAGCGCTTCGTCTGCAATCGCTGTTCGAGCAAGTCCGGCAGTCGCTTTCCCAACGCCAGGGAGAGGGCAAAAGCGGTTGTCGGGACAGGATTTACGGCGATGCCTTGATCCCGGTGATCGACGACAAACGCTTCCAGATGGCGCCGCACATTGCACCCAGCCTTGAGAGAGCGTCGCGTCTGGCTTGCAAACTCAAACCCTACCAGCCCATCGTTGCCGCGGTGGATCTGTCCTTCCTTCGCAGGGGCCGTCCTGGTCTTTTGCTGAGCGAGACCGGACTTTTCCACTTCGAAGACAGGGCACCCGCCCAATTCTTCTCAAATGCCGAACTGTCTCGCGGACCCATCGAAAGCGCGGGCGATCACTATCTGCGCATCGGCGCGCGCGTCATTCCAGTACCCTCCCATATCGATATGGACCGGACCCAGGGGTTCGTTGAAGCCGCGGCCAAGATCGCCAATAATGCGGCCATCCGAGCGCTGGACACACCGACTGGTTTGGCAACCGCATAAGCTGTTGCGGCTACCCAGTCAGAAGCTCTCCTCGCATGGGATCCATGGGTAAGAGAGGTAGGGCTACTTGATCTTGCCTTCCTTGAACTCGACGTGCTTGCGGGCAATCGGGTCATACTTCTTCAGGACAAGTTTTTCGGTGATGTTCCGCGGATTTTTCTTCGTGACGTAGAAATATCCTGTCCCAGCAGAAGAATTGAGACGGATCTTGATGGTTGCCGGCTTCGCCATTGTCGCGCCCTCAGGGTTCTATCGAAGGCGTCTATCGCCCCCTTCCCGCGCCCAGAAGCACCGCCGCAATCCATTCGGTCTTTCGGCAAGGCGGCTCTGTTCCCGGGGAATTTCAAAGCGCTGTATTGGCGGCGCGCCCATTCCAAGTCAAGCGAAACCCGCAACCCTGCTTCCACCGTATCCACGGGGGGTCTAGCGCCTTTGGCAGCCCGGTCGGCAAAGGCATGACAAAAGCCTTAAACCAATCGGCATAATCGCGCCGGCGTGTTTCGCGAGCCATTATCTCTGCCCTGTTAAAAACACACCTATGACGAGAAACCGCTTCCTCCTTCGCTTCAGCCGCCCGCGCCTCTTGCGGGCTATTGGAGTCTTTGTGGCCGTTATCGCATCCGCGCTCTGCCTCACCGCAATTTTCGCCGGATACGTTGCACGGATTGGCGTGCCCGTAAGCCCACAGGAGTTCTTCTGGTTCTCGATGGGGGTGACCGCGCTGGTCGCCTTCCCGCTTGCCGTGGTTGCCGCGCAATACTGCTACCGTCTCGCCCAGTACCGCGCGAGCCTGGAAGCGTTTGCATCCACCGACAGCCTCACCGGCCTCCTGAACCGGCTGTACTTCGAGTATGCCGCCGAAGACGAGCGCATGCGCATGGGGGAAAATAACACCCAAGGCGCGATCGCGGTGTTCAAGTTGAACGACTTCAAGACCTTCAACGAAGCCTATGGCCACGATGCCGGCGACGTCGTCCTGAAGGCGGTGGCAGAAATCGCCTTCAACGAATTACGCGGCCCGTTTGACAAACTTGCCCGGCGCGGGGGCGCGGAATTCCTGATCCTGCTCAGCAACCTCACCCTCGAGCAGGCCATCGGAGTGTGCGAGCGCATCGCCCAGCGGATCACGAACACGCGCTTCCAACTCGACGGCCAACGGCTCGACGTATCCACCTGTTTTGGCGTCGCCCACTTCATGCCGGACTCCGATATCGGCGATGTGATCGTTGAAGCGGACAGCGCGCTGACAGAAGCCGAACGCATGGGCCCGAACCGGGTGTACTCGTCGATTGGGCCAGGCAATCGCGTCCGGCTCGTTCTCGTCAACTGAATGACGAACCCCTTCTCTGACGGGCGGTTTCGGGGCTTACACCAGCACCTTTGCCCGGCTCGCGCGGGTGCGCGTCCGGTTTGCTTTGCGTGTTTTACCGCGGTCTGACGGGGTCAGGGGGCCGCGGTCTGACTTTCGTTAGCGCTCACGGCAGTTTGGCTTTCGCCAAACGCCTCCGCGAGGGCGGCCTGACCGGCCGGCGAGCCTTGCTCGCTGAGCGTTTCCGTCAAAGACGGCAACGCTCCAGCCTGTCATGATTGCCTGCTTGTCCTTCGGTTGAAGGGATTGCAGACCCATGTCTCCTTTTTGCGGGGTCAGCGCAGTGCTGACCCGTTCGATTTTACCAATTCGCTGCCCGCCACGGCGGCTGCCCAAACCCAATCCCAACGCAGGCCCAGCCCAATAAGCCTGATGTGTTGTCTGGATGTCTCGTCCATCGCTGACATGTCTGTCACCCGTGTCTGCTGACCGCCCTTCGGGGGTAACCCAAATCCCTGATGGCTGGTCTTCATTTCCGGCAGGGGTTTCACGCACGCCAAACGCTGCCGGACGGGCGAAGGGCCCGGCGGCAGCTACAGCGAGGACGATGGCCCCGGCTAGAATGAGGAGGATGAGAAGATCCATGCCCCAAGAATACCACGGGTTCAGGGGGTGGGGATTGGGAACCGTGATTTTCTTTTAGATCGCTGATATCGTTTGAGTTTCATGTGCCGCGACTGTTGGATAAGTCCCGGTTCGAAGCAGGGGCGCGGGCGGGATTGCTGATCCGGTTTGGCGGTTGGACCTTGCGTGCTGGGCGGTGCTTGCCGGGGTGGGAATGACTATGGTTTGACCTCGCGGCCACACCCCGGGCCGAAACCGTTAATCTCCGTGCAAGCCGCTTGCTTTACCCGCCGACGCTGAACACGTTACGCGAAAATAAGATGCAGGAGACACCCGAATGGCGGATACCGGCGAAGAAATCCTCGAAATGGTCGACCTCAACAGTGGGGTGCCGGGCCTTATCCCGGTCGCCTTCGACACCGGTTTCCTCGATCTCAGCTTCTTTGATTTTACCGACGCCATTTCCGACAGCATTGCGCTGGAAATCTCTGCCGGACTTGGCGGCGTCCTGACGGCAACGAGCGACGAGTCGGTGGATATTATCGGGAGCGGAACAAACGAGATCATACTCTCAGGCGCACCCGAAGACCTCGTCCAGTTCCTTTCCACCAACGGGGCGGTCCGCTTCTCGCTAGACGAAGACGATGGTGACGTTTCGGAGACGTTCGACCCGACACTGGCGTTCACCCTCACCGACGGCGAAGATGAACCGATCTTCCTTGGCTTCAGCACGCTGGACCTGGAAGGGGAATTCAGCGAGCCCATGGATCTCGTGGTCACCACTACGGACGATGGCATTAATTTCGACGATGACGATCTCACCCTGCGTGAAGCACTTGTGATCGCAGAGGACACCGGCGCGGAAACCTATATCTCTTTTGCGCCAGACCTTTCCGGCGGCACCATCACGTTGGACGAAGACAGCCTCTTCGTCATAGGCGATGTTTCCATTGAAGGCGATATCGACCAGGACGGCACGCCAGACATCACGGTCACCAACGAAGGGGGGCAAATCCTCACGGTTGGCGGCAGCTTCACGGTCGCAGAGATTTCCGGCCTTGTGTTCACCGGTGGCGAAGCGTTTGATGGCGGCGTCATCACGGTGGGCGATCGCTATCTGATCGACGACGCGTACGGAGACATCGGTTTCCTTGAGGGCGGCATGCCCGTCTTACTGGAGGAGACCGAGTTCCCCATCGGCGATGAATTCATGGACGAGGGCGACGTCATCATTGATGACGAGCTGCCCTTCTTCGGCCCAGTCCTCGACCTCTCGAATTCGGTCATCACTGGCAATGAGAGCTTTGACGGGGGCGCGTTGCTTATCCAGGAAGGTGCGGTCGCCCTGCTTTCCGATGTGACGTTCTCTGACAATATCGATTTCTCATCGTTGTCGTTCAACACCAGCGGCAACATCACGAACAATGGCCTGCTCATTGGCGCCAACGTCACCATTACGGGCAGCGAAGAGGGCTTCCCCACGTCGGCGCTTTCGAACAATGAGGGGGCGGCCGCACTGCTTGTGAACACGACGATCACGGGCCTCATGAGCAATGACGAGATCATCGAGAACCGCGGTATATTCACCCTTCTGAACAGCACGATTACCGGCAACGAGATCCTGTCCTTCCAAGGGGACGGGGCGGTTGTAAGGACGGCCCTGCCGGGCTTTGACGACGAAGAAGCGTTCGTTCTCGCGTCAGAAGTCGCGATCGATGAGGGCGAAAACACCGATGACATGGGGTCGCTGGATTTCGACCTTGAGTTCGAAGAGGAGTATCCCGGCGAGGGGCCAGGGTTCTCCCTCCAATTCACTGAAATCGGGAACTCGATCATCACGGGCAATTCCCTCGTGTACCTGGAGCAGGAGCTGGTCGAAGAGGCCCCTGTGGCCGTGACCGATGAGTTTTTCTTCGGCCTGAGGACGCTCGTCATCGACGATGGGGACGAGGGTCCGGATGGGGACTTCGAAGGCGGCGACGAGGTCGAGGATGATGGACCTGCTTTCATCAATCTCGGCGGGAACGTGTTCGAAGGCGACCTCGACGATATCTTCGAGACGGTGGTCGATGGCGCGGCCCAGTTGGCCGATAATGGCGGCTCGGTAGAGACGATCGCCATCAAATCGGGCGGGCTGGCAGAGGATGCGGGGCTCGCAGAGAACCTCGCCTCCGAGGATTTCATCGGCATAGACGTGGATGGCGACGGCGAGGTCAGCGAGGATCCGATTGTCAGCGACGCGGCCGGGAATGATAGGGTATCTGGCGAAGCGGTCGATGCGGGTGCCTTCGAAATCCAGGTGGAAGACGACGAAGAGGAGTCCGGCGAAGAAGAGGAGTCCGGTGAGGAAGAGAACGAGGCCGAAGAGGGAACCGGCGGAGACGGGGGTGAAGAAGGCGAAGAGGAGTCTGGCGGGGGCGACGAAGAAGAAGATGACGAGGAATCTGGCGGCGACGATCCGGACGGAACCGGCGGCGACTCGGAAGAGGAAGAGACCGAAGGCGGCGTGGACGAGGAAACCGAAGGCGGCGCTGATGATGATGAGGCCGAAGGCGGCCTCAAGGAGGAAATCGTCGGCGGCGATGATGGCGACGACAGTGGTGATGACATTGTCGACGACGTCGTAGACGACACAACCGATGACACCGGCGACGAGACCGATGACGGCGACGAAGAGGAAATTGTCGGCGATGTCGAGGACGATGACGATGATGACGACGACGATGGGTTGAACACCATCACCGGCTCAGCGGTATCGGACGACATCAGCGGCTCTCGCGAAGATGATGATATCGACACCGGCGGCGGTGACGACAGCGTGCGCGGCGGTAGCGGCGATGACACGATCGACACGGGCGCTGGCGATGACACGGCCAATGGCGGCGGCGGCGAGGACACCATCTTCGGCGGCGGCGGAAACGACACCATCTCTGGCGGCGCTGATGATGACACCCTGGGCGGCGGCGGCGGCGACGACCGCATCGCGGCTGGCTCGGGAGATGATACCGTCTCTGGCGGGGTCGGCGATGATGATGTCTTCGGCGGTGCTGGGGACGACGATCTCCAGGGCGATACCGGGGACGACAATCTGTTCGGCGGTAGCGGTGACGACACCATGGATGGCGGCGCCCAGGATGACAGCCTCTTCGGCCAGGACGGTGATGACGACCTCAGCGGCGGGGCCGGCCGGGACTCCCTCTTCGGGGCCACCGGCGACGATACACTGAGCGGTGGCGATGGCCGTGACTCATTGTTCGGCGGGGCCGGTCAGGATGTCCTCGACGGTGGGGACGGCAATGACAACCTGTTCGGCCAGGGCGGCGACGACATCGCCATCGGCGGTGACGGGAACGATCAGATCTTCGGTGCCCGCGGAAATGACATTCTCAGCGGCAATGACGGGAATGACAGTCTGTTCGGCGGCGCTGGCAATGACACGCTTCTCGGCGGTAATGGCAACGATACCCTGCGCGGCCAAAGTGGTGATGACTTCATCGCAGGCGGCCAAGGGAGCGATGTTGGCTTCGGCGGCGGCGGCGATGACAACCTGGTCGCCCAGTTCGGGTCCGATACCTTGAATGGCGGGGCTGGCGACGACGACTTGAGCATCCTTGAGGGCGCTCACACGGTCACGGGCGGTGCAGGAGACGACACGTTCACGATCACCGGAACGGTTACGGGCGATCACACGATCACTGATTTCAGTACCGGCGACAGTCTGGTGCTGGACCGGTTTGATTTCTCCGATTCAGCGGATCTGCAGAGCGCATTCACGCAACAGGGCGACGATACCGTCTTCGAACGCGGCAATGTCTCAGTTGTGTTCGAAGACACGTTTGCGAGCGAGCTGATCGTCTCTGCGCAACTGACGAACCCTGTGAGTGCCCAGGCGTCTCCACTCGGCGATACGCTGGAGCTGACAGCGGTCGTCCTGCCGGACGATTTCGACGACACCGCCATCTAGGACTCAGCAGCGATTTCCAACGAAGCCTGCCACTTACTGGGTGGCAGGCTTTTTTTGGTGCGCTCAACAGCGGCGCTTTGGCGCTTTTGACGCGGCCCCGCTAGGTCGCCGCTACTCGCTTCAATTCCGTGAGATAGAGATCCACACGCTTCGCATTCGCGCCGAGGTCCGACAGACCGACCCGGCTCGTGGAACGGACGTCAACCGCAACGCCCTCATCGACGGCGCGTAGCCGCACCGCGATATCGTCCTTGAAGCCGAACCAGGCAGACGTTTCGATGGCCTCGACCTGGGTTTCAAGGTCCGCTGACTGGGTTGATGCGGGGGTGACAATCTCCCAACCCATGCCGGTTGCAACCTGTTCGGCGCTTTCAGCGATACCGGCGAGGTCCCCTTCCAGGATCACGGTATCGAAACTGTAGGGGTACGCTGCGTCTTCCGGCTCTTTCATGGTTTCGGGATCGAACTCGGCTTCCTCCTGAACCTCGGAGACCAGACGTCCGCCGAGGCCCGGCCAGCGGCCTTCGGCAGCTTCCGGAATGGTCGGCGCGGCGAGGACGGGATTGGTGGCACCGTCGGCTTCCCGGATGGCCATGAGTGTCTCGGAGAAAACAATGGGGTCAGACCAATCGGTCTGGATATCGTGCAGTGGCGGCAAGCTCTCTGCGCCCGCGCCGATGCCCGCGAGCCGGCCTGCAACCAGTCCGGATATCAGCAAGGCCCCCAGCGAGAGCATGACCGGGCGTTTGCGGGGCGCGGCAGCCAGGCCGATGATCAGCGCCAGGATAGACATGGCAAGGGCACCGCCTGCAACGATGATACCCCAGCCGAGATACATGACGCCCAAGCCGAACTGCCAGGACCAAAGCCCATATTTCGAGCCCAACGCGCCCGCCATGAACCAAAGCACGGAAAACACTGCGACCGCGAGCGCCAGCCCGGCAAACTTGCCGCGCCAGCCTGCCGATGGGGTCTCTTCCGCAATTCCCGCTTGATCTGTCATACGCAACACCTCCGCCTCGCCGATCCTTTACGACAAGGCATAGCCCACGGGAAGCATTGGTTCTGAGGCCTATTTGCCGCTGTCGTCACCCGTGGCGCTGCGTTTGTAAGCAAAGGGCTGGCTGCCAGCATCAAGGCCGAGATACCGGTCCCGCAGCCGCGTCTGCCGGCTTTCGAGGGCTTGTATCTCGCCATCAATGATCACGACGTCCGGGCTCGACATGATCTCGAGCGGATCTCCATCCCAGACCACCACGTCGCCAACGCTACCCACGGCGAGGGTCCCGACACCCTCCATGCCAAAGATGCCCGCTGGAACATGGGTAATCGCCGCCAGGGCGTCGTCATGGGACACCCCATGGGCGACGGCACCGCCTGCCACCTGGAGCGTGAGCCGCGCCTGGTGGCCGAGACTGTCGAGATTGGCGATCGCGACCGTCACGCCGGCGTCAATCAAGCGCGCTGTGTTTTCCTGGCTGGCGGCGAGGGCCTGGAAGCTGACGGGGAGGTTGTCGAAGGGGTTCACAATTATAGGAATGCCGGATGCCGCCAGGTCTTCAGCGACCAACCAGCCCTCGGCTGCGCCAACGATCGCGATCTCGAGCGCGTCATTGGCTTCGGCAAAGTCCATGATCAATTTGAGGTCACTTGCCCGGTGCGCTTCAAACACAATCAGTTGCTGGCCGCGAGAGGCCTCACCAAGGGCCTGCGCGTCCACCCTGGTCAGAGCGTCACCCTCGTTATGGGCCAGGAAGCGGGCGGGAAACGTCCTGGCATCGGCAATGGCGGCCCGGAAGTACGTCCACGCCGCGGGGCGGGAGCCGCCGGCGACACCTGCACCGCCCTCACCCAGACGGACGTGGACGAACGCCCGGTCGTCCATGACACTGTCCAAACGGCCGCTTGTGTCTGCCGTGAACCCCTGACCTGCAAAGATCGACATTCCGGCAGAGGGGGCCACAACGATCCGCGTGATCCCCTCTATCATCGATGCGTCTACGGGAGTTGCCGACGGGTTGAAGCCGTCTACCGCCCGAAGCGCGACGGAATAGGGCGTCTGGGCACCGGACGTGTCGTTGGTCGAATCCTCTGCACCGACCTCGACGAGGCCGATCTGGGAGAAGGGCGCGACAATGCCCGGTGTCACCCATTTTCCGGCTGCGTCGATCGTGGTGGTGCCCTCCGGGATGGCAACATCGGCGCCGACGGCGGAGATCGTCCCGTCCGTGACGAGAACCGTTGCGCCCTCAATTGTGCCGGCATCGGTGCCGGTCCAGGCCTTGGCGTTTGTAATCGCAATAGACTGGGCAGATGCGGCGCCTGTGATGGTGCCGATGAAGACGATCGCGAAGGTCGCGGAAGCGAGCGTTTGACGCGCGGACCGGAAGCGGATCATTTTGCGTCTCCTTCACCGGGTTGGCCCAGTTCGAAATCCATGACCGGCTGGAACGCGCCATCGCTCCGGTCGTACATCTTGGCGCCGTCGACAAAGACCTGCTCAGCGAGGGTGAAGGTGGAGAAGGGATCACCGGACCAGATCACGACATCGGCGTCCTTTCCAGTTTCCAGTGTGCCGGTCTCGCCATCAACGCCCAGGGACTTCGCCGGATTGAGCGACAGCCATGTCCACGCCGTCGCCTTGTCGATGTCGAGGCCCGCCTTGTTGCCGTCGGCGAGCGCCTTGGCTGCTTCCTGGTTCAAACGCTGGATACCGACATCGCTGTCGGAATGGACGATGGCACAGGCGCCCGCCGCATGGACCATGGGAATGTTCTCGCGGACGGTGTCATAAGCCTCCATCTTGAAGCCCCACCAGTCGGCCCACATGGATGAACATGCCCCGGCCTCGGCCAGGAGATCAGCAATCTTGTAGCTCTCGATGGCATGGTGGAAGGCGGCGACGGAGTAGCCAAACTCTTCCGCCATATCGAGGATCTGTACCATCTCATCGGCGCGGTAGCAGTGCATATGGACGAGGATTTCGCCGGCGAGGACCTGGGAGAGGGTGTCGAGTTCCAGGTCACGGGCCGGCGGTTCGCCTCCTTCGCGCTCATACTTTTCCCATTTACGCTTGTATTCAGCGGCCTTGGCCCAAGCCGTCCGATAGCCGGCGACATTGCCCATGCGCGAGTATGGTGCACCGCCCGGAAAGCGGCCGCCGCCATAGCCGTAGACGCGCTTCGGGTTCTCCCCACAGGCCATCTTCAGTGTGTAGGGCGCACCGGGGAACTTCATGCCTTGGACGGTGCGCGCGGGCACATTCTTCAGGGTTACACCGCGGCCCCCGAAGAGATTGGCGCTGCCGGGCAGGATCTGCATGGAGGTGACCCCGCCAGCAAGGGCGCGGGTGAAGCCAGGGTCCTGGGGCCAGATGCCATGTTCGGCCCAGACTTCTGCGGTCACGGGCGCGGAAATCTCGTTCCCGTCGCCATGGGCGTCGACAGAGGGACTTGGATAGACCCCGAGATGGGAGTGGTTGTCGATGATCCCTGGTGTGACCCACTTGCCGGCGCCATCGATCGTCACGAGATCTTCGTCGCCCGGCATGTCCACGCTCTCTCCGACGGCGACAATTTCGCCATCGCGCATGAGGACGTCCCCGGTCTCCATGAGATTGCCAAGCCCGTCGAGGATTGTGGCGCCCTGGATGAGGATAGGCGCAGAGGGATAGGCCTGGTATGTCGAGGGAAAGGGATCCCGGTCGATGGAGACCGATGCCGCGCCACTGCCCCCTGTCGGCGCCATGGGCTCGCACGCCGCCAAGGTCGCCACACAGCCCATAAGAGCTGCCCAGCGCCCGAAATACCCCGTTTTCATAGGAACACCCTCACACGTACTTTGCGCCGCATAGTGGCGCTTTTACCCATGAGATCAACCCATGCGAGCGGGAATACTTGGGCTTCAGGGGCGTTTGCAGGCGATCTTGCCCCGATCATCCCCTTCGAGCACTGCGGCAACATCCAATGGAATATCGGTGGACAAGAGCCGTAGGCCGTTCTGTGCCAACTCAACGAATTCGCCGAGATCGCCATCGGCGGCATAGGTATCGTCGAGCCGCTGGCCTGGCCGTCCGAGCGTGCCGAAGCCCGGCTCGATGCCTGCACGGTTGAGACGGTCCCACGCTACGAGGTCCGGCGAGCGGGTCCCCGTCCACGCAACCAGGTTATCGAGGTTCACACCGAGCGCCTCGAGCGCATCGAGGTCGCGCGGGCCCCTAGCGCTGGCGGTCAGGACAAGATCTGGCGCCAACCGAGCGATTTCAGCAACTTCGTTGTCGTTATACGAAATCAAGACGACATGGTTTTCGGCCCCGGCTGCACGGACCGCTGCGATGATGTTCCGGAAACTTGTCGATGACTTTCGGTCAAGTTCAAGGATAGCGCCGGCCGTCTTGGCCCAGAGCAGCGCATCGGTGAGCTTCGGTGGCGAGAAGGCGGTGACAGCGCCCCCATTGTCCTTGAGGCGGAGCCCGCGGATCTCGTCCCAGTCCCGCTCCACGAGTTGTCCGGACCCGGTGGTTGTTCGGCCGAGACTGCGGTCGTGCAGGAGGAAGAGGATCCCGTCCTGGCTTTCGGCCACGTCCACCTCGAAGACGTCTATGCCCTGGTCGAAATTGAACTGCATCGTCTCGATGGCATTTTCCGGGTAGCCCGGCGCGGGCCCGCCCCGGTGGGCGGCAATCGTGATCGCATCATTCTGCCGAAGACAATCGAACCAGGCCGCCAGAACCGGTCCGGTGGGTTCGTTGCCTGTCGTTTCTGCTGCCGCGCTATCGGCGGGGGTCGGTGCCGATGACGGCTCTTCGACCTCTCCGCACGCCGCAAGGACGAACGCTGCCGCCAACGCAGGGATCCATCCCCCTCGTCGCTGCCGCTCCCCCGGTGGCGCGTCCGATAAAATCTCTGTCATACCCCGGTCTTCCCCATTCCTTGTCCAAGCGCATCCTGCACATTAAACACGGGGGAGCACGACAGAAAATCCCACTGCGGATGCAGTGAAACCGTTTGGAGGAGACGAGAGCCCATGAAAGGCATGATGCAAGACTGGCCGCTGACGGTCGACAAGGTTCTATCCCACGCCAATGCGATCAATCCGACGCGCGAAGTGGTAACGCGCCGGGTCGAGGGCAATATCGTGAGGACCACCTACGGCGATATCTATGGACGTTCGAAACAGGTCTCGAACGCGCTCAAGGACGAGGGGCTTTCGTTTGGCGACCGGGTGGCGACCCTTGGCTGGAACTCCGCGCGCCATATGGAGGCCTGGTACGGCACCATGGGCATCGGTCTCGTCCTGCACACCGTAAACCCGCGTCTGCATCCCGATCAGATCGCCTGGATCCTTAACCATGCGGAAGACAAGGTCCTGATCTTCGACAAGACGTTCCAGCCCATTGTCGAGGCCATCAAGGACAAACTGGAAACGGTGAAGACCTTCGTGATCTTCGCCGGACCGGACACAATGCCGGAAAACACCCTCGGTGCAGTCCCCTTCGATCTCTGGATCGACGGGCGGTCAACCGAGTGTACCTGGGGCGACTTCCCGGAAGATACGGCCTGCGGGCTTTGCTACACATCAGGGACCACGGGTAATCCCAAGGGCGTACTCTACTCGCACCGCTCCAACGTGCTCCACACGCTGATCACCATGTCGAAGGACGCGATGGGCATGGGCGCATCGGACGTCGTGATGCCCGTGGTGCCCATGTTCCACGCCAATGCCTGGGGCCTCGCTTTCTCATGCCCAAGTACCGGGGCCTCCATGGTCATGCCCGGTGCCCAGATGGATGGCGCATCGATCTACGAGCTATTGGACGGAGAGAAGGTCACGATCACAGCTGCCGTTCCCACCGTTTGGCTGATGCTTTTGACCTATCTGCGCGAAAATGATCTCAAACTCCCCCACCTCAGGAAGGTGATCATCGGTGGGTCGGCCATCCCGGAAGCCATTCTTCGGGCGTTCGAGCAGGACTACGAAGTCGACGTCATCCACGCCTGGGGCATGACCGAAACATCCCCGCTCGGCACGCTCGGCACACTGCCGCCGCACCTGGAAAGTGCCGATGTGGACACGCGCATGGCCCAGAAACTGAAACAAGGGCGACCGCCCTTCGGCGTCGAACTGAAGGTCGTCGACGATGCCGGTGCCGAGCTTCCGCGCGATGGCCAAGCCGCTGGAAAACTGCTTGTCCGGGGCGCTGCCATCGCTGGCGGATACTTCAAGGGTGACGGCGGCAACGTTCTCGATGAGCACGGGTTCTTCGACACCGGCGATGTCGCCAACATGGACGCGTTCGGCACCATGCAGATCACCGACAGGGCCAAGGATGTGATCAAATCCGGTGGCGAATGGATCTCCTCTATCGATATCGAGAATATTGCCGTCGGCCATCCCAAGGTGGCAAACGCCGCTGCCATCGGGATCTACCATCCGAAATGGGATGAGCGGCCGCTTTTGATCATCCAGCCTAATCCCGGGGAAAGCCCCTCCAAGGAAGAGGTGCTCGGCCAACTCGATGGCAAGATCGCGAAATGGTGGACCCCGGACGATGTCGCCTTCGTCGACGAAATCCCGTTGGGCGCCACGGGCAAGATCAATAAGCTCGCCCTGCGGGAGCAGTTCAAGGACTACACTCTGCCAACGGCGTGATGCGCCCCTACCGAAGCAAGAAAGAGCGAGCGCCTATTCAGCGGCGCTCGCGGTTGGATCGTAGAAGTCGGTGACAAATCCGCCCTCGCCATCCTCTTCGGCGTCGAAAGGAAGGATACCGTCGGCAACCTCTTCGGCGAGCCCCTCTTCGCCCGGCAGCTGGAAGTCGGCTGGAATAACGTCGGACAGCAGCCCTTCGGCCTCCAGATCGGCCTTGCCGGGCAAGACAACGAGGCTTTCGAGGCCGAAATGCTCGAGGAAGGCATCCGTGGTGCCATAGGTGACCGGGCGGCCTGGGGTCTTCCGCCGACCTTTGATGCGGATCCAGCCGGTTTCCATGAGGCTGTCGATCGTCCCCTTGGAAACGGCGACACCCCTCACCGCTTCGATCTCGGCCCGCGTCACCGGTTGGCCGTAGGCGATGATCGCTAGGGTTTCGAGCGCTGCCTGGGAGAGCTTCTTCTGCTCATGACGCTCTTCCACGAAAAGATAGTCGAGATCCGCAGCGGTCTGGAAGCGCCACTTGCCGGCCACTTCGACCAATTCGACCCCCCGCCCGCGATAGGACTGCTTGAGGGCCATGAGCACGTCTGCCGCCTCGACACCGTGGGGGATCACCTCGGTGAGCGCTTCGGCAGACACAGGCTCTCCCGCAGCAAAAAGCACAGCCTCGGCACATCGCATCCCCTCAGCCATGGCCCGACCCGCATCGGTTGACGCCGTCTCTGCCTGGAGATCGAGCGCCGCCCGCTTTGACAGGAGCGAGAGTTGCTTCACGGCCTTTCTGATATCCTCAGGGGCCTTGTCGATATGCTCGGCATCTGACGGATCGGGCATGGACGGGGTGGGTTCAGGCGCTGTCATTGGCAGCCTCCTCGGGGGGCGGAATGGCTCCGCGCAGATAAAGGGGTCCGAAATGGGCATCCTGGCGGACGACGACGTCGCCATCGCGCACCAATTCGAGCGTTGCAGAAAAGACCGATGCGGTGACAGAGCGCTCGGGCACGTCATCGTCATCGAGAAGAATCCCATCGCGGATGGTGGCCAGGCTGGCCCACTCGTGCAGAGCTGGCGTGATGGCGCGCAACCGGTCGCGCGCCGCTTCGAGGGGAAGCACGAATTGCTGCTCGATCCGGTGCGGTTCGGCCTGTCGCCGGCGCCCGCGGATCGCACCAAAGGCCTGGGTCAGGTGATAAAGCGTCGTGTCGAACTCGGTATGCTTGACGATCTTCGGCTGCTCCGGCTGGCCGTTCAGGAAAACGCGCTCACCAAGGATCGGCCCGCCGAACAGCTCATCTGCCGCCACGCGCATCGCATCAAGCCGCTTCAAGCGGAAGGCCAACTGGGCCGCCATATCCTCGCCGGACAGCTCGTCCTCGGCGACCTTTTGGGGCGTGGGCAACATCAAGCGTGACTTGAGGAACGCCAGCCAGGCCGCCATTAGGAGATAGTCTGCGGCAAGGTCGATCCGCTTCTCGCGGGCATCCTCGATGAAGGCAAGATACTGCTCAGCCAATGGCAGCATGGCGACCTTCAGGAGGTCGACTTTCTGGCGCCGGGCCAATTCCAGCAGCAGGTGGAGCGGGCCCTCATAGGCGCCCACATCGACGACGAACGCATCGGTCGCTTCAGCATCCTCGGCAGCAGCCGAGAGTGCATCGATGGCAATCAGGTCTGCGCTCATGCTGCCCCTCCAGTCGCCATTAGGGCTTCGAACCGGGCCCAGGCCGCATCCTGATCAAACGGCTTCGCCCGCGTAGACATGGCTTCGGCCCGTTCGGCCCGCTCGAGAGCCTTGCCTGAGAGGAGAGGTGCCGCTTCTGCAACTTCGGTCATCTCGGCCAGCACCTCATCGGCATGCTTGGCAAACCCTGAGCAGTGCAGCAGCACATCACACCCTGCCTCGATGGCGCGTGCGCCGCGCTCTGCCAGCGTGCCTTCCAGCGCTTTCATGCCGAGATCATCTGTCATCAACAATCCATCGAAGCCGATCCGGTTGCGGATCACGTCGCTGATAAGCCTCCTGGAATGAGTCGCCGGGGCATCAGCATCGATGCTGTCATAGGAAATATGCGCGGTCATGGCCATCGGGGCGTCGCTAACGGCGGCAAACGCGGCGAAGTCGGCGGCAAGCTCGTTATCGCCCGAAGTGACCCGCGGAAGCTCCAGATGGCTGTCGGCGACGGCGCGGCCATGGCCAGGAATATGCTTGATGACACCGGCGACGCCTCCATCCGATAGTCCCTCGAGTGCGGCGCGGGCCAGGGTGGAGACGGTTTCGGGGTCGGTCCCGAAGGCACGGTCACCGATGATGTCGTGGGCGCCGGGCACGGAAAGATCGACCACAGGCGAGCAATCGGCGTGTATCCCCATGTCGGCAAGTTCTGCGGCCATGAGCCTGTGACCAAGCCAGGTCGCCTCAAGGCCGGCGCTGGGGTCTTTCTGGTAGAGGTCGCCATAGGTTTTTGCAGGGGGGAAGATCGGCCATTCCGGGGCCTTGAGACGCGCCACCCGGCCACCCTCCTGATCAATGAAAACCAGGCATGCCCGGCCGAGCGCTTCCCAGATCGCGTCGACAAGCCGTTGCACCTGGGAGCGGTCCACGCACGACCGCCCCATGAGAATGACCGCCCAGGGATCATGGGCACGGAACAGGCTCGCTTCTTCGGCCAGTAGGTCTGGCCCGGCAACACTCAGGATCGCTGCTTTCATTCCGGTCAGCGCCCCACCACGATGCAGTCACCGCCGTCGGCCTTTAGCGCGTCGCAGAACGCCGTCGCATCGGAGCGGGTCTCGAAGGCGCCGGCGCGGAGACGATAGAAGATCCCCCGGGCATCGAGATCTGCGCGCTGGACTTGTTTTTCTGTACCCGCGAAGAGGCCAGAATGGGTTCTGGTAAGGTTGGCCCAGCCGGTCTCCGCGGCTTCGGCCGAGCGAAACGCTGCCAGTTGGACGAGGTATGCGCCATCGGGATCAAGACCCTCTGCGGCGGCGACGGATGTCTGTGACTGGGCATCCACGTAGGGCGCTGCTTCTTTTGGGGCTTCAGGCGCCGTAGCGCTTGCATCGGGGGCGTTGGCATCTGGGTCGCTGGAACTGGGAAGAGGCGCATCCAGCTCGTCTATTGTTTCTGGCGCGGTAGCGCTCCGGTCGCCCAACTCGTCCAGCGCAAGCTGCGCCAGGGCCCTGAGCTGGTCCTCTCGCGGTGTAGGCGAATCGATAGCACCGGAAGCGCTGCCCAGCCTATCTGTCAGGTCGATGGCAGGGCCGCCCTGGAGCGTGCCTTCGGACGTGCCCGCGGGAGCGCCCGCATCCGCCCCCTGGCTTTCTGCAACCTGCGCATCCCGTGGGCGCAACCCAAGGGCACCATCGCCGGGTGCCGCATCAAATTGTTCGAGCACCGTTTCGCCCAAACCTTCGATCGGCGGCACATCCTGATCATCAACGGCCGTCTTGTAGGGGGCCGGGTCTGCGCGAATCAATGGCACTTCGCCGGGTTCGCGTATCCCTTGCCGGTAGGTGTTCCACACCACCGCTGCAAACACCACGAGCACGCCCAGCACCAAAGCAAGGATCAACGGTCCCCGCGCGGTTTCTTCCTCTTCGCTGAGGTCGAAGCCGCGATAGTCGTCGCTCGAGGGCTCGAATGACATGCGGTGATCGTCAAATCGGCTCATGGTTCGCATCACTCCTCAAAGCCGTTCTGGCTTCAGAGGGTTAAGAAAACACTCCATTCCGTTAACGACAGTTGAATCCGGCAGCATCTTGCCCTGACCATGACCAATCGTGGCGAAAGCCCTCGGAAGCGGCCCTAGCGCCCTTGAGGCTCGCATGGGGATCGCTAGACTTCGAAAAAGGCTGGGGCCATTCTTGGGGACGAAAATGATACGCACATCCTGGATTGGGCTTCTGTCCTTATTCTCAAGCCTGGCCGCCGGCGCCTGCGCCGTGTCGGGCACCGCCGCGCAGACGGGCGATATTGCCCCAACAAACCCGCCCGGTATCGAATTCATGGATATCTCGATCCCCGGCGGGCCCATCGGCAAGATGTGCGAGCCGCTTTCTCCAGACCCCTCGCCAGAAGCCTTCCCGGCGCTCGTATTTATTGGCGGTTCGGCCGGCGGCTTATCATTCGCAGAGCCCGCCGCCCGCCTCGCCTGTGCCGAGGGATACACCGCGCTTGCGCTCGCCTATTGGGGCTATGATGGACTGCCCGGAGCACTCGAAGAGATACCACTCGAATATTTTGACCAGTCGATTGAGTGGTTGGCCGAACAGCCAGGCGTCCGCCCCGGCGCAATCGGGCTCGTCGGCTATTCGCGCGGCGGCGAGGGCGCACTCCTCGTCGCGAGCCGAAACCAGGCACTGGCCGCCGTCGTCGCGCTCGTCCCGGGCGCCCATGTCGGCCCCAACATCAATTTTCGGGACTTCTTCAACCCGCGGTCTGCCTGGTCCCTGGGCGGCGCACCAATCCCCTACGCGACAACCCGGCCAGCGCGTCCTGGCGAAAACTGGCAGGACGTCATGAAAGACCTACCGCCCCCCAGTCCGGCTCAAGCCAGAACGGACTTCGAAAGCCTTTTGGCCCTGCCAAGCGCAGCCGCCGCCGAAATCCCCGTCCACGATATCGGCGTCCCGATCCTCATGGTCGGCGCCGGACAGGATGACGTCTGGGCGTCGTCCGCCATGGTCTCATTCATGGCGGACGCCCTGGACCGGAAAGCCTTTCCGCACGAAGTCCAGGCGATGTATTATGGAGGGTCTGGCCATGGCTTCATGCTCGACAGTCTCAACAAGGCGGAAGGCGATGCAGAGGGCCAACGCGCCTGGCAAGCCACGTTCTCGTTCTTGGGCCGCCATCTCGGGCCCGGCGCCACCGCCGCACAGGCATCGCCCGAAGACACCATACCCTGAGACCCCATACCCTAGGACTGGGCCCCAGACCGCGCTCGAGACGGCACCCTAGACCATGCTATCGAGGGCGAAGAGCCGCTTGTGTTCCTCGATCGCGAACGTATCGGTCATGCCTGCAATATAATCGCAGACCACGCGGGCCCGGTCGGCGCCCTCATCCACCGCTTCCGATTGGGCACGCCAGGGCGGCGGCAGCGTTTCAGGCTCTCTGAAGAAGACATCGAACAGATCCGCCAGGATACGCTTGGCCTGGCTGCGCATGCGGTTGACCTTGTAGTGCTTGTACATCCGCTCATAGAGGAAAGCCCTCAGCGCCCGTTGGCGTTGCTCAAGCCCTTCGGAAAAAGCAACAACCGGATGGTCGAGCGCGCGCACGTCTTCGGCCGATTTGACCTTCGCTGCCTTGGCCCGAGCCTCGGTCTCACCCACAAGGTCGTTGATCCAGATCCCGATCAGTCGCCGCACCGCCTCGTAGACAACCCGTTGCTGGTCGAGGTCGGGGTATTCGGCGCGCACACCATGGAACGCCTCACCCACGACGGGGAGATCCATGAGGTCCTCGATCGTGAAGAGCCCGGCGGCGATCCCGTCATCGATATCATGATTATTGTAAGCGATATCATCTGAAAGCGCGGCGACCTGGGCTTCTGCGCCTGCGAACGAGCGCAGGTCCAGGTCCTCGATCTGCTCGAAATCCCGGAAGGCCGCGGGCAGGTCCTTGATGGCCGTATCGGCGCCGAGCAGGGGGCCATTGTGCTTCACGAGGCCTTCCAGAGTTTCCCAGGTGAGGTTGATCCCATCAAACGTAGGATAGCGCTGCTCCAGCTTCGTCACGATCCGGAGCGTCTGGGCGTTATGGTCGAAGCCGTCGAAGGCCTGCATGCACGCATCGAGCTGGTCTTCACCCGCATGACCGAAGGGCGGATGGCCCAGATCATGGGCAAGCGCCAGCGTTTCCGCCAAATCCTCGTCCAGCCCCAGCGTGCGCGCCGCAGAACGGGCGATCTGCGCCACTTCCAGCGAGTGGGTCAGCCGCGTCCGGTAATGGTCGCCCTCGTGGGCAACGAACACCTGGGTCTTCTGCTTGAGGCGGCGGAAGGCCGACGCATGGATGATCCGGTCCCGATCCCGCTGAAACGGGGTCCGGGTCGCGGAGGCCACTTCAGGGTGATAACGCCCACGCGAGCGGGCCCAGTCGGTGGCATATGGGACTTTTTCGCGGGGCATCTTTTCCGCCGGCGCGGTTTTGCCTATCTTCTTGGCCATGGCGACCGTCACCCTCACTCCAAACGCTGCCAAGCGAATTAATGCGATTCTGGCAAAGAAACCGGACGCCCAACTGCTCAGGATATCCGTGGAAGGCGGCGGCTGCTCAGGGTTTTCCTACAAGTTCGATCTCGACGACACCCATTCCGACGATGATTATCTCGTTCGGTGTGATGGGGCCACCGTGGCAATCGATTCGATGAGCCTTGAATTCCTCGATGGATCGGAGATCGATTTCTCGACGGAACTGATCGGCGCTGCGTTCAAGATCAACAACCCGAACGCAACGGCGGCCTGCGGGTGCGGAACAAGTTTCTCCGTGTGAGGCAGGCCCTTTACGCTGACCTAGACGGGCCTCCCCAAGCCACGGCGCAGCCATGCCGCTGACCTGGATACCGAATGCCCTCACGCTGCTGCGCTGCGGCCTTGCCTTTGTGGCTGCAGGGGCGGTGACCGTGGCCGGCTATGGCGGGCTCCGGCCGGTGAGGATGATGGCAGACCAGGATTGGGGCTGGGCCCTCAGCGGGTCGCAACCACCGGTCATCCTTTCGGTCGCAACCGCTATGCCCGCGGCCAACATCGCGCTCCTCGCCTTCGCCCTGGCAGCGTTCACAGACCTCCTCGACGGCTGGGCCGCGCGCCTTCTTAATGCCACCTCCGCTTTCGGCGCCTGGCTGGATCCAATTGCCGACAAACTGCTGGTCGGGCTGTCTCTGGTGGCGCTCACCCTGTTTGCAACGCCGGTTTGGCTCATCGCTATTCCCGCGATCGCGATCCTCGTCCGGGATGGGTGGATCACCTATCTGCGCCTCACCCGCGGTGGGGGCTATGCGCTGCCTGTCATGTCGCTCGCCAAATGGAAGACCGCGCTGGAGCTGACCGGGATCACCGTTCTGCTGGCCTACTGGCCGTTCTTCTGGATCGCCAGCGGGCACGGCGGGGTCCTGCTGGGGCCGTCTCCGGTCCTGGTCGAAACGGCCGCGCTCTTTATCCCATTCGGGATCTCATCGCTCTGGGTGGCCGCCGTTCTATCGGTTTACACGGGATGGCAGTACTTCAAGGTCTACAGGCGCGGCACGCCAACGGTGCCAGAAACCTTCGACTAGGGCGTCCCCGTCTTCGGCCCGAACCGGGACTTATCCAACAGTCGCGGTACATGAAACCCAAACAATATCAGCGCCCTAAAAGAAAATCACGGTTCCCAATCCCCACCCCCTGAACCCGTGGTATTCTTGGGGCATGGATCTTCTCATCCTTCATATCCTTGCCGGGGCCATCGTCCTCGCTGTAGCTGCCGCCGGGCCCTTTGCCCGTTCGGCAGCGTTTGGCGTGCGTGAAACCCCTGCCGGAAATGAAGACCAGCCATCAGGGATTTGGGTTACCCCAGAAGGGCGGTCAGCAGACACGGGTGACAGACATGTCAGCGATGGACGAGACATCCAGACAACACATCAGGCTTATTGGGCTGGGCCTGCGTTGGGATTGGGTTTGGGCAGCCGCCGTGGC
>JBCDLC010000005.1:0-108826 GCA_038745855.1 Pseudomonadota bacterium | reverse complement strand
GAGCGCACCCTCTCTCCACCCAAGCAGTCCCTCCGTATCTTCCCCAACGGCCAGCCCTTCGACCGCACCCGCATCGAAGCCCTCAAAGCCGCCGCAAAAGCAAAATCCCAATCCTACCCCGGCCACACCCAGCCGAGCGGCCCCATACACGCCGCCCCCCTCTTGGGTCGTCTCGCGGCCCTCAAGGCCCTCATGGACGACCCCGCCGCCAGAGCGCGCAGGCTCGCCTACCACCTGGCCCGCCGCCGCCCCGGCCTCCTACGCGCGCCCCCTTACAGAGGCCCCCACAGCGGCCAGCAATTCGGCACCGAGCCCGGCGCGCTTCATGATAGTTTCGCCGTCGCCATCCTCGAACAAAGCCGAGCCCGACCCCCACCCCGGGGCCGAGCCCCCAACAACAGCCCCCGAATCCGCCAGCTCTAACCCGCGCGCGGAAACGCGAGCGGCTGCCCGAAACACGCGGAAAGCAGAAACCCCCAACAAACCGGAGCCAAACCCACAGTCCTGAACGCGATCCATCGCGTAGCGAAGGGCGAAAGCCCGAAGCCCAGCGGGGGATCAAAGCATAAAGCCCGCCGCGAGAATAGGAGAAGGCCTCTCAGTCCCGAACGCGATCCATCGCGTAGCGAAGCGCGAAAGCGCGAAGCTCACCGGGCGATCAAACCATCAGGCCAAAATATGCTTCCAGCGGGTGCGGAATTGGCCGACGGCGGCGGCTTTGAGCCTGACGACCATGTGGGTGTCGCCGTCATCGGTGGGCTCGTCTTCCAGGACATCGCCGTTCTGGTGGAGCCAGGCCCGGGCGGCACCTTCGGCGGCTGGAAGCGACACGGTGAGGACCTGGGCATGGGCGAGAAACCCCGCCTCCACCCGCTCGACAAGGGCATCGATGCCTTCGCCCGACAGGGCCGAAAGCACGATGGCGTCGGGATCGGTCTGCGCGTCGGCCGCACGGGCGAGTGCGCTGCGCCGTTCGGGGTCCATGAGATCGGCCTTGTTCCACGCCTCGATGGTGGGCGGGATGGGAAGCCCCGTTTCCTGGGCCAACCGATCGAGCACAGAGAGGACATCGGCGCATTGGTCCTGGTCGGCCGGGCTGGAGCGGTCGCGCACATGGATAAGGAGATCGGCCTCCATGGACTCTTCCAAGGTGGCCTGGAACGCATCGATCAGGTGGGTCGGCAGATCGGTGATGAAGCCCACCGTGTCGACAAGGGCGACGGTGCCGAGCCGCGGCAGCTCGAGTTGCCGAATGGTCGGATCGAGGGTCGCAAACGGCATGTCCTTGGCCAGCACATCTGCCCCGGTCAGGCGATTGAACAGGGTTGATTTGCCCGCGTTGGTGTACCCGACCAGGGCCACCACCGGGGTCTCGGCCTTTGCGCGGCCCGCCCGCTGGAGCCCGCGGGTTCGCCGGACATCCTCGAGTGCCCGCTTGAGACGCTTGAGATCCCGGTCGATCATCCGCCGGTCGGCCTCCAGTTGGGTTTCGCCGGGGCCGGAAAGGAAGCCGCCGCCGCCCCGTTGGCGCTCGAGGTGGGTCCAGGTGCGCACGAGCCGGGAGCGCTCGTACGACAGGCGCGCAAGCTCCACCTGGAGTTGGCCTTCCTTCGTGCGCGCGCGGAGGCCGAAGATCTCGAGGATCAGGCCGGTGCGGTCGATGACCTTGACCTGGAGCCTGTTCTCGAGATTGCGCTGTTGCAGGGGCGTCAGGGCACCGTCGATGACCGCCAGGGTGCAATCGAGGTCTGCCAGGTGTTCGGCGAACCGGGTGAGAATACCGCCAGACAGCAGGGTCGAGGCATTGGGGTCTCGGATGACCTGGGATTGCAGGAAGGCCAGCTCACACCCGAGCGCTTCGACCAGTCCTGCGGTCTCCTCCTCCCTGTCCAGACCGGGGGTAACCTTGGTCCCGATTGAGGGGATCAGAACGCCAGCACGCTCTACGGGATCGGACGTATCTGCGCCCTGCCCGCTCAACCGCTGTTCGCTTCTGGGTCGTCGCCCCCTTCATAGAGCTGCACCGGGCTGTTGGGCGCAATGGTCGAGATCGCGTGCTTGTAGACAAGTTGCGGTGGACGGCCATCGCCGCGGAGGAGGACGCAGAAATTATCGAACCAGGTCACAACGCCCTGGAGCTTCACACCGTTTACGAGAAACACCGTCAGATGGGTGCGATTCTTGCGGACCGCGTTCAGAAAAGTGTCCTGTAAATTTTGCTTTTTTTCAGAAGACATGGTCGTCCATATTTTTGCTCTTGTCTCCGCTAATGCGATTAGCGTGCGAGTGCAACATCTGGTGAACGTGGCAAACGGTCAACTGCGCCAAAAGCCTGGGAATAGCGCAGGGAGGGCAGCGAGGACTTCGAGCCGCCCCAGGATCATGGCGAATACGGCAATCGTGCTGATGGCCGGTGACCGTTCGGCACCGGTGACGACAAGGTGGCCAGCATTGGAGAGCGTGCCGATGGCGCTGGAGACCGCAGCCTCAAAGCCCTGTCCGGCCATGGAGAAGAGGAGCAGGAGGAGTGCAGCGACCATGGTATACGCGACGAGGTACACCCAGACGGCAATGATGGCTTTCTCAGGCTGTACGCGGCCCCTGAAGGTGAAAACGCCAACGGACTTGCGGAATGCGAGGGTTCGGAATTCCTGTAGCGCCCGGGCACTCAGGATGAAGATCCGGGCGAGCTTGATGCCGCCCGCCGTCGAAAGGGCTGAACCGCCGATGATGACGGGCAAGAGTGCAACCGGCAGCGGCATGCGGAGCTGGGTGCCCGAGGCATTGATGGGCATGCCGGAGGTTGAGAGTTCGGAGATGGCCCACGCCGCACCATCCACCACGCGCTCGCCCAACAGAACGGTGACACCAACGATCGCCATGAACAGGATCGCGAGCGTCACCAATTCCGGATCGCGGGCGGCAAAGCGCCACCGTCCAGCTCGGATTTCAAGGGCGACAGCGAGCCCGATGGTGGAAAAGAGGAGCCCCAGGAAAAGGATGACACCGTGAACATCATTGGTTGGGCCAAGGCCGGCCCGCCCCGGTGTGACGAGACCGGTTGTCGCAACGCTGACGGCGTCGGAGATGGCCGTACTGATCGGCATGCCGGTAGCGCTGAGCGAGAGCGACAGGACCCCGATGGTTGCGCCGAGGGCAGCTGCCGATGCGAGGATCACGCGCGGCATGGCGCCGAAGAAGCTACCGTCAGGGATGGTGAAAAGCACCGTCCGATGAATGCCCGGCCCGCCGAGATTGATCGCAGCAAAGATGCTGGCAACGGCGGTCAGGGAGACCAAGGCGCCATAGACATGGAGGAGCCCGCGCCAGAACACGAGAGACATCGGCCATTGATCGCTGGCGAGCGGCAGAACCGTGTGTCCGGTTGTGGTCAGGCAGCTCGTTGCCTCTTCGAGGGCCAGCGGGAAGGTGGCCCCTGGCACCGAAAGGAGAAACACCAACGCGGCGAAGGGCGGGATGAGGAGCCAGAACAAAATCAACGCCGCAAGCCCATCCCGAGGGCGGGCGTCGCGATCGTTATTGGGCGCCAGCAACAATACGCTGGAACACATGACTGCGGTAACCAAAGCTGTCGTCGCGAAGGCCACCAGGGGCGCGGTTTCCCCCGCGATCAGCGCGACAATGGCGCCAGCGCCGCAGCCTGCGACGAGGGTCAGGCCCAGCCAGGCAAGGATGCGGACGATGACGCCATAGTGCATGCTTGTGCCCCTCCCCTCCGGTCAGCTTGCCTGAGCCCGGCCTATTGGAAGTACTCGAGGCTGACCCGGAAGTATCGTTCGACCTTTTTGACCTGGCTGCGCTCGAACAGCAGGATCAGCCGGTCGTCCGAACGGACGGTTACGCCGGGACCGGGGAAAATGACCTCATCGCCGCGCACAACGGCCGCCGCTGTGATTCCATCGGGCAAGTCGTCATATTCGAGGGTCTGGCCGATCAAGGGCGAGGTTTCCTGGGTAATGCCCTCAACCACCTCCGCTTCGCCATCACCCAGCGTGCGAAGGGCAACGATCCTCCCGCGGCGCAGCTTCAAAAGCACTTGGGACACGGTGAGTGCACGCGGGTCGATGACCGCATCGATCTTCATGTCGTCCTGCAACTGGGCAAGGCGCGGCTCATTCACCAGCGCCAGGGTGCGCTCAACGCCGACGCGCTTGGCAAGGTTGCAGACCAGGAGATTGGTTCGGTCATCATCGGTGATGGAAATAAGGAAATCGCCTTTGCCGGAGCGGGCTTCCTCAATGATCTCGGGGTTCAAACCGTCGCCATGAATGACAATCGCATTGCGCAGGGCCTCACTCGCGTAATCGGCCTGTTCGGCATCCTGCTCGATCAGCCGGACGCGGTACTGTTTCTCCGACAGAAGGCGCTCGGCCACGTGCAATCCGACCCGGCCAGCGCCGACAATCGTCACATGGCTCACCTTGCGTTCCTCGCGGTTGAAGATGGCGTTCAGCCGCGACGCATGGATGTCGAGCACGGCGACATAGACCCGGTCGTGCAAATTGAGTTTGTCGTTCGACCGCGGCGCCTTGATGCGGCCATTCTTGCCGATGCCGATGATCCGTGCGGAGAGGTCTGGAAAGAGGCCAGAGACCTGGTCGACGGGCACATCGATGAGCGGGTTATCCTTGCCGATATCGATCGCGAGGAGTTGGATGCGCCCCTTGCCGAAACTGGCGCTCATGATGGCGCCGGGCGTCTTGAGCCTCTGGATCACTGCCGAGGCGACTTCCCGCTCTGGCGAAATCGTCATGTCGATGGGGATCGCGGAGCGGGCGAAGAGATCCTTCCAACGCCCTTCCAGATAGCCATTGGCCCGGATGCGGGCGATCTTGAGCGGGACAGAGAAAAGAGAGTGGGCAACCTGGCACACCACCATGTTGATCTCGTCCTCATGGGTCACCGCGATGATCATTTCGCAGTCCTCGGCGCCAGCCGCCTTGAGCACGTCGGGATAAGGCGCGTGGCCACACACACCGCGCACTTCGAGATCAGTCGAGACCTGGTCGACCAGTGTCTCGTCGGAATCGACCAGCGTGATGTTGTGGTTTTCGGCCGCCAGCCGTTCTGCAATGCCCTTGCCGACCCGGCCTGCGCCGCAAATGATGATCCGCATATCGTGAAGGGCCTCGCGCTAGGGTCACCCCCTATATAGCACGGGACCTTTCAAGGTTCTTGCCGTTCCGCATGTTTCGAGGGCTTTCACGCTGCCGCTTCAAGGGTCCTGGCGCACCTGTGACGAGTGAACCCCTAGCGCTTTCAGCTTACGGTGGAGCGCCGAGCGTTCCATCCCGATGAATTCGGCGGTGCGGGAGATGTTGCCGTTGAAGCGGGTGATCTGGAGGGTGAGATACTCCCGCTCGAACTGTTCCCGTGCGTCGCGCAGGGACATGCCGACCAGTTCTCCGGAGTCCATGCCGGCTGCCGCGCCGTTGCGGCCATTGCCTTCCCGGGGCAGCTCTTCGATCGTCACGGGATGGCTCGCATCGGCCGGAGACAGGATCATGATCCGCTCGACGAGGTTGCGGAGCTGGCGAACATTGCCCGGCCACTCCATGGCCTGGAGCATCGCCTGTGCCTTGTCCGAAAACCGGCGGGGAAGCAGCCCTGAACTGTCGGCAATGCGATCGGTAAAGTGCGTGACAAGATCAGGGATATCGTCGCGGCGGTCAGCAAGTGTGGGAACAATGACGGGCACAACGGCAAGCCGGTAGTAGAGGTCTTCCCTGAACCGCCCCTCGGCGATCTCGGACTGAAGATCCTTGGTCGTGGTCGACATGACGCGCACGTCGACTTTAACGTTGGAATGCCCGCCAACGCGCTGGAACGATTGCTCTGTGAGCCCGCGCAAGATCTTGTTCTGCGTTTTCAGTGGCATGTCGGACACCTGATCAAGCAACAGGGTTCCATTATGCGCCTTCTCGAAGAGGCCAATCCGCGTGGGCCTGCCGCGGCTGTCCTCCTCTCCAAAGAGGGTCAATTCCATCTGGTCGGGCTCGATCGACGCTGCGGGGACAACGACAAACGGCCCCTCCGCACGCATCGACTGGCTATGGATCAAGCGCGCAACCAGCTCTTTTCCGACACCCGCTGGACCGGTGATCAGGACGCGGGAGTTGGTGGGGGCAACCTTCTCGATCTGGGAGCGGAGCGTGATGGCGGCCTGGCTTCCGCCGATCCAGACCTCGCTGGAGCCCGTCCGCGTCTTGAGCGCCGCGTTCTCCCGTTTGAGCTTCGCGCTCTCCAATGCCCGCTCGACCAAAAGGATCAGACGATCGGCCTTGAACGGCTTTTCAAGGAAATCATAGGCGCCCCGGCGGATCGCGGCGATGGCAGTTTCAATGTTACCGTGCCCACTGATGACAATGACCGGCATCTGCTCGTCGATGGACTTCAGAAAGCGCAAGAGCGACAGCCCATCCATGTTGGAGCCCTGTAGCCAGACATCGAGCACCACGAGGCCGGGCGCCCGGCGCCGAACTTCATCGAGCGCTGTCTCCGCGGTCGACGCTGTCCGGATGGCATAGCCTTCATCTTCCAGAACGCCGCCAATGAGATCGCGGATATCGGGCTCGTCATCAACAATCAGAATGTCCGTACTCATACTGGTTCGCTCTCTTTCTCAGCGGGGGTGTCGACACCGACAGGGTGCACGATATTCATGGGCAGATTGATGTGGACCTGGGCTCCTGGGCGCCCATCATGGCGGTCCTGGAGGTTGAGGGTTCCGCCATGGTCCATGATGATCCGGTTGACGATGGCGAGGCCAAGGCCCGTGCCCTTCTCGCGGGTCGTGACGTAGGGTTCGAGCAGGCGCTGGCGATTGCTGTCGGGAAAGCCGGGGCCATTGTCCTCGATGGTGATTGCGACGCTGCCATCGCCCGCCTGGGTGAGCGTGATGGCGACGACCCCAGCCACTTCGTGGTCTTCCGGCATCCGGCCGATGGCTTCAGTTGCGTTCTTGATGAGGTTCTGGAACGCCTGACCTAGAAGCCGTTCATCGCCGCTGTAATCGATGGCGTGGGGTTGTGCTTCAACGGCGATGCTCACGTCAGGCGTAACCATCTGCTGTGCGAAGGCGACTTGCCTCAGGAGGCCGGCGATGTCGAAGGCGGCGATGGAGGGTTTCGGCATCCGCGCGAAGCTGGAGAATTCATCGACCATCCGGCCGAGCTCGTCCACCTGGCGCAGGATCGTGTCTGTGCAGCCCTCGAAGACATCATCTGCCTCGGCTCCGAAACGGCTGCCATAGCGGCGTTTCAACCGCTCGGTAGAGAGCTGGATCGGTGTCAGCGGGTTGCGGATTTCGTGGGCGATGCGCCGGGCCACGTCGCGCCAGGCCACCTGGCGCTGGGCGAAGACGAGCCGGGTCGTGTCGTCAAAGGTGAGCACGCAGCCGCCGGTGGGGTCCTGAGCCGCCTTCAGCCGGATATGGCGGACATCATCGCCATCGACCAGATCAACCGACGTGTCGATCGGTACACCGCTTTCCACGACTTCGCGGGCGTAGACTGCAAAGGGTCCCACCGCGCTGGAGAGGTTCAGCCCGACCAGAACCTCGGTGTTCAACAGCGCGCAGGCGGGCTCGTTGGCGGCCGTGACGAGCAACTCGGGATCGGTCCGGATCACACCGGCGCTGACGGAGCCCAGCAGGGTTTCGACGAACTGTCGGCGTTGTTCCGCCTCCATGTTTGCTGCAAGCAGCGCGCCCCGCTGCTCGGCAAGCTGCTCGGTCATTGCGTTGAAGCTGACGCTGAGTTCATGGAGTTCATCCTTCACAGCCGGCAGCGGAACGCGGGTGGTCAGCCGCCCATCGCGGACATCCGTCGCTGCACTGGCGAGCCTTGAGATCGGGCGGGTGATCTGGCCCGCGAGCTCCAGTCCCAACCGTCCGGACAGCATAAGGACCAGCGTCGCAAGCTGGGCGTAGGCAACCGCGAAAAGCCATTGCAGCCGGCCCGACCGGGTGCGTGCGGCCCGGTATTCAGACAGCGCGGCCTCGGCCCGGCGCATCTGTGCGAGCTGTCCCCGGTCAAATCCCTTGTAGACGTAAAGGTAGGCGCCTGGGCTGTCCGTTAGGGCAATCAGTCCCGTGGCAATCCCGGTCCGCTCATAGAGCGTCTGCACAGCGACACCGCTGTCGGCTTCGGCGAAGGCGGTTTCTTCCGGCGGAATGAAAGGTGTATCTGCCGACCCGTCGGCCGCCACAAGCGGCTGCCCCGACCGGTCGACGACATAGGCCGCCGAGAACTCCCGCAGGGCGGATTGGGCCGACAGGTAGGGCTGGTAGAGGGGGCTTTCCGTCCGCAGGCCTTCTGCGGCGTTGTTCATGTCGATGGACATGACCTGGGCGTCGGCTTCGAAGGCGCGGGAGAAGGCCTCGAAGTTCTGGCGGGCGACCTCGGCGGTTTCGGTGACGATCGTGTCGACCCGCTCGTTGAACCAGTTGTCGAGCCCGCGGGTGATCGTCGCCCCGAGGAAGATCGCAACGATCGCAGCGGGAACGATGGCGGCGGCACTGAACAGGAGGAGGAAGCGGCGCACCAAGCGGTCGCTTTCCCCGCGCCGGAGCGAGCCGCCCATCGCCCTGTACCGGCGCATGATTAGCACGCCGAGACAGCCAATGATCACGAAGTTTACCCCGAGCAGCCAGGCGATCTGACCCTGGGTGGGATCAATGGGGCTGACATCGGAGACGGCAATGAATGTCGCAAAGGCTGCGACAAGGGCAGCCACAAAGAAAAGGCCCTGGAAGAGGATCCAGCTTGCACGGGTAGCCTGTAATCCGAGCGTACGCATGGCCATAATCGGGTACCGTGCGTCACCAGTTTGTCACCTTACAGCAACAGTGATGCACGTTCGCCACACAAGAGTGTTGCATTTATGTCACGAATTTCAATCGCTTGGGATCTGCAACCCGTTGATTTTCGCCCGCAACGTGTTTCGATTCACGCCCAATAGACTAGCCGCTTTCACCTTGTTGCCGGACGTGACCTGCAAGGCGAGGGTGATCAACGGGCGCTCCACCTGCTCGATGACATCCTGGTACACGCGTGTTGGATCGTCCTCGGTCGCCCCCATCAGGGTTCCGATCACATGGCGGCGCAACAGCGCTTGCACTTCTTCCTCGAAGCCGTTCCCCTGCTCAGTCTTCGCTGTCATGCCCGACCGGAGTTCGCGCTCGACGTCCGGTGCGGATATGGACGCGGCGGGCGCAAGGGCACAGAGGCGCGCTATAACGCTTTCGAGTTCGCGGACATTACCGGGCCAATCGTAGGCGGTCAGAAGGTCGAGACCCGCTGCTTCGAGGGTTTTCGCCGGAAGGCCGCGATTGGCCGCCCGCAAGAGAAGGGTGCGCGCCAGCTCTGGAATATCACTTTTCCGGTCGCGCAAGGGCGGCATCGTGAAACGGACGACTACGAGCCGGTAGAAGAGATCGTCGCGAAAGAGACCCTCCTCAATAAGGGGGCCGAGCGACTTCCGGCTTGAGGCGATCACACGCAGATCTGGCAGCGAGTCCAAAAGGGCCAGGAGATGGGCCTGCTCAACGGCTTGGAAATCGCAGACCTCATCCACGTAGAGCGTCGTAACCCCTTCGAACCGGTCCAAATCCGGGCCAGCGCCGAGCATGTCGGCCCGTGAGAGGGTGAGGAATGTTCCGCGGCCGCCCTTTCCAAGATCGTGGATTGCGCGCGCAGCCAGGGACTTGCCTGTCCCGGTCTCCCCCTCGATCAGGACCGTCAGATCGGTATTCATCACCCGCGTCAGGACCCTGTAGACATCCTGCATCGCGTCCGACCGGCCGATGAGCGGCAGTTCGGCCTGGTCGATCAGCCTTCGGGTCTCAGGTGCCAGCGCATCGCTGGACTTCGGTCCCTTGAGCGCCCGGCTGACCGTATCGACCAGGGCGTCAATGTCGAAGGGCTTGGGCAGGTATTCGAAGGCGCCTTGCTCGGCTGCGGTTGCTGCTGTGAGAATGGTGTTCTGGGCGCTCATGACGATGAACGGAATTTCGGGCCTTGCCAGTTTCAGGGAGGGAAGCCGGTCGAAGATCTCGGTATCATTCAAGAAGACATCGGTGATAACGACATCGCCATCGCCGTTGCGCACCCATTTCTCGAGCGCGTCCGGTGAGGCCGTTGCCCGTACCTGGTAGCCAGCCGATACAAGCGTTTGGCTCACCACAAGCCGGATACTCGCATCATCCTCGGCGAGGAGGACTGTTTTCTCTTTCATGTGTAAGCCTTCCGCTTGATCGGCAGGTAGATGGAAACGCGGGTTCCCGTCGGCTCGCCGGGGCCTTTGCCAATTCGATCGGGCGCCGGGTCATGGATCAGCACGTGACCGCCATGGGCAGCGATCACTTCCTTGACCACCGTAAGCCCGAGTCCGCGGCCCGATGCCTTGGAGCTCTCGAATGCTTCGAAAAGGCCTTCGATCTTGGCCGGATCGATGCCGGGCCCGTTGTCGGTTATGTCAATGCGGATGGCGCGACGCGCCACGGCCCCCGTGCGCGGCGCAACAGGGGCGTTCATCTCGAACGCCGTGGAAACGGTGATTTGCCCCTGAGCCTGTTCCTCGCTGTGTTCTTGGCCTTCGCCCGCATGTTGCGAGGCGGCGGCTTCCGCGCCATTGCGGAGCACATTGAGGAGCGCTTCATGGAGATGATCGCTGTCCACCAGCACCGCCGGTAAGGACGGGTCGTACTCTCGATGATAGACCACCTTGCCGCCGAATGCAGCGTTTTCTGTATTTACGACCCGGTCCAAAATCTCGTGGATGTTTTCTGGCTTCAATTGCGGCCGTGAATAGAGTTCGAACGCAGAGAACCGATTGATCAGGCGCTCGATCCTTCCGGCTTCATCGCGGATAAGCGCCAGGAGTTCCGCATCTTCCTCACGCCCGCGGCGGAGCATGAGTTGCGCAGCGCCGGAGATGCCCGCGAGCGGGTTCTTCACCTCATGGCCAAGGATGCGGCCCATACCGGCAACGCCTGGCACCCCGTCTTCACGCTCATGCGTCATGGGTTGGCTAAGGGCAACAACCAGTCCGTCCGGGCCCGCATTCTTGATCCTGACCGTCAATCGCAGGGCCGGTTGCAAGAGGCTGCTTCGGATCTCGATATCGGGCGCTGAAACATCGCCGCCTGTCTGGAAGGCGAAGGAGAGCAAGGTCGTCAGAGCTGTGCTCTCGACGAAACTGTCTCCCATCGTCTGACCGGCGAGCGTTCTGGCGGATGCGCCGAGTAAGGCTTCGGCTGCGGGATTGATGGCCTGGATGACCATGTGTGTATCGAGCTGCAACAGGGCAATCGGGGCATGCTCAGCCAACACATCCAGCGATGCTGTTGTTGTCGCCGTTGCGCCTGCGGGCTGTCCTTTCGTCATGCGGCCCGTGCCTGGGGATCTAACAGATAAATGGCTGCGAGCGCGCTGCGGAGTGTTTCCGGATCCTCTATTCGGCACGATTCAGATCGGAAAGACCGCCGCTCGCCGTCCGAGAGGTTGATGGGGGCGTGCTCTATGGCGGCCGAGATATGCTTACGCATCATTCGGACCCCTAATCTGGATCCATAGAGGTCGATGGAGTCGGAAAGCTGATCGCAGAGACTGGCGTATTGCGCCGCAAGGCTTGGCGCGGACCAGTTTCGCCCCTCGAAGGCCGCAGCGACCTGACCGATGATCCAGGGCTGGCCCAGCGCGGCACGCCCCACCATGACACCGTGGGCTCCCGATCCTGCCAAGGCTGCGCGCGCATGGTCGACGCTGCAGATATCACCATTGGCGACGACGGGGATTTCCACAGCGCCCACGGTCTTCGCTATGGCCGACCAGTCAGCCTGCCCCTTGTAGAACATGGACCGGGTGCGGCCATGGACCGTGATCATCTGAACACCAGCGGCTTCGGCCCGCCTGGCCAATTCCGGCGCGTTCAGGCTGTCATGGTCCCAACCGAGCCGCATCTTCAAGGTGACAGGCCGCCCATCCGCGTTTTCCAGTGCGGCCACGATGATCCGCTCAGCCAGATCAAGGTCCCGCATAAGGGCAGATCCGGACTGTCCGCCTGTGACCTGTTTGGCGGGACAGCCCATATTTATGTCAATGACGTCGACACCGGCGTCGACGAGGAGGGATGTGCCGTGGGCCATGTCCTCAGGCTGGCGAGCAGCGAGTTGTACGATCCAAGGCGCGTCGCCCTCGTGGCGGCAGATACGGCGCACCATGTCTGGTCGCGCCTCAGCCAGGGTGCGGCCGGCGACCATCTCGGACACAACGGCTGGCGCGCCAAAACGAACCGCTTGGCGCCGCATGGGCGCATCCGTTGAGCCTGACATTGGTGCCAGCCAGACCCGCGGCGCTTTGAAACCCGTACGTCCCATCATGTCGGGTCCTGCCACCCTTCCTCATACGCGAACGCCACAAGCCGAATGGGCAGGCGCTCGGACCTTTATTGCTCGGTGGTGAGGCAGTCGTTGCCCGAAAGTCAAGCAGTACGGGCGATTGGCACGCCGCCGCTAGCGGCGTATCAGGGCCGGTAATGATCACCGACGCCATCCTCGTTGCCGCCGGACAAGGCGAGCGGTTCAAAGGCAGTCTCGCAAAGCAATTCCAGTCCTTTGCGGGGCAAGCCATGTGGGCGTGGAGCCACGCCGTTCTGGTCGCATCACCCCACATCAGGCGCTGTGTGATCGTTATTCCCGATGGCATGGGTGAGAAATTTTTAGGCGTTGACGCTGAAGATCTGGTCACGGGAGGCGCCAGCCGGAGCGACTCGGTGCGGGCTGGACTGGCGGCCCTCTCCGCCAGTGGGACACCACCAGAAGCGGTCCTCATCCATGATGCCGCGCGGCCCGGACTATCGCCAGCAGTCATAGACCGAGTGGTCGACGCCCTGACGCGCGCCGAGGCAGCCGCCCCAGCGCTGGCGGTGACCGACGCGCTGAAAAGGGTTGAGCTGGGCGGCGGGCTTAGCGGGGTCGACCGATCGAACCTGCACCGGGTGCAAACCCCCCAGGGCTTTCATTTTGGGTTGATCAAGCGAGCCCTCGGCGATCGCGATGACAGCCTTGTGGACGACCTCGCCGCGGTGGAAGCACTTGGCGCCCAAATTGCGCTGGTCGAGGGCGACGCCGCCAATGACAAGATCACCTTTCCTGAAGACAGACACCGTGTGGAGCGGCTCATGGGACTGACAGCGCCGAACGTTCGCGTGGGATCTGGTTATGATGTCCATGCCCTCGAACCCGGCGACCATGTTATACTGTGTGGGCTAAAGATCCCGCACTCGGCTGCGCTGAAGGGCCATTCTGATGCCGATGTGGCGTGGCATACCTTGACCGACGCGATCCTCGGCGCTCTGGCGCTTGGCGATATCGGCGATCATTTCCCGCCCTCCGACCCCCAATGGAAGGGGGCGCCTTCAGACATTTTCCTCAAGGCCGCCGCAGGGATGGCGCGCGATCGTGGATACGAGATCGGTAATCTCGACATCACCATCATATGCGAAGCGCCGAAGATCGGGCCACACCGCGATGCCATGCGCCAATCGACCGCTGAATGCCTGGGGCTGCCCCTTGACCAGGTGAGCGTAAAGGCCACAACGACGGAAAGGCTCGGCTTTACAGGCCGGGAAGAAGGCATCGCCGCAGAAGCCGTTGTGATGCTCGTGCGATCGTGAAGCTTGCGAGGCCGGTCCAGTGGGCTTTAGTATGGGGTGATGTATCCAGATCGCCTTTTCAATCTTGCGCTGCTCACGATCGATGACGCCCGGGAGCGAAAACTCAAAATCTGCACCGCGGAAAGCTGTACTGGCGGGCTACTGGCGGCGCTGTTCACGGAGATCGAAGGCTCTTCGGCTGTGTTTGAGCGGGGCTTTGTGACCTATTCGAACCGCGCGAAGCAGGAAGTTCTCGGCGTACCGGGAGATGTCATCGCCGACTATGGCGCGGTGTCGGAGCCGGTCGCGCGCATGATGGCCGAGGGTGCCCTCGAAGCGAGCCGGGCCAACATCGCGGTTTCGATAACAGGCATTGCGGGGCCGGGGGGAGGAACCCCGCTGAAGCCGGTCGGGACAGTGCATATCGCGTGTATCCGAGAAAACCGGGCCATGCAGCACGAGCTTCGTCAATTCGGCGATATCGGCCGGGCTGAAGTCCGGATGCAAACCCTCGAGGTGGCCCTGGAACTTATCCAGGAACAGATGGCCTAGCGGCGCTCTCGTTTTATCGCTTCAGCCGAGCGATCAACGAGGATGTATCCCAGCGGGCACCGCCCATGGCCTGAACCTCTGCATAGAACTGATCGACGAGGGCTGCCACGGGGGCACTCGATCCGCTCTCTCGGGCGGCGTCGAGGGCGATCCGCAGGTCCTTGCGCATCCAATCTACGGCAAACCCGAAATCGAACTCGCCAGCGACCATGGTCTTCCAGCGGTTCTCCATTTGCCAGCTCTGGGCGGCGCCGCCGGAGATGGCCTCGATCACCTTTGCGGCGTTGAGATCGTTGGCTTCGGCGAAGGCCAGCCCCTCCGCAAGGCCCTGGACGATGCCTGCGATACAGATCTGGTTCACAGACTTGGCGAGTTGCCCCGTCCCGCTATGGCCGATCAGTGTGATGCGCTTCGCGTAGGCCTCCATGATCGGTTGCGCTTTTTCGAAGGCTGTCTTCTCGCCGCCGCACATGACCGTGAGTTGGCCCTTCTGCGCACCCGCCTCACCACCGGAGATCGGCGCGTCGATAAAGGCGGCGCCCTTGGCCCGCGCGCGCGCGTGGAGGGTGCGGGCGAGACTGGCACTGGCGGTTGTGTGATCGACGACGACCATGCCGCCGCCGATTGAAGGTTCGATCTGTTCGTACACGCTGAGCACGTCGGGATCGTCTCCCAGGCACATCAAGACGTATTCCGCGCCGAAGACGGCGGCTGCCGCATCGCTCGCGGTGACCCCCTTATGGGCACCGCACCACGCTTCGGCCTTGGCGTGGGTCCGGTTCCAAACCGTCACCTTGTGTCCCGCCTTTGCCACGTGACCGGCCATGGGTGCGCCCATGACACCGAGGCCCAGAAATGCAACGCGCGCCATGGCGAACTCCCGACGGCCCCAACGGGCCTGTAAACACGACGTGAAATTAGGTCAAATTTTCCTGAAATCCCACTGGAGCGGCAGAGAGGATCTCAACCTTGATCGCTTATACCTACATCCATCGATCAGAAAGATCTGACTTCCATGGCGTACCCGCGTACCACATGGCGCAGTCGGGGCAGAATGCCCTTCGCGCCACTGGCCAGTTCCTCTGGCAAGCCGGCTCGTACCGCGGCCCCTTTTGCGCGAGCAGCGGCCATGGGAACCTGGAAGTTGGCTTATGCCGATTTCCTGACAGCGCTCGCGGCCTTCTTCCTTGTAATGTGGCTTGTGAAGGGCGTCCCCGATGCGGGGCGCGCGGAGATTGCCACCTATTTCGAGCAAGGCGCGCGCGAAGCCAATCTCGTCGCCACGGAACGGCCCGACCCGCGCACTGTCTTGGCGGGCGCCCTGCAAGCCTCGCCTGGCCTTCTGACCCATCTGGTTCAACTGGACGTTGCCACGATCCCCCATGGCCTCAGGATCGATATGATGGATCGCTCGGACGACCCGCTGTTCGTGCTCGCCGCGTCGGATGCGACACCTGCAGGGGCTGAACTCATGGCGGATGTCTTTTCAACACTGTCCGCCCTGTCTTTCCCGCTCACCATCGAAGGCCATACCGATGCATTCGTCTTCAATGCGGGCACCGCCGATAACTGGACGCTCTCCATGGCGCGGGCGGATCAAGCTCGACGTATCGCTATTCAGGCCGGTATCGACCCCCAACGCATCGCGGCTGTCACAGGCTACGCTGACCGCCGACCTCGCCTGCCCGCAGAACCGCACCATCCCAGCAACAGACGTGTGACAGTCATCTTGCATGTGCCCTCAAACGAAAGCATTCCTGTTTCATAGTAGGGCGCGGAGGAAAGCTTGCTCACGGACGTGATCGCGGCCTGGCCTATGGTGGCGAGCCTTCTCATTGTGGGCGTCGCGATCGTGTTCTACGTGGCCGACAGGTACTCGATGGAGATCGTTTCCATCGGCGTGATCGCGAGCTTACTCGTTCTTTTTTCTCTACCAGGCGCGGTCAGCCACTCTGGTGCTCCAATCGAATCGGCGAGCATCCTGGCAGGCTTTGGCAATCCAGCGCTCATCACCATCATGGCACTCCTCGTGGTGGGACAGGGCCTCTTCCAGACAGGTGCCGTCGAAGGCCCGACTCGCGCCCTGACCCAAACCTACAAACAGGCGCCGCTTCTGACCTTACTCGGCGCGTTCCTGTCGGTTTTCGTGGTCAGCGCCTTCATCAATAATACGCCGGTCGTGATCATGTTCCTGCCGGTGATGAGCGCCATGGCGGCCAGTATGGGCGCGTCGACGTCCCGGTTGATGATGCCGCTGAGCTTCATTTCGATCTTTGCCGGGATGACGACCTTGATCGGCTCTTCGACCAACCTTCTGTCTGCGGAGGTATACGGGCGGATCGAAGGCGTGCCGTTGGGCTTCTTCGAGCAGACCCCCATGGGGCTCATCCTCGCAGCCGTTGGGGCACTTTACGTGGCCGTTGCCAGCCGATTCAAGCTTTTGCTGCCGAACCGGAGCGGTATGGACGAGGACATCCTCACCGCTTCTGGCAAGCAGTTTGTCGCCCAGGTCGAGGTCAGCCACGACCATTTTCTCATCGGCAAGAAACCTGTCGCCGGCATGTTCAAGGATCTTCCGAATTTCACGGTCCGTTTGATCCAACGCGGCGAGAAGGCAATCTTGCCGCCTTTCGAAGATGTTGCCCTGCGCCCGGGAGACCTCGTTATCGTTGCCGCAACCCGGCAGGCCTTGATGGATGTTCTCTCGTCCCAGCCGGACATGCTGGAACAGATCTGGCGCACCGGAAGTGGCCCGGCCTCGGACCACAGCCCCTCCCCCCGCTCCCTTGTGCTGACAGAGGCCGTCGTCGCGCCGGGCTCTCGCATGGCGGGGCGAACGGTCGAGATGATGGGGTTCCGGCGGCTCACAAGCGCGGTCGTCATGGGCATCCAGCGCCGTTCGCACATGATCCGCACCAAGCTGGACGAGATCCGTCTTGAAGCGGGGGATACGCTCCTGCTGTGCGGGCCGGTCGACGCCCTGCGTGAGTTGCGCTCGAGCCGCGATGTGATCCTTCTCGAGTGGTCCCAGACCGAAATTCCGCTTACGGGCAACGTCGTCGCCGCGCGTCTGGTCGGTGTTGCCATGGTGATCGCTGCCGCAACGGGTGCCCTGTCGATCCTAAACGCGTCCATCCTGGCTGCCGTTGCCATGATCCTGACGGGGTGTCTGAACACCCGGCAAGCTGGTCGGGCGCTTGATTTAAGGATCTTCCTGGTCATCGGGGCGGCGCTTGCCATGGGCGCGGCATTGGAACAGACAGGCGCCGTGAACCTTGTTGCGACGGGCATCGTCAACCTGGCCCTGCCCTTCGGCTCGCTCGCAGTTCTGTCGGTTATCTTCCTGACGGTCGCGGTAATGACCAATCTTCTGAGCAATGCCGCAACGGCTATCCTGTTCTCGCCCGTGGCCCTGTCAGCGGCTGAACAGGCCGGCGCTGACCCGCTGCCTTTCATTCTGGCTGTGATCTACGGCGCGAATTGCTGTTTTGCCACACCGATCGCCTATCAGACGAACATGCTCGTCATGGGTCCTGGGCACTATAGGTTTAGTGACTTCATCAGGTTTGGCGGACCGCTTGTGATCATATTGTGGCTGACATTCACTTTCATCGCCCCTTGGCGCTTTGATGTGGGGATGCATTAGTTGCTGCCATGAAGCTGAACGATTCGCATACGTTCCCGCTGGGTCTGAAGCGCAATGTCCGCTTTTACATGACCAATCCTGCGCCATGCCCCTATTTGTCGGGCAAACGCGAACGCAAGGCCTTTACGTCGCTAGCGGTCTCCGATGCCGACGCCCTACATGATACGCTCAGCAAGTCCGGCTTTCGGCGGTCACAGGGCATTGCGTACAGGCCCGCCTGCCCGAATTGCAATGCGTGCCGGTCGGTTCGGGTCGATGTCCAGAAGTTCAAGTTCAGCCGGAACCAGCGCCGGGTGCTGCGGACAAATGAAGATCTGCACCGCTACCCGACGTCGGCCCAGGCCACGCGCCAACAATATCGCCTGCTTAAACGCTACCTGCGCGGCAGGCACGATGGTGGTGGCATGTCCGAAATGTCGTTTCGGGACTACGTCGCCATGGTTAGCGATAGCCCGGTCCAGAGCCTGATCTTCGAGTATCGCCAGGGCGACGCACCGAATGCGCCACTGATCGCGGCGGCCATCACCGATGTGCTGCGAGACGGGTTGTCGATGGTGTACACCTTCTTCGATCCAGACCATTCCTCGCGCAGTCTCGGCCGGTTCATGATCCTCGATCACATCCGCGAAGTTGCCGCCCTCGGCCTGCCGCACCTCTATCTCGGCTACTGGATCAAAGGCAGCGACAAGATGGACTACAAGCGCCAGTACACGCCCCTCGAAGTGCTGGATGGCGACCGTTGGCGCCCCTTGCTAGACACTGAATAGAACCCACCCATAAGAAACCGAACGAAGCGCGTGGAACGCGGGAGGAATGCAGCATGGTCAATCGGCGAAAGGTCCTTGGCGCGGCTGCCTTGGGCGCGGCTGGAGTGGCAGCGACGGCATGCGGGCAATCGTCATCGCCGGAGGCTGGCGGTGTCTCGTCGCCGGCCATCGCTATCCGTAGACGGCGTTTGAACATGGTCACCACCTGGCCGAAAAATCTACCCGGCCTCGGCAAGGCTGCAGAGCGCGTTGCCGAATACGTCGGCGCACTCTCCGATGGGCAAATCGAGATCAAGGTTTTTGCCGCCGGCGAGCTCGTGCCGGCCTTCGAGAGCTTTTCTGCCGTCGCCGATGGCAGCGCAGACATGTATCACGGGGCAGAGTACTACTGGAAATCTCAGTCCGAAGGGTTCCCGTTCTATACGGCAGTGCCCATGGGGATGACCGCCCAGGAAATCATGGGATGGATCGATTTCGGCGGCGGCCAGGAACTCTGGGACGAACTGTCGGGAGAATTTGGGGTAAAACCGATCCAGGCCGCCAATACCGGTCACCAGATGGGCGGCTGGTTCAAGAAGGAAATCAATGCGCTCGGAGATTTTGCCGGCCTGAAGATGCGGATTCCCGGCCAGGGCGGCGATGTGGTCCGCGCGCTTGGGGGGGCGGCCGTGGCGCTCTCGGGGGGAGAGATTTACCAGGGTCTCCAAACCGGCCAGATCGACGCCACTGAATGGGTCGGCCCATGGAATGATTTCTATCTCGGCTTCCACCGGGAGGCGCCGTATTATTACGGGCCCGGTTTCCACGAACCGGGCGCTTCATTGGCGGTCGGCATGAACAGGGGCGTGTGGGACGATCTCAGCGCGACGGAACAGGCGATCGTCAAGCAGGCCTGCCAGAGCGTCAACCATCTCTCGCTCGGCGAGTTTACCTATGAAAACGCGCGGCACCTCGACATCCTGATCCAGGAGCATGGCACCCAGCTCAGGAGTTTCCCGGAAGACGTCGTCCGGGCGATGGGTGAGGCTGCGCTGGATATCCGCTCGACTGCTGGCAATTCGGGTCGTCTCGAAAAACGTATCTACGAGAGTTTCGAGAGTGCCCTCAAAGCCATGCGCGGTTGGGCTAGGGTTTCGGACGGGACATACTATGCGGCTCGGGAATTCGCGACGGCGCCCGCCGCAACCCCTTGACGCGCCTTGGCCGACCTTTTCCTCCTACTCGGCACCGGGCTGGAATGGCTCGGCTACGTCAGCGCACCGCTGTTCCTCGTTCCCATCGGCGTGCTCTTGGCCACGCGGTTTTTTGCGGCGCCAGCAACCGTCCTCGTGGCCATCCTCGACCGGGTGAGCGGGATCGCGCTGGGTGGCGCCATCGCCCTTGGGCTTATGATGTTGTTCGCACAGGCAGGTGTTGTGGTCGCCCGCTACGTGTTCGGCTTATCGTTTTCGTGGCTGAGTGAGCTTGTCACCTACGGGTTTGCCGGCCTTTTCCTGCTGGGCGCCGCGGCTGCGCTGCGCGATGATGGCCATGTCCGCGTCGATATCCTGCGGGAACGCTTCAGTCCCAAGGGCCGCGCGGCCATCGACCTGATCGGCGCTTACTTCTTCATCTTCCCGATCTGCCTGTTAATCTTCTGGGCGGCGATCTCGCCCTCGTTCGTTCGCGCCTGGATGAATTTTGAAGGCTCGCGGGAGAGTGATGGCCTGCCGCTCCTGTTTCTGTTCCGCACCCTGATACCCGCGTTCGCAGCGCTGTTGATGGCCCAGGGTTTGAGCCAAGCCCTCAAAGCAGCGTTGATATTACGAAATGAACGCACTGCTGACAGCCTCTATGCCCAAGGCGGAGGGGCGTGATGGAAATCGAGATCATCCTCGCCATCTCGATGTTCGTTGCCGCGATAGCAGCGCTTCTGGCCGGCTACCCTGTCGCGCTGACTCTCGGAGGGGTCGCATTGATCTTTGCTGGACTTGGGATTGCCCTTGGTGTCTTCCCTGAGCCGCTCCTGAGAGCCTTCCCCAACCGAATACAAGGCGCGATGGAAAACCAGGTCCTGATTGCTGTCCCACTTTTTGTGATGATGGGGGTCATCCTTGAGCGCTCCCGGGTGGCTGAGGATCTGCTACACATCGCGGGGCGATTGCTCGGCCGACTCCATGGCGGGCTAGGCTATGCCGTCGTCGGGGTCGGAGCACTCCTTGCCGCTTCGACCGGCATTGTAGGTGCGACGGTCATTACAATGGCGCTGATCGCCCTGCCGACCATGCTGCGAGAGGGCTACGACCCCCGCCTGGCCTCCGGTACCATCTCCGCATCGGGAACACTGGGACAGATCATCCCCCCATCGATCGTCCTCATCCTCCTCGCCGATGCCATTTCCAATGCCAACCAATCGGCCAGCGTTTCCGCCGGGCTCGGTCCCAGCGTTGTATCTGTTGGAGATCTCTTTGCGGGCGCGCTGGTGCCTGGCCTTCTGCTTGTGGGTCTGTACCTGATTTACATCCTCTACCACGCTCTCTTTCGGCCCGAGTCGTGCCCGCCAGTGGCCGAAACCGGTGCCGAACCGCTCAACATCCGCGAAATCGCGTTTGGTCTTGGAGCGCCGCTGGGCCTCATCTTTACCGTGCTCGGCTCCATCCTCGGCGGCATTGCCTCGCCTACGGAAGCGGCCGCCGTTGGCGCGGTCGGGGCGCTGCTCCTGGCGGGCTTGCGGCTTTCGGGCGATATGCCTGGATGGATCCGGATAAGCCTGACCGCAGGCCTTCTGTCTCTTCTGGCGGTTTTCCTGATGGCGGGCCTTTTCGACCTCCGCGTCAATCGCTCGGACCTCTCTGCAGTCGACATGACGGCGATCGCGGTCGCCCTTTTCCTTTGCGTGATGTTCTTCGCCAGCATGGCGATTGGACTGCTTGCCCTTTCGAGGGCTGGGCAACTTCAGCCCGCTCTCACCAGCACTGCCTCGATTACATCGATGGTGTTCCTGATCCTAATCGGTGCGTCGCTCTTCTCCCTCGTTTTCCGCGGCTTTGGCGGCGAGGAAATGGTGGCAGAGATCCTGGCGGCCACACCCGGTGGCGCCTGGGGTGCGCTTGCGATCACCATGTTTGTCATGTTCGTGCTGGGCTTCTTTCTGGACTTCATCGAGATCGTTTTTGTGGTTGTACCGCTGGTCGCCCCGCCCTTGATCATCATGGGCTTCGACCCGGTCTGGCTCGCGATCCTCATGGCCCTGAATCTCCAGACCAGCTTCCTGACACCGCCGTTTGGATTTGCGCTTTTCTACCTGCGCGGCGCAGCGCCCGACGACCTCGCCACCGCCGATATCTGGCGCGGAGCGATCCCCTTTATCGGTCTACAGGTCGTGATGATCGGTCTCGTTGCCGCTGTCCCGGCACTCGCGACAGCCTTACCGGCGTTGGCAGCACAGTAGTCAGATCAAGGGTGTTCTTCAGCGTGCCCTGACGGTGAATTCAACGCGCCGGTTGCGGGCATGGGCTTCTGGCGTATTACCGGGGTCCAGCGGTTGGACTTCGCCAAAACCGACGGCACGCAAGCCCGGGCTCGGAACGCCCAACTCTAACAGATAGGTGCGCACCGCCTGGGCCCTTTGTTCAGACAACCTTTGATTGGCTAAGGCACTGCCCGTTGTGTCGGTGTGGCCGCCGATCACGATCCGGTAGTCCTGGCAAAGGATCGCGACGCCCGTCAAAGCGTCGAGCAGACGAGCGCTCTCTTCATTGATCGTGGCGCCGCCTGCCGCGAAACTTACAACCCGCCCATCCATCGTTTCATTGAACGCTGTTTGGCAAGCCGCGACGCTCGGTCGATCATCCAGCTCTGCAAGCGCATCGCCGACCGCGGTTTCCCCGCCTTCGACCGAAATTCCGTCCACGACGAGCAGATCGCTGCCTTCAACCGTAGCCTTGATGGCAGCCTCCCCGGCCGCGAGGGCCCGAGTTTTCGCGTCATCAGTCGGGGCAAGACCGGTTAGCGTCACCACTCCGGCATCCAAGTTTCGCGCGTCCAGCTTCAACCACGGGAAACCGAGGCCGGGAAACGAAGCCTCCATGCGATCCGACCAACTCTGCGGCGCTTCGACAATTCGTTCGATGATTTCGGGCTCGGGCGCTTCGACTTCGGTGAGCACACTATCTACCACCTGGTAGTAGGCGCCGTCGCTGCCGCTGACTTGGACGAATTTCCCGGCGCTTTGCTGGAAAATTGCTCCCTCGGGGATCGGTACGCAGGCAGCATTGTCGGCCGGGAGAGTAGTCGCATCGGGCGCAACGCCTGCCGTCGTTGTCCCATCAGGCGCGCAGGCGGATAGTCCCGCCAGAATGACCCCAACCGCAGAGATGCTCGTGGATCTGGAAGCAACAGAAAAAGACATTCAGCACCCTTCAATGCGCGAAATCCCGGCTTTCTGGGGTTGCGCACCACTGTCTTCCAATCTTTCCGGTACGAAGTCAAAGCGCTTCCCGGGCCTGGCGAGGCCGGCCGGACCGGCTCAGCCGCCGTGCGAGCACACAAAACACCCGTGATTCGATCGAGAGGACGTCTAGGGGCTGATACGACCTGGCGCCATCAGCTCGTACCGGGCGTGTCCTGGCTACTTGTCGGTCGTTCGGTGTGCGCCTGCTACGGTGCCGGGGCTTTGTATACGACGCCACCCTTCATGACGAAATCGACTGCTGCGAGCGCCTGGATATCCCGCAATGGATCGGAAGAAACGGCGATCACGTCGGCAAACTTCCCCGGAACAAGCGTTCCGATGTCGTCAGCCATTTCCAAATGTTCCGATGCAACTACAGTGGCTGAGCGGATAGCTTCTTCGGGAGTGAACCCAGCCTCAACCATCAGCGCGAATTCATCGGCGTTGCCGCCATGTTTTGACACTCCGGTATCGGTCCCATACGCGACCGTGACGCCGCCTTCTCTGGCTCTTCTAAGCATATCCAGCATCTGGGGACCAACGATCGCCGCTTTCTCTCGAGATGCAGCAGGTAACCAAGGCTCATTTGTCCAGCCGGTTACGGTAACGCCAGCAAGTACGGTGGGCACCAGCACAGCGTCGTTCTTCTTGAAGAGCGCGATGCTTTCTTCGTCCAGATACGTGCCGTGTTCGATGGATTTTACACCGGCCTTGAGCGCAGCATCAATCCCGCTCTTGCCATGGGCATGGGCGGTCACCTTGCGACCCATGGAGCGTGCCGCCTCCACGATCGCCTCCAATTCCTCGTCCGTGAACTGCTGTTCGAGACCAGCCGATGTATTGGACAAGACCCCGCCGGTTGCGGTGATCTTGATGAGATCGGCGCCTTCCTTGATCTGCTGTCGGACGGCCCGCCGGCAGTCGTCCGCTCCGTTACAAATATTCGCGCCGGTCAACATCTCCATGACCTTGGCCGAATAGCCATTGGTGTCGCCATGGCCACCGGTTACTGCAACAGAACGGCCCGATGCGCGGATGCGAGGACCAGCGATGCGGCGATCGGCGGTCGCGTCGCGAAGGGCAAAGATCGCATCGTTCAACCCGCCAACATCCTGCACGGTCGTGAACCCAGCAACCAAGGTTCGCCGAGCGTATTGAGCACCGTCGAAGGCCACGTCAGCAGCGCTGTCCGTGAACGTCTTTAAGCGGCGTCCAGGTCCATTTTCCGAAAGCAGATGCACATGACTATCGATCAATCCTGGCAGGACGTAGGCATTCCTTAGATCGATCACCGCTGCACCTTCTGGCACTTGGTAGCCGGCAAGGATCTCCGTGATCCGCTCATTTTCCAACACAATGGTCTGCTCGGTCGCGTAGCCATTACCGGGCACTGCCATCAGGTGGCCCGCATGAATAACGGTTTGGAGCACCACCTCGTCATCGGGAGGCGCATCAGGCGTTTGCGCCAGGGCAATTCCTGAGAGAAAAATGCCGACCAAGGCGGCGATCCCCATCATTCTGGTTGGCATACTGCGCCCTTCCCTGTTGCCCCTCGTGCCGATTGCCCTGGTTCCGCGCCTAGGACATCGGATATCCTGCCCGTGGTGACCTTGACCGGGCTTACCAGCGGAAACGGTGGCCTTTATTGCAATCAAACCGTCATGCCGGCTTTTTGCGCCCGGTCGAGCGCGAACTCCGCGAGAGGTCGGACGCGTTCCGCCATCGCTGCGGCCTGGGGACTGTTTGCGGTTCCGTCACGAACACGGCCAACAATGCCTTGGCAGATTCCGGCCAGACGGAAGGCGTTGTAGGCGAAGTAGTAGTCGACCTCTGGCAGCCCTGTCCGCCCGGTCGCTTCGCAGTAGATTTCGACATACTGCTCCATCGTCGGGATGCCGTGCGCATCGAGATCGTCAATGTCGACCAGGGCCTTCCGACTGGGATCGGTGCTCGGCATCACCCAATTCATGAGATGATAGGTGAAATCAGCCAAGGGATCGCCGAGCGTACAAAGCTCCCAATCCAGAACGGCGATCACGCGTGATTCCGTTGGATGCAAGACCATGTTGTCCAGCCTGTAATCGCCATGGACAATCGTGGTGGTATCGCCAGCCGGGATGTTTTTCGGCAGCCACTCGATCAGCTTATCCATCGCCGTGATGGTTTCGGTTTCCGATGCCTTGTACTGCTTGGTCCACCTGTGGATCTGCCGGGCGACATAGTCGCCCTCCTTCCCGAAGCCCTCTAGTCCGACCGCCCGCCAATCCACGTTGTGGAGCGCTGCGAAGGTCTTGCATTTCGCTTCGTAGATGGCGCGCCGCTCGGCCGGCGCACTACCGGGCAAGGTGCCGTCCCAAAGGATCCGGCCCTCAACCATGTCCATGACGTAGAACATGGTGCCGATCACATCATCGTCGGTGCAAAGTCCGTACGGCCGCGCCACAGGATAGCCCAAGGGATGAAGCGCGCTGATTACGCGGAATTCCCGGTCCACAGCATGGGCCGATGGCAGGAGTTTACCGGGCGGCTTCCGGCGCATGACGTACTTCTTGCCAGGCGTGACGAGCTGATAGGTCGGATTGGACTGCCCACCCTTGAACTGGCGCACCTCCAACGGGCCGCTATAGCCTTCGACATTGGCAGCTAACCAGGTTGCCAGCTTGTCTTCATCAAAACGATGACTGTCAGCAACAGCCTTTGTGCCTGTGAATAGCTCCTGTGCATCGGTGCCATGGACCACGGCGAACCTCCCAGATCGATCATCATACGTCGCTATGTGTCTAACGTGCCCTGCACCCGGGCGACAATGGACAAGACGGGCTTATTGCGTGCCAGCAAGCGCCTCGATGGCTTCAATCGCGCGTGCTGCCAGGCTATCTGGAACGAAAATATGGTCGTGGTGGAGGGCCGCGATCGCATTGCAAGGGACACCTTCAGCGGCAAGGGCGGTGGCAACGGCCGCCAGAAACCCAACGGCATTGAGATCGGAGTAGACCGTCAATTCCAGCCAAACCCAACGATTATCAAGGGCCGCATCAGGACCCGCTGGTGCTATATGGCTATCACCATCCCGCTCTCGAAAGGTGAACACCGCATCTTCGTTGCCGCGGCCTTCGCGATAGGCCCAAACGCCAGGATGGCGGTATACCGCTAATTTCTCGAGCAGACGCGAAAGATTTCGTTCAGCCATCGAAGTTCATTCGTCCTTCAACGCCTGAGCCGCCAACCAATATCTCGGCGACAAAATCCGCCTGGCCAATCGATCGCGTCGACCCCTTGATAGACCTGCTCAAGGGCAGCCTCCACTGAAGGTCCTGTCGCTGTGACGGCCAGCACACGTCCGCCATTTGCGACCAGCGCGCCTTCGTCATCCTTGTCCGTACCCGCATGGAAAACCTTTACGGCACTCACTGTATCGGCCGCGGCGACCCCCTTGATGACTGACCCCTTCTCGTAGGATCCGGGATAGCCGTTCGCCGCGAGGATCACCGTTGCTGAGGGTTGGAAATCGTTGACGCCGATCATCTCGCGCAGGGCCGCAGTCATGTGCCCCACCCCGCCCGTGGCACACGTCAGCAAGGCTGGAACAATATCGCCCGTCAGGCCCGCCATGAGCACCTGGCATTCGGGATCGCCAAAGCGGCAATTGTATTCGACGACACGGGGGCCATCCTCGGTAATCATCAGCCCAATATAAAGGACGCCGTTATAGGCTGTCCCATCCTTCGCGAGCCCTTCAAGGGTCGGCACGATGATCTGATCAATCGCCTTGGCACGGACCGCCTCGGTCATAACCGGCGCTGGCGCGTAGGCGCCCATCCCGCCCGTATTCGGGCCCGTGTCGCCTTCCCCTACCCGCTTGTGATCCTGGGCAGCGGGCAGGTCCACCGCGCCTTCACCGTCGGTCAGCACGAAAAGGCTCGCCTCTTCGCCCTCCAAGAATTCCTCGATAACCAGCGTGCGGGATGCCTCTCCGAACTGGCCGTCCAACATGGTCTCAGCCGCCGCTTGGGCCTCCGCAAGTGTCTCGGCGATCACCACGCCCTTTCCCGCCGCCAGGCCGTCGGCCTTGAGCACAAAAGGTGGATTGAATCCCTCGAGCGCATCAAAGGCGGCGCTGGCTGTGGTCACTTCCTTATAGGCGGCGGTGGGGATGCCGTGACGTGCCATGAACGCCTTGGAATAGGCCTTTGAGGCCTCGAGCTGCGCGCCTGCCTTGCCTGGGCCAAAAACATCGAATCCGCGCAACCGGAGAAGGTCGGCGGCGCCGGCGGCGAGTGGCGCTTCCGGCCCGATGACTACCAGTGCGGGCTCCAGTTGCAGCGTCAGCTTCTCGATGGCTTCGATGTCGGAAAGATCAACGTCGAAACACGGGCCCACCTCATCCATGCCGGGATTGCCCGGTGCGCACCAGACGGTATCAACCAGGTCCGACTGCGCAATTTTCCAGGCCAGCGCATGCTCTCGCCCCCCAGAGCCGAAGATGAGAATGTTCATGCCGCTCCCGATGGGCCGGCTTTCGTCCGGGATCAAGGGCAAACCTTTTTCGCCCGGAATGATTATGGGCTGGTTTTATACACACTCCACTCTGTCCGCCTTGGGCGAACCGCGCTAGCTCCCATGCCATGTCGACCACACGCATCGCCCCCGCAGATACCAGCGCGGACCAGGCCGCCGTCACCAATCGCCCGGAACTCTCAGTATCCGAGCTTGCGGACACACTCCGGCGAACGATCGAGACGAATTTCGATTATGTTCGCGTACGCGGAGAGCTCGGACGGGTCACGATCGCCCGATCCGGCCACATGTATGCAGACATCAAGGACGATAAGGCCGTCCTCAACACGGTGATGTGGAAAGGGCAGGTCAACCAACTTCCCTTCCGTCCAGAAGAAGGGCTGGAAGTCATCGCCGAGGGAAAGCTCTCGATCTATGCGGGCCGGTCCAATTATCAGCTTCTCGCTTCGTCCATGCGGCCAGCCGGTGTCGGCGCGCTCATGGCACTTCTGGAAGAGCGGAAGAAAAAGTTGGCTGCCGAGGGGTTATTCGATCCAGCGCACAAAAAGCCCCTGCCCTTCCTGCCGCGGACAGTCGGGGTTGTGACGAGCCCTACAGGCGCTGTGATCCGTGACATCCTGCACCGCATTCGGGACCGCTTCCCCGTGCGTGTCATTCTCTGGCCAGCCCTGGTCCAGGGCGACCTCGCCGCCGCCCAGGTCGAGGCCGGCATTCGCGGGTTCAATGCCATGCCGGATGCCCGCCGCCCCGACGTCCTGATCGTCGGACGCGGCGGCGGGTCCATTGAAGACCTCTGGCCCTTTAACGAGGAGGCTGTTGTCCGTGCGGCCTTCGAGAGCAGGATCCCCCTGATATCCGCTGTGGGGCACGAAACCGACACCACGTTGATCGACTACGTGTCCGATGCCCGAGCGCCGACGCCCACGGGCGCAGCAGAAATTGCCGTCCCGGTACGCACCGAACTTTTGCTCCAGGTCTCGGGTTTCGATGAACGTTTGAAACATAGCCTTACCCGTCAGACGGGGACGAGCCGAGACCGGCTGCGCGCTGCGCGCCTGCCGCGGGCGGAAGCCCTGCTCGAAACCAAGCGGCAGCGTCTCGACTACACCGGTGCAGCCCTACCGCGCGCTGTCAGCGCCATGACGGACCGCCAGCGGGGCCGCTTGGATCGCTTGGCGGGGCGCCTACCCGATCCAAGGACCCTACTCACCAATCGTCGCCACCGTCTTGAAACGGCGCAGCAGGCACTCGCCCAGAGCCTCTCCAAAAGCACGTCCGCCAAACGCCTGCGTTTCACCCGAACGGGCGCTCGGCTGAGGCCGGAAGCGACCCAGCGGGACCTCGCCAGATCCAGCGAGCGCTTCACGTCCACAGCCCAACGCCTGATACCCGCCTTCAAGCGCCACCTCGATGCCCAGCGCCATACCCTCGCCGCCCATGGACGGCTCCTTGAAAGCCTCTCGCACAAGGCGGTGCTCAAGCGCGGCTTTGCCATGGTCCGCAAGAGCGACGGAACCTTGATCCGGACAGCCGCCGAAGCGCGCGCGGAAACCGTTCTGAACCTCGCCTTTAACGATGGTGAGATCGACACAGCACCGATCGGCGTCGCTCGGAAATCACCGACTGCGCGACAAAAGCCGAAAGCCAAGCCAGCAACAAAATCATCGGCGGCAACCGAGGCAAAAAAACCGCGCAAAAGCCGAAAGACAGCCCCCGCTGGAAAACAAGCCAATACGGTCGACCAGGGTTCCCTGTTCTAGAGTGAACCGGGTGTAGGTCGTGCCGCATCGCCGAGAGCGTTAAATCGCGCGCACAATCACCTGCGTCTGCTGGGTGCGTTCGACGACGATGGCCGTGCCTTCTATCAGATTGGACGCTTCCGGGCTCGACGCCATCCACTCGGTATCGCCAATCTTCACTCGGCCTTGCCCGGCAGAAAACGTTGCCGTGACCTTTCCGCGCTGGCCCACAAGGCTGTCCATGCGCCGGTTCAGCGTCGGGTGCTCTCCCACTATGCGGCGCATCCCGGCGAACACCGTCCGCCCCATGATCACAAGCCCGATAGACATGGCCCCGAATGCCGCCGCCTGCACCTCCCAGCCGGCCGCAACCTCTGGCATGAGCGCAGTGAACAGGGCCGTCGCAAAAGCAGCGATCGATACGAAGAGCAGATCGAACGTGCCAAACATCATCTCGATACCCACCAGCACCAGTCCAAGGACCAGCCAGTGCCAGATCGTGATCGATGAGAAAATGATGTCCATGACCAGTCTTGCGTCTCCTGTGTCGTGTTGTGGGCAAGGCCTTCCAGCTAGCGTCCACCGGTCGGTGGGACCGCTCCGCTCTGTGACCCGGTACGGGAATCCTTGGCAGCGTCTGCAAGTCCTTTCACACCCTCAATGGTGCCAAGAATCGAAGAGAACTCGGCCGGGATGATGACGGTTTTCTGCTGATTAGACACAGCGAGCTTTTCAAACGCCTGCACATAAGCCTGGCCGAGGAAGTAATTGATCGCGTTGACGTCTCCCCGCGCGATCGCCTCCGACACCATGGTCGTTGCCTTCGCTTCAGCCTCCGCCTCGCGCTCCCGCGCTTCAGCGTCCCGGAACGCCGCCTCCCGCCGCCCCTCGGCTTCAAGGATCTGAGATTGCTTCAGGCCTTCCGCCTTGAGGATCGCCGATTGCTTCTCGCCCTCTGCGGTCAGGATCTCCGCCCGTTTGAGCCGCTCAGCCTTCATCTGCCGGGCCATGGCCTCCGTGATATCAGCCGGCGGGGTCAGGTCCGCGATTTCGATCCGCGTGACCTTCACGCCCCAGGGATTGGTGGCCTGGTCAATGACCGATAACAATCGCGCGTTGATGTCATCCCGGTTGGACAGGACCTCGTCCAGATCCATGGAGCCAACCACCGTCCGTATGTTTGTCATGGCGAGGTTTGTGATCGCACGCTCCAGATCGTTAACCTCATAGGCTGCGGAAACCGGATCGATCACCTGGGTAAAAACTACCGCGTCACAGGACACCATGGCATTGTCTTTTGTGATCACCTCCTGGGTCGGCACGTCCAGCACCGATTCCATCATGTTCATCTTGCGCCCGATCCGGTCGATCACCGGAACGATGGTGTGCATCCCCGGTGTAAGAGTTTTAGTGTAGCGGCCGAACCGCTCAACGGTGAAGTTGAAGCCCTGGGGGACGAACTTGAAGGCCGCGAAGAGCGCGACAAGGCCAATGATTGCGATAAACGCAAAGGTGGTCAGGGCCATGTCCATGGAGATTCCTACTCGATTATTCCTGTTTCTGAGATGGGGAACATTTAGCGAAATACAATAAACAGAGCCTTTCCGAGCCCCCTCAATCGGAAGCCCGGTGTTTAAGGTCTCAACCAATCCCTGTCAGAGTTGGGCGAGCATGTAATCCGCGCTCGAAACCTTGAACTCGCCACCATCCTCGACGTTCAACTCGGCGACGGTGCCATCCTTGACAACCATGGAATATCGCTGTGACCGGCCGCCCATGCCGAAGCCGGACGCATCAAGCTCGAGTCCGATGGCTTTCGCAAAGGCCCCGTTCCCATCCGCAAGCATTCTGACGCTCGCATCCGCACCCTCGCTTTTTCCCCAAGCGCCCATCACGAACACATCGTTCACGGCCGTACAGACGATGTCATCAATCCCTTTCGCCTTTAACGCGCCGGCTTTCTCGACAAAGCTCGGAAGGTGTTTGACCGAGCAGGTTGGCGTGAATGCTCCCGGCACCGCGAAAAGGGCAACGGTCTTGCCCGCAAACACATCTGACGTGGACCGAGGGACGGGCCCGTCTGCTGTCATTTCCATGAAGGTTGCTTCCGGTAGCGCATCCCCGACTTTGATCGCCATGTCTTGATCTCCTCTCAATGCTCGATCCCAGAGGACCATAGCGCCACTGCCTAGGATTTTAAGTCACCCCTTGCCAACCATCAGGGAATAGTCGAGCCTCCATATAGGCGGAGCAACACGACCATGTCGAACCTCACAGGAAAGCTACTGATTGCGATGCCCAACATCGGTGACCAGCGCTTTTCGAGATCAGTGATCCTCGTATGCGCGCACAATAATGATTACGCGATGGGTATCGTGCTCAACAAACCCTTTGAGGACCTGTCAGTGCCCGATCTGATGGACCAACTCGATATCCCCATCAATTCAGACCTTGCTAGCGATATCATTCTCGATGGCGGACCTGTCGGTAGCGATCGCGGCTTCGTCGTCCACACAGATGATGTCCAGTGTGAGGATGCCACCCTGTCGATTTACGACGACCTCTGCCTTACCGCCACCCGGGAGATCCTGCACACGATCGCAGCGGGCCAGCGTCCTCGGAAATGGCTGCTGGCGCTCGGCTATTCAGGTTGGGGACCGGGCCAGCTCGAAATGGAGCTCAAGGAGAACGCGTGGATTGTCGGGGATCCGGTGCCAAGTGTGCTCTTTGGCGAAGACCATGCCGCGAAGTGGGACGACGCCCTGGGCGCTATCGGCGTACCCTCCGGGCGTTTGCAGTCGACGCCGGGTCGGGCCTAGCGCCATATTTGGACATCCGCTCGGGCGGGGTCAGAAGACCGAAGTCACCGCCAAGTATACCGCTCCCCAAAACGCGAGGCACACAGCAACGACGGAAAGGGTGACAACACGCGGCGAATAGTGCCCGCTTGCGACGGCTCCCCCAGTTTCCAGCCCCCCTCCAAGGACAATTTCGAGACCCGCCTGGAGTTGCCGAGCTGGAGATGGATGAGCCTGCCGCATCGCCAGATTGTCATCAGGAACGGCACGCACTGGCGTCCTGGTCGCCTCAGCGAACGGAGAAATAGGTTCACCGCGGTCGGGATATCGCTTCACGTGCGCCATGGACCCGCTTCCTCCCAAGCTTGATCAACAACCATTCTCCCAGACGGCCACTAATCCCGACTTAACGCATCATTGGAAGTTAGCCCGATTCTGAGCTGGCCCGTCCATCTTCGCTTTTGTCGCTCGCCGGCGCATCACCTGGAACTGCGGCGGATGCGGCCGCCAGCCCGAACGCCGCCCATGCTAGGCCTGTTGCGCGTACAACAGGCTCGGCTGCACCCAAGTCACTGATCTGGACCGAAACCAGGGCAATAATCGACGGAAGCACCGCCAGGACAAGCAAAACCGTGTAGAGAAGCCCCGATCCGCGGCTTCGGTTAAACGCTTCCAAGGCAACGACACGCCCATCCCGTGCGGTCGCTGCTGCATAGGGCAGGGCCCGGCCCGCGCTGACCAGCCAAACGGCCATGGATAGCCAGAAGGCGGCCTGGGATAACTGTCCACCCGGTGTCTCAAGGAATGCGTCAAAGGTTTTGCGGAAGGCTTCCGGTCCAGTGCCCGCAGCGTCGAAGTCAAAGCCCGAGCCCGCCATGACCGCAAACGAAACGAAGCCCCCCACCATGGTCGAGAGCAGCAGGAAGAAGCCGAGCACCAGTGTAACCAGAACCGAAGCACCAACCACCCGAAGCGTTGTTTTGACGGTCGCGGTCTCGTAGTGTCTGGCGAGCACAACGCCTGTCAGCATCGCTGTTCCAAGCGCGAGAATAACGCCCGTCCAGGCACCGCCCACGCCGGAAAACTTGAACGCCGTCAGCACGATCCAGCCGGCCAAGATCCACACCCCGCTTCGGCGCGCCATGTCGACCCCATGGCCGAGCGTGGCACCGATGAGACCGAGACTTTTCATCCTCGAAGGAGCGGCGGTTTGAACGGAAGGATTCATGGCCGGAGACCTAAAGGCAGCCGCGGTCCGGTCAAATGGACATTCTGCCCAGAACTGCCGACCGGCAAATCTTGACCGATCAGCCCACCCCTCTCGAACCAACAGAATTTGATCGCGATCCCCCCAACCAATACCAGTGTGCTTGACCCTTCGCCGGTGGCCCTGCACATGGCGACGATGGCAGATACATCAAACATTCCCGCCCCAATCCATATCATCGGTGGCGGCATGGCAGGTTCCGAAGCCGCATGGCAGTCCGCAGAGATGGGTGTCCCGGTCATCCTCCACGAAATGCGCGGCACCCAGGGCACCGACGCCCACCAGACTGACAAGCTTGGCGAACTGGTCTGCTCGAACTCTTTACGGTCCGATGACCACACCAGAAACGCTGTTGGCGTCCTCCACGAGGAGATGCGCCGGGCCGGCGGGCTTATGATCACCACTGCAGACGCACACCAGGTCCCCGCAGGCAGTGCCCTCGCCGTCGACCGGGAGGGGTTCGCAGACGCCATCACCGACGCTTTGGAAAGCCATCCGCTGGTTACCATCGTTCGCGAAGCCGTCGATAGGCTTCCACCTTCGTCCTGGGGACCGACCATTATCGCCACTGGCCCGCTGACGGCTGCGCCCCTCGCCGCTGCAATCCAGGCCGAAACCGGCGAAGACGATCTCGCCTTTTTCGATGCCATCGCCCCCATACTCCACGTCGAGAGTATCGATATGTCCAAGGCCTGGCGGCAATCGCGCTATGACAAGCCCGGACCGGGTGGCGACACCGCTGCGTATATCAACTGCGCCATGGATGAGACCCAGTACAATGCCTTCATTGACGCCCTTCTTGAGGCGCCGAAGACGGCTTTCAAGGACTGGGAGAAGGACACGCCCTATTTCGAGGGGTGTCTCCCCATCGAAGTCATGGCCGAACGCGGACGCGAAACTCTACGCTATGGTCCGATGAAACCGGTCGGCCTCACAAATCCCCACGCGCCTGACGCCAAGCCCCATGCGGTTGTCCAGCTCCGCCAGGACAATGCACTCGGCACGCTCTGGAACATGGTCGGCTTCCAGACCAAGCTAAAATATGGTGCCCAGTCCGCTGTCTTCAGGATGATCCCGGGGCTGGAGAACGCCCAGTTCGCCCGGTTGGGCGGCATACACCGCAACACGTTCATCAACGCACCGAGGCTGCTGGACGGCCAATTGCGGCTCAAGGCCCGGCCACATATTCGCTTTGCCGGCCAGGTCACAGGTGTGGAGGGCTATGTCGAGAGCGCGGCCATCGGATTGCTCGCCGGACGCTTCGCCGCCGCTGACCGGCTCGGAATCAAGATCCCACCGCCCCCGCCTACGACGGCCCTTGGTGCCTTGCTGGGCCACATCACCGGCGGACACCTCACCGGCAAACAGTCCTTCCAGCCAATGAATGTGAATTTTGGCCTGTTCCCGCCAGCCACAGAGGCCGTGTTCCACGGCCCGGATGGGAAACGCCTCAAGGGCAAAGCCAAGGGGCTCGCCAAGAAGCAATCAGTCGCCGCACGCGCGCTCCAAGACATTGATCATTGGCTCGGAGCGCAAGCGACACCAATAATCACGCCTGCAGCCAGCCTTTCAGCGCAGGCCTCGGCAACGTTAGAAGCCTGATTGGTCAAGTCGGCAGGGGAACCTGCACGCACGCCGCAAGATGGTCCTGCGCGTTCCTCTTGTCGTTTTCCACAGCTTGGTAGTAGCCTCCCCAATGAAGGGGATGTGCGCATGGGAAGCACGCCAGGAACATGGACCGACAGGGAAGCCTCCCTCGTCGACACCATCGCCGCCGATGTTGCCATGGCAGCCTCGAGCGCTCCCTCCACGGAAATCCTACAGGATATCCAGAGCGTCAGGCGCTTGCGACGCGCGCCCCAACCGGAAACCCTCGGAGCTGCCCCACCGTCGATCCGAGAACTCCTGAACCGGGAGGAAGACGGCTTCGTCGGCCACATCCGGGTCGGCGTTGTCCGGGGGGCAAGCAAACAGGGACGCCGCGTCGCGGTGATCCTCGAACCCTTCGCCTTCGTGAACCGGATCGGCAATGTCCGGCTCGCCGTGATCGCGCCGGTGCAGTACGAGACCGACTTCGCCTCGATCCCGGGCTGGGCCAGGGGCTTCATCGCGCCCTTCGGTGTCCATGCCGAAGCGGCCGTTATCCATGACTGGCTCTACGCCATTGGCAACCGGGGCGATGAGCAGGGCCGGTGGCTCGCCGATGAGGCCTTCCGGGAAGCCTTGAAGCTTCTCGGCGTCGGCGTGGTCAAACGCAATGTCATGTATCGAGCCGTCCGCTCTGGCGGCAAGAAAGCCTATGGCCGGCCCGATGAGTTCCGCTTCCGCCGCCTCCAGGACCTCGGCCAGATCAAGCCGCCGCCAGCCCGTGAGCCCTATCTCAACACGGTCGCTGTGACTCTTCTGAGACCGGACGAGATGGCTGATACCGAAGCAGCACTTGCAACAGACACTGCTGTTCACCCCACCGCGGCAGAGTAGCGAGCCTATCCCTTCCTGTCCCAGCGCCTCAGCGCGAAAGCGTGGTCGTGGCGGTCGTCGGCCGGATGCGTGAGAAGCGTTTCCACAGTCCAATCCGAAGCATCGAGCGGGGGAAACATCGTATCGCCCTCGGGTGCCGCATCCACGTCAGTGACGTAAAGCCGATGGGCCAAAGCCAGCGCGTCATGATAAAGCGTTGCACCGCCGATCACGAACACCTCCTCGGATTCGGACACTGCCGCGGCCGCCATGGCTGCTGCTACGGCAACCGGCACGCTGGCATAGACACGGGCGCCCGGCGCCAGGAATTGCCCATTGCGGCTGACCACAATATTTGGACGCCCGGGAAGCGGCTTTTTCGGCAGGCTGTCCCAGGTCTTCCGCCCCATCACCAGTGGCGCCCCTTTCGTAATCCGCTTGAACGCCTTCAGATCCTCCGGCAGCCGCCAGGGAAGGTCCCCATCAACACCGATTACGCCGTTCGACCCCCGCGCCACAATCAAGCAGAGCTGTGGCGAACCATATTCTGGCAGACACTGTTTCGACGGACTGGCGCTATATCTCGCCATAGTTGCTCCTTGCCTTGTGCTTTACTCGCTACACGATAGACATGGTACGCCACATGGACGCGATGCCAATCCACCGACCATCATCGGCGAGCAGAGAGAAGAGGGCTGAAGAACATGTTCGAGACCTTCGTCAACATCGTTACCGGTGGCCGTCCAGACGACCTGGTGTGGGCGCTACCCCTGCTCATGGGCACGGTCGCTGTCATTTACGCCCTCGGCGGCCGCATCTGGGCCATGGTCTACTTCCTCACAATCCCCTTCCTGAACTGGTCGTTCGGCGTGGTCCCCCAGATCGAGCTTATGGCACCAAATGACACCTTCGGCCGGGGTGTTTCACTCCATCCCCTCACGGTTGTTACAGGTCTTGTCTTTGTCTTTCGGGACTTTGTCCAACGCCAGATGGGGCAATGGGTGCTTGCGGTCATGGCCCTCGCCATCGCCTGGTCGTTCTACTACGCATGGCCCGTGATAGCACTTGCTTCCGGAATTGCTTTCGCCATCTCCGAGACGGTCGACTGGCTACTTTTCACGTTCACCAAATACAGGCTTTCGACCCGTATCCTGCTGTCGAGCGCCGTCGCCTCGCCGGTGGATACCACCATCTTTCTCTATGGCGCCGACCTCGCTGTTCAGATGCGCCTTGACGAGCCGCCAGGCACCTTGCTCCATGCGGCCAATTGGGTCGTCTTCATCATCGGCAAGATGGTCGGCGCCTTCGTCGTCTCCTACGCCGTGCGCCGCAGGGAAGACGCCGGCGCGCTCAACCCCGCTGCGCTCTAAGCCGCGGCAACGGAACAAGGCGGCCGATCATAAACCAAGCGCCCGATACCCGCACAGCAGCCCCAGCACTATCAGTATCCCTCCAGCCACCAGGAAGCCCTGGAGCCCCACGCGCTCTACTTGCCGTAACGATTTGAGTCCAAGCTCAGGCGCCAGAACGCTCAGCCCAACTTTCACCATCAACAGATGCCCGTAGAGCGTAATGATCAAACCTGGCCAGCGCCAATCCTGATGGAACACCACGATGAGCACCGCAGGCCAAAGCTCAAGCATGAAGGTCCGCCAAACCACACCCGAAGGGCCACGCGCGGCCAGCTCAGAGAAGAAATCCACCCACATCTGCTTCTGGATACAATGGCTGAGCCCGAGCAGCAGAAATGGCAGTGCCAGCACGGCTTCCACCGCTAAGATCGTCTCGTCAGTGGTTACCATTGCGTGTGCGCAATCCCCACTCCGGAGCTCGGCAGCCGCGCCCCCCTTCCACGAGGGCCAAGCTCATACAGGATCAAACAGCAACCGCCGCCTTGATGTGCGGATGGGGGTCGTACCCCTCGAGCTTGAAGTCTTCGTATTCCCAGGCGAACAGATCGGTTTTCCCGCCGGCCAGTTCCATCCTCGGCGGCGTCCGAATATCGCGGCTCAGTTGCAGCCGGGCCTGCTCGAAATGGTTCGAATAGAGGTGGGCGTCCCCGAAGGTGTGCACAAACTCGCCGAGCTCCAGCCCCGTTGCACGAGCCATCATCATCGTCAAAAGCGCGTATGACGCGATGTTGAACGGCACGCCCAGAAACACATCGGCAGAGCGCTGGTAAAGCTGGCAGTTGAGCCGACCATCCATGACGTTGAATTGAAACAGGCAATGGCACGGCGGCAGCGCCATTTCGTTCACATCCGCCGGGTTCCAAGCCGACACCACTAGGCGCCGCGAATTCGGATTGGTCCGGATCTCATCGAGCACCCATTGGATCTGGTCGATCACCCGCCCATCCGGCGCCGCCCAGCTCCGCCACTGCTTGCCGTAAACCGGCCCCAGGTCTCCGTCGGCATCGGCCCACTCGTCCCAGATCTTCACGCCGCGCTCTTGCAGCCAGCGCACATTTGTGTCGCCCCGGAGGAACCAGAGCAACTCATAGATAATGGATTTCAGGTGCAGTTTCTTGGTTGTGACCAATGGAAAGCCGTCTGCCAGGTCAAACCGCATCTGCCGGCCGAAGACGGCCCGTGTACCGGTGCCTGTCCGATCCATTCGGTCCGTGCCGTTGTCGAGAATATCGCGGAGGAGCTCGTGGTATTGTCGCATGGGCATCGTGTCGCCGATTCCGAGTGGGAAGTCTAATCGGATCCTGTGGAGGATTTTGTGTGAGCGCGTGTTTACATCTATGGATGTTCCAGTTAGTGATCGATCGCTCATTCGAGATGGAGAGCGACATGACGATTGGAAATTCCCTGGGGATGGCGGCCATGCTGGTCGCAAACGGCGCCGTTGCGATCCCGATCGCGATTATTGGTATTGGCGTTAGCGCGTCCCGCGATGTGACGGCGGATTTCGGCGGCGCTCGGCTCAGCGCCGCTATCGATGAACACGGTGCCAGCACACTAGCCGCATCCTGACGCTGGGAGACGAAGAAATGCGCTCAGCCCCCCCAAGACACGCGCTTATTGACGTCACGCATCGGTCGCGGATGCACACTCTGAACGGACTGATTTTCGCGGCGCGTCTTCAAATTGCCCGACTCGTCGGCTATGTACGCATTGTCTTCGGACTATGGCGATAAACGCGCGTGTAATAAGCGGTTCGGACCCGGGGGCGGTACCCGGCGGCTCCACCAACAACCCTGTCATTAGCAGGTGGTTTGGGGCCGAAATAGGATCGACGGACGTGTAAAGACGAGGCCTTCGCCGGCTTGAGCCCCCTTAGAAGCTCAATCAACAATAGTTGCTAATGACAACTTTGCTGAAGGTGAACTGCTCGCAGCGTAGGCTGTGCTCGGATTACCGAATTTAACTCCTAGGGCTTCAGCGCCCTAGGCGGGGCCCGGAGGCGCCTGGCAACAGAAGCCTCCACCATCCCCATCTGTCTTCGCACACACCCTTCAGGCGGCGCGACCACTCGCCTATTACGCGAGAATTAACCCAAACGCGCGGAGATCGCGCAGCAGTGTTAGCGAAGTCTTCAAGCAACAAGCGTATAGCCAAGCTTCACTAGGAAAAAGAGGGCCAGCCCAGGCCCCGGAGCTGATGCGCATATGAAACGGACCCTTGCCCTGTCCCTGGCGGCGGCCTTGATGGCCAATTCCGCAACACCGAGCATCGTGGATAATCCGCGATTCAAGACGCTCGGCACCGTCATCGTGTGGGCCGCTGATAGCGCCAGTGGTGCGCCCATTGTCTCCGACTTCATCCTCGACACGGGCACAGGCGCGACAGCCGCAGCCTCCGGCGATGCAGACCTTATTGACACGGACGTTCACACCGTTGTTACCGGCTCGCTGATCGCAACCCAGGACTCCAATGCCAGCGTCGTGGGCTCCATGCCCTTCCTGATCGACAATACGGGCAGCGGCACGGTCAACACCGACAGCAACGGCGACGGCATCCTCACCGATGCGGACTCGTTCTCTGCCTTTGCCCTGACCGGCGCCTCGGACGAGCGGGTGAACACGACGCAGACGCGGTCGAGTTTCTACGTCGCGTCAAACGTCCCCTTCGCGATCGACGCCCAGGCTGTCCCCCCGACGACGGGTTTGGGCCTGACCTTGCTGATCATCACTTTTCTGGAAGTGTCCGCCAGTATCGATAGCGACGGCGAGATCAATTTTGGCTCTGCAGCCCAGTATCCCCATTCCGACGGCCCCACGGGCGGCGTTGACCCCATCCGCCGGCTGAGCACCCTGTTTGCTGCTGACCGGATCTTCGAAGGCAACCAGGCGACTGCGGAGAGCCCAGGCTCGATCCTTGACCAGTCGGTGCGCTTCGACCTGACCTACACGATCAACGCAGCCAATCTGCAGGGCTATGACCTGTCCCTTGGTACGTTCGATTTCGAAGTGGACATGATCTACACGGTCTACGTGCCATAGCTTTTCTTTGGCGAAGTGGCTGTCACATCCCGAACGGAAGTGTTGGGTATACCGACCGCGAACATCCCCTTATCGCAATAAAAAAACGGCGGCCATGCATATCGCACGGCCGCCGTTCTTCAATTATTCAAAGCGGAAATGACCAGGGCGTCCTACGGACGAACCCTGGTCACTCCCATCCCTTCCCTAGAGACGATACTTGATCTGGTCGGTCCAGAACCGCTCCAGCCGTGTGACGGTCTTGTTGAGCTGTTCCAGATCATCGGCCCGGACGCTGGCGGTCGGCTCAAGGGCCTTGGCCTGCTTGTCGAAGAGAGCTGCAACCCGGTCCCGGACGCGGAGGCCGCGCGCGGTCAGCGTCAGGTGCACCGTCCGCTTGTCCGCATCGCAGCGGCGCTGTTCGAGATAGCCCCCATCCTGCAGCTTCTTGATATTGTAGCTGAGGCTCGTGCCCGCAAATGCGCCGCGTGCCCTGAGGGTCGACGCTGGCGTCTCGCCCGTGCCGATCTCATAAATCAGAAGCGCCTGAACGCCCGTCATGTTCCGCTCGCCACCGCGCTCCAGATCGTCCTTGACCACATCGTGGAGCCGGCGATGCGCCTGCTCGAGAAGTGCCAGGGATTGCAGGAACCAGTTCCCGTCGCGGCCGTCCTCACCCAGCGCAGAAGAGCCTGCGCCCATATTTGTACTCATTGTCACCACCACTCAACTTTTGTTGTAGTTTGAGTAGAAATAACCGATGGCGACTAAATATTCGCTAATGGATACTCAGCTTGCTGGAGGTTTGGTTAACAGGCGCCGCAAGAAATATTCAGCATTCGCGGCCACTGGCGCCTGGGCGCCGCAATTATCCACCAAGCGGTGTGCCGCGCGCAGCCCACGCCCGGGTCTCCCCGCCCGCATCCGCCATCACCGCCCGCCAGTCTCCCTCCACCAGTGACAACACATACCCTGCCCGCCAGCGGACGATCTCGCCACCGTTTCCGCTGCGCATGATATCCTCGACCCCGATGGCCGCAGTCCCCTCCCCCAAAGCCACCGCCGACAGTAACGACCGCTCAGCGGCCGCCACCCCCTGCGCCTCGTAGAAGCCCAAGAGCGCGCCAGTATTCTTGGTGAACGCGCCATCATCGCTGAATGCAAAGCGTTTCCCGTCCTGGACAATGAGCGCCGGGAACGCCCAGTGGCGCGCGATCGCCGTCGCATCATAGGCCACAAACGCTGTCACATACCGCGCGCACCAATCCGCAAGGGCTTCCTCCAGCGCACCCTGAGCATCTCCTGCACCCACGCCCTGCCCTGTCACAGCACCAGTTCCTCATCGGCGGCCAAAGGCGCAAAATACGCCTCCACCATCCCATCGGGCACCTCCGCCAAGGACCCATGCTGCCATTTCGGCGCCTGGTCCTTGTCGATGATCACCGCGCGTACCCCCTCGGCAAAGTCCGCGCTCTGTACTTTCCGCCAGCCGATGCGGAATTCCATCGCCATGTTCTCGGCAAAGGTCTGACATGCCGCGCCGCGCTGCATCTGCTTCAGCGCGGTCTTCACGGTCTCCGGCGATTTCGACCGTAAGGCCTTTAGCTGCTCCGCCGCCCAGGGATCATCGCTTTCGGCCAGCGCCGCTTCGATTGCCTCGGCCGTCCCATGGGAGAAACAGGCGTCAATGGTCTCCGCATGCGCAGCAAAGCTTGCCGATGGCGGCGCGTGGCTGGCCCGGTTGAGGATCTCGCCCACCATCTCCGCCGGCCCTGCCCCGTAATCGGCCGACGCCAATTGCACCTTCAGGTTCCCCAGAAGTTCCGAGGGCACAAAATGGGTCGCCACACGTGCGGCCCGCACATCAACACCCTTCAGCCGCGCCCCCGTCAGCGCCAGCCACGTCCCCAGCTTTCCCGGCAGCCGCGGCAGGAACCAGCCCCCGCCCACATCCGGAAACAACCCGATCCCCGTCTCCGGCATGGCAAACAGCGTCCGCTCGGTCGCCACCCTGTGGCTGCCATGCACCGACAGCCCAACTCCGCCGCCCATGGTGACCCCATCCATGAACGCCACATAGGGCTTCGGGAACGCTTCGATCGCCGCGTTCATCGTATACTCGGCCCGAAAGAAAGCCCGCGCCTCGACCGCATCGCCTGCCCCGCTTTCGGCCAGCATCCGGATGTCCCCGCCAGCGCAAAAGCCGCGCGTGCCGTCGGCATGGTCGATCATCACAATCGCGACGTCGGGATCGTCCTGCCACGCCCGCAGCCCATCCAGCACGGCCGCGCACATCGCGCCGTTCAGCGCGTGCAGGGCGTCAGCCCGGTTCAGCGTTATCCGGCCCACCGCCCCTTCCCGGCGCAAGATGACGGTCTCTGTCATCGCTTTCCTCCCATCATGCTCATGCCTTGGCGCATCGCCCGCTGCCCCTGATCAGCAGCCCGGCTGGTTGCCACAGTTGCGTCATGGCCCGCAGGCAGGCAAGAACTGTTTGAAAGCCCACACTGCCACCCCAGCGCGGTAGAAGGAACACGGGGCCACACTGGAGGGGACTGCACCCATGAAACACTTGAAATCGACGATCACCGCCACCGCCCTCACCATAGCCGCTACCGCCGGCTTCGGCACGGGTGTCCACGCCCAGGACACAGAGACAAGCGAAGCAGAAGCGGAAGCGGCGCCCTCCATCCTCGATGGCCCCTACGCACAGGTCCAGGGAACATGGGCCGTCGCCCAGGAAATCTGCGCAACCGCACCCTGGCAGATCGCCGGAAATGAGTTTACCACCGGATCGGTCGGCGCCGCCTGCAGCTTCGACCCAGCCGCGCTCACGATCTCCGAAAACCGCTCCCAGACCGTCACCAGCTTCGCAGCGCCCGCCACCTGCGCCTTCGGAGAGGACACATCGGACTGGAACTACACGTTCATGCTCAGCCGCAGCGGACAAACGCTCTGGGTCAGCGCCAGCAACGCCCTCGAACGCACGCTCACGCGGTGTGGCCCCGAGGACGCCGCCGGAGAGGGCGACACTTTTCCGGGCTAATGGGTCCAGCGTCACCCGCACAAACTAGTCAGCACGCACCAGGGCCCCGGCATCACGCGGCGGGGTCCACCTCATCGCCGATATCGGTGGAGGGGCTCTTTGGCGACGGCACGAATGGTGTCTTGTCCGCATCCGCAACGGGTGCCCGCGCGAAGACCCGAAACACAACAAAGACCGCGAATACGAAATAAACAGTCGCGATATACCCGAACAGCGCCTCGGGCGGACCGAGTGACATGACCGCCGCGCCCGCCACGGCACCGACCACTGCACCGATGCCGTGCAACAACAGAAGGCCGCCATTGGTCGCGACTTCGTCCCCCCGGTCCGTCACATCGTTTGCATGGGCAGCACACAGGCCGAACGTCGGCAAGATCAACGCGCCAAACACGAAGCCGAGGCCAAACAGGAACAGCACAGACTGGCTCGCCAGCACGGCAAGGCCAATCGCTGACACCACACCCAGCAATACGGCGATCAGGACGACCTTTCGCCGGTCTACACGGTCGGAAATCCAGCCGACCGGAAACTGAAACAGTGCCCCGCCAAAGATGCTGATGCCCATGAATGCGCCCACGGTCGCCGGTTCATAGCCCAGCCGCTGGGCAAAAACCGGCCCCAACCCCCAAAACGCAGCGTTCGCGAGCCCGGTGACCAGCCCGCCCGCCGCGCCAACTGGCGAAACCGCGTAAAGCCGACCGAGATCAAGCCGCACCGATTGCGGAACGGCTGGCGCCTCGCTGCGTGTCAGCGCAAGGGGCACGAGGCCGAGCGAAATCAGAATCGAGACCAGGGCGAAGAGATGGAACGCTTCGGGATCAGCAACGCCCAGGAGGGCATTCCCGACCGTGATCGCGCCGAGGTCAACAATCCGATAGATTGAGAGCAGCGTGCCGCGGTTCTGGTTCGTGGCCCGCTCATTGATCCAGCTTTCCAGAACCATTGCCAGCCCTGCAAATCCGAAACCCGACACAACCCGAAGAACAGACCAGGCCACCGGGTCAACGATCAACGCGTGGGCAAGCGCGCTCGAAGAGGCAACCGATGCCAAGGCAACAAAGGTCCGGATATGCCCCACGGCGCCGATAATCGAAGGCACGATGCGGCACCCGGCGATGAAGCCGATGTAGTAGGCAGAGACTAGGATCCCGAGCACCCCAGTCGAGAACGCTTCAAGGTCACCCCGAACCGACAGCAGCGTCCCCTGCAGCCCGTTTCCTGCATAAAGCAGGGCCGTTGCCACCAGGAGCGCACCGATGGCCATAAGCGATTTCAGCATTGTGTCCCGCCTTCCGAAGAGAAGGAAAACTGCCGCGGGCCGCAGCCAGACGCGTGTTCAGGCGCCGAAAACACGATTATCGATGCCCGCGCAAGTCGCACATGGCACCAGCACGTCCGAAAGTGTTCATGGCCAAACCCAACGCCGAACTTATCCAACAGTTGGAAATTTATAATCGTCGATATTTCAACGTATTATAAGAAAATACGCCCTCCCAATCCCCACCCCCAAAAACCATGGTAGATTCACGCCATGGATCTTTTCATCCTCCTGCCCTGGGCCATAGCCCTTGCCATGTCTGCCGCCGGACTTCTGTTCGGCTTGGCAGCGCTTGGCATGCGCGACGCTCAGGTGCATGGCGCCGGTGGGCCAGGCGTTGGGGCTCTACCGGCGGCCATACAGAAGGCCAGCACGAACCCCGTGCAGGCCCGTGATGGGATGATCCATGCGGAAGCTGCGTTCTGGAACGCGCTGCTTCTCCGGTCGGGCGTGGGTTATGAGGTCGGTGGCGCCCGACGGTTCCAGATGGGCGCGATTACGCAACACGCGTGCGCGTCGCCGGGCGATCCACGGGAGGGTCTGTCACGAGGGGCGCCCCATGCCCCGCAAGGCCGCATGGGTCCCATTCCTGGTGCCGTGGTTCGCCCGTCCATAGCCGCATCCCCCTGACTTCGGTCAGGTCGCTGTGCGGTCAGCAATCCCGTGTCACCGGACGCGCCTTGGCGCGGGCCGGCCAAAGGTGCTGGCCAAAACACAAGAGCGCTCCCCCCCCCCCCTGAAAGTGGCAATCTACCGGGGTTGAACCGCGCCCGTGCTCGTACCTCAGTTCAGCGGGCCGCCTTCCACCGTGATCCGGTGCATCACCCGGCGTTGGCCCTGGTAATCGTTCAGCGCCCAGTGCCAGGTCGCCCGGTTATCCCAGAACGCCACCGTCCCCGTCTCCCATTTCAGCCGGTGGTGAAAATCACCGCTGAAGCAATGGGCATAGAGTTTCGCGAGCAAGGGCTGCGATTCTTCCTGGGTCTTGCCCTCAAAGCGGATCGTGAAAGCGGGGTTCACGTAAAGGGCTTTCTTCCCGCTCAGGGGATGGGTGATCACCACGGGATGGATGACATCGGTCATTTCATCGGCCGCGCCGGAATTCCCGATCCGCTCGCCCTTGTCAGTATCGCTCTTGGAATAGAACGATTTCGGACTGGCCCCGAAGATATGCTTGGCCGAATGCACCGCGTTGAGCCCGTCAATCTCTGCCTTGGTCTGCTGGTCAAGCGTTGCGTAGGCAGCATACATGGACGCAAATAGCGTGTCCCCGCCCGTCTCCGGCAGCTCGCGCGCCACAAGGATAGACCCCAGCGCAGGCTCCACATCATAGGAATGGTCGGTGTGCCAACCACCTCCGATATTGCTGGTCTGGTCGGGCTCCTTCGCCACCAGCGCAATCTCCGGATGCTCGGGATGGGCGGCGAAGAAGCGGTTGATATTGATCGCGCCCCAGCGCTCCGCAAAAGCGATATGCCCGGCCTCGGAAAGGTCCTGATCCCGGAAATAGAGCACCCCATGTTCGGCAAACGCTGCCTTCAGCGCATCAAGATCGTCACCGGACAGGTTCCCGATATCCACTCCGGTCACGGTTGCGCCCACGCCGGTCTCTGCGTCGATTTGCAAGCCCATGGTCATTCCTCCCTGATAGCCTCGTTAGCGAGGTCTCTCGGGAAAGATGACCCAACCGGGCCAACCAGTCAAAGAACGCCCACAAGACGAGAGGGCTACTCCTGGTAGCGATAGCCCACGCCATAAAGCGTCTCGATGGCATCGAACTCGCCATCCACCTCGCGGAACTTCTTGCGCAGGCGTTTGATGTGGCTGTCTATGGTGCGGTCATCGACATAGATCTGGTCGTCATAGGCCGCGTCCATCAGCTGGTCGCGGGACTTCACATAACCCGGCCGCTGGGCCAGCGATTGCAGGATCAGGAACTCGGTCACCGTCAGCCTCACCGGATGCCCGTCCCAGCTCACCGCGTGCCGGTTCGGATCCAGCGTCAGCCGGCCACGAACGATCGGCTTCTGATCCCCCTCTTCCGTTCCAGCCGCCCCGCGCGAACGGCGAAGTACGGCCTTCACGCGCGTCGCCAAAAGCCTGTTGGAGCATGGCTTACGGACGAAATCATCGGCACCGATATTGAAGCCGATAACCTCATCGATCTCTTCATCCTTGGAGGTCAGAAAGATAACAGGCAGTTCCGAGGTCTGCCGCACCCGCCGCAAAAGCTCCATGCCGTCCATCTTCGGCATCTTCACATCGAGAATGGCCAGGTCCGGCTGGTTCTCCGTCAACCCCTGGAGGGCCGCTTCTCCATCATAATAGGTCCGCACCTGGTAGCCTTCGGCTTCGAAGAAGATCTTGAGCGACGCGACAATGTTCTCATCGTCATCCACGAGCGCGATGGTGGCCATGCTTCCCTCCCATCCTGGAGCTGCCGAGAGCGCGATCTGCGCCAGCTCTCTGTTCAACCACGCTTCGACGGCCCGGCAAAGCCCTTGCCGTTTCATCGGCCCGGGAACGCTCCCAGGCTTGTTCCCCCTAAGAACCGTCCCGGGCAAGGGTTGGGATTTGTTACGGCAATTTCATGATTTACAGCCGACAAGGCCCAGAAAGCGTTCAAGCACTCGTCTTGTTCTTCTTTCGCTTCCCCGACCTCGCCCTAAGCGCCACATCTACCGCCCGCCGTCCCCACTGGCTCGCTTCCGCCGGATCGTCGGCGGCAGTGTCAGGCAGCCGAAAATACCGCATCTCAGCCACGCGCCCATCCTTCATCTCGAACTGGAACGCCGATGATCCCTCCGTCTCAAGGTCAGCCTGCAATGCATCATCGGCCTTCAGGTGAACCTCACCATCGGCGAGCAAGGCAAACATCACCCCGTGCAGATAGACCCCGGCGCCACCGAACATCCGCCTGATCGTAACCTGTCCCAGCGGCGCAAAAAGATCCTCCACGACATCGAAATAAGGGTCACGCGGCTTGGCCATGGGCACTCACTCTTCTGCGGCTGCACCGGGCGATTGCGGAAGACCCAACCGGTAAACACCCTTGAAAGCACCCGGATCCACCGGCTTGCCTTTTCGGTAGATCATGATCTCCCCGGCCTTCGCCAGCCGAACCGCTTCCGCCCTGACATCGGGCAGAACCGCCCGCCAACGATCCTTGCTCACAGCCTTCGCCGCCTCCGTCGGACAGATCGTCTTCCCAACTCCGCGAACCTCCACAAGTGACAGGATAGCCGTCCGGACAGGGTGGGTTACCGCATCGGTCGCCTCGGGCTCAGCCATCGATCGCGGCATAGACAAGCTGTTGGAACTGCGGACGGATTGGATAGGTCCCCGACGGGATCATTTGCGTCATCTGGATGGCAATCAGCTCTTCCATGGGATCAATCCAGAAGAAGGTGTTTGCCAATCCGCCCCAGCTAAACGTGCCTTCTGACCCCGGCGAAAGCGTCTCGGCCAGGTCGATGATAACACTGCCGAGAAGCGCAAAGCCATTGCCCTCCATCCGCGCCTCGGAGAACGTCTTGTCACCCATCTCCCTGATGCTCTGCCCACCCGGCAGGTGGTTCATGGTCATGAATTCAACGGTCTTCGGCGACAACAATCGCGTGTGACCGAGCGTGCCGCCATTCAGTAGGCACTGGCAAAAGCGAAGATAGTCCCGCGGGGTAGACACCAATCCGCCACCGGCATTCAGCAAAGGCGGTTGAGCCCGGTAGGCCCTGCTCTCGCCGCCTGCACCATCGCTCAAGCTTGTCTCTCCCGTCATGGGATCCCGCGAATAGCAAGCCATCAGACGGTGAAGCTTCGCCTCCGGTACAAAAAAGTCGGTATCGTCCATGCCGAGCGGCCCGAAGATCCGCTCCCTGAAGAAAGTGTCCAGCGTCTGACCCGATGCTACTTCAACCACGCGGCCCAGCACATCGGTGGAATGTCCGTAGTTCCACTGCTCCCCCGGAGAAAACACCAGCGGAAGCGCCGCCATCCGAGTGCACATATCCTCAAGTGTTTCATCGGGCCGGCCAATCTTCTCCTTCCTGTAGAGCGCGTCGACCTCGGTCTGCATCAGAAAGCTATAGGTCAGCCCCGACGTATGGGTGAAAAGATCCCGGACCTGAATCGGCCGGTCGACCGGCCGCATCCTCGGTCCCGACGGGTCCATGCCATCGAACACCTGTACCTGATCGAACGCCGGCACATAACGGAAGACCCCGTGATCCAGCCTGATCTTCCCCTCTTCGAACAGCATCATAGCCGCGACCGAGGTGATCGGCTTCGTCATGGAATAGATCCGAAAGATCGTCTCGGGCCCGATCTGCTCGGCCCCGCCCAATGTCGTCGTCCCCCGATAGGCTTCATGAACCACCTTGCCGCCGCGCGCGACCAGTGTCGCCATCGCCGGAAGCTTTCCAGTCTCAATGTAGCGCTGCTCGAAATAGCTAGGAATGGCGTCGAGCCTCTCCGCATTCATCCTGGCAGCCGAAGGATCAACCACATCACCAAAAGCCATCACCGTCTCCCAATCATGATCGCGCGTCTCAAAGCGCGCCGGCCCGTGCGAGTTTCGCAAGCTCGCGCCCAATAATGATCTGCTGGATCTGGGTGGTACCCTCGTACAGCCTGAAGATCCGAACGTCCCGATAGAACCGCTCGATCCCATAGTCAGCCACGTAGCCCGCACCCCCGAAAACCTGTACCGCCCGGTCCGCCACCCGGCCCACCATCTCCGAAGCGAACAGCTTGCAGGACGACGCCAGCATGGTGACGCTTTCGCCCGCATCGCGACGCCGCGCTGCGTCCAGAACCATGCACTTGGCCGCATACGCTTCGGCCTGGCTGTCTGCCATCATCGCTTGGATCAGTTGGTGATCTGCCAGGGGCTTGCCGAACTGTTTCCGCTCCACGGCATAGCCGGCCATTTCCTTGACCAGGCGCTCGGCGAGCCCCGTGCAAACCGCTGAGATGTGGAGGCGACCCTTGTCGAGCACGCTCATGGCGACCTTGAACCCCTCCCCGTCCTCACCGATCCGGTTTTCGACGGGCACCCGCGCATCATCAAAGATCACATCACAGATATGGGCCCCCTGTTGGCCCATCTTCCGCTCCGGTTGCCCAACGCTGATCCCCGGTGTGTCCCGGTCAACGATGAACGCAGACACGCCCTTGGCGCCCGCAACATCGGCCTGGGTTCGCGCCATGACTGTGAAGACATTGGCAACATTGGCATTCGTTATGTATCTCTTGGTGCCGTTCAGCACGTAGTGGTCGCCATCCCGCACCGCCCGGGTCCTCAGGCTGCCGGCATCGGATCCCGCTTCCGGCTCGGTCAAGGCAAAGCTCGCGATCAGATCGCCGGACGCGATGCCGGGCAGATACCTTTCTTTCTGGGCATCGGTGCCAAACAGCACGAGCGCCTGGCTTCCAATCCCCACGTTTGTCCCAACAACAGAGCGAAACGCCGGTGACGTCCGGCCAAGCTCCATGGCCACCAGGCATTCGGTTTCCATATCAAGACCGAGACCGCCATAGGCTTCGGGAACCGCCAGTCCAAAGAGGCCAAGCGCTTTCATGTCCTCAACAATGGTGGCGGGAACCTGGTCTTCCTCGCCCACCTGCGTTTCGAGCGGGACGCAGCCCTCCTCAACGAAACGGCGCACGGTCTCGACCAGTGCGCCCCGCAGTTCAGTATCAAATGCCACGGCGTCGTGCCTCCCGCTTGTATCTATCTATGCGGAGCGGAGTCTACGCCCTCTGTGTGCCTTTGTCGAAGCTTGTCGGTGCATTCTGGAGCCAGGGAACCGCGAGCGTCGCAAAGCTTTAGTGGAAGAGGGATAAAGCCCATGGGAAAACGCATCGAGGAGAATGGCGAGTTCGCTGGCTGGACCTATTGGGACGACGAACCGTTCGAACACGAGGCTGCGGGCCCCTTCTACTACACGGTCGATGAGCAAGGGCCCGTTGCCGCCTTCCGTGCGACGCGAAAACACATGAACGCTGGCGGTGTCATTCACGGTGGATGCCTCATGACCTTCGCTGACTTTTCCCTGTTCGCCATCGCACACGCCGACACACCGCCAGACGTCTATGGCGTGACGGTGGCCTTCACCTCGGAATTCATTGCTGGCGCTCCGGAAGGCGCCCGTATCGAGGCGCGCGGCGAAGTCATCGGTGGGGGCCGTTCGATATCATTCGTCAGGGGGCTCGTGACCGCAGATGGAGACGCCGTTCTGAATTTCTCGGGAACAATCAAGCGTCGAGCTAAGCCTACCGGCTAGTCTGCGGTTCCGAATTCGGCTGGACCGGTCACTGCTTGCGTTACGCGTGTGCCCTGCGTTCGGGTATTTGGCCTTAGCCAGAAACCTGCTCACGAAAGGTCAGGTGCGCGGAGGCCAATCGGGCCAAGGACGCTTGCCAGAAACGGGGCTTCATATATGACAGCTTCGCTCAGGGCTGAATCGATCAACAGCGGGGGCACCCCGCCTGGGTTCACGAATTGTCTTCAGACAGTAAGGCGTCGATCAAACGGTTGAGCCTCTGTTCGAATTGGTCCTTCGAGACGCCGACCCCACGGACCATCACTTCAAATTCCGTACCCCGGCAAACCGCCAGTATCTGCCGTGCGCCCTCAATCGGCCGCGCCACGCCAAGCGTTTCGAGTACATCCGACAGGATCGGTTCCATGGTCCGCTGCCAGGCTTTGACATCGCTGGAGATCGCCGCATCTCGATGGGCCATGAGCGCCATCTCGTATTCGATGGCCGTGACGGTCAGCTGCTCAGGCGACAGGGCCGTTGTTTCCGACAGAAACCGAATCAGCGCGCCGCGGTCTTCGATCGGTGATCCGGCGATCGCCGACGACAGGCCTTCTTGATAGTCAGCCACGTACTGGCTGAACGCCGATGAAATCAGATCATCACGGGTTGGAAAATGATAGCTCACCGTGCCGGGCGACACCCCGGCTCGCCGCGCAGCGATCCGGTGTGTGACCTTATCGATGCCGGATTCACCGATCAGGCTCAGCACGCCGCGAAGAATTCCATGCTTGGCGCCCTGGCGCGACTTCTCCATTTTTTAAGCCCCAACCGTTCGTTTGGACGAAATATCTATACAATCTATACGAATATGTCAAAGCTGCGAATAACTTTGTTAGGCTCCAGTATTAATCACCGCTTTCCTGACAAAAATCGCCGCTATCGCAAGTCCCTGTCCATAATCGTCGCGCAATACGAAATCTGTACTCACATTTCCGCAAACGAGTGTTTGAACTTTACTTGATCGAATTTTTCATTCACCAAAGGCCAGTCAGGAAAGGTGGAGTCCTCCGTTGAAACGCGCGCTACTCTTCGCACTCTCTCACCTTGCAGGGGCTACGCTTGCTCATGCGCAAGCCGCTGCGCCCCCGCCCGCCGCGACACCCGGTCAATGCTTCGCGCGTGTGCTGACGCCGGCGGTGACAGAAACCATTACGGATCGCGTGCTCGTGACACCAGAACGTGAGGTCATAGAGCGTATACCTGCAGTATTCGACGTTGGAAACGAGCGAATCATGGTCCGCGAAGAGACCGTGGAATTCCAGATTGTCCCGGCCGAGTTCGAAACGGTAAGCGAAGAGATCCTCGTAGAGCCGGAGCGTGTCGAACAGAGGTCCATCCCGGCTCAGTATGAAACCTATACGGAGACTGTGACGATCACGCCAGAAAGAGTGGCCTGGAAGCCCGGACGCGGCCTGTATGGGCGGACGGCTTCTACGACGCCGCCATCACGCCGCGACGCATTATCTCCCACTGCGACTGGCGAAGTCCTGTGCCGGGTGATCGTTCCAGCCGTGACCGAAACCGTGCAGAGGACCCGAATGGTCACACCGCCGCGCGTCGAAGACACGGTTATCCCCGCTGTCTACGAGACGGTGACTCGAAGGGTTGAAGTCCGACCTGCCCGCGTTGAAGAGATCCTAGTTCCCGCCGAGTTTCGCGATGTCCCAACTCGGATCCTCGTCACGCCAGAGCAGGACCGCCGCACAGTGGAGCCGGCGGTGTATAAAACCGTGTCCCGCCAGGAAGTGGTCGGCGGCGGTGATGTGATTTGGGCAGAGGTTCTCTGCGAGACCAACACGACACGCTACAAGGTGGCCGAAATCCAGGGTGCGCTCACCGATGCTGGCTACCCGACCAGAGTCGACGGCGTTTTTGGCCCGGACACACTGCGATCGATGCAAGCTTTCCAGCAGGACCGAGGGCTTTCCGAAGGCTACCTGACCATCGATACCGTCGAAGCGCTGGGCATTAATCCCTACGCCCGGCCGCCAGATCTCGTGTATGCGCTTCTTCGAAGTCCAACGCGGGCGTGATCCGGCCTTTTCAAATAATACAGATGTACGACTATTTCGTTCAAGTGAACAGTTAATCAGATGATGAAGCGGCTCTCGGTTCTTGATCCCACACCGATCCGCGAAGGTCACTCAGCAAGCCATGCGCTTCAAGAGACCCGGGCACTGGCTGAGGCCACCGACGGGCTCGGCTATTCGGCTTACTGGGTACAGGAACACCACAACACCGAAAGCTTCGCCGGTACGGCGCCGGAGGTGCTTATTGCCGATCTTGCCGCACGGACCAAGACACTGCGTATCGGGTCGGGCGGAGTCATGCTCCCAAATTATTCGCCTCTGAAAGTCGCTGAGCAGTTTTTGACACTCGAAGCGCTCTACCCGGGGCGGATCGATCTCGGGATCGGCCGCGCAACCGGCGCCGATCCCCGGACGTCCGCCGCCCTGCTCGGGCCAGGCGCTGCGAGTTTCCCCACGATGTTTCAGCTGCTCAAGGACTGGCTGCTTGACGCCGACGGCGTACCGCTCGCTCACGACCACCGTGCTGCTGGCATCCACGCGCGTCCATCGGCCAGCCGACCCGAACTATGGCTCCTCACATCGTCTACCGAAAGCGCCGCCTATGCAGGGGCCGTTGGTGCGAAACTCGCCTTCGCGGAATTCCTTTCACCCACGGGCGCAAAGGAGGCGATCTCAGCCTATCGCGCAAATTTCGCGCCGTCCCCGTTCTGCGTCGCTCCCCATGCCGCTGTTGGGACGCTGGCACTGGCGGCGGAAACGGATAGTGATGCAGAAGCGGAAAGCCGGGTCGCCGTCGCCTGGAATATCAAACGGGCCGGTGGGCAGTTCGCACCGTTCCCCACCGTGGAAGAGGCCGAGACCATCATCGCCCGCACACCCGGCCACGTCGTCGACCATTTCAACGCACGGTCCTTGACCGGTAAGGCCGACAGGGTCGCCACCAAGTTAAAGCAACATCTCGACGAAACTGACGCCGACGAAGCCTTCATCCTGACAATTACGGCAACACCGGAAGCGCGACGCGAGTCCTACGCGCACCTCATGGCCGCTTGGAAAGCGCTCTAGCGGCCGGTGAATGGCATCGCCTTCAATCGCGCGTACCAGCCGCTTAAATGCTCCAGTTCCTTATGGGGCTGCCACCGCATCGCGCCGCAAAATCCGCATGTGAGATACGCCGTGATATCTGCGATCGTGAACCGGTCGGCGGCGACGAAGGCGTGGTCTTTGAGATGTTCGTCCAGGCGTTTGGCAAAGGCGCGCGCGTTCTTCTCGGCTTTCTGAGCTGTCCCTTCGCACTGGGGCGTTTCGAGCGGCGCCATCATGGGGTGCGCATTCCGGAACCAGAGCGCGAATTGCATCATGAACATGAACTCGATGCGGCGATCCCACATTTCGACCAATGCCCGCTCCTTCGCATCGCCGCCCATGAGGTTCGGGTCCGGATAGAGGCCTTCGATATAGGTACAGATCGCCCGCGATTCGGTCATGGTCGTTCCGTCATCCGACACGAGGACCGGCACCTGGGAAAACGGGCTGAGGGCGCGGTACGCATCTGTCTTGTGTTCCTGGTCCATGATCGAAATTTCTTCGATCTCAACGGCGTCGATCCGTCCTTTTGCCCGAAGAAAGTGGACGACCCGTTCCGGGTTTACCGCCTTTGGTGCGTGGTAGAGCTTCATGAGTCCGGGCCTCCCAACCCGCTATGCTATGGAAATCGCTTTCGGATGCCGAGCGTGGCGTTCAAGGGCTCCCCTGGAAAGAAGCGGCTGTTCCCGAAAGCGAAGTCCGCCCGGTCGGCATATTCCAGGTCGAAGAGGTTTCTGACCAGGACAAATGCTTCAAGGGTCCCGCTAAACGCATGGCTAGCCCTCACCGTGGTCAGAGTATGCCCTGGATAATCCTGCGAACCGGACGGATTTGTCACGTACGCTCCGATGTATTCGAGCTGGAGTGCCAGATCCGTGCGGTCATCGTAGCTGTAAGTCAGCGCCAGGTCAGCAAGCCATTCGGGCGCCGTATCGATCGGGTCGCCATCTCGGATCACTTCGGACGCGTTGCCGACGATGCGGTTGAAATCGTAGGTCTGATCAGACCAGGACACATTGCCCGCCAAGGAAAGGCCGCGGCCGGTCCTTTCCGAAGACTCCCAAAGCGCCCCCGCAAGCGACAGCTCGACCCCCATATGGTCGGTGCGCCCGTCCGGAACGTTCAGCCCATCCGCATCGCGGAAGAAGAAGTTCTCCTTGTCGAGCCGGTAAGCGGCCGCATCGAACACAAACCCTGCCACTTGGCCCCGAACCCCGATTTCGAACGAATCAAGCGTTTCCTCGTCCACTTCGCCGGCAACTTGCTGCGATTGCAGCCGATAGAGGTCGGTTGCCTGGGGGGCGCGCTCCCCCCGGGCGTAATTAGCATATAGGTCGAGGTCCCCATTCACCGTGAACACCGCACCAAGCTTCGGGGTCAGAAGATCGAACGCATCGGACCGGTCTTCCGGAACATTGAACCGGCCATTGATGCCGGGCGGCGCATCGGTGGTGTAGTCATAATCGTGGACCTCACCCCTGAGGCCCGCAACCACCACCAGCTGATCCGAGACTTGCCAATTGGCCTCGCCCCAAAGTGCATAGGCCTGGGTATCGACGTCGTAGTCATAGTGCACCCCGGCCGGGAAACGCATATCTCCTGGAAAAAAGCCGAACGGGTCATCCTGGGTTTCCTTGAGGAACCCTGTGGCAAAGTCCACGTCACCGCCCAGCGAAAGGCTGAACCGATCCGACAGCACCACATCCTCCCATCGCAGCTGTACGCCGCCGCCCGTATGGCCGTTCTTTTCAAAACTCCGGTTCGGCAGGAAGTGCTGGCGAAAGCTCATCTCCTGGCTTCGGGCGAAGGGCGTGACACTCAGGGTTCCCGCCGCCAGGGGGCGTTCCAATCGCAGGGCAATCCGGGCCGAGCGGGCATCACGCCCCGCCTCAGGATTGGGATTGGTGCGCGCAATATCCCGGTCGCGGAAGACATTCGGCCCCTGGATAAAGCCGGCCGTCTCCTGATGCATGTTCTGGAGGCTCAGCCAGCCGGTTGCATCCCAACCGCCGAGCGCCCTCGTCGAAACGATCGAGACTTTCTGCTGGTCCAGCCCGGTATTGTCGCGCCACCCCACGTCTTTCTGCAGGGATAACGCGGCCGTTGTGTTCTGTCCGAGATCGACGACACCGTCACCCTTGTAACGCTGGAGTGTGGATACCGAGACACGGAGATCTGCGCCACGCTCGGCCCTACCCGCAGCCGTTTGCGGCAGGAACACGTTGATGAGACCGTGCACTGCGTTGGAGCCGAACTTTGCACTGCCAGGGCCGCGAACCACTTCTACGGCGCTCGCCACCTCGTGGTGCGGCTCGATCAAGCTGTTCACATTGCCAAAAGCGGGCGAACGGGTCGGAACGCCATTCTCGAGAATAAGAAAACTGCCCTGCCCGGCCCCCCCGGTCAGCACGGGCGAGCGGATGGCGATCAGGTGCTCCTGGCCGGAATTCATCTGGATATTGACACCGGGGAGCGTGTTCAGAAGTTCGGCAGGGTGATCGGCCGCGAGGGAGATCACAGCGTCCGGCCCGAGCACAGAATAGCTTCCAGGGTCGGACTGTTGCCGGTCACCGTAGATCAAAACAGGGTTCAGCGTGCGCGCCGCTTTGGATCCATCCGCACAGCTGGATACTGGCCCGGCGCTGTCACACTCGACCAGGCTGTCCTCCTGGGCTGCGGCCGAAAAGACCAGCAAAGCGGTCGCGCCGCAAAAAACGATGGATCGCAAACTCAACTCCCGAGGAACAGCCCGACGGGCAATGCCCCCACCACAGCGCCTGACATGCATGTCGCCAGCGTTCCGGCAAGCAGGGTCTTCCACGCCAAAGAGAGAAATGTCTCCCGCCGTTCGGGTTCAATAATCGTTAAGCCGCCAATGAGGATGCCCATGGAACCGAAATTGGCAAACCCGCAAATGGCATGGGTGGTGATGATACGGCTGCGCTCGGAAAAGGCTTCAGGGGGTATGGCGGCCAGTTGCAGGAAAGCGACAAATTCGGTGAGCACGGTCTTCACGCCCATCAGGGAGCCCGCCTTGGCCGCTTCCTCCCAGGGCACGCCGATCATGTACATCAGCGGAAGGAAGATCCAGCCCAGTACGCGCTCGATCGAAAGGGGGGCGCCTGCGATCTCCGGAAGTGTGCCCAGGATGCCGTTCGCCAGAAACAGAAGGGCGAGGGCTGCAATCAACATTGTCGCGATGTTCAAAACGATTTTCAGCCCATCGGCGGCCCCGGTGGCGAAAGCATCCATCGTGGATTGGTATTCGAAATCGGGCTCGTGAGCGCGATCGGTCTTGGCGGTCGTTTCCGGCACCATGATCAGCGCGAGGGCCACTGAAGCCGGCGCTGCCATGATCGATGCTGTGAGAAGCTGTGCGAGCGGATTGAAGCTGACGCCGGCCTCTTCGAGAAACGAAACATAAATGATGAGAACGCTACCGGCGATGGTTGCAAAGCCCGTCGTCATGAGGATGAACAGCTCGGACCGGGTCATGCCTTTCAAGTAAGGCTTCACCAGCACCGGTGCCTCGGTCATGCCCATGAAGACATTGGCCGACACCGCAAGCGAGGTTGCCCCGCCGAGCCCCATGCCGCGCCGGAATACCAGCGCAAAGCCCTTCGTCACCCATCTCAGGATACGCCAATGCCACAGCATGGCAGAGAGGGCCGCAACGACGATCACAATCGGCAAGATCTGGAAGAAGAAGAGCGGTGGCGCGTCCCCCGCCATGATCGCGCTGGCGGCTTCATTGTTGCCGATATAGCCGAAGACGAACCCGGTGCCGGCGCGGGTTGCATCCTCGAGCGCGTCGACAATCACGTTCGCCCTGAACAGAAGATCCCGGACGAGGGGCACCCCGAACAGGAGAAGCGCGAAGGCAAACTGCAGCGTCACGGCGCCCAGCGCAATACGCCAGGGAAACCGCGACCGGTCTTCGGAGACACCCCAGGCCAGGGCAATGATCAAACCAAGACCACCCAGGGCGCGCAGATTGTCCCAGCCCCAATCCATGGGCGCCTTCCTCCCCTTCGCGTGTTTGGCCAAACGCTAGAGGGGCCGCACACAAATTGATACAGGCCGTTGCATGCGCAGGCACACGCGTACCTGGTCAGCCGAACCGCTCAGCTGCTCGCCGTCATGCCGCCATCGACAACGAACTCCTGGCCGGTGCAATAGCTGCTGGCATCGCTGGCGAGGAAAACGATGATGTCGGCAACCTCCTGGGCTGTGCCCGGTCGCGCCATTGGGGATACCGATGCGCCCAAGGCGGCCGTGTTGATGGCGTTCCCCCCTTCGGTGAAGAGGCCCGCACGCATGGCTTCGGGATCGGGCGCTGCTTCGATGACCCGCGCAATCTCCTTACCCCAGAGCGGTGTTTCGATAATGCCGGGATGCACGGAGTTGACCCGGATATTGTCGCCGTTCTGGGCACACTCCACGGCGACCGCTTTCGAAAAGAGGCGCACGCCGCCCTTCGACGCGCAGTAGGCGCCCATTCCACTCGCGCCCCTGAGGCCGGCCACCGAGGAAATATTGACGACGGACCCGGCACCCCCCGTTTCCCGCATGGCCCGCACACCCGCCCGCGTGCCCAGAAACACGCTATCGAGATTGATCGCGATCTGGCGGCGCCAATCGTCAAGGCTGAAATCCACCAAAGCGCCCCCAATCGCTACGCCCGCGTTGTTCACAAGTGTCGTAAGCCCGCCGAACGCTTCGGTGGTCTGGGCCACCACCACATCCCAACGGCCCTCATCGGTGACGTCCTGCTGGGCGTGGATCGCACGCGCACCCGTCTCCTTTATCGCGTCCGCGCAGCGGGCAGCGCCCTCACCATCGAGATCGGTGACCATGACGGCCGCTCCCTCGCGTGCCATGGCTTCGGCCGTCGCCCGCCCAATCCCGCTGGCAGCACCCGTGATAATCGCAACCTTTCCATCCAACTGTCCCACAACATTCCTCCCTCTCACTTTCGTTGCAGGGAGCGTACAGGCTTTGAGCGCCCCGTCACAGTAGAACTGTTAAGGCGGCCCGGTTTCGAGGGACCCGCGCGGTCAGACCGACAGAAAGCGAACGTCCTCCCCGGGCGCAATCACAGCAGCCGTCAAGCTCCCGCCAAAGCAGACCCCGGTATCCACATTGATCCGCCGTCCATCCAGCGAGACGAACGGGCGGTTATCGTCCGTTGGTGTGTGACCGTGGATCACCGTGTGTCCTTGGAGCGTTGGCGAGGTCCAGCGCTGGGTGTCGAAAAACGTTTCCGCGCGCGTCCACATGTAGGTCTCGCGCTTCTCATCGGGAAAGAACGCCCCGTCGACCCCGGCATGCACGAACACCAGTTGGTCGGCCTCGTCCCAGTGGCGGAAAGGCCGCGCCTTGAGCCACATGTGGTGTTTGTACAGAAGGCCCGGGATCGGATCGGTTTCATAACTGGCAAGCGTTGCCGTGCCGCCATTGCGCGCCCAAAGCGCCTCTGCCATGGCGCCGCCGTCCAGCGCGTCGATCATCATCTGCTCATGGTTGCCCCGCAAGCAGATAATATCGAGTTTGGGGTTCCCCGCAGCGGCCCGTTCCAGCGTCCGCAACCGCTCGATCACACCCCGGCTATCGGGCCCACGGTCAACATAATCGCCCAGGTGGACAAGCACGGCCGGCTGGTCGGCATGGAAGGCCAGGTGGTGCTCGAAGATGAGACCATGCAGTTTGGTCAGCCGCGCCGCTTCACCATGGATATCGCCGATTGCGTAGTGAATCCGCGCAAGATCCGTCATTGGTACGGTTGTTGCTAGCTTCTCCACGAGTGCAAACTCTCCATCGTAAAGTCTCTCGCCCGGTCAAGCCCTCGCTGACCGGGTTTTCTTTGCCCAGCTTCGGCTGTCATGAGAATTCTATGCCGCCCGCGGCGGTTGCTGTGCACGACGGTTGCCCAGAATACCGTCTATCGTGAACAAAATAAGGGCGCTCCAGATAAAGGTGAAGGCCAGGGCATGGGTCATCGAGAACGCCTCGCCGTAAAGGATCGCAACCAGGAACTGCAGGGTCGGCGCGATGTATTGCATCATGCCGATCGTTGCGAGCATCAGCCGTTTGGCGGCCACGGCGAACAGGATCAGCGGCACCGCCGTCAGCGGGCCTGAAATCGCCAATGCCAACACATTCCATCCCCCGTCACCGAATGGCGCCGTCCCCGGCTGCGAGAGTTGGAAGACGGTCCATCCCATCGCTAAAGGCAACAGCACAGCCGCCTCCACCAGGAACCCCGCCCGGCCATCGACGGGAACCTGCTTCCGGATCAGCCCGTAGAACGAAAAGCTGAAGCACAGCACCAGCGACACCCAAGGCAACTGGCCAAGCGCCTGCGCCATGATGGCGACGCCCCCACACGCAAGGCCGACGGCAACCCATTGGGCGCGGCGCAGGCTTTCAGACAAGAAGATCGACCCCAGCGCCACGTTCACCAGTGGATTGAGGTAATAGCCGAGGCTGGCCTCCATCACCCGGCCCTGCCCCACGGCCCAGATATAAAGAAACCAGTTGCCGCCGATAAACAGGCCGGACAGGAGCAGCCAACGCAGGTGCCGCGGCTGGAGCGCCCCTTTGAAGTCAGACCAGCGACGCGCAACGCTCAGCAACAGGATGCCCGTGGGCACGCTCCAAAGGATCCGCTGGGCCAACATGTCCGCCGGTGCGATATGGCCAAGCCATTTGAAGTAGAGCGGCAACAGGCCCCAGATCAGATAGGCTGCGAGCGCCGCCAGGAAGCCGTTGCGGATATCGGTGGTCATCCTAGAGCCCTAGGGGCGATGCCGCCCGCACGCCACCCGCTTCCTGTGCCCTGGTTCAGAAACGAGGACTCACGATCCCGGCTTCAGAACGCCCCGTTCGATCAGCGTTTCTGCAATCTGGATGGCATTCAGCGCCGCCCCCTTCCGGAGATTGTCGGAGACCACCCATAACGCGAGGCCGTTCTCCACCGTCGGATCGCGGCGCACGCGAGAGACAAACGTCGCCCATTCGCCAACACATTCCACCGGCGTCACATAGCGCTCCTCGCGCGGGTCATCGACCAACATGACGCCAGGCGCTTCACGCAACAGTTTACGGGCCGAACCGGGGGTGATTCCGTCATGGAACTCCACATGCACCGCTTCCGAGTGGCCCACAAAAACCGGCACACGGACGCTGGTGGCACTCACCGCGATATCCGGATCGAGGATCTTGTGGGTCTCATCAATGATCTTCTGCTCTTCCGTCGTATAGCCATTTTCCAGAAAGTCCCCGCCATGGGGGATGACGTTGAAAGCAATCTGTTTGGGATAGACCATGGGCTCGACCGGATCGTTCACAAACCGGCCCTTGGTCTGGTTCCAGAGCTCATCCATGGCCTCTTTCCCCGTGCCCGAGACCGATTGGTAGGTGTCAACGATCACGCGCTTGATGCGCGCGGCATCGTGCAGCGGTTTGAGCGCCACGAGCAATTGAGCGGTCGAGCAGTTCGGGTTGGCGATGATATTCTTGGCCGTGTATCCCATCACCGCATCAGCGTTCACCTCGGGAATGATCAGGGGGACGTCGTCATCCTTCCGCCAGGCCGAAGAATTGTCGATGACGATCGCCCCAGCGGCAGCGATCCTGGGCGCCCATTCCTTCGACACCGAACCGCCCGCCGACATCAAAACCAGATCGGCGCCTGAGAAATCAAAATCATCGAGCGCCTGGCAAGTCAGCGTCCTGTCACCCAGGCTGACCTGCCGTCCTACCGAACGCCTCGACGCCAACGGGATCACGGCATCGGCCGGAAAATCGCGCTCATCCAGGATGGCGAGCAGTTCCTTGCCCACATTCCCGGTGGCACCAACAACGGCGACGCGCAACGCCATGACTTTCTCCCGCTTGGTCAATGGGGTGGGCCGACTGCCTATGGGGCAATGCCGGTCCTGACAAGTCCGCACGCATGGGAAGGCCATGCCGAAGAGACCGACTTATCCAACACCTCAACCCTTATAAAACCACATTATTACAACGCACTAAAAATAATTCGGCCCAACTAATCCTCACCCCCCAATCCAGTGGTATTCTGCGCCTATGGATTTTCTCATCCTCCTTTTGATTTGGGCGACAGCCCTAGCCATCTCCGCCGCCGGGCTCCGCGCCCGTTCGGTGGCGAAAGCTATGGGTGATCCTCAGCCCGAAGGAGCGACGTTTGATGACAGGCCAGACCGGGAATGGGCCCCCGACGTCCGCTTGTCAGAAAACACGATCATTGGCGGAACAAAGCCGCCGAAGACCGACGAGCCGATCCATACACGGGCGCAGGCGCATTGGGCTGAGCCTGCGAACCGTTCGGATGCATTTGGGTTAGGTGCATCCGGGTTTGGCCGGATTGGGTTTGAAAGCCGCATTGGGCAGCCGCGGCATTCAATGGCGATGGGCAAGCAGAAGACAAATCGGACAAGCGGAGATCGCACGATCACCGCCGTTCCGTCCGCCGCGCCCTGATACGGGGCGCCAGACGGCGGCATAGCAGCACGAGAGCACCGGACGCGCACCCGCGCGGGCCGGCCAAATGTGCTGGCCGTAACGCCCCGTCCGCCCGAACAAGCCGGGCTATGCTGGTCTCCACCCTGACTCCCCCCACCCACCTCACCCCCTTCAGAAGCAAACGAGCCCCTCACCAAAGCCAAACGGCCCCAGGCGGAAAAAATGGGGCGGCCGTTTCCGCCAGAGCCAAAAACGGTCTAGCGTGAGGGATGGAGTTCTGGAGATGGATTGTCGGGGGCGGTCTCGCCGGTGCTACGATGTTTGTCATCGCCGTGTTCATGAAAGCCCCTTCCCACGACCGGGACTGGGTCGACCACCTCGCCGCAACCCCCAGCGTCACCTGGAACGACGACGGTGATACGGTCACCATCGCACCGATCCGGGACTGGCAGTATCTGCCCCTCCGCGACGGGATCGCCATCCTCGAGGTGTTCCAACAGCGCGGCACCTACAGGATCGAGGATCTCCAGGACATCTGGTTCATTCTCGAACCCCATCCCGGCTTCCCCCTGATGGCGCATACATTTGTCGTGTTCGACTTCGGCCCCATCGCCGAAGGTGGGGGCGGTATGTTGGGGCTCACGATCGAAGCCAGAAAAACGGAAGGGGAGCGGTACAACCCGGTCCTCGGCGCCTTCAACAAGTACGAGCTTGTCTATGTCTGGGCAGAGCCGCGGGATCTCATGACCCGCCGCGCCAGCCTGCTCGGACATGCGCTCGAAGCCTACAAGCTCACCCTGCCGCCAGAGGAAAAGGTGGGATATTTCGAGCGGCTTGTTGAGCGGACCGCTGCAATTTCCAAGCGTCCCAGGTTCTACAACACGCTCGGCTCCAACTGCACGAACGAACTCGCCAAGGCCGCTGGCCTGTCGTGGGACAGCGCCTTCCTCTTCACGGGCGGCGCGGCAAAGGCCCTCTTCGAACACGGGGTCATCGAGGGCGAACGCTTCAGCACCGTTCAGGAAAACGCGCAGATCGCCGAAGCTCTGCGAAACAGGTCGTGGCGCATCGAAGAGTTCAACCAGATGCTGCGCGGGCACGCGTCAAGACTGTCGATTGCCGAAGAATAGAACCCGGGCGGCGGCCGCTCCGTTGAGGGGGAGAAGGAGCGACCGCCTGGGGTTATCGCGGCACGGGGGGGATGGCCGCATAAGACCCACGAAATGGCAGGAAGGGATTCTGCCACGCCCACGAGTTAGCAAAGCCGATTTAAGCGGGGGTAAAGCGAACGCGCTCAGCTTTTCTCAAATTCTCCCAGCGCGTTCGCACGAGGGCCAAAGAGAGGCAGACTACCAGAAAGGCGATGGCGCCCGCCCCTCGACAAATTCGAGAAACCGGCGCGCTGTCGCTGGCGTTGTTTCTCCAGGCGGGCTCTCTGGCTTCACCCAGAGGACTTCTGCGATCTCGCCGTCGCTCGTGGCGACCTGTTGCTCCCAGGTCTCGGGAGGCACCCGGTAGAAAAGGACATGATCGTTTGGAAAGACCGGATGGTTTGAAAAGACACCCAGGAGGATCGGAGGCGCGAATATCACCGCCCCAATTTCCTCGTGCATTTCCCGGCGAAGCGCTTCGGCCGCAGGCTCTCCCCGCTCAACGCCGCCCCCGGGAAAGTAGAGCCCAGGCGTATAGGTGTGACGCACAAGAGCAACACATCCATCGTCACGCTCAACCCACGCGCGCACACCCAACGTCATTGGTCGCGAAATACGAAACCAACTCTGAAAAATCCGCATCCGGAGCCTGCTCAACACCGTATCTCCAGCTGTTTCTCCCCTCGCCAAAGACACCGGCGAACGCTATGTCCCTGAAGGAATCGCCATCTTTACTGGCGTTCTGTTACACAAGAGGCTTCACCATGTATGCGCTTATCGCCATCGGCGCCGTCGTCGCACTGTTTGCAATCCTCAATCTGATCGATTTCAAACGCATCGACTAACGGCCTCGCCGCCGGCTTCAATGACAGACCTGATTGCCTTTGCTTCCCTGGTTGGGGGGCTTCTCCTGCTTGGCGGTGCGGGCGACTTCCTGGTGGGCGGAGCTGTTTCGCTCGGTCGGCATTTGGGCGTCTCTCCACTCGTCGCCGGTATCTTCGTCGTCGGGTTCGGAACCTCGGCCCCTGAGATGCTGGTCGCGGTCGACGCCGCACTCGAAGGTTATCCGGAGCTCGCACTCGGCAACATCGTCGGATCGAACATCGCGAACGTCTGGCTGGTCCTCGGTCTGCCCGCCCTGATTGCGCCACTCGCCGCCGGCGGTTTCGGCCAGACACGGGCACTCATCGCGATGATGATCGCGACAGTCTCATGGATCTTCCTGACAGCCCTCGGTCCGCTCCACGCTGGGATCGGCGCGGCCTTTATCCTGGGACTCGTCGTCTATGCCTTGATCACTTTCTACGCCGTCCGCAGCGCCGTCGCCGCCGGTGTCGATGTGGGAATGGACGATGATCTGGACATCTTCGGATGGCCGAAAACACTGGTATACCTCGCAATTGGCCTGATCGGGCTTCCGATCGGTGCGCATCTCATCGTCGACGGCGGCGTCCATGTCGCCCGCACCTTTGACGTCCCGGAGGAAATCATCGGCCTCACCCTGCTGGCGGTCGGCACGAGCCTGCCGGAAATCGGCGCAGGCATCGCCGCCGCCCTCAAGGGCCATGGTTCGGTCTGCGTCGGTAACGTCCTTGGATCGAATATCTTCAATATCGCCGGCGCCGGCGGTATCGTCGGGCTGATGGCCGGATTTGCGGAAGAGCCCGTATCGATCACTGCAACATTCATGAACTATGACCACTGGGCGATGATGGCGGCCGCTCTCACCCTGGCCGGCTTTATCTTGCTTCGCACGCAAATATCGAGACTGGCAGGTGTCCTGCTGCTCCTCGTTTACGGATTGTACCTCTACGGCCTTGTGAGCGGTTGGAATATTCGCGCTCTTCTGCCGGGGATCACCTGATGCAGAATCCTGGAAGAGCCCTTGTCACAGGCGCCGGCGCCAGGCTGGGCAAAGCCATGGCCGAAGCGCTCGGCGAAGCCGGCTGGACTGTCGCCGTGCACTACAACCGCTCAGCCGCTGGTGCCGAAACAACCGCGGCAACCATCAACGACGGCAAAGGCTCCGGGCGCGCCGTCACCGTACAAGCGGACTTGTCTAGTGAGCATGAAACCGCCGAGTTGATCGAAAAAGCACAGACCGCCGTCGGTGGGAATCCGCTCACACTGCTCGTTAACTGCGCCTCCACCTTCAAGGACGACAGCGCCAAGACTCACACCCGCGCCCAGTGGGACTTCCATATGGAAGCCAATTTGCGCGCGCCGGTCCTCTTAGCCCAGGCCTTCGCCAATGCGCTTCCAAGCACGACAAAGGGTCTCGTTGTAAACCTCATTGACCAGCGGGTGTGGAAACTGAACCCGCAGTTCTTCACCTACACACTTTCCAAGGCAGCGCTGCTGCAAGCCACCAAGACGCTCGCCCAAGCGCTCGCTCCGAACATCCGGGTCAACGCGATCGGGCCCGGCCCAACACTCGGTTCCGTTCACCAGACGCCAGAAGCGTTCAAGGAGGAACAACGCCAAACCCTGACCCAAGAGGGCTCGAACCCCGCTGAGATCGTCAAAGCCCTTGTCTATCTGATTGGCGCCGATAGTGTGACCGGTCAGATGATTGCGTCCGACGGCGGCCAGCATTTGATGTGGCAAACACCGGATGTGCCCCTTTAGCCGATATTTTCCGGCAAGACCTGCTTGACCGCGCATAGATCCAGTGGAACCCGCGGGCCATGGATTTCTCTTCCGATACATCAGCACCCGCCCATCCCAAGGTCATAGAGGCCCTGGCGGCAGCGAACACTGGAAACGCCGCCAGCTACGGCAATGATGCTGTTTCAGCAGTCCTGAGAGACCGTCTCAGCGAGACGTTCGAGACCGATGACTTCGATTTCTGGCTGACAGCGTCCGGAACAGCTGCAAATGCGCTTGCCCTGTCTTGTGTCTGCCCGCCCATAGGCTCCATCCTCTGCCACCGCGAAGCACATATCGAGCGCGACGAACGCGGCGCGCCGGAGTTCTTCACCGGCGGCGGGAAGCTCCAATTGTTACCGGGCGAATCTGGCAAGATCGACGAGACAGCGCTCCGGGACGCCCTTTCAAACATTGACCACGGCTTCGTCCATGAAACACCGCCTTACGTCCTGTCGCTGACCAACCTCACAGAGTGTGGGACGGCCTATAGCCCAGAGCACATTCAACACTTTGCGGCACTCGGCCATTCTGCCGGCCTGACGGTTCATCTCGATGGCGCACGGTTTGCCAATGCGCTGCTCAGCACAAACACATCGCCCGCACAGATGAGTTGGCAAGCCGGCATCGATATCCTCACCCTGGGCCTGACCAAGACCGGGGCCATGGGCTGCGAGATCATCGTCCTCTTCGGCGACGCCCGGCGGCATTTCCCCGCGTTGAAGGCGAGGGCCAAGCGCTCTGGCCACATGCCTCCAAAGATGCGGTTCCTGGCCGCGCAAGGGCTGGCATTGCTGACCAATGACCTTTGGTTAGACCTCGCTGGGCAGGCCAATCGTTTTGCAAGGGACCTTTCGAACACGCTTTGCAAGCATCCAGGCGTCCAACTCGCCTTTCCCGTTGACGGGAACGAAGTGTTCGCCACGTTACCAGACGGGCTGGAGCAACACCTCTCCAAAGCCGGCGCAACCTTCTATCCATGGCCAGGTGGACACCACCGGTTTGTCTGCAGTTGGGCAACGCAAAAAGCTGAAATCGATCAATTATCGCACGCCATCTCACGGCGCTGACACAGGCGCTTCACCATAATGAGATCGGGTGTGAGAAGACAGAAACACCGCGAGGATCCATAAGGGCGCCAACAAGAAGGAGCCCTCCCATGGACCGCGCAGATCACAAACTCGGACACGTCTTTTCCCTGTCAGCCTTGACCCTGACCGTCGGTTTCCTGGTCTGCGCTGTCCTCGCTGCCCCGGTTTCCCTTTTCGCGCCTTGAGTGGATGCCATCCGACCAAGTTGGCCAATCAAGTCGGGCAATGAAACCCTTGGAATGTGCGCAGCATGATCGTCTGATCTCGCCCCGCGCGCTTCGTTGGGATCGCAGACTTTTCCAACACCGTGGGCCGTTCTTTTCCGACCTGACTTGACTTGGGCAGCTTTGGAACAAATAATGAACTTATGGATTGGAACGCGCTCAAACTTGTCGATATGGCCGCTGCCCTGAAAGGGCACGAAGGCGCTGGATCCGCACGTCAGAACCAGATGCTTGAGTTTCCCTATCACATGGGAACAAAGGGTGTCCATGAAATTGCGCCGGCCGAATATGGCGACGGCCCTGCGGCACTGGGGTTCGCCTTGACAAGCGCCGTTGCACCAGAGGATGGCGCCTGTCTCTGGGTCCGGGAAGATCGACTGGAACGGGATCGCGGCCAACCCTGCGCCGATGGTCTCAGGACCCTCGGCATTGATCCTGGCCGGTTGATGGTCATAACGGCCCGCAAAACCGCCGATGCCCTCTGGGCTATTGAAGAGGCCATGAAGTCCCATGCCGCCGGTCTCGTCCTCGCCGAGATCAGCGGTCTGGACTTCACCGCCAGCCGCCGGCTCGCCCTTGCCAGTGAAACCCATGGCGCCGCCGCAGTCCTTGTCCTGCCCCACACACTGGAAGGGGCAAGCGCAGCTACAACCCGTTGGCGGGTTTCCGCCCTGCCCTCGGCGCCGAATTCGCTCGCACCGGAACAGCTCGGTGCCTTGCGCTGGCAAGCTGTTCTTGAACGTGCGCGCAACGCCCCCTTCGCCATCGGCAGAAGCCATGGACTGGAGTTCAACCATGAAACGCTTTCTCTCGATCTGGTTCCCGGACTGGCCGCTGGACAGACTCCGCCGCCACAGACGGATACACCGGCAGATATCCTCACCTTCGCACGGACCGGATGAGAGACTGGGCTACAGCCAGAAGAGCAAGGCATCGGCGAAAGGTCCAGCCAATGCCGCATCGGGGGTCAAGCGTCCCTTCGTCCTCTACGAAACGGGTGCAGGGGGCATGCGCGTGGTCGCCGCAAACGCCCCCGCACACGCTGCAGGCATTACGTGCGGCCTGGGATTGAGCGATGCAAATGCCCGCACGGTGGGCCTCGTCAGCGAACCGATCGACCGGGCGGCCGACCGGGCTGCCTTGCGCCGGCTCGCCAATTGGATGATCCGCCATACGCCCCTGGTTGCCCTGGATGGCGAGGACGGGCTGGTCCTGGAAACCACCGGCTGTGATCACCTCCATGGTGGTGAGACCGCCATGTTGGGGGCCATTTCCAGCGCGCTGACAAGCGTGGGATACACCCACCGGCTGGGCCTTGCTGGAACACCGATTGCCGCTGCGGCCCTGGCCCATGCCGCCATCCCCAGCCCCGCAGCCAACACGATGTCGACCGTCACCCGCCCGGTCCAGATCCTGGCCAATGGAAAGGAAGCAGACGGCCTCTCCGACCTTCCCATTGCAGCCCTACGCCTGGCGCCAGACACCCTGACCCTGCTCCGCCGGTTTGGCCTTACCCGCATCGGTCAACTCTATGGGATCGACCGCAAGGCCCTGGCGCGGCGCTTCCAGTCGAAGGTGCATGCAGGACAACTCGTATCCGTCCTCGACCAGGCGCTCGGTCTTCGCCCAACACCCCTGAAACCCCTCCGTCCCGCCATCGCCCATGCCGCCCAACAGGCATGTCCGGATCCGTTGATCGACCGTGCAGGCATTGCCCAAGGACTTGCCGACCTGACCCGAACGGTCTGCAGCCGTCTCACAGCCAACGGCCTGGGTGCCAGACGTTTCACCCTACGCGCCTTCCGCGCCGACGGCACCCTGACCGCCAAGTCCGTAACAGCGACCCGCCCCGTGCGCGCGCCAGATCATATCCTCCGCCTTTTCGACGAGCACCTCGACACGGTTGATCCCGGATATGGCATCGATCTCCTTCGCCTCGAAGCCACCCGGACCGCCCCTATGGATACGGGTATGGGGACGCTCTCGACAGATCTCGCCGGAAAAGCAATCGATGAGACAGACCTCTCTGCCCTGGCAGACAGATTGGTCGCCCGGCTGGGCGATGGCCGTGTCAGGGTCCTGGAACCGGTGGCGAGCCACAAACCAGAAAAGGCCTGCCGCCTTGTTCCCTTCGAAGGAAAACTGCCGGACTGGCAGACTGCACGTCCCGGCAGTACCGTCGCTCCAGGGCAAGGCCTGGATGCGCATATGGGACCAAGGCCGCTGACGCTTTTCCAGCGTCCTGAACCGGTCGACGTCATTGCGGAAGTGCCGGATGGGCCGCCGCTTCGCTTTGTCTGGCGGAATGTCCCACGGCGGATTGTCTGGGCCGACGGTCCTGAACGGATCGCCCCTGAATGGTGGCAATACCTCCCGCGCGCCCCGGTGCCGAAAGAAACCCAGGCCTCCCTTCCCGCCCCCAGGCAAGAAGGATCAGGACAACACACCAGACAGGCCCTTCTCCCCCTTGGCGCGAGCGCTCCTGAAGGCGCCTCGAAACGCTGGCTCGTGCCAAAAATGGATCCCCGAGCAGATGCCCACCATATCGCAAGGGCCCGTGCAGCCCTGGACGCGCCTCACGCCCAGACACCGAAGAAACCTGTCTCTGCCATGACGGCATCTTCGGCCCTGGCGCTTCCAAATTGCGTCGGCACACGGCCTGGCACTGACGCAAGCCCACCCGGCGATGATCCCGGCGTTACGCTTCCACCCCCACGCCCCAGGGCCCGGGACTATTACCGGGTCGAGGATGCCAATGGACACCGATACTGGCTGTTCCGGGACGGGCTCTACCATGATGGCCGTGGCCCTGCGCCCACCTGGTATATTCACGGATTGGGTCCATGAGCAGAACAGACCCAGCACCTGCCTACGCCGAATTGCAGGTGACCACGAATTTCTCCTTCTTGAGAGGCGCCTCCCACGCCGAGGAACTGGTTTTGCAAGCCAAGGCGCTGGGCCTCGCAGCAATCGGAATTTGCGACCGCAACAGCCTCGCGGGTGTTGTCCGCGCCCACAGCGCAAGCAAGGAGCATGGTCTCCCGCTTCTGGTGGGCGCCCGGTTGGATCTAACTGACGGCCCCAGCATGCTGTGCTACCCGATGGACAGGGACGCCTATGGACGCCTGTCCACCCTGCTCTCCCTCGGCAAGCGTGCGGCTCCTAAAGGTGAATGCCATATCAATCTGGACGACGTGATCGCCCACGCCGATGGCCAAATCTTCATTATCTTGCCACCGGACCGTCCAGATCCTGCATTCGAGGCAACGCTGGGCCGTTTGGCAAAGCTGTGGCGCGGACGCATCTACCTAGGCGCGAGTTATCGCTATCAGGGAACCGACAGGGCCCGGATTGCGGCACTCGCCCAACTCGGCGGCAGAACTGGGGCACCCATCGTCGCCCTCAATGATGTCCTCTACCACACACCCGAGCGCCGCCCCCTCCAGGATGTGATCACCTGCATTCGAGAACACTGCACAATACAAACAGCAGGCTACAAGCTGGGTGCGAATGCCGAACGGTATCTCAAGCCGCCAGCAGAGTTGCTTCGCCTGTTCAAGGGATTCGAACCCGCCCTCGCCCGAACCCTGGATATTGTCTCTCGCTGTTCGTTCTCCCTTGACCAGTTATCATACCAGTATCCTGACGAACCCGTTCCGCCCGGCAAGACACCCCAACAACACCTTGAGTACTTGACTTGGAAAGGCTTTGATTGGCGCTATCCTGACGGAGCACCGCCGAAAGTTGAGCAGCAGATCCGGAAGGAACTGGCCCTCATAGAGGCCCTCAACTATGCGCCCTATTTCCTGACCGTCCACGACATTGTTGCATGGGCGCGCAGCCGGCAAATTCTTTGCCAGGGGAGAGGGTCGGCGGCGAACTCAGCGGTTTGCTACTGCCTGGGCATTACTAGCGTGAATCCGAATGAGACCGATCTCCTGTTTGAGCGCTTCCTATCAAAGGAAAGGCGCGAGCCACCAGATATCGACGTGGATTTTGAACATGAACGCAGGGAAGAGGTCATACAGTATGTATACAAGCGTTATGGCCATCACCGGGCGGCATTGACGGCAACAGTGATCTGCTATCGCCCCCGGTCTGCCGTTCGAGACGTTTGCAAGGCACTTGGACTCAGCGAAGATATCGCGACGGCGTTGGCTGGAACAGTTTGGGGGAGCTGGGGTCGTGATCTGGATTTGGAGCAGATCCGGAAGGCTGGGCTCGATCCAGACAATCCGATGCTGATCCGCGCCATTCACCTGATACGGGAATTGATCGGATTTCCGCGTCACCTGTCCCAGCATGTCGGGGGCTTTGTCCTCACCCAGGGTCCACTTGTCGAGACTGTGCCCATCGGCAATGCTGCCATGCAGGACCGTACTTTCATCGAATGGGACAAGGACGATATCGACGCGCTGGGCATCATGAAGGTCGATGTTCTGGCCCTGGGCATGCTCACGTGTATCCGCAAGGCCTTTCACCTCCTTCAAATCCACAAGGGGATCGACCACTCCCTGGCCAGCATCCCTGCCGATGACAAGGCCACCTATGACATGCTGTGTGAAGGCGACAGTCTGGGCGTATTTCAGGTCGAAAGCCGAGCCCAGATGAACATGCTTCCGCGACTGAGGCCGCGTACGTTCTATGACCTTGTCATCGAGGTCGCCATTGTGAGGCCTGGACCAATCCAGGGTGACATGGTCCATCCCTATCTTCTTAGACGCCAGAAAAAAGAGACGGTCACCTATCCAAAGCCTGCGCCGGAACATGGTCATCCAAAGGAATTGGAGAATATTCTTGGCCGCACGCTCGGCGTCCCCCTGTTCCAGGAACAAGCCATGCAGATCGCCATGGACGCGGCCAAGTTCACGCCCGATGAGGCGAACGGACTAAGGCGGGCCATGGCAACCTTCCGAAAGGTCGGTACGATCCAGAACTATCAGGATGCCATGGTCGAACGGATGATCAATCGGGGCTACGATCCAGAATTCGCACGGAGATGCTTTGATCAAATCAAGGGGTTTGGCGAATACGGTTTTCCCGAAAGCCATGCAGCAAGCTTCGCCCTTCTGGTCTATGTCTCTTCCTGGTTGAAATGCCACCACCCCGAAGTCTTCTGCGTCGCCCTGCTGAACGCCCAACCCATGGGCTTTTATGCCCCGGCTCAAATCGTGCGCGACGCTCGCGAGCATGGGGTCACAGTCCTGGGTGTGGATGTAAATTATTCCGATTGGGACAACACGTTGGAACCGACACCGGAGGGTGATGGACTGGCCGTGCGCCTCGGATTTCGCCAGGTCGATGGATTGCGCGAGGATGAGGCGATGACCCTGCTGGAAAAACGTAACGAGGGATTTCACCAGGTGGACGATATACGCCGGCGATGCGGCCTCATGCGCCGGTCTCTTGAACACCTGGCAGCAGCGGATGCGTTTCGATCGCTCGGGCTGGATCGCCGTGCTGCACTCTGGGCCGTTAGGGGAGAAGCGGTGTCAGAAGCGCTACCGCTCTTCTCTGCGTCTGATACGGCTGAGCAGGGATCAGAGCCTATCTTGAAACTTCCAGAGATGCCCCAATCGGAGCACGTCCTACAAGACTATCAGACCTTGCGTCTATCGCTGAAAGACCATCCGATGACCTTCCTACGGGACAGGTATGCACGGCTGGGCATTATACCAACCGCCACGGCGAATGGCCTGCCGAATGGCACACCCGTGCGAACGGCCGGCGTTGTGCTCGTCCGCCAGAAACCCGGATCGGCGAAAGGGGTGGTTTTCATCACTATTGAGGATGAAACCGGAATTTCGAACCTTGTCGTCTGGCAGAGGGTCACCGAGCGGTTCCGGCCCATCGTGATGGGTGCCAGGATCCTTGCCGTGGAGGGACGTGTCCAGAGAGCTGATAATGTGACCCATATCGTTGCTGAGCGGCTGGTCGACAGAACCCACGATCTCGACAAACTCTCGGAAGACGTCCTGAATGATCCGCTCAAGGGCGCCCTGGCAAATGCCGATGAAGTGATGCGCCCTGTGCCTGAGCGACGGGGACCACCGCCGCGGCATACCCACCCGCGGAATGTCCGGGTCATTCCTAATAGTCGGGACTTTCACTGACCAAACTCTCAAGCAAGCGGAGAGAAGCACGTTTCGCGATCCTGCTGATCCACGAAGCACGTCTCCCGCTGCGACAAGACGTGCGCAATCCGATCTCCAGAGCCCACGAAGACAGCTGGATGCATGGCATGAATTTCGCTCCGCCATAGTTCTGGTGTAGGCTTTTTTTAGGCGTGGGAACAAAGATGGACGGCAGCTTTTCACTAGACCGCACGCACCGGACATATGACGCGATCATTGTTGGTAGCGGTATGGGCGGCAGCGCTGTGGCGCTTCGCCTGGCCCAGGCTGGCCTGAATGTCCTCATCGTTGAACGGGGCGACTGGCTTCCCAAACCGGCCAACGCCACAAACAATACCTTCCTCTACGATATTCAGGCGCCTGAGGATGATTTCGAAATCGTGGGCGGCCGGTCCAAATACTATGGCGCTGCCCTTTACCGGTTCCGCGAGAGCGACTTCGAGGCGCGCGACTTCGAGAACGGTCCGTCTCCGGCCTGGCCCATCCGATACGCCGATCTCGAGCCCTACTATGCCGAGGCAGAGAGACTATACAGGGTCCATGGTTCACCGGATGGCGATCCAAGCGAGCCGTTCCGAACAGGGCCCTATCCCCATATGCCGCTGCCCAACGATCCTCAAGTGAACAAGGTGGCCACCCAACTAAAGAAAGCCGGGGTAAATGTCGCTGCCATACCGAGGGGCATCGATTATGGCGATGAGGGCTTATGCGTCCTCTGCGCACAATGCGATGCCCATCTCTGCCGATTCGATGCGAAGATGGACGCTGAAACGGCGACCCTCCGGCCTGCCTTGCAAACCGGGCATGTGGAACTGCTGGCAAAGGCCGATTGCCTCACGATAGAGCTGTCGGAGGATGGCCGGAGGGCTGTGGGTGTGCGCGTTCACCATGATGGCGCGGAGCATCTCATTCGCGCGGGCATCGTCGTCACCGCAGCAGGGTATCCGCATACCCCTGCTTTGTTGCGCCGATCGAGGTTTTCGGCACACCCTGAGGGACTGGGCAATCAAGGCGGATGGCTTGGAAAAGGCGTGGGCGCGCACTCGACCGGGACGCTGTTCCCGATGATCCGCTTCACGGCCATGGGCGACCGGCATACGAAGACATTCGCCATCAACCAATGGTTTGAGGGCGACGATCCCGGGTCGGACTGGCCATACCCGTTGGGCGTCTCCCAAATCGCGGGTCAAACCCCTTTCTGGAACATGGCCGGGGCGTTGAAGCGGCCGGCCATCCGGGCGGTGGCCGAACGCAGCCTGACGGTTTTCCACATGACCGAAGCGACGCCGAGTAAGGAGACCGGCTGGTCTTTCGACGGCGATGCGCTGGGTGCGTTCACACCTCCTGTCCACCATCCGGGAAGCTATGAAAGATTGCGAAATCGGACCCAGGCTGCTTTCAGGGCTGCGGGGTACTTCGTCCTGTCTCCCCATCGCGACGTCGCCTTCTGGCATGAGACCGGTGGGGCGATCATGGGGGACGACCCTGGGTCTTCCGTGATCGATGCGACGGGTCAGGTCCATGGCGTGGACGGGCTGTACGTTGCCGACGCAACGGCTCTGCCCTCTGCGAGCGCCGTGAACACGGGGCTCACCATTGTTGCTTTTGCCCTTCGCACGGCTGACATCATTGCCTGCGGAAAGCCGCTCGACGCGACGGTCGTCGAACCGGCGCCGACCCTTAAAGTACCCGCTTAGGTCTCAAGTCAGCGACTTAGCCAAAAACTCGGCCGCGATTGAAGCCCGCTCGTTCAGCGGCATCCGTCTGCCCAAGCGAGGACTTCGCGGATCAGGGCCTCCCGAGTCCATGAGAAGGAATGGTCGCCATCGAGCCGAACCGATGTCAGGTCCAGACCCGCCTGCGCGGCAAAGGCGGCAGACATGGGCTCGTGGACCTGTTCGACATCGACGGCTTCGTCGGAATTGGCCGCAATCAACAAAATCCGCTTTCCGGCAAGATTGGGCGCCAGGGGCTGGACCGAGAAGACGTCCCGATTGTCTAGCACTTCATCGACCAAGGCGTCGCCGCTTGTCCCTGCGAGGGGACCATCGGCGAGATAGTCTCCATAGCGCTTGAAGCCGAGATAGGCTTCGGGACTGGCCTCAACCCGGGCGGCTGATGCGCCGAAGTCTGCTGCGGCGAGCCCGCCGGCACAGCGGATAGATGAATCGCGCGCTGCCGCTTGGAGTGCGGCCCACCCGCCCATGGAATGCCCGAGATAGATGATGCGGCCTGGGTCCACTCGAAGGGGGCCTGCCTCTTCGATCACATGAGCTTTGGCGACCGCAACGTCGTCGATGACATTGGAGAAGCTGAACTCGCCTCCCGAACCCCATGATCCGCGATAGTGGAAAAAGACCGTGTTGAACCCAGCCCTGCGAAGCGCCTGGGCGACATCGAGGCTTTTCTCGTTGCCTGGAAAACCATGGAGCATGAAGACCGTTGGGTGTGGGCCGGGGCCGTTGGCAAGATAGGCCACACCGTTGAGACGATGTTCGCCGCTATTGAAGGCAAGTTCAGCGATTGCGGGCGGGTGATCGGGATCGATCGTCACGGGATCGGCATACACGGGGTCGACCTCCACCTGGGGCGCGAGATCGATCGTCACGCGCTGGGGCGCTTCGGCAGCGCTCATGCAACAGGTAAGCGCGGCTAGAGCTGCTCCAAGAGCGCACATCATTTGAGTTTTTGGCATGGCTCGCTCCGCTTCACACACCCTTTTGGCCCATGCCCGTTCAAACGCAAAGCGCGGATGATGACTTCGCGCGCTCGAGGCTTCGGTCGACCTGGAAGAATGGGGATATTCGTCAACAGTACCCTCACGACTAACAAGTCGCTTGGCGGGACCGCCACCCGCGGAAACGCCGCACGACGTGAGCGAAACGATGGTGCGGGTGGAGCAAGTTTCCTCGAACTGCACTCCAGCGACCGACCGGTCGCCGGGCGGTCAGCCCGCCCCCGCGGAGGCGCTGCGCGCCGTGAGCGAGATAATGGTGCGGGCGGCCGGACTTGAACCGGCAAGACCATACGGTCGGCGGATTTTAAGCGTGCGAAAATACTTTTTGCAAGCAGTGCGAAAGGTATACGAAAAATGCTTAATCCTCATATATATCAAGGTGTTACGACATGCGATGATAAGTGCATGTTTTGCAAGAAATCACGCCAAATAGCGCCTCTTTCCAACCCGTGTGGCTCACAGCCGACGCATGCGTTCGGGGGAGTAAATCAACACGAAACATCGACACGATGGATGCGTAATCTCTCACGCGGAGGACGCTGCTAATGCCTGTCCTCAAGCTGACAAAATCCGTCATCGACAACGCCGCGCCGAAGAAAACGTCTTACGAGTTGCGGGACACGGAAGTCAAAGGCTTCTTGTGCAAGGTCGCGCCCACCGGCGCCAAAGTCTATCACGTCGCCTACCGCACGCTGACCCGCAAGCGCCGCAAACTGAAAATCGGCGATTCCGGCGTCTACAAGGTTCACGAGGCGCGCGACGTTGCCCGGCGCTGGTTGCAGGAAGTGCGAGAAGGCGGCGATCCCGCCGCTGCACTTGAGCTTGCCCGTGAAGAGCTGACCGTCGCTGATCTCTGCGACCGCTTCATTCGCGATCATTCTGAGCTATACAACAAAGCGTCAACCACCGCCGGCTACCGCCAACAGATTGCTCAACGGGTATTGCCCGCGTTGGGTGCAAAGAAAATTGGCGGAGTAACGCGGTCAGACATTACAGCCCTCATGCGCGAAAACGCCTATGCGCCAACGCAAGCCAACCGAACGCTTGCGCTTGTGAAGAAGATGTTCAACTGCACCGAGCTTTGGGGCTTGCGTGAAGAAGGCACCAATCCCTGCCGGCTTGTAAAAATGTATCAGACAAAGCCGAAAACAAGGCTTCTGACAGACGCAGAAGTCAAGGCGATCTTTGAGGCGATGGATGTAATCGAACATGACCGCATGATGGCGCCGGTCTACACGCTGGCTTGCCGCCTGCAATTTGCGTTTGCTGCGCGCATCAATGAAATCATGCTCCTTGAATGGGACTGGATCGACTTCGAGCGCGGGCTAATCCGCTGGCCCGACTCCAAAACCGGATTAATGGAAAAATATATGGATCAGGAAACGCAAATGCTGATCGAGAACGCCCCATCGCGCGGCAAATCAAAATATGTCTGTCCGGCCGTGACCGACCCCAAAAAACCGCTTAGCCCGCACACGTATTATTCGTCCGGTTGGAAGCGCATCCTCAAACTCGCCGGCGTCGAACATTGCGGCACCCATCATGTGCGCCACCGCGCGGCAACTGACATCGCCAATGCTGTCGATAATGTGCGCACCGGAATGCAGATGACCGGGCACAAAACCGTGCAGATGTTCATGCGCTACATCCATCCTGAAGAAGACCGGATACGTGCCGCGCAAGCGAAGATTGCCGAAGCCAGGACACGCATACTGAGAACGAGAAATCACCATTATGATGCTAGATCATGAGCTCATTCTAGCCGTCGGTTAAAGGCTCCAGCTTGCAGCGTTTATGATCTCGATAGAGAAGATGTACGCACAACCCTGATGGCGGATGACTCTGCCCGACTATTACAAGCAGGAGCCCATTTAGTTCGTACTTTGATTTTGCCACAAGTGACTTGTGAGTATTCCAGTCCAGGCTCGATGGGCTTGGAATCGGCTCTGGATGCGAATGCCAGTCCCCGACATAGTGGCACCCCCTTTTGAACATCGCCTTGATTTCCGCTTTTCCCGTTTCCGATTCCCGCGAAACCAAAACCGCCCGGCTTTTGATCCCTTGTGAGGACCCGTAGCAAATTCAATTACTGCAATCCCGCTTTCAAACCTGGCAAAAAGCTGTCCGCCGGTTTCGGATTGTTCGGGTTTCAATTGTCGGTTCGACGCCAGTTGCGTCAAAGCATGTTCCGAGAATTGAACCCGCGTTATGCCTTCAGCCAAATGGAAGTTTTCAGCACTGAAGATCACGCGGAGTCCAATTCAACTACATCAAAGAGAGGCCATCGCGATGTCAGTTGTCTATTACCGGGCTCTGTTCCTCCGTTGGCTTTGACCCACCCCTCAGACCAAAGCCCGCCCATTGCGCTCAGCCTGTCAGCAGCGCCAATGCTTATATAGGCGGGATGAGGATTGTGATCGCACAAAATGGCGATAGCATGTTCTGCGACGTGGGAAGCGTGAAACGCCAGCTCACTGGCGCCATACGAACTAAACAGAACGGCACACGCATCCGGGGACACCCATCTTCGGGATGGATTTGGCCACGTTGAAACACTCGACCATTGGGTTCCGTCCGGATCAAACCCTGCCCGAAGTTCGCTACCAGCCGGAGATAATTGCACAGAAAGGCAGGCGACGGCATGAGGCTCAAACCAGGCGGTCAGAAGCGCCGGTTTTTGTTCAAGCGCTTTGTGCAAGTCGTGCAGAGAGGCCATACAGGACCAAATGCCTGTGCAGTCAATAATCAGGTCCGATTGAAAAACCTCCTTCATCAGCGCGTCATCTGTATACTGGAACGGCCGAGAGAATGATTTGGCGCAACGAATGCGCGGGTGCCGTCTTTGGAGCGCATGCGCCAATGCGGCGGCCTTTGCATGTCCCAGATACTCGGTTCCGAGAAAGTGACGCGCAGTGTTCGGCACCGACAAAGTGTCGTCGTCCACTAATAGAAATCCGCCGACGCCCGCGTCAGCAAGTTGTTGTGCAACCGTGCTTCCAAGGGAGCCGCAACCAATCAAGGCTACAGTGCTTGACTGAAGCCTGTCAGTATCGGGATTTTGGTCTCGGCCATGTACCCATGATGCGTTATGACGTGTGACAAGGCACAGCTTGGCTGTTCGTTCGGGTGACATCAAGGCGTCGTCGATGGCTTGCTGTGAAACGCCACGCTTGTTCAGCACTGAAGCCGATAGCGATGACGAGAGTTTTGAAATTCTTGTTGCAAATATCGCTGCCCCTGGCTTCACTTTGGCGGCAATGACAATCAATGCTTCACGATGCCGAGCAAACCGTATGTAGTCACGGAACAGGTCGCCCGCTCCGACTTGTTCCGCAAGTATTCGAATGTCTTTGGCCGATTTAGGGTATTCGTTTGGAAGTGGCGGTTGATCCAGGCAAAGAAAAAGCGCTTTACGGAAAACAGGTTGCTTGCCCGGTTTAAGGGTTCCCGAATTGCAGAGCCACGACTGCAACTGGTAGTCGGTATCAGCGGCGACCGTTTTGATCTTGTCACCCGTTCTCCGGCTCCACAGCGATATGCGACGCGAGGGTTTTTCGGCGCGCAAAGGCTCTCGATTGACGATCCTGTAGCGGCGATCGATACATAGGAGAGAAATTCTTTTCGAAAATCATCAGTGTTTGAACCGCTGATACAATCTTGAATGAGTTTGTCGGCTGCGGCTAAAGTTTCTTTGACCGACTGTTCTGGCAACCCCGCGTTAACGGTAGTCACGACGGGCAGCGCGCAGAGAACCCCATCGAACTCTTCATGCGGCCAGACCAACACCTTTGATGTATCAGGCAGCGCAATTCGTGGGGGCGAATACGGAAAATCCTGCGGCAAAATAAGAAAAACGTCGTTGTTGGCCGCTGAGCGAACGCGTCATATTGATCTTGGCGAGCGGTGATTGAATTGCGACGCCGCTTGGCTGTTAGTGGCCTCTCCTGAATAATGTTCGCCAAGAAAGGCATCTATCTGATCGACTATCGAGGTTGTCGAATTTTTCTGGTCGTCATCCCCCATTTCGGCGTCACTTAACCGCTCGTGCCCCCGCCGTCCTTATTAACCGCACGCGTCGGCTCGAACTCTCCTTCGCGTCGCGACTTGGCGGCGGCGGAAGCAATGCCCAGTGCTGCGCCCGCAGCAAGCGCCCCAACAGCCAAACCCAAGCCTCCTGAAGACGACTTCGTTTCAATCAATCCAGCATCGCTTGAAGCAACTTTATCTTGAGCGGCGACAGTTTCGAAGTAGCTGTGTGAAAAGACCCGTTTCCACGCCTTACACACCTGCTGTTCTGTCAGGTCGTCTTTATCAATAACACGCTTCAAATCAGTTTTGACTTTTTCAATCGCATCAACAAGGCGATCAAGCCTTACCGCGTCTTTGCTGTCGGTGATGAGCATACCGTCGATGGAAACTTGTTTGCTCCAGCAGAGGCTATCGCGAATTGCGAGTAGCGTTTCATAAAACGACTCGTCATCTCGGTCTGCGACAGCAACATAACTGTTCACGACCAATGCAGTTACGAGTAGGCCCGCCGGAAATTTCTTCCCTGTCTTCAGCGCGCGAACTTTCGTAAAGTACTTTGCCAGGCGCACAATACGGCGAAGTTGGTAGTCGCCGTCGGTTTCGGGACTATTTTCCTTAACAGCGTTCCGGAACCATTTGTTCACGGCTCCAGGATCAGACTCCACCCACTCATTTCCGATCGAAACCTGATAGCGATAGGCGTCACCGCTTGCGATCCGCCGAAAAACAAGAAAATCGCACTGGTATCCGTTTGAATAAGTGACGCGAACGCACTTTGGTTTTACTTCCGGATCGTTGACCATGCTATTGGGAGCCGCCTCTGAAATTGCGTCAGCGATCCAGCGACGTGTGGTTTGCGCGCCGATTGCGTCGTCTTCCTCGAAAACGACACCCATGTCGATATCGTATCGGGTCGTCGTGTCCCCCTCCGGCTGATGGGTCATCGTATCCATCGCCTTGCCGCCCTGATTTATCGTCTCGACGATTGCCGGTTTATTGTTGGCTTCAAGCCCTCTTTGCGCCCGAGACAGATTGAGTTCCCGCTTCTTTTCCATATCCTTCTTTTCCGCAGCCGTCAGGGCTACGTGCTCGAACTGGAAATCTCTAATTAAATCATGGCAATAAATCATTTTGTTGTCCTTCTGTTCCTGTTAGAAGTGACATGGGGGTTAAATCGCCTTATTTCAAGAATCGCGGAAAAAAGGGAAAAAGTGTAGTCATGATTCGCGCCTTTTTGTCATTTTCAACGCTGGTCTATGCCTTTGCGGCCTTCGGCGTTGTCTTGTTAATCGTTTTTGCGCTTGCTGGCGGCGAACTGCCGGCAGTGTTTGTTTGGGCGCGCAACACCGCTTTGGTCCTCATTTTGGTCGTGGTCGGCATCTTTGGGTTTTCCCATTACAATGCACCCTGGCGAATGCTCTGGCGTCGGTTTCCAGTCTTGAACCAGTGGGTTTTTCCGGATCTCAATGGCCTTTGGCTCGGCGAGACGCGCTCGAACTGGTCGAAAATTGATGCGATGAGAAAAGCCGCGGCGGCGGACGAAACCATTTCCGACAGCGAGCTAGAAGCCATCGCGCTTCAGAGCGGCGCGATCGCCTTTCAAATCAAGGCTCATTGGTTTGGTATAAAAATAAAAACGAAAACCGAAGCCGTAAATGGAAATGCGGTTGCAAACGATGTCACACCTTCACGTGGCATTCGAGGGCGCGATTTCGAGCTTGCATACATATATGATCAGAACACCCCTCAACCCGTCGCAACCGATGAAGGCAATCATATTGGTGCTGCGACCCTTGAAGCCAAGGTTGGCGACGAACTCGCTCTCGAAGGCGAATACTGGACTCGGCGTTCGTGGGCGCAAGGACTTAACACCGCCGGATTGTTGAAGCTGACAAGGGTAACTGATCACCACGTTTCCGCGATTGCTGACTTGCTAGACGAAGCTAAAAAAATTGACGGTCAACGCTAGGCTTGAGAACGGCACCTCATCGGTTCCACGCCATCACGCCTGTCCCTTCCTCGATGTTCTCGAAAAAGGCGGCCCGGATTGGTCCGACAAAGCTGGGGTCGTCCAGTTTGATCGACAAATATTCCTTGCCGTCGTCTTTAGCAGTTTCGCGCCAACCGGCGCCCAGCTCGGCCCCGCCCGCGTAGATGCGCACATCCGGCGCCTTGTCGTTCGCCTTGTCTTTGTTCGGCACAATCCGTATTTTGACGTTGATCGTCAGGGTCCGAATGGTGCCGACAAAGCTCTCGTCGGTTTTCGTGAATGTGCCTATGGTCGCCATTAGGTTATGGCCTCCTCTGTGCGGTTTTGGTGAAGGTCACGGCGAGCGCGCTTGAATGCGGCGTCACTATTCAGGAATGTCTCAATCATGACAGGCGCGAGGTGTTCGATCTTCTCGCGCTTTCCATAGGTCTGCTCGTAGATGTCGGCATAATCACCAAGGGCGGCGAAGACATCGGGATCGACCAGTATGGTCAGCTTGGCCGGCGTGCGGTCCGGTAGTTCGCCGAGTTTGAGTGACATGATGGGCTACTCCTCTGAATAGGGTCGTAAGATGAGGTCGCGCGTCACGATCACGCGCAGCGGCCCGCCAGGACGGACGCGGAGCGTCGGCTGGATATTGAGATTGCGATCAACAATGCGCTGACCAGCCTGATTGGTGCTGTCCTGAAAGCCGTCACGCACGGCGCGGGCGAGGCCATCATCCTCGTCATCAAATGCGAGTTCCGTTCCTACGCCAAGAAGTGTGGCAAGCCCGGCGGCGGTTAAGAAGCGGCCCCAATGATTATCGACGCGATCTGACAGACCCGAAAAGCCCTGCTGGTCAGCGCCCGGTAGCGCTTCAATCTGGAGCGAGGCTCCGTTAGGAAAGAGAATACGATCCCAAACGACAAGAGCGCGTTCCTGGCCGAAGGAAACCCGGCTGTCATACCGCCCCATGAGGCGCGCCCCTTGCGGGATCAGCACATGCGACCCAGTTACCGTATCATATACAGGCTGCGTGATCTGCGCGATGATCGTGCCGGGCAAGTCAGAATTGAGACCCGTGATCAGGCTGGCCGGGATAATAGTTCCCGCCATCACCTGATAGGGCGAGGCCGGATCGGTGAGCTGGTGAGGATTATAGATCGCTTCGTCCAGCGCTTCACCGGCAAAGGCAATTTTGGTGGATTGCAGATTGGGATCCTGTGAGGCTGGACCGGATGGCAATGCTGGCGCACCGCTTGCGGCCTGCGCAGCCAAAGCGGCGAATGGATCGGTCGCACTTGTCGGTGCGGCGATACTCTCAGACCCGCGATTGTTGATTTGGAAGAAGACGGGCGACTCCAGGCTATCCTGAACAAGGCGCGCTTGCCGTATGCGCTCGGCCCGTTCAGCTTCACTCACCGGGTCCGGCCGAAAATCGTAAGCGGGCGGCGGGGCATAGGTGGGGTCAATGCCGAGATCACGCTCGGCCTGAATGAATGCTCCGCCAAGGTCGCCCGCATTAGGTGGGCCAAGACGTGGCGGCAGGGACTTATCGTCTTCCACTGTCTGCAACTGGTCATAGCCGGATGGCAGAGCCGCGAGGGCATCTGCTGTCGGACGGTTGGTTGTGTTGTAAAGCTCGCGCGGTGCGTCATCGCCGCTGACCTTGGGCGGGTCGAGGGCGACGGATGCCGCCAGGAACAGAAGCACGATGGCAATGCCTGCGCCAACTATGACGACCTTCCGGTTGATTTGCGTCACGAGGCGTGGCTTGGCGCGCAGTTTCAGCGCCTCGGCCTGTTCCTCGAACGGAATCGGATCAGCCATCCCAGCCTCCAAAGAGGGAAGCCCGGCGCGGCTCGCGTTTGACGATCCGCACGACGGTTTGATCGTCTTCGCCATGGCGCAGCTCGGCGCGCGCAAATAGACGATCGACTATGTAATAGCGGCCCCGAAGACGGTAGTTCACAAGCTGAGCATCACCATCACTCCCCAGCACGAACAGCGGCGGCGCATCGGTTGTCCCTAGATCATCCGGCATCTGAATGAAAACCTGCGTGCCGTCATCGAAGACACGGACAGGTCGCCAGTCGGGACGGTCGCCCTCAATGCGGTAGTGGAAATTGAGGTCGTCAAGGTTGAGCCCGTTGGCAATGGTGCGGTCAGACTGGCTTTGCGCCCGGACGTTGCGGCTGCGCAGACTCGCCAGCTCATCCTGCGGATAGCGCCAGGACAAGGCCGCCATGTAGGATTGATCCGTCGACTCCAGTTCCAGATGGTAGGTCCGCCTGTCGGTCGCAATCATCAGATTGGTTGAAAGCCCGGACGAAATGGGTTTGACCAACACATGCGCGCGCTGGCCGTCTGCACCGCCCGATGTCGTATCGCCGACCACCCAGCGCACCGTGTCGCCGGCGGATACCGAAATCAGCTCTTCGCCAGGCTGCAACGCAATATCGGACACCTGACCCGGCGCGCAATAGAGACGGTAAAGTGCCCCTTCCGTATAGGGATAAACCTGCACGGCGTTCATGTAACCGTCCAATGATGGCTCGACGCGCGCTTCGCTGGATCCCCGATCAATCGCCTCGGACGGCAACAGCGACGGCGTTTCTGGTGTTTCAGCCGCGACAGGAATGGGACGCATCTGGCCCGGCAGAGGTAAGGGCCGCGCGACTTCCACAATCTCGACCGGCAAAGGCGTGTCTTCGGAAATCTGCGTGGCCTCATAATAGAGTCCATCCGGTTCTGGCGCGTCTTCAAACGTCGCGCAGGCGGTCAAAGCCAGGGACAGAATGGCAAGGCTGGTGGCGTGTTTGAAAGTGTGCGTCATGGGGTATCTCCTGTGTCGAGGTCCTGACCCCAGTTGAGGCCGTGAATGAAAATGCCGAGAGCGTTGGCCCGCAGACTGGCGGCGTCACTTGGAGGATCGACCAGCAACGTCATCAAAGCCGTGAAACGCTCCGTGCGGGTGAGCGCCGCATTCTCATAGGTCTTCTCGATCCAGCGGGCTTGGAACGTGTCATCCGAGACGCGAAGAACACTGACGACATCGACAGTACGGGAGCGTCGCCCGACATTTTCAAAGGGATCATTGTCACGGGCATAGTCATTGAGGGCCATCGCCCCGCGATCGGTGGTGAAGTCGTAGGCGTCGAGCCAATTCTGACGCACGACAACCGGATCAACCGACAGGCCGCGCGTATTCTCCAAAAAGCGGGCGAGATGGTGAGCAATCTGCGCGTCGGTCGGTTCGTAGCGGGCGATGGCGGGTCCAACGGCTTGCACGGCTCCCAGCTCATCGACTTCGACCACATAAGGCGTGACCGTCGATTGCAGCGAGCGCCAGACAAGACCGACTGAAGACGCCATGGCGAGCGCGAGACAGCCCAGCGCCATGAAGGGCCAGTTGGCAGCCTGAACGCGCGCCGCGCCAAGGCGTTGATCCCAGACCTGTCCCGCCTTCTGATAGGGCGTCTCGGGCTCAGGTGTTGTCCCGTAGGCAGCAGAAGCGCGTTTGAACATGATCGTGTCCCCTTATTCGTCATCTTTTGTGTTCAGGACGGGCGCGGCTCCGCCCGAGCCGCCGTCACCGCCGCGCAGGGAATGCGCGGCAATCCCGCCTGCATCACGGGCGGCTTGCTGGCGCTGGAAACGCTTGCCCCAGTTGTCATTGGTCACGGGTGTCGTGGCTCCAGTGACGCTCGCTGAACCGTTCCCTGTTCGCCCGCCCGTCGCAGAGAAGGCTGAGGCACTTCCCCTGTCGTAGGACGCCTTGATCGCCTGAAACGGCTTGGCGGCGACGGATTTCACACTATCGGCGCCAGCGCGCGCCATACCGGCCATGCCTGCCGCCGCGCCCGCAGCGCCGGATTTACCCGACGCCATTTTGCCGAGCGCAAAGCTGGTTGCGCCCGCACCTGTCAGGGAGGCTCCCGCTTTCAATGCTGATGCGGCACCGCCTGCCGCGACACGCGCCCCACCGGCGGCTCCGACTGCGCCAACGTAGCCGCCCGCTGCAAGACCGCCGACGGCGCCTGCGGCCGCACCCGCACCCAGTTGAGGCGCGCCCGTGATCATACCGGCCGCAATGCCGGGACCAAAAATGCCGAGCCCGAAAATGGCAATGGCGGCCAGGACGGTCGAAAGCGCCTGTTCCATGGTGACATCGCCAGCCGCAAAGGCACTGGTCATTGTGCCAAACGCGGTCGAGCCAATCCTGATAATAATGGCCAGCACCATCAGTTTGATGCCGGAAGTCACGACATTACCGAGCACCCGTTCGGCCAGAAAAGTTGTGCCTTTCCACAAGGCAAAGGGGACAAGGATGAACCCAGCCAATGTGGTCAGCTTGAACTCAAGAATGGTGATGAAAAGCTGGACGGCCAGAATGAAGAAGGCGAGCAGAACGACTAGCCAGGAAATGAACAGGATCGAGATGGTCACGAAGTTGGAGAAGAAGCCGATGGGTCCGGTCAGGTCCCCAATCTCTTCGAGCAAAGGCTTCCCGGCTTCAAATCCGGTCGCCGCAATGAAGCCCGGACGCATGAGGTCGTCCGCCGTCATCGTCGAACCACCCGCGCGCAGGCCCAGTCCTGCAAAGCTGTCAAAGACGATCCCGCTCAGCAGCGCAAAATTGCCGATGATGAAAGCGAAGAAGCCGACATAGAGGACTTTCTTGAGAAGCTGTGCGACGACATTGGTATTGTCAGACATCGCCCAGAACAGGCCCGCCAGCGTGATGTCGATGGCGATCAGGAAGGATGTCAGATAAGCGACATCGCCGGAAAGGAGCCCGAACCCTGAATCAATGTAGAGGGTGAAGGTCGCTAAGAAGGTGTCAATGACGGAAAGGTCGTCCATGGCGCCTAGCCTCCCGGCGTGTAGGCGCTGTCATCGCCCAGGAAATTGATCAATCGGGCGCGGGCGCGTTCTTCTTCCGCGAGCTGGCGGGCACGCTCCAGCGCTTCGGCCCGGTAATGCGCCGCCATGATCGCCTCGATTTGCATGAGCTGTTCGGTCTGGATGGCTTCGATCTGATTGCCAGCCTGCGCGGCTTGCAGATTGCCGACTGCGGACTGGCTGGCGGCCACGAGTTCGCTGATGGCGGCCGCATCGGTCTCATTGTCCTCAAGCGCCCCTGCTGAGACGATCAATGTCTGCCGGTATGCCGTGCGGGACTGCTGCCAACGCTGGCGCGCCTCTTCGACGAGGACCGCGCTGTCAGGGGGCGTGTCGCCATAGGTCTCCGGGTAGACCTCTTCATATTCCTCTTCGATTTCCTCGACGCTGTAACCGATGCCTTCAGCGCGCGCCATCAATTCACGGATGCGCGCGATGCGTTCACGGATCAGTCCTTCGGCAACATGGACAGGCAGCGTTTCAAGATTGCGCGCCATATTCTCCAGCATCTCGATCTCGTTGGCGAGCTGCTCGATCTGATAGGTAACGCTTTCAACTGCCTGTACCGCTTGGATGATTGACTGGATATGATTGGCCGGGTCATAGGTCACAAGCTGCGCGCTGGCAGGCGGCGCGGTGAAGGGGGCCAGTGAGAACGCGGTCATGATGGCGGAGAAAAAAATACGGTTCATTGGGATACTCCTATTCGGCGGCAATTGCGTGGACTGGGGATTCCGACCCGGCGGAACCGTAAGGCCAGCTGGCAAGAAGCTCAGCCGCCCATCCAAGATTTTGGTCGCGCAGAAAGGCGTCGGCGAAGTTGCCGCCTGACGCGACAATTACGTCCATGCGTTTCTGATCGTCTGGTGAGGATGCGCCGCACAAAGCAAGCGCCACCGGACCCAGCCCCAATTCAAAAACACGCGCGCCCAAAGGCGATTGAAAGTAATAGTCCCGTTTCGGGGTTGCGCGCGCGATGATCTCGATTTGGCGGGCATTAAGTCCAAAGCGCTCATAGCTCTCGGTTTGCTGGGGCTCGACGGCCCGCTCATTCGGCAGGAAGATGCGTGTCGGGCAGCTTTCAATGATAGCCGGAGCAATGTCGGACTGCGCCACGTCGGCGAGGGATTGTGTGGCGAACACGACGGCGACATTCTTTTTGCGCAGCGTTTTCAGCCATTCGCGGATGCGGGCGGAAAACAGCGGGTCGTCCAGAAACAGCCAGGCTTCGTCGAGAATGATCAGTGTCGGGCGACCGTCAAAACGGGCCTCAAGGCGATGGAACAGATGCGTGATGACGGGGGCGACAGCCGCAGGCGCGCCCATAAGCGCTTCCATCTCGAAACAAACGGTTTCAGACAAAGCCAGCTCGTCGCAATCAGCATCCAGCAAGCGCCCATGCGGACCTTCCAGCGTGAAAGGATGGAAGGCCGATTTCAGCTCGTCGTCCTGCAACAGCATAGTCAGACCGGTCAGCGTGCGCTCGGCCAATTCGGCAAATGAGAGAGACTGTATCGCCGACCAGAGCGCCTGCTTCTTGTCGGGTGTCATCTCCACGCCTTCTCGGGCGGCTATACCGCCCAGCCAATCGGCGGCGAAACTCGCCCCGCTGTCAGTGTCAATATCGGCGAGTGGCTGAAGCGAAGGCGCATCAGCATCGCCCAAGTCGATATGAGCGCCGCCCATGGCCAGAGTCGCTGCACGGGCGGACCGCCCCTTGTCGAAAATAAAAACTTGCGCACCCTCATATCGCCGCCATTGCAAGGCGATCAGGAAGAGAAGTACGGATTTCCCTGCACCTGTCGGGCCAACAATCAGGGAATGCCCCACATCGCCGACATGCAAATTGACCCGGAACGGCGTGGTGCCATGCGTATGTCCCTGAATGAGGGCGGGCGCATTCAGATGGCGATTGGTCAGCTCCCCGGCCCAGACCGACGAGAGGGGCGTCATGTGCGCCAGATTCAGCGTATGCAAGACGGGTTGACGGACATTGGCGTAAACATGGCCGGGCAGAGAACCGAGCCAGGCATCGACCGCATTCAGGCTTTCACGGATGGCTGTGAAGCCGCGCCCTGTGATGATCTGCTCGGCTGCGGCCAACTGCGCATCGACAGTGGCCGAATTAGGATCGGACACAGTGATTGTCGTCGTCACATAGCCGAAAGATACAAGGTCCGCGCCAAGTTCCTGCAAGGCTTCATCGGCATCTGAGGCTTTGTTGTCGGCATCATTATCGACTAGGACAGCCTGCTCGTTGAACATCACCTCACGCAGCACCGCGCCCATTAATTTGCGCTTGGCAAACCAGTGTCGGCGCTGCTTCTGCAACACTTTCTCGGCCTGATGCTTATCCATGGCGATAAAGCGTGTGGACCAGCGATAGGCAAAGCCCTGCCGGTTGAGATCATCCAGCAGGCCGGGCAGTGTCGTTGCCGGGAAACCGAGTATAGTCAGCGTGCGCAGATGATGGTCGCCCAGCATCGGCTCCAACCCGCCCGCAAAATCCTCGTCAGCCAGTACGGCGTCCAGAAAGACCGGTAGGTCCGGCACGGCGATGGGATGCCGCTTGGTCGAGATACAATCATGCAGATAGGTCAGCGTCTCGCTGTCACTGAGCGGGGCAATGTCGTGCAGCGCGTGAGACAGAAGATCAAAGGCCCTATTGCACCCGGATTGGAACGCCTCCAAACGCTTCCGCCAATCCTCTGACGCCCGATCTTCTGAGCGTTGAATCAGAGCTTTTTCGGCCCGTCCTTTGGCATCTGCAGGCGGAAGCCAGAGCAAGGTCAGATTGCAATGGCTCTCAAACTGATCTCCCGTCTCTTCAAACCGTAGGCGACGTTCCTGCTCGACCAGCCAAGACGCTGCGTCGGGAAAATCGGAATGGGGATAATCATGGGCGGGGGCACGAACGGCTTCAAAGAACAGCGCCCAGCCAGAGCCGAACCGGCGCAAGACATTATTGATGCGCGCCATGGCGCCGACCAGTTCCGCTTCCGTCGCGCTTTCGAGGTCAGGGCCACGATAGCGGTATGTCGTCTGGAACGAGCCGTCCTTGTTCAGCACGACGCCGGGGGCCACAAGGCAGGCCCAGGGCAGATAGTCGGCGAGCAGACGCGGGGTGTCCTGATATTCTTTCAGATTCAGCATGAAAGATGTCCCTTGTGGCGGAGCGCCCGCATCGCGACAGACATGAAATCCGGGTCGGCCTCGGCCGCCATGACAGCGGCGGTATGGCCGACAATCCAGACCAGAAGACCGGGTATCCAGAGACGCAGACCCAATGCGAGCGCGGCGGCGATGGTGCCAATCAGGATTGCGGCGGCGCGCGGCGCACCGGCCATAAAGATCGGCTCGGTCAGTGAGCGGTGGAGCGGGATTTCGTAGCCGTTCATCGTGGATTTTCCTCAGAGAACGACTGCACCGCCGCCGAAGGAAAAGAAGGCGAGGAAGAAGCTGGTTGCTGCGAATGCTATGGACAGACCGAAGACGATCTGGATCAGCTTGCGCATCCCACCCGATGTTTCGCCAAAGGCCGGCGCCAGACCCGTCATGATGATGACGATGACGGCCGCAATCCGGGCGACTGGTCCTTCAATCGATTGGAGAATCTGATCAAGCGGCCCTTCCCACGGCATCCCGGAACCTGCGGCATGGGCCGGCCCCGCAAGCAAAAAATAGACAATCAAACAGAGCACAACCGAGTGAATGACGGCTACGATCTGACGGTTAGAATTGAGCACCATGGCGATCTCCTTGGGTTTGGTCAGTGAGTTTTGGGGCGGCAATGGGTGCGACGGCGTAACCGTCACCGGATAGGCCGATGACACGCACCGCCTGCTCGATCTGGCGGCGGCCATCGCGTCGAGACATGAAGACAACGATCTGGATGGCCTCAGAAATCAGTGTGGCTGGGCTGGCATTGGTCGCCTCGCCCGCTAGCTGTTCGAGCCGGGTGAGCGCCGCTTCGGCGGAATTGGCATGAAGCGTCGTGATCCCGCCCGGATGGCCCGTGTTCCAGGCTTTTAGAAGGTCCAGCGCTTCCGGCCCGCGCACCTCGCCGACAACAATCCGGTCGGGGCGCAGGCGCATGGTCGCGCGCACAAGATCAGTGAGGGTCGCGGCTTCACGATGGGTCCGCAGGGCCAGAACATTGCGCGCGGAACAGCGCAGCTCGCGCGTATCTTCCAGAATGACAATACGGTCCTCCGCCAGAAGCGAGTCTGCGAGGAGCGCATTGGTAAAGGTCGTCTTGCCTGACGAAGTGCCGCCCGCAATCAGGATATTGGACCGGCATTGCAAATGATGACGCAGCGCGTCGGCAATCGCTGGAGCGAGCGCGCCCTGTTCGACACAATCGGCGAGCGTGAACGGCGTCGTCGCGGCTTTGCGGATCGCGAAACAGGGTGCCTCCGAGACGGGAGGTAGCAAACCCTCAAACCTCTCGCCCGTGCCGGGAAGTTCGGCGGAGACGATCGGCGCGTGGCGATCACAGGGCTCTCCGATGGAACTGGCGACCAGACGGATAATCCGTTCCCGGGCTTCTGCGGTGATGGTGTCAGTATCGCGCGCAAGGCCAATGCCAGCGCGTTCAATCCAGATTGAGCCATCCGCATTGGCGAGAATTTCGATCACGTCGTCAGCATCAAGCGCCGCACGAACGGAACCGCGACAGGCCGAACGTAGCATAGTCTGGCGTCTGTTCAGTGTTTCGGCGTTACGGTCGGTCGTGGACATTCGATGCTGACTCCGTGGAGGGGAGTTTCAGCATTGGGGTGCGGGGTGATTTCGGATAGTTCGGAAAGTCGCAAACTACTCTGACGGATTACCAATCAGCGCAAAAGCGCCTCGTCGATCTCCGAACGAGAATGACCACAACGTGACATGTATGCAGGACGGAAGTTTAGGCCAATAAGCGCTAAACTTGCTATAAGTGACCTTAGAGCTTTTGCGCCTTCTCGCACGCTGGCTCCATCAAAAGCCAGATGTCATCTGCAACGTCTTTCAGAGTCACACCTTCAAGGTCCGTCGCTTCCGAATAAGCGGCCCACTGATCCATTTTCAATGCACTCGTCGTGAAATCATCTGACAGTCCGTCAGGGCGGCGCTCTGGAACTCTGGTCGCACGCCGCTCGAATGTCCTTTGAACGGCCATGGCCAGATCATCTATCTCCACGTCTGCCGCCTCCGGAATGGCCCAAAGATCATAAAAGTCCTTCATCCGGCTGTTGGCTGCGCCGAGGGCTACGACAGCCTGAAATTTCTCAGCCATGACGGTCGCGGGCGAATAAGCCCTTATGGTCGCCGGCTCGAAATCGAGCAGCGACGCATATTCGATCTCATAGGCCGGATCACTCAGGGCATCGCCGAACCCCAAATCGACAGTGATAGGGATTTTCGTCTTGCCGAGGTGGGCCGTCGTTTTCAGGCGTTTGCCACCATAGACTTGATCTTCCCTGATTTCACTGGCTGTGATCTCCGCAGTATCGAAGACCAATCCATCATTGGCATCAATGGAAAGAATGTCGGCAAAGGCATCAATCAATGTCTGTTCATCGTCCTTTCCATGGCCAAGAAAATCGACATCTCGCGTAAACCGACCAGGATCAGTCGTCCAAAGAGTCACGAGCATTCCACCCTTCAAAACGAACTGGTCCTGATACTGTGACACGGAGAGGCGATAGATCAGCCGCTCCAAGCCGAATGCGACTAGTACCACGTCGAAAACCCGGCCCTCATCCCTCGCCAGGTTGAGCAGTCTTTGCCGTACGGATGCGGCCATGTTTGTTGGGGGCTTAGCCATTGGCGGTGAGCGCCTCCAGCGCGGGCATCATTCGTTTCGTCGCACCATATTTTTTGGCTGCCGAAGCCAGATCGGCGACCGACGCTTTGCGCATATCGAGCGCTGATTTCAGGCTTTCTATGGCAACGGACCGGTCCACAAGTTTCGGATTGCGGAAGGCATCGGCAATCGTTTTTGATACGGAATAGATGGAGGCCTCGACACCGCCGATGTCGTGGCGCTCAATATCTTCTGAAAAGTAGGGTTCACGAAATCGGACCGGCCTGATGGCGGGATAAGGCAGCTTGGGTTCCCAATCCTTTGCACCGATGGCAATCCAGACTTTGCGCGGGAGTTGATCGGTCAGGCCGTGGTAGGCGAGTGCGGAAACCAGGCAGATAACGGCGTTTGGGGCCTTCTTCGCAACTTCGGCCAGGCTGAAATGGGTGTCTATGTCAGCGTCTGCCTTCTGGTAGAGGCCGCGCCCGATGCGGATGATGTGACCTTCATCCACGGCTCTCGAAATCGCCGTCCCACTGATGCCGATGTTACGAAGATCACGGGCACGCACAAGCGATCTGCTTGACAGGTAGTCCAGCAGACGGTCTCTTTCTGTGACTGCTTGCGCTTTCGACATAGTTACAAAACCTCGGACAAGAAACGTATTTGTCCGAGGTTTTGTAACATGGTTCCAGTTAATGATCCACTTCATTTGTCGGGTCGGGAACCGGCTCGTCACCGGCTTCATCCGTAAACACGCGCGCTGACAGTCCATCTTCGGAGCCAACCTTTTGCGCCACCTGCTCAATAAAATAGTCGAACCGTCTTTGTCCCAATCGGTGCGCAGCATCCCGCTCGCCATCCGGCAACGGATCGCTTCGAGTCAGCCAATAGAGAACGAACTGCCCTAGCGTTTCCAGGCAAAGTGACATGTCACGTTCAATGGCATTCTGGCGGAGATCGAACGCATCGATCCGGCGAAGGATAGCATCGTCACGACCGCCCAGTCGGTCCGGATCGAGATAAGCACGTAGAGCATCCTCAATGATGGCAGATTTGGTGACGCCCGGCGCGAGCACCATTTGCTCCAGCGTGCGGTGCAACTTATGGGACAGTCGGATATTGACGCGCGGTTTGGCCATCGCTCAGAAATCCGGCAACACGTCTTTATCGACACGATCCATCGCGACGACCCGCTGCGCCGTCTTCGTCGTATCCAGCGCGTGCTCCTGAAAATCCTCGTCCGTATCGATGTCCGGCATATCGGACTCGTGGTCTCGTTTAGGAGACTTGGACTCTCCACCCAATTCCGGTCGCAACGCCTTTTCATGGCCGCCACTACCCTCATCATGCGAGGCCGTATCAGTTCCCTCACCTTGGCCTTTGGCCTGCACGGCGACTAAGCCCTGCCAATCATGCGGCTTCGCAACAGCCGTTCAAGGGTTTCGGTTTGCATGTTGATCTCCTTTGCAATCGCGTTTGGGCGATGGGGAGAGCTTGCAAAACCATATGAGCACCCGGCAGGGTCGATTTCGGCCTCGCCGAAAACGACCGTCTAAAAGGTCGCACTAAAGCAGGTCGCGATAGCCCGTTTTCATCAGGTGAAGGCCTTTCCTGATGAGCCTTCGCACGCGGAGGCGATAAGACCCCGGCCCATAATCCCAGTCGTCTGAGACCACATCCGCGCCGTAAATTACCTCGGCAATGCGGCGCTGGGACAGCCCTGCCAGCTTGCGATCGAGCGCAATAATCCCGTCGCGCAGGGCCTCCGGTGATAGGCCGCGCAGCTTCGGAAAGGGCACATTCTGGCCGTGACAATGGCGGGCAAAGGCTTCGACATGGGCAAGGTTCGCCCCAACCAGATCGCCTTTTCCGAGCCGCAAAGACAGATAGATGGATTGCGGTACGGGCAGGGCGTTTTCGGCAATGGCGAGCTGGGCGGCATAGCCGGGCGCGGCGATCACCAGCTTGGTCCGCGGTCCCGGCGCGATCAGAAAATGCTTCTCACCCGGAATGGAGAGCCAGTTGAGCGGGTCGAGATTGGGGGACAATTCGATGACTTCGGCGGCGGCGTCGAGCCCGCCCGTCATGACTTCCGGCAACCAGAAGGGCGTCGTTTCAAATGCGGAGAGGTTCGGATCGGGAATGAAATGCAGGCCGAACTGTTCGGCCTGCACATCCCTGTGACGCATACGGATCAGGTATGAGCCATCGCGCCTCAGATGAACAGACACATTGCGGCGGCGGGACTTTCGCGCCGCGTCGATCAGGGCGATGTCGCGGCGCTTATACTCCCAGCCCCAACCGGGATAAGGCAGGCCAAGCAAGCGGTCATAGGCCGCCTTTTGCCTCTGCGATGTCCTGGCCGCACTCATTCTGCCTTGCGCCTTTCTCTAGTCTGACGGCGCAGGTCCGGCGAGCAGCGTATCAGGCGGCCCACCGGAGACGCCTGTGATTTTGCGGCGAGAGCCATGCAAGAATCGAACCAGATTACGCGCTAAACGCGAAGAAACGCCCGAACCGTTTGCCGGTCCAGGCGTCTCTGGCGATGAAGGTCCGGGCCTAGTCGCGGGGGTTCCAGAGGATGACATGGCGGCCGTCCTCTCCCTTGACGGGCGCGATGTTGGCGTAGAGCTTCCGGGGGCCGATTTGCGGATCAGCCAGGGTCAGCGAGATATATTCGCGTCCCGATGACTTGGCCGTGCGAACCCAGCCGCCGCCAATGTCTGAGCCTTTCGCGCCTGCCAGAACGCGGTAATCGGGCTGCTGTTCGGTCTCCTTGTCGGTATTTTTGACGATGCGGATCGGGGCGTTCAGGCTCATCAGGGCGAGCGTGCCTTCAAATCCGGTGTCGGTTTCAGTGATGTATCCAAGGGCGTTTGCCATTTTACCGTCTCCATATGTTGGATGTCGCCGGAGCCCTATGCCCCGTTGACGCCGGACCGTCAGGACGATGGGCGGCGGGGCCGCATCCGAAGGAGCGCAGCGTCAGCGCAGCACTGGACAGGCGAAGAATTTTGGCCCGCGAGGAATGCGCGCCAGCGCAGGGGAAAATTCTTGGCCTGTCCAGTTTCGGCCCCGCCGTCTGTCGTCCAGGTCTCAAGGCTTCAACCGGGTCTTTGGGGTCTGGCGGTGAAGATGGTGTGGAGACAGGCAAACGGCTTTGGAGGCGTTTCACGTCCAAGCCGGATGATGTCAGGCTAATCGCATCTGCCTGAATGACTCATATCGCCGCCCAAAACGACAGCGGGGCCGCCGGACTGGCGGCCCCGCACACCGCGCCTGACAGGAGGGCGGATCAGGCGGCGATGGGTTCGATCCCGGTCTCCGTCATGGGAGCAGATTCCGTCTCGCTGGCCGTAAACAAGTCCGCTATATGGTTCCATGTATCGGCGGGATGGCAGGCCGCGCCCTCGACATAGGAGGATGGCGGAATGGCCATCCAGCGTGGCCGCCAATCGGGCCGTGCTTCACAGCCATGACCCGCAAGACGGTTGCGGATGGCGTTTTTCTGCGCCGTGCCTGTGTCTGTCACCATGCTGCGGGCCGCGCTTTCGCTGATGCAATCGGCCACCATGGCATTGATGGCGCGCTTGTCTCGAACCAGCGCAAAGAACGCCTCATCGGGCGACCAGAGCGCGCCCATATCCGCGCCAATGACGTAACCCACCGCTTCCATGGCGGCAGAGCCAGCGCGCAAGGTTTCGCCCATGGCAACCGTCAGAATGCGGAGCACGGTTGCATCATCCAGCGTCAGCAGGCGGACAAAGACACCGCACACATCGGGGCGCATGACATGGCCCCGCACAAGTCGGGCCGCGTCATCCTCAAAGCCGAGCGCGGCGCAAGCGTCCGCGCATTGCTCGCGGAACAGCCGCTCGCCTTCGCTGGCGGCAAGGCTGTCTTCCGTCGCCTCCTTGCGGGAGCGCTGGTCTTCAACGTCCACGCGCCAATTGTCCGCGCCCGTCACCAGATGCGCCACGGCGAGCCGCAAAGCGACATCGGGGCGGTCCAGCAGGGACGCGCGAATGGCGGCATGGCGGTGCAGCGCGATGTATTCCGACAAGGGGCCGGAGAGTTCCGGTCTCACCTCTGATGTGCCATGCTCACTATCCGCGCCGCGCTTCAATATGGCGTCAATCTTCTTGATGTCGCCCAGCGGCAAATAGCCTTCATGGGCGGTGACTGTGCCGTTATGGCGGGTCTCGATATAGACGCGCCCGCCCTCAGACTTGCCACGCTTGCCATGGTCCCATGACAGGAAATGCGCACCGCGCTCCAGCACGGTCACCTCGGCCCAGCCCTCATTCCTGTAACGGTCCGCCAAATCGGCGATGGCGTCATTTTGCAGGGTCCAGAACAGGTCGGAGTCGGCAAACAAGGCATTCTCGCCGAACAGGTCTGTCAGGATGGTACCTTCATAACTATCGAGGTCGAATAGCGCTGCATCCGTCGCGATGCGCTCCCCGCCTGTCAGCCAGTCTTTCAGATGGCTCCCAAGGGGCGCGTAATCATCGTCAGACTGGAACAGTTTCAGCCAGTCGGCCTGCTGGTCCTTGGTCGCCAGTGTCAGTGCATGGAGCGTCCGCTTGTCGATCTGCTCGGCTTCATAGAGCGCCCTCACCTCCGGCGTCAGCGCGGTCAAGGCCAAGACGCGCCGCACAGCAAGGTCGGTCACGCCAAAGCGCTCGGCAATGTCCTCGCTGGTCTCGCCCTTCGCGGCGAGTTTGGCAAAGACTTCATATTGCTGGAATTCGTCGGCGGGCAGATGGGTCGTGTTCTCCACCAGTGTCGCTTCCAATGCCGCGACATCATCGCCGGACCGCATGACAAGACAGGGTGCCTTTTGGGGCTTTCCTGTCTCCTTGGCGAGGCGTTTCAAGGCGAAAAAGCGGCGACGTCCGGCGACAATGCCAAAGGTCTTGCCTTCCTTGCGGACCAGCATGGTCTGCAACACGCCGCGTGACTGGATGGACGGATAAATGTCGTCAATGTCGGCGCTTTGCGTCCGTGGCGCATATTCAGCTTTGACACTTTCAGGTCGGTGATGGGGATGGACTTATACTGCATGGCTTGGCCTCCTTGATTGGTTTGCAGTGGTTGGATGTCCCGCGCGTCAGCGCACGGGACGGTTTTCGAGCCAGAGGCGGTAGGCGCGCTGCGCCGCCCGCTCGCTCTCGAAAATGTGGAAACAGCCGCAGACCAGCACGGCCCATGCGCCAATGTCGGCGGGGTCTAGTTCGGCCAGTCTGGCATCCAGACGGCTGATGCGGGCGGGCGGCTGAATGCTCATGCCGCCACCGATGCTGCTTGCGGGTCATCGCTGCCGCGAAAGCCCAGAACAAAATCTGCCGCTTTCGACGCAAGCGAAGCCGCGCGGAAGATGGCGCGCTTGTCTTCGCGCAGCACGTCCAGCCATGAGGCGAGATAATCGGTATGGCGAACGGTCGGGGTGATTGACATGGCGGCGCAGATGAAGGCGCTTGCCAGTTCCGCGACCAGTTCCTCGCGGGCATAATCCTTCGACCCGAAACGGCCTTTCAGGTCGCGGGCAAGCCGCTTGGGGTGTCCCGTCCAGTGGCCAAGTTCGTGAAAGCAGGTACGGTAATAATTGATCTGGTCAAAGAATGCGGGCTGCGGCGGAACCTGAATGAAGTCCTGACTTGGGACGTAATAGGCGCGGTCCCCGCCAATCCGAAAATCCGCCCCCTTGCGGCGATCAAATCCTCAGCGCGCGGGACAATCTCGCGCTGCGGCAAGGGCGCGGGCGAACCTGACACAGTATCCGGCAAGCCCTCGCACTGGTCAGTATTGAATACGGTGTAGCGTTTCAGAAACGGGATGGACTGCGCGTCATTGCCATCGCGCGCGGCGCGCTCTTTCTCGGCTTTCGGTGTAAAGCGGTCGGCATAAACAACGGTTGTTCCGCGCTCGCCCTTGCGAACGCAGCCGCCAAGCGACAAGGCCTGTTTGAAGGTCAGCCAGGTCTGCCCGCTGCGCGCGCCCTCTATGGCCGCGCCCCAGAGCAGCAGGATGTTGATTCCCGAATAATTGCGCCCTGTCGCGCCATTCATGGGCAATCCCAGCGGCGCGCTCACATCGGCTCGCCCCCAAGGCTGCACCCATGGCGCGCGGCCCTGTTCCAGTTCGGCAATGATCTGATCCGTTACATTCTGATAGAGGTCTGAGCGCTCGCGCCCGCGCCTTGCTCTTGTCTGCGCTCGCCCTGCGCTCCCGCGCGCACCAGCGCGCCCCGCAAGGGCATCCGATCTCTCGGCTGGGGCCGTGTCTTCGGTAGGGTTGGTCATGTCTCGCCTCCTTCGCCGCCCGGCTCACAATTTTCCCGGCAGGCGGGGGTGGGCGGCGGAAAGGAGGGTCAGGCCGAGGGTGATAGGCGGGCGTGCAAGGGGGCCAGGTCGGCGAACACCAACACACAGACGGCCTCAAGCGACCGCCCCCTTGCGCGGCCGGCGCCCTCGGCCAGACACGCCGTCCGCCCACCCCCGACTGCACGGGAAAGACAACAAAGCCAGCGCGCAAGGCGCGCCGACCTGATCCGGCCCGCAAGGGCCGTCAACCGTCAGGGATCAAAGCCCGTCAGGGCCAAGACGGATCTATCCGGCTTGGTTCACGCGAGCCCGACCGGCGATCGCCGGGGACGGCCTATTTACTTGAATTTCGGAAAGTGATCGCGAGCCAGGGTTTCAGACAAAGACGCTTTCCGCGCCTGCGCAATCACGCGCGACCGGGCTGTCTGAGAGGGAATGTTCCGGAAATAATGCAGAAGGAGACGGAGATCGGCCTCGTAGGTCTCTTCATTGTCAATCGGCAGTGAGGCTTGCCTGTCTGATACGGTGTCCGGCTTGGTCATGGCGATGTCCGCTTCTCACCCCCCGCGCGTCGGCCCTGTTATTGCAACTGCGAGCAACTCTCATCTTGTATCACATTTTTCCATCTGTTTGCAGCAAAAGCTGATCGAAGCGCGCCTGAAGGGGTGCCCGCGCCTCGGGCGCGTCCGTCTGGGCCAGACATTCGAGCAGGATTTGCCGCTCAGATGTGATGATGCCGCCGACATCACGGATGCGGTCAAACACCAGGGCGGACCGTTCCGGCTCAAGAGCGGCGAAAAGATCAGCTGGAACGAAGAGGTCATATCCGTCAAGCAAGGTGGTCAACGCCGTTTGCACGACGGCCCCTTCCAGCGCGCCACCGCCCAGGATAAGGCTGCGTTTCTGCAAACCGGAAACGCCCACAGACAGCGTATCGCCAATAAGAAACGGGCCATCACCGAATAGCGACCCAAGATCAAGAAAGGGTATGCCCAAGTCCCCCGCCAGAGATGAAAGGCTATCCAGACATTTATCGCCCCGCCCGCCCAGAAAGGGTTCGGACACGCCCAGCACGGCCAGCGTATTCGGATTGATCATGGCATCGCCCGGCATATTGGCAGTTCCCCCTCGGCTCTGTTATGCGCAAGCAAGAAAGAGCCAAGCGTGCTGTCTTAGCTCGCTCAAAGTGAGCTGAACATGACAACAGACCTGCAATTTATGCGCGCGCTCTCAATAACCGGACACGTTAGGTGGGCATTTCGGCCCCCAGACAGGCGGGATTCAAAGAGGAGCAGACACAGATGCAGTTGTGCGGCCCGCCAGGTGGTTGATAAATCTTGCAAAGCAGCAGGGTGTCGTTAGAGTAACTGCAAATCATTCTCAGGAGGTGAGCCTTCGGCATCACCGAAGGTCATGCGGGTATCGGTCAATTTACAGAACAGACGGTGCGATAGGCCACTCGTGGCGGCAGATCGCCGTTGGGCGCAGACACAGGGACTCCTTGCGTGATGGAGGACGGTTTTCGATCCGGCGCCCTTCCAGCAGACTTTTTTGCGCGAGAGACGGCCAGCAACACCGGCGACGACAGCCCGCGGGCATCCAGGCCCGACACGGCCGCTGCGACCGAACTTGATCAGCTTTACCGCGAGCATGCACCGGTCCTGTCGGCCAAACTGCGCCAGACTTTCGGCGACGGCCCGCCCGATCCCGATGATCTGACCCAGCAGGCGTTCCAGAAACTGATCGAGCGCGGCGACACGTCCGACATTTCCAGTCTGAAGGGCTTCTTGTGGTGCACGGCCCGCAATCTCCTGTTCAATGACAAGCGCGATCGGGGCACGCGGTCCAAATTTGATTTTGAGATTGAGCATCTGTTTTTTCCAAATCGGGGGGCCGAATCGACCCCTGAAAGTGTCGTAGGGGCAAGAGAGGAATTACGCGCCATCAATAATGCTTTTGGAAAAATGCCGGAAAAACGACGCCTTGCTTTCATTCTGCACCGGATCGACGGGCTGTCGATTGCCGAAGTCGCGCGGCGTCTGCATATCGCCCGCAGCCCGGCACGTCGGCATATCCTCAGAGCGATGGAAGATATCCAGGTGGCGCTCGCAGACTTACGGTCCGGGGACAAGTCATGACCCCCAAGGACCCTGAGTATCGGCGGATCGTCAGGACCGCCCAGTGTTGGCGCGACCGTATTCAGAATGATCCGATGTCTGATGCGGATATGGCGGAGTTTGACGCCTGGCTCGCCGAGAATGTCCGCCATCAAGAAATCTATGAGCAGGCCGAGATTTACTGGGCGGCCTTCGATCATTTCAAACCGGAAGATGTAGACGACAAATACCGTTGCCGCAGTCTCTCATTCCGGCTGGCCGATCTGGCCCAAAACACCAAATCCCTGTTCGCGACGACACAATTCAAACTCGTTGCGGCTGCGGCAGCGCTCGCTCTTGTCACGACGCCCATACTCCTGACGCAACTCCCGCAAGACCCCGTCGCGCCCGCAACTATCCCGCCAATGCTGGCCAGCTACAGCGCCAATGTCGGCGAGACAGTTACGATCACGCTTGATGACGGCACAGTCGCAACACTCGGCGCGGACACGCAGATTGAAACTGAATTCGATCCCGACAAACGTATTGTCCGGCTTGCCAGCGGTGCGGTCCTGTTCGAGGTCGCCCCGGACCCGGCGCGGCCCTTTTCCGTGGAGAGCGAGCGCCTGACCGCAACCGTGCTCGGCACCATCTTCGAGGTGCGCAGCAATGGCGGGATAACGCGTGTCGGCGTTGCCGAAGGGCGGGTACGGGTCGCGCATCCCTATATGATCGGTGAGGAACCGACGCGCCTCATGACACAAAAAGAGCTCTCTGCAGGCGAACAGATCGCGGCGACGCAAACGCGCGGCCTCCGAGATATTGAAACCGTCAATCCCGAACGCGTTGGCGCCTGGCGCAATGAAATGCTGATTTACAAAGGCGCGACGCTGGCTGAGATCGTCGCCGACGCCAACCGCTACTCGGCGAAAGACATTCGCCTCGACAACATTCCGGCCGACATCGCCGCCAGTGAAATCAATGTCTCGTTCCGCGCCTCTGACATTGACGGCATGATCGGCGCGCTGCCCGATCTTTATCCCGTCATCATTGAGGAAACGGGCGAGACCGAGGTGCGTATCCGGCCCCGGCCCTGATCCCTGCCCAGAAAGAAATTTTACTTTTTCTGAACTTTTTTCGCAGGTCGGGGGGCCGATCAACAGTCCCCACGTGTCCAGTCAGTGATACCGCGAATGCAAACCATTCGCTTCACTGGATCACAGAGGGGTAAAACCGTGCCGAAATACACAACAAACCGATGGGGCAAAGCTGCCCTCACAGCCGCCGCATCAACGCTTGCCATCATGGCTGCAACGCCAGCGGCGATCGCCCAGGAACCGGCAGCCGCGACGGCGGAACAACAGGTTAACATCCCGGCCGGACCTCTTGACGACGCGCTGATCACGATCTCTGAAATCTTCGGCGTCACGGTCATTGCGCCGAACGAACTGGTTAGTGGCAAATCGACAACGGGTGTCTCGGGAGCCGTCACGACAGAGCAGGCCATTGAGCGCCTGCTCGCAGGCTCAGGACTGGAATTCGAACGCAGCAGTACGGGAGCCTATCTTGTCACTGAGGTTGTCGCGCAGGTCGAGCCAGTTGCGCAACCAGCCAGGGAGGCGGTGGTTGAAGGCGAACCTGAACCGCGTGTCGAAGATACGATCATTGTTACGGGACAACTAACGAACAAACAGGCCTCCGTCGGTGTTCTCGGCCGACTTGACGTTCTTGATACGCCCTATTCAGTCACTAGCTATAGCCAGGACCTTTTGTCATCCCAACAGGCGGTCAATTTATATGACGTTTTGGAAAACGATCCCGGAATTTCAACCTCATTTAATCAATTCCAGGGTGTGGACGGTTTCATTGTTCGGGGGTTTGAAATTTTCTCCTCAAGCGTCCAAATCAACGGGTTGTTCGGTGTTTCACCAACTCAGACAGGTTCATTTGTTTTCGCCGACACAGTCGATGTGCTTCGCGGACCCTCTTCATTACTGACTGGCACGGGGCCAGGAGGACAAATTGGCGGTGTACTTAGCATTACTACAAAGCGTGCTGAGAATGAGCCTATCACTGACCTTAAGCTGAATTACATTTCAGACGGTTATGTCTCAGGCCGAGCGGATATCGGTAGGCGCTTTGGCACGGCCGATGAGTTGGGTGTGCGGTTCAACGCACTTTATGGTGAGGGATCAACCCCGCTCGAAGGTCAACGCGATGAAAACGCTATATTTGCTCTTGGTACAGATTACACTATCGGTGATGTGCGTTTGACACTTGATGCGAGTTACGCCGAACGAGACCTCGGGCCTCAGGCGCGAGCGCCGTTGATTGCGAGCGGTGTTATTGTACCTGACGCGCCTAGGAATAGTCTGCCCCAGCAAGGCGATTTCGCAAGATTCAAGACGGAGGACTATTTCGTGATTGGGTCCGCTGAGTGGGACGTCGCATCTTGGCTTACGGCATACGCTACCGGAGGATACGGTGACAGCGAAGTCGATCTTGTCGCCAGTTTCTCAAGAATTACCGACGAAGATGGCACTGCAACAGAAACCAATTTCGAATCTCCTGCATTTGACGAGAGCTGGTCGGGACGATTCGGCGTTCGAGGCGATTTTGTTACCGGCTCTTTGTCCCATAACTACGTTCTTGAGTATTCAATAATCGATCTTGAAAGTGCTAACGCATTCACAATTGGGCAGTCATTTCAGCAGAATATCTTTGAATCACGTACATCGGTCGGCCCAGATATCACAGTACGGGACATTGATCAGAGTACTCGTTCGTTACAAACACTCGAAAGCTTCGTAATTGGGGATACGATCAGCCTCTTTGACGACAGAGTAAGTGTGGTAGGGGGCGCACGATATCAAAATATAAAACAAGGGTCATTTAATCCGGTCACGGGTAGTCGCGAAACGGAATATGATGAAGCACGTTGGTCTCCTTCAGTCGGCGTTACATTTAAGCCTACCGAAAATTCGTCGATATATGCCAATTACATTGAAGCCCTTTCTGAAGGCCCTATAGCGCCTGACACAGCGGTCAACGCGGGAGAGGTTTTCCAGCCGAGCGTATCGGATCAAATAGAGATTGGTGCGAAATTGGATTTCAATGGATTATTTATACAAGCCGCAGCTTTCCAGATCGAAACTGATGAAGCTGACTTAAACCCCGACACGAACGTATTCGAATTTCTCGGCACGACCAGAGTACAAGGATTAGAGTTCTTTGCTTCTGGTTCTGTTACTGAAAGGCTTAAGGTTCTGGGCGGCTTTTCATTAATCGACGCAGAGTTTACGGAAGCCATCGACCCAGCGCTTCAAGGCAATACAGCACCAGGAACATTCGATCAGCGTGTTTCACTCTACGCAGAATATAATCTGCCGTCCCTATCGGATGCTATAACAGTGGGTGGGCGTTTCATTTATCAGGGTGATCAATTTGTCGATGTAGAAAATCTTCAAGAACTTCCCGACTGGGTCCGTTTCGATCTAAATGCAGCGATCGATTTTTCAAAATTCTCCAACACCCCATTGATCCTTCGCGCGTCGGTTGAAAATATTGCTGACGAAGACTATTGGTCAGGTACGAATGGGCGATCGCAACTTGCATTCGGACTCCCTCGGACATTTCTACTTGAGGCCGCTTATTCGTTCTGATGGAAAATGCTCTGTGAGAAAACGTATCCTGATTTCTGGCGAGAACGTGGACCGATCACTTCGTGTTCTCGCCGCCATTTTCGTAGGCTATCTGGCAGTAAATTCCTACGTAGCAGTTTTAAGTTTACTGTTGGTAGTGGCCGGAGTTTCCAGAAGTGAGGCAATCGTATTTTCCATCCTCACAAGCGTGCCCGTTTATCTGGCAATAAGCCTCTGGATTATCGCAACAGAAAGGTTCTGGACTGCGACAATTGGTCTTCTGTGCTTCGGGCTGATCGGCATTTTTGGCACACCCATACTAGTCAGAGCTGATTAATCAGAATGGCGCTTCTCCTGTTTCCGCCAGGCGAAAGCTTTAGGCGGTCAATGAATTGGTGTCATACTTGGTTCGGGATTGCCTTAGGCGGCCTTCTGTTTGCTATCTTCTGGATGGGAACGCTTACTGTGGTCGACTCAGAAATTGACCAATGGATGAAGCCGGAATTGCGTATGACCTTCGACGACGGCGGCGGGTCGGTCATACTTGATGATTTGGTCCTTCCGAGACTTCAAGGCGAAGCAAAAATAGGATCGTTCGTCATTATCACTCTGCCGAAAAAGCGTGAGCCATTTCTTGAGTATAGTTTCGACAATCTCGAGGGAGAAAGAACTAGCGTTAAGCTGAACCCGCGAGATGGAACTTATATTGCTGAAACTGAAAGCGAAGCGGCATCCGATTTCTTTTACTCTTTCCATTACATGCTCCATATAAGATGGAACAATATCGGCCTCTGGTTGGTTGGCTTTTCAAGTATGGCTATGCTCGTTTTAATCGTTTCCGGAATCTTTATTCATCGTAAAATATTTGCCGATTTTTTCACGTTTCGACCATGGAAAGCGCTAAGACGTTCGACGCTTGACCTTCATAATCTGACTAGTGTGGTCGCTCTGCCATTTTATTTCTTCATCACAGTCAGTGGTCTGTTGATCCTGTTTATGATATTTTTGCCGTGGCCAATTTCGGCAATTTATTCCGGTGACGACGGGGCTTTTCGCGACGACTATTTTGGTTTTGTCTCTTTATCAGAAGAAAACCCGCAAGCGGCGGAAATGCAGTCGCTTGATCAATACCTCATTCAAGCGGCCAATATCTGGACAGAAAGGACGGGGAGTCCTGAAGTAGCAGATGTTCTGTACATAAATAATTTTGGGACAGAAAACGCGACGGTCACCGCAAGGCAACTTTTTACGTCAAAACGCGTCGAAGTTGGAAAGGAGACGCTCGTTTTCGACGCGATTTCGGGCCATATATTAAAAGATTTCAGCGCTGGCCCCGCACGACATGCGCATACTTGGCTCGTGGGGCTGCATTACATCCAGTTCGATCACTGGCCGTTGCGATGGCTCTATTTGGTCTGTGGTTTGATGGGCTGCGTTATGATCGCGACCGGGAATCTATTCTGGATGAGAGCGCGAATAAGGACGGGGCGAGAACAGACAGTCCAAGTACGAGTAATCCGAGCGCTCACCGTCGGTGCGGTCAGCGGGATTATCATTGCAACGGGCGCTTTCCTGATCGCTAACCGTCTCCTGCCGGCCGAAGCAGCTCTGCTCGGCAATGGACGGGCGGCTCTAGAGATATGGGCGTTCTTCCTCACGTGGATCTCCACGTTCATTCACGCAGCTGTGCGCGACAAGGCCGCCTGGCGCGATCAGTGCTGGGTCATTGCTGTGCTCGGCGTCAGTGCCATTCTCCTCAACTGGATAACGACCGGCGATCATATCCCCGCGATGATCAGCGAGGGTATTTGGTCAGTCGCCAGCATGGACCTGATTCTACTCGCCGGGGCGCTGACCGCCATCTGGGCCGCCCTTCGTCTGAAAAAGTCGGAAACAACTGGCGCGTTTAGCAAACACGTCCAAACAGAGCCCTCAGACGAGGCCCAGGCCAGATGAGCGTTACCAACGATGCGCTCTTTCTCTTTTTGGCCGCGCTGACGGCTATCATCGGGTGCGCCCTGCTTGCCCTATCCCAGTCACGTAATTGGCGGGAGGTCATTGGCGGCAAACCGCCGGAACTTACACCGCGTCTTGCAAAGTGGACCGGCTGGATTTTCATTTTTGCGTCTCTCGTGTTCTGTGTCCTCCGCGATGGCGGCAGCTTTGCCGCCATTCTCTGGCCGCTACTCTTTGCCGTCGGCGCACTCAGCGTCGCCATGCTCCTTGCTTATCGCCCAAGCTGTCTGAAGCCCGTGTCCGCCATTCTCGCCAAAGCCGCAGCGTATGAAAGCCGATTACGAGCTCAAGAACTTTCCCGACCTGGCAATAAGCAAGGATAATGACGTAGGAGGACATAATGGCGGAGAGACTAGAGGATCGCGCCCCCAGACAACTGGGAGGCCTGTCGCCGCAGCGGGCGATCATCTGCCGTGTCCTCGAAAAATCCTCCGATCATCCGGATGTCGAGCAATTGCATCGCCGCGCCCGGCGACATGATCCGAAAATGTCTCTCGCCATCGTCTATCGCGCTTTGAGCGCATTCGACAAGTGCGGCTTCATCATCAAGCACGATTTCGGCGATGGTCGGGCACGTTATGAGGTCAAAGGCAAAGGTCATCATGACCATCTGATCGATGTCGAGACCGGCAATGTCATCGAGTTTCGCGATCCGGAACTGGAGGCGTTAAAGCAGCAAATTGCCGAACGCCTGGGCTACACACTCGAAAGCCACAGCCTCGAACTCTACGGGCGAGTCACGGCTGATTGAGGAATGGTGCGGACGGCGGGACTCGAACCCGCACGATCATACGATCGAGAGATTTTCTTACCCGCTACGGCTTTCACCGCCGACGCACGAGAATAATTCAAGCACGTCGTTTGTGGCCTGGACTATCCCTTCATCGTAGCCAGTTGCCTGACCTTAGATGCTGCCCGTCTAGTCTCTACACCTTCCCTTTTTTGGGGCTTGGCTCGGGATTGGCGTGGGTCAGAAACTGACCGTTAGCTTTCCCCGAATTTGAGCAGTTCTACTCCCGTCATTTCTGCCGGGGCACTCAAACATGGCTTAAGTCTCTTGTGTCTACCGATTCCACCACGTCCGCATTTTGCGAGGCTTTGCGCCCCTCTTGACCCCTATATGACTCACAGCCAATGGGGCGGTTCAGATTTCCTTTCGCTCTCTGTCGCTTCAAATATCTGATATTTTTAGCTTTTCTTTCTGTTTTCGTCACATGAAATTTGTTGTTGCCAACAGATTTTAAGTCCGCTGCGTTTACCACTTTCGCCACGCCCGCATCGGATTGCGGCTCGGCGTAAGCCTTAGCGCGGGGAGTGGCCCGGGGCCATACTGGATTATGGACGTGGGGCGGGTTGGGGAATGGGGCGCGGGGTGTTTTTTCCAGCGGGTGTATTCCCGGTTTTGGGGCCGGGGTGGGGGTGGCTGAGTTTTCAGGCGGCCCGCGCTGGGGCCCGTGTGGGCGCCTTGGCGGGGCCCGCGGGCTGTGTTGGGGGATAT